>NZ_JBRYHT010000004.1:0-298158 GCF_053309355.1 Citrobacter freundii complex sp. 2025EL-00176 | reverse complement strand
GGTGCATCCGGGAGGATTCGAACCTCCGACCGCTCGGTTCGTAGCCGAGTACTCTATCCAGCTGAGCTACGGATGCAAATGGCGGTGAGGCGGGGATTCGAACCCCGGATGCAGCTTTTGACCGCATACTCCCTTAGCAGGGGAGCGCCTTCAGCCTCTCGGCCACCTCACCAACACGCCTCTTGCGAGTGCTTCGAAGAACTTGTTTCTGCTCATCGTCGCTGCGTGGCGCACATATTACTTTCTGGGACTTATAAGTCAAACAATTTTTCCAGAGCTTTTATCGTTTGCACATTTCACGCGCAATTAGTCTGCAAAAACGGCAAAAAGAGTGTTTTATCAACAGATAAATTGGCAGTTTCCTGCCGGCAATGTACAAACAGAAAATTCGCCGGGAACGGCAATATGCGTATGGGAAACGAGAAAACGAGAGAGTGAAGCAGAAAAGCGAAGAAAGAGGACAACTCAATCAGGTTGCGCCTCACCAGAAAGGTGAGACGCGAAAACCTTAGTAACTGGACTGCTGGGATTTTTCAGCCTGGATACGCTGGTAGATCTCTTCACGATGGACAGAAACTTCTTTCGGGGCGTTTACGCCAATGCGTACCTGGTTGCCCTTCACCCCTAAAACTGTCACGGTGACCTCATCGCCTATCATGAGGGTCTCACCAACTCGACGAGTCAGAATCAGCATTCTTTGCTCCTTGAAAGATTAAAAGAGTCGGGTCTCTCTGTATCCCGGCATTATCCATCATATAACGCCAAAAAGTAAGCGATGACAAACACCTAAGTGTAAGCAGTCACGGCATCACATTCTGTTAAACCTAAGTTTAGCCGATATACACAACTTCAACCTGACTTTATCGTTGTCGATAGCGTTGATGCAAACGCTGCGGATTGAAGCCCGCAGCGTCGACTTACGCTTATAGTTATTACAGTTTTGCGCTGACCCAGCCTTTCACACTGGCTAACGCTGCAGGCAGAGCCGCTGCATCCGTACCACCGGCTTGCGCCATGTCCGGACGACCGCCACCCTTACCGCCTACCTGCTGAGCGACCATACCAACCAGCTCCCCTGCTTTCACACGGTCTGTCACATCCTTAGACACACCAGCAATCAGAGAAACCTTACCTTCAACTACCGTTGCCAGAACGATAACGGTAGACCCCAGTTGATTTTTCAGATCATCAACCATGGTACGCAACATTTTCGGCTCAACGTCCGCGAGTTCACTGACCAGCAGCTTCACGCCGTTGATATCAACCGCTTTGCTGGAGAGATTTGCACTCTCCTGCGCCGCAGCCTGTTCCTTCAATTGCTGCAATTCTTTTTCGAGTTGACGCGTACGTTCCAGCACTGAACGCACTTTATCACCGATATTCTGGCTATCGCCTTTCAGCAGTTGCGCGATATCGCTTAAGCGATCGCTCTCAGCATGAACAGTTTGGATAGCGCCTTCACCGGTTACAGCTTCGATACGACGAACGCCCGCCGCAGTACCTGACTCAGACACAATGCGGAACAGACCGATATCACCCGTACGGCTGGCGTGAGTACCGCCACACAGTTCGGTAGAGAAATCGCCCATGCTCAGAACACGCACATGGTCATCATATTTCTCGCCAAACAGCGCCATTGCGCCTTTGGCTTTCGCCGCGTCGAGATCCATGATGTTCGTTTCAATCGGCAGGTTACGGCGAATTTGCGCATTCACCAGATCTTCAACGGCACGGATTTCAGCAGGCTTCATGGCTTCGGTATGAGAGAAGTCGAAGCGCAGCACTTTATCGTTAACCAGTGAACCTTTCTGTGCCACATGCGTGCCCAGTACCTGGCGCAGCGCCGCGTGCATCAGGTGCGTTGCGGAGTGATTCAAACGGATACGTGCACGACGAGCTTCATCCACATCAGCCTGCACTGCATCGCCAATTTTCAGAGAACCCGCAGACAGTTTGCCGATATGACCAATCGCCTGGCCATATTTTTGCGTGTCGCTCACGACAAACGCAAAGCCCGCACCTTTCAGTTCGCCCTTGTCGCCAACCTGACCACCAGATTCCGCATAGAACGGCGTCTGATCCAGTACAACAACAGCATCCTGACCAGCGTTAATGGCCTCTACCGCTTTACCATCGACAAACAACGCAGTCACTTTGCCGTTCAGCTCAAGATGCTCATAGCCTTTAAATTCTGAAGCGCCATCAACGCGAATCATCGCATTGTAGTCTGCGCCAAAGCCGCTGGCTTCACGCGCACGACGACGCTGTTCTTCCATTGCGGCTTCAAAGCCCGCTTCGTCAACCTTGATGTTGCGCTCGCGGCAAACGTCTGCCGTCAGGTCAACCGGGAAGCCGTAGGTGTCATACAGACGGAAGGCAGTTTCGCCATCCAGCGTATCGCCGGTCAGTTTTGCCAGTTCTTCGTCCAACAGTGCCAGACCACGCTCCAGCGTACGCGCGAACTGTTCTTCTTCGGTTTTCAGAACCTGTTCAACCATGGCCTGTTGACGCTTCAGTTCTTCACCAGCAGATCCCATGACTTCCACCAGCGGACCAACCAGCTTGTAGAAGAAGGTATCCTTCGCGCCCAGCATGTTGCCATGACGTACCGCACGGCGAATGATACGGCGCAGCACATAGCCACGGTTTTCATTCGACGGGACAACGCCATCGGCAATCAGGAATGCACAGGAACGGATATGGTCGGCGATAACGCGCAGCGATTTATTGCTCAGATCGGTCGCGCCGGTAACTTTCGCTACGGATTCAATCAGTGAGCGGAACAGGTCAATTTCATAGTTGGAGTTAACGTGTTGCAGCACGGCCGCAATACGCTCCAGACCCATACCGGTATCCACGGACGGTTTCGGCAGCGGTTCCATGGTGCCGTCAGCCTGACGGTTGAACTGCATGAAGACGATGTTCCAGATCTCAATGTAGCGATCGCCATCTTCTTCTGCGCTTCCCGGAGGGCCGCCCCAAATATGGTCGCCGTGGTCGTAAAAAATTTCGGTGCACGGACCGCAAGGACCGGTATCACCCATCTGCCAGAAGTTGTCGGATGCATAGGCCGCGCCTTTGTTATCACCAATGCGGATGATACGTTCGCGCGGAATACCGACTTCTTTTTCCCAGATTTCATAGGCTTCATCGTCAGTTTCATAGACGGTGACCCACAGACGTTCTTTTGGCAGGGCAAACCAGTTTTCACCGGTCAGCAGTTCCCACGCGTATTGAATGGCATCGTGTTTGAAATAATCGCCGAAGCTGAAGTTGCCCAGCATTTCGAAGAAAGTGTGGTGACGTGCAGTGTAACCGACGTTTTCCAGGTCGTTGTGCTTACCACCCGCACGTACGCAACGCTGCGAGGTAGTTGCGCGGGAATAATTACGCTTGTCGAGGCCAAGGAAAACATCCTTGAACTGGTTCATCCCGGCGTTGGTAAACAACAAAGTAGGGTCATTGTTTGGTACCAGGGAGCTGCTGGCAACTACCTGATGTCCTTTACTATGGAAAAAATCGAGAAACGCCTGACGGATCTCAGCGGTGCTCTTGCTCATAATTATCCTGAAGAAATCAAGCTAACGAAATGTCATTACCAGCATCGACACGTAAACTGCGCCTCTGGCAATCGAAAAGTGGGAATAAGATAAGTTTTCTTTACTGGGAAGTAAAATCCCGTATGCGCTCAATCGTCAAAATTTCGCCATATTGCCTGAATATCTTCCATCAGATAGCCGCGATAGAGCAAAAAACGCTGGACCTTTACCTTATCTGAAAAATCGACTGGTAAAGGTTCACCGTATTTACGGATTGCCTGCTCGCGCGCAAGGACTGCCCAGTCAATTTCACACTCGCGCATCGCCCGCTCGATAGCCTCACGCGAGATCCCTTTCTGGCTGAGTTCCTGCCGCACGCGCGCGGGTCCATAACCTTTGCGGCTACGGCTGGCAATAAACTGCTGAACGAAGCGGTCATCATCCAGATAATGACTTTCAATGCACCAGGCAATGACCTTGTCGTAATCTTCCGGGGAAGCATCAATGTCTTCCGGCCCTTGTTTGCCCATCACCGGCGCGGCCAGTTTACGCCGTAGTTCCTGCTCGCTGTGATCGCGCATTGCCAGAATACGCACGGCGCGGTCGAGCAGTCGGGAATAAGCGGATCGGCGGGAAGTTGCATCTGTCATAGTGAACCTTCAGAAATGCAAAAGGGCTGCATGATATGCAGCCCCTTACTATTATGCGATGTAAAACAGATTATCAGAAATCTTCGTTCGTTTCTGCTACGTCTGCACCACCGTCATCAACGGAGAAATCTGGCGTTGAATCCTGGTTATTGAGCAGTAACTCGCGCAATTTCTTCTCAATCTCTTTTGCGGTTGCCGGGTTTTCTTTCAGCCAGTTGGTCGCATTCGCTTTACCCTGACCGATTTTCTCACCGTTATAGCTGTACCATGCACCGGCTTTTTCAATCAGCTTCTCTTTCACGCCCAGATCAACCAGTTCGCCATAGAAGTTGATTCCTTCACCGTACAGAATCTGGAATTCAGCCTGTTTAAACGGCGCGGCAATTTTATTCTTCACGACCTTAACGCGGGTTTCGCTACCGACCACGTTGTCGCCCTCTTTCACTGCGCCGATACGACGAATGTCCAGGCGAACGGAGGCATAGAATTTCAGCGCGTTACCACCGGTAGTGGTTTCCGGGTTACCGAACATAACGCCAATTTTCATACGGATCTGGTTGATGAAAATCAGCAGCGTGTTGGACTGCTTCAGGTTACCGGCCAGCTTACGCATCGCCTGGCTCATCATACGCGCCGCAAGGCCCATGTGAGAGTCGCCAATCTCGCCTTCGATTTCCGCTTTCGGCGTCAGCGCCGCCACGGAGTCGACAACGATAACGTCAACCGCGCCGGAACGCGCCAGCGCATCACAAATTTCCAGCGCTTGTTCACCGGTATCCGGCTGGGAACACAGCAGGTTGTCGATATCAACGCCAAGCTTACGGGCATAGACGGGATCCAGCGCGTGTTCCGCATCGATGAACGCACAGGTTTTACCTTCGCGCTGTGCGGCGGCAATAACCTGCAGAGTCAGCGTCGTTTTACCGGAGGATTCAGGCCCGTAGATTTCGACGATACGGCCCATTGGCAAACCGCCTGCGCCCAATGCGATATCCAGAGAAAGCGAACCGGTGGAGATGGTTTCCACATCCATGGAACGGTCTTCACCCAGGCGCATGATGGAGCCTTTACCGAATTGCTTTTCGATCTGACCCAGCGCTGCCGCCAACGCTTTCTGTTTGTTTTCGTCGATAGCCATTAATTACTCCTGTCATGCCGCTTTCGGGGTAAACCGCGAAACGTGAAAGATAATGTTCTGTTGAGGCAATTATACTGTATGCTCATACAGTATCAAGTATTTTGTAGAAATTGTTGCCACAGGGTTTGTAACGCATAGGCAGTCGCCTGCCGACGTATCGCATCGCGATCGCCGCTGAAGCATTCCCTGCGCGTCACGCCCTCGCCGCTTGCGCTGGCAAAGGCAAACCACACCGTACCTACAGGCTTTTCCTCACTGCCGCCATCCGGCCCCGCAATGCCGCTGATCGAGATCGCAAAATGCGCGCGGGCCGCTTTTAACGCGCCAATCGCCATTTCCACGACAACAGGCTCACTCACCGCGCCATGCTGGGCCAGCGTCTCTTCGCGCACGCCGATCATCTGCGCTTTGGCTTCGTTACTGTAGGTCACAAACCCGCGTTCAAACCAGGCGGAGCTGCCAGCAATATCCGTAATGGCTTTGGCCACCCAGCCGCCGGTGCAGGATTCTGCCGTCGTAACGGTCGCCCCACGCGCTTTCAGCGCCAGGCCAACCTGCTCGCTTAACTGCATCAGTTCACTGTCGGTCATTTCAGCCTCTGTCAGTTAAAAAATATGCCGGACAAGATAGCACTTTCACAACCAATGTGGGGATGGGGAGAACGTTTTACGAGGGGGATTCCAAAAATTGATCCGTTGCATAAATAAGACCTGCCGGATGGCGATGTCAGAGCATCTTATCCGGCCTACCAGCGATATCTTCCGGTAGGCCGGGGCGCGATTACTGTACGCGCGCCAGCGCGACCGCCTGACCCAATTGCCACACGGCCATCGCATAATGCGTACTGTGGTTGTAGCGGGTGATCGTGTAGAAGTTCGGCAGTCCGTACCAGTACTGATAACCGGTGCCAATGTCCAGGCGCAGCAGGCTGGCCTGCTGATGATTCCCCAACGACTGCTGCGGCGTCAGTCCCGCGGCGGCAAGCTGTGAAATGCTGTACTGGGTTTTAAAGCCGTTCGCCAGCCCAGGCGCCTGACCATTCGCCGGCACCGCGACCGTATCGCCTTTCACCCAGCCGTGGCCTTTAAAATAGTTCGCCACGCTACCGATGGCATCGACCGGATCCCACAGATTAATGTGCCCATCGCCATTGAAATCGACCGCATATTCTTTATAGGAAGACGGCATAAACTGGCCGTAGCCCATCGCACCGGCGAAGGAACCTTTCAAATCGAGCGGATCATCGCTTTCATCTCGTGCCATCAACAGGAACGTTTCCAGTTCGCCAGAGAAGTATTCCGCACGACGAGGATAGTTAAAGGACAGCGTCGCCAGCGCATCCAGAATTCGCGTTTTACCCATCACGCGGCCCCAGCGCGTCTCCACGCCAATAATACCGACGATGATTTCCGGTGGCACGCCGTAGACCTGCCACGCACGGTTCAGGGCATCTTCATATTGATTCCAAAAGGCCACGCCGTTTTGCACGTTGTCTGGTGTGATGAACTGCTTGCGATAACGCAGCCACGCGCCGTTAGGTCCGGCTGGGGGTTGAGTCGTCGGCGCCTGACGGTCCATCAGACGTAATACCGAGTCCAGCCGCTTGGCCTGCGACAGGATCTCCTGCAACTGCTGACGGTCAAAGCCGTGCTTGTTCACCATCTTCTCGATGAACTGTTGCGCGTTCGGGTTATTGGCAAAATCGCCGCCCGTTAGCATGACATTGTGCTGTGGCTCAAGCAGGAAGCCGCCGGAAGGCGTACCCGTAGTCGTTTGAGTCTCTGAAGGTTTAGGTTTGCTGCTACAGGCAGCAAGCAATACGAAAAGGGGAAGTAACGCTACATAACGACGCTTGAACATGAGACATCCATTAAACAAATTCAGCCTGGGAGAAGTATGGTAAAGCATCCTCCGCCATACAAGGAAGCAGTAGTCGCTCTGCTTCACAGAATTTCCCCCCGCTTGCACTTCCGACCGTCACATTTGCGAGCACTTACGCAATAACTTTCAAATTAAAATATTTATCTTTCATTTTGAGATCAAAATAACACTTTTAAACCTTTCGATCTGATTAAAATTAACTACCGTTTGGCAAGGTAACTAAAAACCCCTACAGGAGAGAATAATGATCGACACCATCACACTCGGTGCTGAGTGGTTTATCGGGCTGTTCCAGAAAGGCGGAGAGGTGTTTACCGGCATGGTGACCGGTATTCTTCCCCTGCTGATTAGCCTGCTGGTCATCATGAATGCGCTGATTAACTTTATCGGCCAGCAGCGTATTGAACGTTTTGCCCAGCGCTGCGCCGGAAACCCACTGTCCCGCTATCTGCTGCTGCCGTGCATCGGCACATTTGTGTTTTGTAATCCGATGACGCTGAGCCTGGGCCGCTTTATGCCAGAAAAGTACAAACCCAGCTACTACGCTGCGGCCTCTTATAGCTGCCATTCCATGAACGGCTTATTCCCGCACATCAACCCCGGCGAGCTGTTTGTCTATCTGGGGATCGCCAGCGGCCTGACGACGCTGGGGCTTCCGCTTGGCCCGCTGGCGGTGAGCTATTTGCTGGTCGGCCTGGTGACCAACTTCTTCCGCGGCTGGGTGACCGATTTCACCACCGCCATTTTCGAGAAAAAAATGGGTATTCAACTTGAGCAGAAAGTTCATCTGGCGGGAGCAACATCATGACGCGTATTCGTATTGAAAAAGGCACCGGCGGCTGGGGCGGCCCGCTTGAACTGGATGCCGTACCGGGCAAGAAAATTGTCTATATCACTGCCGGGACTCGCCCTGCGATTGTCGACAAACTGGCGAACCTGACCGGTTGGCAGGCCGTTGATGGTTTTAAAGAGGGCGAACCGCCAGAGAATGAAATTGGCGTGGCAATCATCGACTGCGGCGGCACGCTGCGCTGTGGGATCTATCCCAAACGTCGCATACCCACGGTAAATATTCACGCCACGGGGAAATCCGGTCCGCTGGCGCAGTACATTGTCGAAGATATCTATGTCTCTGGCGTGAAAGAAGAAAACATTACCGTGGTCGGCGAAGCATCCGTTGCGCCAACGCCTGCAAGCAGCACGATTGGTCGCGAGTACGACACCAGTAAAAAGATTACTGAACAAAGCGATGGTCTGTTGGCAAAAGTCGGGATGGGCATGGGATCGGCCGTTGCTGTCCTGTTCCAGGCCGGTCGCGACACTATCGATACCGTTCTGAAAACCATTCTACCGTTTATGGCGTTCGTCTCGGCGCTGATCGGCATCATCATGGCTTCTGGTCTGGGAGACTGGATAGCCCACGGTCTCGCACCGCTCGCCAGCCACCCGCTGGGACTGGTGACGCTGGCGCTGATTTGCTCTTTCCCGCTGCTGTCGCCTTTCCTCGGCCCTGGAGCGGTCATCGCTCAAGTTATCGGGGTGTTGATCGGCGTACAGATTGGCTTGGGGAACATTCCTGCGCATCTCGCGCTACCGGCCCTGTTTGCCATTAATGCGCAAGCGGCATGCGATTTTATTCCGGTGGGATTATCACTGGCCGAAGCGCGTCAGGACACGGTCCGCGTCGGCGTGCCATCCGTACTGGTAAGCCGCTTCCTGACCGGCGCGCCTACCGTACTCATCGCCTGGTTTGTTTCCGGCTTTATTTACCAATAAGAGGCACTCAAAAATGACCGTGATTTATCAAACCACCATCACCCGTATCGGCCAGAGCGCCCCGGACGCACTCTGCGACCAAATGTTGATCACCTTTCGTGAAGGTGCGCCAGCGGATATCGAAGAGTTTTGCTTCATCCATTGCCACGGAGAGCTGAATGGCGCTTTGCAAGCTGGGCTCCAGTTTGAGCTAGGCCAGCATCACTACCCGGTCACCGCCGTTGGCAGCGTGGCGGAACATAACTTACGTGAACTGGGGCATATCACCCTACGTTTTGACGGACTCAGCGAAGCGGAATTCCCAGGCACCGTCCACGTGGCGGGCCCCGTACCGGACGATATCGCACCGGGCTGTATTTTGAAGTTTGTTGCTTAAGATTAAAGGAGAAAAAGATGAATCAGGTTGCCGTTGTCATTGGTGGAGGCCAGACCCTGGGGGCATTCCTTTGCCGTGGGCTTGCGACAGAAGGATACCGCGTCGCGGTGGTGGATATTCAAAGCGATAAAGCCGCCATCGTCGCGCAGGAGATTAACGCCGAGTTTGGCGAAGGCACAGCGTACGGTTTTGGTGCTGATGCCACCAGCGAACAGAGCGTACTGGCACTGTCACGCGGAGTGGATGAAATATTCGGTCGCGTCGACCTGCTGGTTTACAGCGCAGGTATCGCTAAAGCCGCGTTTATCAGCGACTTTCAGCTTGGGGATTTCGACCGCTCGTTGCAGGTGAATTTGGTCGGTTACTTCCTCTGCGCCCGTGAATTCTCGCGCCTGATGATCCGCGATGGCGTTCAGGGACGCATTATCCAGATCAACTCCAAATCAGGGAAAGTAGGCAGTAAACACAATTCGGGCTACAGCGCGGCAAAATTTGGCGGCGTGGGTTTAACCCAATCGCTGGCGCTGGATCTGGCGGAATACGGTATTACCGTCCATTCGCTGATGCTCGGCAACCTGTTGAAATCACCGATGTTCCAGTCATTATTGCCGCAATATGCGACCAAGTTGGGCCTCAAGCCGGATGAAGTAGAGCAGTATTACATTGATAAGGTTCCGCTCAAGCGCGGCTGCGATTATCAGGACGTGCTGAACATGCTGCTGTTTTATGCCAGTTCGAAAGCGTCTTACTGCACCGGACAATCGATTAACGTCACCGGCGGTCAGGTGATGTTCTAAGAGATATGATTGCCCGGTGGCGCTGCGCGTACCGGGCCTACGAATATTATGTAGGCCGGATTGGGCGCAGCCGCCATCCGGCTAAATCAAAGGAGCGCATTATGGTTTCCGCACTGATTACCGTCGCCGCTATCGCCTGGTGCCTGCAACTGGCGCTCGGCGGCTGGCAGATATCCCGCTTTAACCAGGCGTTTGACAAACTCTGCCAGCGGGGCCGGGTTGGCGTGGGTCGTTCCGGCGGACGGTTTAAACCGCGCGTGGTCGTCGCCATCGCGCTTGATGAGCAACAGCGGGTTACCGATACGTTATTTATGAAAGGTCTTACCGTATTCGCCAGACCAGAAAAAATTGCCACGATAATGGGCAAACATCTTGATGATTTACAGCCTGATGTGATCTTTCCCCATGATCCACTATCGCAGAATGCACTATCATTGGCGCTTAAACTGAAACATGGATAATTTCGTTGTGAATGCTAATAGCTTGCGAAATTATCATTTTGCAACCTATACCCTAAATAATTCGAGTTGCAGGAAGGCGGCGACGCAGCGAATTCCCAGGAGCGTACATAAGTACGTGACTGGGGTGAGCGAGGAAAGCCAACGCACATGCAGCTTGAAGTATGACGGGTAAATATATAAGTCAGGGTAATCACGCCTATGAAACCTCGTCAGCGTCAGGCTGCCATACTGGAGCACCTGCAAAAGCAGGGAAAATGCTCGGTTGAAGAACTGGCCCACTACTTTGACACGACCGGCACAACCATTCGCAAAGATCTGGTCATTCTGGAAAATGCCGGAACCGTTATTCGTACCTATGGCGGCGTAGTGTTGAACAAAGACGAATCCGACCCGCCCATCGATCACAAAACCCTAATTAACACGCATAAAAAAGAGCAGATCGCCGAAGCCGCCGTCCGTTATATCCATGATGGTGATTCCATCATTCTGGATGCGGGCAGCACCGTATTGCAGATGGTGCCGATGCTTACCCGCTTTAGCAACATCACCGTCATGACCAACAGTCTGCACATTGTTAATGCTCTTTCTGAGCTGGACAACGAGCAAACCATCCTGATGCCAGGCGGGACCTTTCGCAAAAAATCTGCGTCATTTCACGGTCAGTTGGCAGAAAACGCCTTTGAGCAGTTCAGCTTTGATAAACTCTTCATGGGTACCGACGGCATTGACCTCAATGCCGGCGTGACCACCTTTAATGAGGTGTTTAGCGTCAGTAAAGCGATGTGCAATGCCGCTCGCGAAGTGATTCTGATGGCCGACTCCTCAAAATTTGGGCGTAAAAGCCCTAACGTTGTGTGCAGTCTGGAAAGCGTCGACAAGCTGATAACCGATGCGGGTATCGACCCTGCATTTCGTCAGGCGCTGGAAGCAAAAGGGATTGAAGTAATCATAACCGGAGAAACCAATGAGTGATGCACTACTGAACGCGGGCCGTCAGACGTTAATGCTGGAACTACAGGAAGCCAGCCGACTGCCAGAGCGACTGGGCGATGATTTTGTCCGCGCCGCCAATACGATCATCCACTGTGAAGGCAAAGTCATTGTCTCCGGGATTGGCAAATCAGGCCATATTGGTAAAAAAATTGCTGCGACCCTCGCCAGTACCGGCACCCCAGCCTTTTTTGTGCATCCCGCTGAAGCCCTGCACGGCGACTTAGGGATGATTGAAAGCCGCGATGTGATGCTGTTTATCTCTTACTCCGGCGGCGCGAAAGAGCTGGATCTCATCATTCCGCGCCTGGAAGACAAATCCGTCGCCCTGCTGGCAATGACCGGAAAACCGACCTCGCCGCTGGGTCTGGCGGCCAAAGCCGTGCTGGATATTTCTGTTGAACGTGAAGCCTGCCCGATGCGCCTGGCGCCGACCTCCAGCACCGTGAACACGCTGATGATGGGCGACGCGCTGGCAATCACCGTGATGCAGGCGCGCGGCTTTAACGAAGAAGATTTTGCCCGCTCGCATCCGGCCGGTGCGCTGGGCGCTCGTCTGTTAAATAAAGTGCATCACCTGATGCGTCGTGACGATGCTATTCCGCAGGTGAAGCTCACCACCAGCGTTATGGACGCGATGCTGGAACTCAGCCGCACGGGCCTTGGTCTGGTGGCAGTTTGTGACGACGCATCGCTGGTGAAAGGCGTCTTTACCGACGGCGACCTGCGCCGCTGGCTGGTTAGCGGCGGCGCGCTCACCACGCAGGTTAGCGAAGCTATGACCCATAATGGTATTACGCTACAGGCGCAGAGCCGCGCGATTGACGCCAAAGAGATCCTGATGAAGCGCAAAATCACTGCCGCACCGGTGGTAGATGAAAACGGTAAACTCACCGGCGCTATCAACCTGCAGGATTTCTATCAGGCCGGTATCATCTAATCCTTCAACCCCAGGCGTTTCGCCAGCCGGTGCAGGTTGGCGACGTCTGTTTCCAGCGCCCGCGCACTTGCCGCCCAATTGTGATTATTTTGCGCCAATGCCCGGCGGATCATCTCCCGCTGAAATGTCTCCGTGGCCTCACGCAAATTGTGATGTTGCGGGATCTCTGCCACGACGTCCGGCTGCGGTACAGGGCTTTCATCCTGCAAAGCAAAATGCTGCGCCTCCAGTACCACTTCATCCCCGGCTCTGGTTGCCCTTGCCAGAACGACTGCCCGGTGAATGGCATGCTCCAGTTCACGCACGTTTCCAGGCCAGCCGTAGTTCAGCAGATGGTTACGCGCACCCGGGCTTAACACTACGCGGGAAAGTCCCAGCCGCAGCCGACATTGCTCGCAAAAATAGCCCGCCAGCAGTACCACATCTTCACCGCGCTCACGCAGGGGCGGCACCGAAAGCGGAAAAACGCTCAGACGATGGAACAGGTCGGCGCGGAAATTCCCGGCCAGCACCTCTTCTCGTAAATCACGATTGGTCGCCGCCAGTACGCGCACGTCAACGCGCAGGCTGCGATCGTCCCCCACACGCTGAATATCGCCATACTGCAATACGCGCAGCAGCTTGGCCTGCAGCGCCAGCGATAGCTCACCAATCTCGTCGAGAAACAGCGTGCCGTTATCCGCCATTTCAAACTTACCGCTACGATTACTGATAGCCCCGGTAAAAGCCCCTTTTACGTGACCAAAAAGTTCGCTTTCCGCCACGCTTTCGGGCAACGCCGCGCAGTTGAGATACACCAGCGGATTTACCGCACGCGGCGAACCTTCATGAATCGCTTTGGCTACCAGCTCCTTCCCGGTCCCGGTTTCGCCGCTGATTAATACGTTGAGATCGGACCCGGCAACAATCTCAATCTCTTTTTTCAACTGCATCATATTGGGCGACAGACCAATCATCTGCGTTTCCGTCACCTGCTCGAAGGCCGTCGACGAACCCGGCAGCATATTCTGGCTTTCCAGTTGTTCAATCAGCAACGCATTACTCAGCGCCCCCGCCGCCAGGGCAGAGATCAGCCTAAGCTCTTCATCGCTGAAGACATCGAACTGATCGGGCTCCATACCATCCAGCGTTAACGCGCCAATCAGGTTTTGTCCGGCAAACAGCGGCAACCCGATGCAGGCATGCACCTTCAGGCTCTCCTGACCCGGGATTAACCCGTCATAAGGATCGGGCAGATCGCTGTCGGCAGGAAAACGTACCACGTCCCCGGCGCGGGCAATCGCCTCCAGCCGCGGATGTCCCTCCAGCGTGAAACGGCGGCCCAACACATCCTGCGCCAGGCCATCGATAGCCAGCGGGATAAACTGTCGTGACTCGTAGCGCAGCAGTGCCGATGCGTCGCACTCCAGCACCTGGCGCAAAGTCGTGATCAGCCGCTGAAAACGGTCCTGATGTCCGATACCGCTTTGTAATTCGATGGCGATACCCGCCAGCACATCTACTGAAAAGCTCATGGCAACCTCATTGTCATTTTGACAATTAATATTGTCATATTGACAATGAAATAAACAGTCATTTTGACTACCACCTTATAGGCAATAAATAATAAACCATTAAAAATCAAATGATTAAAAAGTTGGCACACAACCTGCAATAAGCAAAACATCTTTTTTAGAAAAACGCTGAATTAATTGAGGTTGCTATGTCTATTCTGGTTAAAAATAACATTCATTGGGTTGGCCAACGTGACTGGGAAGTGCGCGATTTCCACGGCACTGAATACAAAACGCTGCGCGGCAGCAGCTACAACAGCTATCTCATCCGTGAAGAAAAAAACGTGCTGATCGATACAGTAGACCACAAGTTTAGCCGTGAATTCGTACAGAACCTGCGCAGCGAAATCGACCTCGCGGATATCGACTACATCATCATTAACCACGCGGAAGAAGACCACGCTGGGGCGCTGACCGAACTGATGTCCTGTATCCCGGACACGCCAATCTACTGCACCGCTAACGCGATTGATTCCATCACCGGCCACCACCATCATCCGGAGTGGAACTTCAACGTGGTGAAAACCGGTGATTCTCTGGACATCGGCAACGGCAAACAGCTGATCTTTGTTGAAACGCCGATGCTACACTGGCCTGACAGCATGATGACCTACATGACCGGCGATGCGGTACTGTTCAGTAACGACGCCTTCGGCCAGCACTACTGCGACGAACGCCTGTTCAACGACGAAGTTGACCAGACCGAACTGTTCGAACAATGCCAACGCTACTATGCCAACATCCTGACCCCGTTCAGCCGTCTGGTCACGCCGAAAATCACTGAAATCCTCGGCTTCAATCTGCCGGTCGATATGATTGCCACCTCCCACGGCGTGGTATGGCGCGAAAACCCAACGCAGATCGTTGAGCTGTACCTGAAATGGGCGGCCGATTATCAGGAAGACCGCATCACCATCTTCTACGACACCATGTCCAACAACACCCGCATGATGGCGGACGCCATTGCTCAGGGCATCAACGAAGTTGACCCGAACGTGGCGGTGAAAATCTTTAACGTCGCCCGTAGCGACAAAAACGAAGTCCTGACCAACGTCTTCCGCTCTAAAGGCGTGCTGGTCGGTACCTCCACCATGAACAACGTGATGATGCCGAAAATCGCCGGACTGGTGGAAGAGATGACCGGCCTGCGTTTTCGTAACAAACGCGCCAGCGCCTTTGGTTCTCACGGCTGGAGCGGCGGCGCAGTAGACCGCCTGTCCACCCGCTTACAGGATGCGGGTTTTGAGATGTCGCTGAGCCTGAAGGCGAAATGGCGTCCGGATCTGGATGCGCTGGAACTGTGTCGTCAGCATGGTCGTGAAATTGCACGTCAGTGGGCGCTTGCTCCGCTGCCGGAAACGGTGGTGAAAGCGGCAACCAAAGAAGAAGAGTGCGCCTGTGCCGCTGCGGCTGCCGCTGACCTTGGCCCAAGCATGCAGTGCAGCGTGTGTCAGTGGATTTACGATCCAGCAAAAGGTGAACCGTTGCAGGATGTCGCGCCAGGTACCCCATGGAGCGACGTGCCGGATAACTTCCTGTGCCCGGAATGTTCATTAGGTAAAGACGTCTTCGACGTACTGGCAACGGAGGCAAAATGAGCCACGGAATTGTCATTATTGGTTCGGGCTTCGCCGCCCGCCAGTTAGTCAAAAATATCCGTAAGCAGGATGCAACTGTTCCGTTGACCCTGATTGCCGCTGACAGCATGGATGAGTACAACAAGCCCGATCTCAGCCACGTTATCAGTCAGGCACAGCGTGCAGACGACCTCACCCGCCAGTCGGCGGGGGAGTTTGCCGAACAGTTTAACTTGCGCCTGTTCCCCTACACCTGGGTGACCGACATCGATGCCGATACCCACATCGTGAAAAGTCAGGACCAACAGTGGCAGTACGACAAGCTGGTGCTGGCGACGGGGGCTTCAGCCTTTGTGCCTCCTGTTACCGGGCGTGAGTTAATGCTCACATTGAACAGCCAACAAGAATACCGCGCCTGTGAAACCCAACTGCGTGATGCCCAGCGGGTACTCATTGTCGGCGGTGGTTTGATTGGCAGTGAGCTGGCGATGGATTTCTGCCGTGCCGGTAAAGCGGTAACGCTTATCGACAACGCCGCCAGCATTCTGGCCTCGCTGATGCCACCGGAAGTCAGCAGTCGCTTACAGCATCGTCTGACCGATATGGGTGTGCATCTGCTACTGAAATCGCAGCTTCAGGGTCTGGAAAAAACTGAATCGGGTATTCGCGCCACGCTCGATCGCAGCCGCAGCGTAGAAGTCGATACGGTGATCGCCGCCACCGGTCTGCGCGCGGAAACAGCGCTGGCGCGTCGCGCCGGATTGAACATCAATCGTGGCGTCTGCGTCGACAGCTATCTGCAAACCAGCCACCCGGACATTTATGCGCTCGGCGACTGTGCGGAAATTAATGGTCAGGTCCTGCCGTTCCTGCAGCCGATTCAACTGAGCGCCATGTATCTGGCGAAAAACCTGCTCGGCGGCAATGCTCCGCTGAAGCTGCCTGCCATGCTGGTAAAAGTTAAAACGCCGGAACTGCCATTGCATCTGGCGGGGGAAACCCAGCGTCGCGATCTGAACTGGCATATTGCTGCTGAAGCGCAAGGTATGGTGGCCAGAGGAATGAACGACGAAGGCCAGCTATGTGCGTTTGTCGTCAGTGAAGACCGTATGAAAGAGGCCTTTACGCTGCTGAAAACGTTGCCCATGTAAGTTTGTGATGCCGGATGGCGGCGCTCCGCGCCTTATCCGGCCTACGAGCAAGCATCTATTTGTAGGCCGGATAAGGCGCAGCCGCCATCCGGCATCTTACCCTTCCGCTTACGCCCGCGCCGCGGCAATCACGCCCTGCCCCAGCGATAATCCCCCGTCGCCCGCCGGTAAACGCTGCGGGAACAGTAAGGTAAAATCAGCCAGATAAAATGCCAGCCGCGATGACAACAAACGGTTATGCATCACGCCGCCGCTGAAAACTAACGTCTTAACGCCACGCGCGTCGGCCTGCTCACGCATCAGCGTGGCAAACCCACACGCCAGCGCATCATGAAACGCCCACGCTCTTGCTGCAGGCGCGCCCTGCCAGTTCAGCCATTGCTGCCAAAAAACAGCCAGGTCAAGTTCATTACCTTGCAAGGGGATTGTTACCGGATGCTCAATGCCTTCACATTGCGATGCCAGCGCCTCCAGCGCGCAGGCGGCCTCGCCTTCATAGCTCAGCGAAGTCGGTGCGCACTGGAGCGCGGCGGCAACGGCATCAAAAAGCCGTCCGCACGATGACGCCAGCGGCGCATTGATCCCCCGCTCAATGGCGCGTGCCAGCACGCCCCAGTTTTGCTGTTGCAGCGCCGATGTTTCCGGGAATCGCTGCCAGTCAGGGACAAAACGCAGACACTGCGCGAGCAGGTTACGCCACGGCTGTTTTGCCGCCAGATCGCCGCCCGCCAGCGCGACCGCGGGTAAGCCGCCGAGGTGTTCGCATTCACGATAGTTGACCCGCAAACACTCTCCGCCCCACAGCGCGCCGTTTTCCCCCATACCGATACCGTCTACCGTCAGAGCAATCACGTCGCCACCGTCCAGCGGCCAGCCGTGCTCGGCCATACACGCAGCGGCATGCGCATGGTGGTGCAGCACCGTTTCGGTCGGCAGATTCATCTCACTGGCCCACTGGCTGGAAACATAGCCGGGGTGCGCGTCATGCACGATACGCTGTGGCGTAAAGTCATAAATATTCTGGATCAGGCGCAGCGCATCACGCCACTGCTGCTGAATGCCGTCATCGCTGAGATCGCCCAAATGCTGGCTGATAACCGCCTGTTCGCCACGCACCAGGCAGAAGGTATTTTTTAGATCCGCACCTAAACACAGCATCGGCGGCACGTCACGAAAACCCGGCGGCAACGCGACCGCATCCGGCACGTAACCTCGCGAGCGACGCAGCATTTCCCCGCTTTCACGCACCACGGAGTCATCCATGCGCTGCACAATTTCACGGTTATGCAGCAGGAAACCGTCGGCAATCTCGCGTAAATCTTCCAGCGCCTGCGCGTTGGTAATCGCTGGCGGTCTGCCGCTGAGGTTGCCGGAGGTCATTACCAGCGGGCAATTCATCTCTTGTAACAGGAGATGCTGCAACGGATTCGCTGGCAGCATGACGCCAACTTCCGTTAACCCTGGCGCAATTCCCTCGCTCAATGCCGTTACACAGTGTTTTTGCACCAGCACGATTGGCGCGGCAGGGGTGGTTAACAAACGACGTGCGGCTTCAGGCAGTCCGTCGTCAGCAGGCAACATCACCGCCAACGGTTTAGCCGGTCGATGTTTACGCAAGCGGAGCAGCGCCACTGCGTCATCATTTCGCGCATCGCAGACCAGATGAAAACCGCCAATACCTTTCACAGCGACAATGCCGCCCGCTTTTAGCAACGCCACCGCCGCCTGCAGCGCCTCTTCTTTTTCCGCTCGCTCACCCGCGCTTAGCCACTCAAGATGTGGGCCACATTGCGGGCAGGCAACAGGTTGGGCGTGAAAGCGACGGTCATAGGGATCGCGATACTCTGTATCGCATTGCGCACAGAGAGGGAAGGACGCCATCACGGTAAACGGACGGTCGTAGGGCATGGCGCGGATAATCGTAAAACGCGGGCCACAATGAGTACAGTTGATAAAGGGGTAGCGATAGCGACGTTCGCCGGGGGTGTTCATTTCAACAAGGCATTCGGGGCAGGTCGCGGCGTCCGGGACAATTTGCGTATTCATCGTACCGCCAGCACTTTGGCGAATCGAGAAATCGGCAGGCTGCTGCGTCCAGGCGAATGGTTCGCTCTCAATGCTATCAATGCGCGCCAGCGGCGGGCAATGTTGATTCAACTGAGCAATAAACTCCGCCGGATCTTCCTGCAAACGCACCACCACACCGTCCCCGTCGTTGCACACGTCGCCATGCAGTTGCAGGCGCTGCGCCAGTTGCCAGACGAAGGGGCGAAACCCGACGCCCTGTACCTTGCCGCGAATACGCAGCTGTACGCCGGAGTGGTTGTTGATTGTCATTATGTCCTTCCCGCAGTCATCTATCCCGGTTTGCCGGATGGCGCTACGCTTATCAGGCCTACGTGGATGCGAACAGTAGGCCGGATAAGGCGAAGCCGTCATCCGGCATAAGTACTACCGTATTTTACGCGGATTTTTAGCGATCAGAACAGCAAAGATGCGGTGGAGTCCAGCGCCGCGCGACGGCGTTTTTCAGCGCTCAGCTGCTCAAGCTTATTGCGATCCACATAAATCAGCGCGTGAGTCGGGCAGACTTCCATACAGGCAGGACCCGCTTCACGGTGGTGGCACAGGTCGCACTTGTTGGCTTCGGCTTTTTCTGCACGAACGTTCAGGCCCGCGCCGCTGTTACGCACAACCGGACGCACAACAACTTCCATTGCACCATAAGGACACGCCACCACGCAGGTTTTACAGCCAATGCAGCGTTCCTGCATCACGTGGACAAAGCCTTTATCACGGCTGATCGCACCGTTCGGACAGACGTTAGCGCACGGCGCGTCTTCACACTGGCGGCACAGCGTCGCCGTGGAGACGTTAACGCCTTTGATGACGTGAATGCGGGGTAAAAAGGTTTCAGGGGTCAGCGATGCGCAGTCCTGGTTATCCTGATGGGATACCACGCAGGCCACTTCACAGGTACGGCAACCAATGCATTTATTGGCGTCTGCAATGATGAAACGGTTCATCAATTTCTCCAGCAATGACAGATTATCTGCCGAAGCATTCACGAATCGTGCCAAATTTTAATATACTGTTATTAAAGGTTTTTTATTTTAATGGATGCGAGAATGGTATGTCATCGTCACTAGTGACGATGACAAATGACAGCCGTCAGCGCGAAACGAACGGCGCAACAGAGTCGCGCTGAATGAGTTCCCCGGTGAAGATTTTTGGCGGTGTAAATGCCCCGTCACCCAGCATAAATATCAGGCGGCCAATCGTTTCCTGGATCATTTCCGTCACCGGAATTTTGACGCTGGAAAGCGCCGGAATAGTGTATGGCGCGAGGGCGATATCATCGAAGCCAATCACCGACACTTGTGCAGGCACGCGGACACCCTGCTCATGCAACTGCTTCATCGCACCTATCGCCATATCGTCATTGCTGGCTACCAGTGCGGTAAAATTGACCTTGCGTGAAAACAGCGTATCAACCCCCGCCGCACCGCAGGCCGGCGTCCACCTTCCATTGACAATCAAATCGTTATTCACTGGGATGCCATGCGCAGCCAGCGCGTCTTTATAGCCTGAGAGTCGTTCCACGCCGGTGGGTGAATCCATCGAGCCGGTAATAAAACCAATCTCCTGGTGCCCGGCGGCAATCAACTGCGCAACGGCGTTAAAGCTGGTTTGTTTTTGATCGCACCAGACGCTGTGGCTACTGTTTTTACGCAGCCGTCGATTAAGCACCATAATCGGCTGGGTGTGAGCATCAATGATCTCGTCTATTTCATCCACGCTGAGAAAACGCGGATAGATCATAATCGCGTCACAGCGCAGGTCGAGTAAGTACTGGATCGCCTGGCGCTCTTCCTCTGCGCTGTGCTTACCATCAGCCAGCAACAACTGCCGCCCCTTATCCTCCGCCATCCGCGCGGTGTGAAACAGCAGCTCGCTGAAATAGACACCATGATAAAGGGTATTGGTCACCACCAGACCCAGCGTCTGCGTGGTCTTCGCTGCCAGGCTGCGCGCCAGTAAATTAGGGCGGTAACCACTCTCTTCAATGGCCTGAAACACGCGGTCTTTAGTCTCCTGGCTAACGTAACCATTCCCGGAAAGCACCCGGGAAACCGTCGCTTTCGACACGCCGGCCCGCTTCGCTACCTCCAGCATCGTGGTCATAGTACTCATCCCTTTTCTCTTAATGTGACGCAGTGTACTGCACCGTTTCGCCGCTGTCCTTGCTGCTAAAACACAGCGCCTGATATCTGGTGATCATCATCACAATTAT
Organism: Citrobacter freundii complex sp. 2025EL-00176; assembly: GCF_053309355.1. NCBI lineage: Bacteria > Pseudomonadati > Pseudomonadota > Gammaproteobacteria > Enterobacterales > Enterobacteriaceae > Citrobacter > Citrobacter freundii complex sp. 2025EL-00176. The sequence goes on along the minus strand of NZ_JBRYHT010000004.1, from coordinate 277,035 downwards.
AAAAACAATGAAAATTAAATCTTGTTCAAAGCACATAAATTAAACATGATTTTGTGGAACCGGTTTCCTATCTGAGTTTCATCAACTCAGAAACGCGACCAACGCAAACGGATAAAACATAACGTACCCTACTGATAAAACAGGATTAAATCCGATGTCCAAGAATTATGCAGCGCTGGCGCGCTCCGTTGTGACGGCTCTGGGAGGCGTCGACAACATCACAGCAGTGACTCACTGCATGACCCGTTTGCGTTTCGTTATCAAAGATGATGCGCAGGTCGATAGCGCAACGCTGAAAACGCTCCCTGGCGTGCTGGGCGTAGTACGTAACGATAATCAGTGTCAGGTGATCATCGGTAACACCGTTTCGCAGGCGTATCGTGAAGTTGTCAGCCTGCTACCTGCCAACATGCAGCCTGCTGAGCCGCAAACCAAACCCCGGCTGACGCTGAAACGGATTGGCGCGGGGATCCTCGATGCGCTGATCGGCACGATGTCACCGCTGATCCCGGCAATTATCGGTGGATCAATGCTCAAGCTGCTGGCAATGGTTCTGGAAATGACCGGCGTACTGGTGAAAGGATCGTCCACACTCACCATTTTGACCGTTATCGGCGACGGCGCATTCTTCTTCCTGCCGCTGATGGTCGCCGCTTCGGCAGCCATTAAATTCAAAACCAACATGTCACTGGCCATCGCCATTGCGGGTGTGCTGGTCCATCCCAGCTTTATCGATCTGATGGCAAAAGCCGCGCAGGGTGAACATGTTGAGTTCGCACTGATCCCGGTGACGGCGGTCAAATATACCTACACGGTGATCCCGGCACTGGTCATGACCTGGTGTCTGTCATACATCGAACGTTGGGTGGATCGTATCACGCCGGCCGTGACCAAAAACTTCCTCAAACCGATGCTGATCGTGCTGATCGCCGCCCCGCTCGCGATCGTTTTAATCGGCCCGATAGGTATCTGGATCGGTAGCGCAATTTCAGCGCTGGTCTATACCATTCACGGCTATCTCGGCTGGCTGTCTGTCGCCATTATGGGCGCATTGTGGCCGCTGTTGGTGATGACGGGTATGCACCGCGTATTTACACCCACCATCATCCAGACCATTGCCGAAACCGGTAAAGAAGGCATGGTGATGCCCTCTGAAATCGGCGCCAATCTGTCGCTGGGCGGTTCATCGCTGGCGGTGGCATGGAAAACCAAAAACCCGGAACTGCGTCAGACGGCCTTAGCGGCCGCCGCGTCAGCCATCATGGCCGGTATTTCCGAACCCGCACTGTACGGCGTGGCGATCCGTCTGAAACGCCCACTGATTGCGAGCTTAATCAGCGGCTTTATCTGCGGCGCCGTGGCCGGCATGGCAGGACTGGCGAGCCACTCCATGGCGGCCCCTGGCCTGTTCACCAGCGTCCAGTTTTTCGATCCGGCTAATCCAATGACCATTGTCTGGGTGTTTGGCGTGATGGCGCTGGCGGTCGTGCTTTCCTTTGTATTAACACTGATTCTCGGCTTTGAAGATATTCCTGTCGAAGATGCTGCCGCGCAGGCCAGAAAAAATCAGGCCGCACAACCGGGCAATATCAATGGAGCCAGCATTTGACTGGCATGAACTGAGGTTAACTATGTCTGTTTTTCCGCAAGGATTTTTATGGGGCGGCGCACTGGCCGCCAACCAGTCTGAAGGGGCATACCGGGAAGGCGGCAAAGGGCTGACCACCGTCGATATGATCCCCCATGGCGAACACCGGATGCCCGTTAAACTGGGTCAGGAGAAGCGCTTTACGCTTCAGGATGATGAATTTTATCCCAGCCATCAGGCGATCGACTTTTATCATCGCTATAAAGAAGATATCGCGCTGATGGCGGAAATGGGGTTTACGGTTTTTCGCACCTCAATAGCCTGGAGTCGTCTCTACCCTAATGGCGACGAACTGGTGCCTAATGAAGAAGGTCTCGCTTTTTACCGGGCCGTTTTTGCCGAGTGTAAAAAATACGCTATTGAGCCGTTAGTCACGCTATGTCACTTCGATGTGCCAATGCACCTGGTTACCGAGTACGGCTCCTGGCGCAACCGCAAAATGGTGGAGTTCTTTACCCGTTACGCCCGTACCTGCTTTGAGGCCTTTGACGGTCTGGTGAAGTACTGGCTAACGTTCAACGAAATCAACATCATGCTGCACAGCCCTTTTTCGGGGGCCGGGCTGGTGTTTGAAGAGGGTGAAAATCAGGATCAGGTGAAATATCAGTCCGCCCACCACGAACTGATTGCCAGTGCCCTGGCGACGAAAATCGCCCATGAAATTAATCCGCAAAACCAGGTCGGCTGCATGCTGGCGGGCGGTAATTTCTATCCTTATTCCTGTAAACCAGAAGATGTGTGGACCGCGCTGGAAAAAGACCGCGAAAACCTGTTCTTTATTGATGTGCAGGCGCGCGGGGCTTATCCCGCCTACTCCGCCCGTGTGTTTCGCGAAAAGGGCGTGGTGATAGACAAAGCCGCGGAAGATGACGACATCCTGAAGAACACCGTCGATTTCGTCTCGTTTAGCTATTACGCCTCGCGCTGCGCCTCCGCTGACATGAACACCGGCAACACCAGCGCAGCCAACGTAGTGAAATCACTGCGTAATCCGTACATTGCCGCCAGCGAATGGGGCTGGGGTATCGATCCGCTTGGCCTGCGCATCACCATGAATATGATGTATGACCGTTATCAGAAGCCGCTGTTTCTGGTGGAAAACGGGCTGGGGGCGAAAGATGAAATGGATGCCAACGGCGAGATCAATGACGACTATCGCATTCGCTATTTACGCGAACACATCCGCGCCATGGCTGACGCCATTGAGGATGGTGTGCCGCTGATGGGGTACACCACCTGGGGTTGTATCGATCTGGTTTCCGCCTCAACCGGCGAGATGAGCAAGCGTTACGGTTTTGTGTATGTGGACCGGGACGATGCGGGCCAAGGCACGCTGGCGCGTACCCGCAAAAAATCATTCTGGTGGTACAAAAAAGTGATCGCCAGTAACGGGGGCGATCTGGCGTAATCCCGCAGCCGGAGGGGTCTGTAATCCTCCGGCAGATCACGTATTTTCATTTCATGAATTGCATTCCAAATGTGGAATCTTCCTTCCAGTTTCCGGTTTGCCCTTGTGCATTTTTACTGGCATTTTATTCAGTAGTTTTTACTTTTATCCGTTCACCACAAGGAAGCGTTCATGTCTGATGAAAATGGCACAACAGCAGTGGTTATCACCAAACCCGTACGCCGTTTGAAAGTGGGCTATGTCAGAAAACGCCATGAAGATCGTAACACGGGTTTCACGCTCCGTATCAGTCAGCATGCCTCGCTAACGCTGAACGGCGACTGGCTGGAACAAGCGGGATTCCCTACCGGGACGGCAGTGAATGTTTCGGTGATGCAGGGGAAGTTAATTATTGAGCAGGCAACGGAAGAACAGAGAGTGTGAGGCTCAAAACAGGCCGGATGCCACGGGCATCCGGCACGGGTAAGGTTACTCTTCCGGCGCTTCTAGCTCGGAAAATCCACCGTGGCCTTCCCACCCGGCTAATCGTTGATAGACGGTCTCAACCGCATCTTTGATCGGCTGCGTCATCGGGTAATAAAAACCGACAATATCCGGCTGAATGCCGAGGAAGATCACCTCGCCAACATCCTCTTTTAGCTGATCAACCAGATAGTTCAGCGGCATGTTGTGGGTGGTCATCATGAACATTTCGGCAATATCATCCGGGTCGATAATGCGGATTTCACCCGGGTTTAACCCCATGTCGGTGGCATCCACAATCAACAGACGCTGCGGGTGCAGTTCACGGATCGCGACGATATCGTTTTCCGGCGCGCTGCCGCCGTCGATGACGACCCAGTTGCCCTGAGGATTGGCAGCGCACATTTCCGCCAGTAGCGGACCCGCGCCGTCATCGCCCATCATGCTGTTGCCGACACAAAGTAAAACGTCAGTCACGGTGTCTCCTCACCATCAGATAGATGGCGCTTTCCTGGTGAATATCATGCAGCATGCTGAGCATCAGCTTGCTCCACTCCTGCTGCTGCGGAGTCTGCACGGCGCGCGCATCATCAAACGCGCGCGCCAGCATTTGCACATGGTTGAAATCGATGACGATCTCGCCATACTTCGGCACGCCCTCCATTTTCCGGCGGGCTTCGCTGCCCTCGGCAAGGGTGGCAATCCACGCCAGATATTCATCCCACGGACAGGTTAACGCCGCTTCCAGGCAATCGATGATCCCAAGGTGGTGACCAATCGCCAGGCTGTAATAGACAACCTGCTGCGCCTCAGCAGGCGTCGCATCGTTCTCATCAATAAACTTACGGCTCAGTTGACTGAACACCACCGTTTCACTCATCGGATACGCGCCTCTTCGACTACATGGTTAAGATGCGTGACGATCTCGGTCAGACGCGGATCGTTTTCCGCTTCCAGCCAGCGCGCCACCTGATGTTCACCCTGCCCTAACTGCGTCATATAGTCATCAGCAATCTGGCGACCGTAGCGGTAACCCGCCAGACGGCGAGCTTCGCGGTCTACCTTGACACGCAGCGGTTGAACCATATCCGGATGCAGAATTTCAGCGGGCTGTTCGTCAAGTTCACCTGGCGCACGCGCATGAATTTTCTGTTCCAGCAGACCCAGCGCCATCGCAAAACCGTACAGCGTTGCCGCAGGCGTCGGCGGACAGCCAGGAATATACACGTCCACCGGTACGATTTTATCCGTGCCGCCCCATACGCAGTATAAGTCGTGGAAGATCCCACCGCTGTTGCCACAAGCGCCGTAAGAGATACAAATTTTCGGATCCGGCGCAGACTGCCAGGCGCGCAGCGCCGGAGAACGCATCGCGCGGGTTACCGCACCGGTAAACAGCAGGATATCCGCATGGCGCGGCGACGGTACCACTTTGATACCAAAGCGTTCGGCATCAAACAGTGGAGAAAGCGTGGCGAAAATTTCGATTTCGCAGCCGTTGCAGCCGCCGCAGTCCACACGATAAACATACGCTGAACGCTTGATGCTTTTCAGCAGCGATGCTTTCATGCTGGCAATGGATTCATCCACCGTCATCGGTACCGGAATACCGTTGGCGTCACGTGGGCCTAATAAATTGCTCATCAGCTGGCCTCTTTCATATGGCGAGTCAGTTCAATACGGTCAGACGGCACCAGACATTTCTGGCGCTTACAATCCGGGCAGGTCTCAAAGCTTTCGCGGTGGTTTTCCGCACGGCTGTCACCGTTGTGCTTGAGCAGCGCAATGGCGTAATCAATCTCTTTTTGTACCGCAAACGGGCGGTTACAGACGCGACAGTTACACAGCGAAAAGCGAGACTGCTGCAGGAAATCTTCTTTCTTCCACACCGCCAGCTCATATTCCTGCGACAGCTTGATCGCCGCCGTCGGGCAGACTTCTTCGCAGCGGGCACAGAAGATGCAGCGACCGAGGTTGAACTGCCACGCCAGCTCATTGGTAGCCAGATCGGTTTCTACCGTCAGCGCGTTCGACGGACACGCATTAACACAGGCCGCGCAGCCAATGCACTGCTGCGGATTGTGTTCCGGCTTACCACGGAAGTTTTTATCGACCGCAATCGGCTCCAGCGGATACGACGACGTCGGCGCCCCGGTTTTGATGACTTTTTTGATAAAGGTAAACATGGCGATTCCTTATTTCAGCGGCGAGTTTTTACGCTCGATGCTGTAGCGCTCAAGTTCTTTGTACGGCACGACTTTGCTCTTCTTCTTACGCACATCGACCACGGTCATACGGTCAGTACAGGAGTAGCAAGGATCGAGGCTACCGATAATCAGCGGGGCATCGGAAACAGTGTTGCCACGCAGCATGTAACGCAGCGTTGGCCAGTTGGCGTAGGTCGCCGCACGGCAGCGCCAGCGATACAGCTTCTGGTTATCGCCGGTCATGCTCCAGTGGATGTCATCCCCGCGCGGCGCTTCGGCAAAGCCCAGCGCGAAGCGGTGAGGAATATAGGTAAAGCCTTCCACCGCCAGCGGGCCGCCCGGCAGGTTGTCCAGACCAAAGTCGATCATGTTCAGTGCGGTATAGACTTCATTGATACGGACTTTAAGACGAGAAATGACGTCGCAACCCTGCTCGCTGTGCACTTCCATCGGCAGCAGACCATAGCCGACAAATGGGTGATCGGCGCGGGTGTCGCGCGCGTGGCCGCTGGCGCGAACCATCGGACCGACGTTACTAAAATCGCGGGCGATTTCCGGATCCAGACGACCAATACCCACGGTACGCTGTTCCATGTTCGGCGTGCTGAGCAGCATATCGACCAGTTCCTGCACGTCACGACGCATCTGCTGCGCCAGTTGACGGGTCTGGATCATATCGTCTTTCAGCAGGTCACGACGGATACCGCCGATCAGGTTCATACCGTAAGTTTTACGCGCCCCGGTGAGGATCTCCGCCATCTTCATCGACGTTTCACGTACGCGGAAGAATTGCATAAAGCCGGAGTCAAAACCGGTGAAGTGACAGGCCAGGCCGAGGTTCAGTAGATGCGAGTGCAAGCGCTCCACTTCCAGCAGAATGGCGCGGATCATCTGCGCGCGTTCCGGCACCACGATACCCATCGCATTCTCAACGGAGGTGGTATAGGCGGTGCTGTGGGCAAAACCGCAGATGCCGCACACGCGGTCCGACAAGAACGTCACTTCGTTGTAACCCATACGGGTTTCCGCCAGTTTCTCCATGCCGCGGTGGACATAGAACAGACGATAGTCGGCGTCGATGATGTTCTCGCCGTCAACAAACAGACGGAAATGACCGGGTTCATCGGAGGTCACGTGCAGCGGGCCAATCGGCACCACGTTATTTTTCTTATCACCCAGTTCGTTGATGAACTCGTAGGTTTCAGCATCCGTCGTCGGCGCCGGGCGTTGACGATAATCCATACTGTCTTTACGCAGCGGATACAGCTCGTCCGGCCAATCATCCGGCAGCACCAGACGACGTTCATCCGGTAAACCGACCGGGATCAAACCGTACATGTCGCGTACTTCACGCTCACCCCAGACGGCAGCCGGAACACGTGGCGTAACGGATGGGAATTCCAGCTTATTGGCATCCACTTCAACGCGGACGGTGATCCAGCACTTGGTGCCCTGCTCCATCGACATCACGTAATAAACGGCGTAATGGCCGCACAGCTGACGTTCGTCGTTGCCAAACAGCACAGACAACCAGCCGCCCTGTTTGTAGTACAGGAACTCAACCACTTCCGGCAGGTAGTTCACCTTGACGGTGATCGTCAGCTGATCTTTAGTCTGCCAGGCTTCATCCAGCACCACGCCCGGAAAGGCCTGGTGCAGAGCGGCGAGATATTGTTGACCTAATTTTTCTTCAGACATGCTCAAACTCTCTTAAATCACGCCACCAGCAAGGAGACGAACGCTAAAAACGCAAACCCAAAACCGGCCCAGGTCACGCGTGAAGTGGCGCAAAAACGCAGACGCGCCATGCTGTTTTCGAACAAAGCGATGACCAGTACGCCGAGGACCAGTTTGACGACGGCAATCACCAGCGCCAGCAGTAGACCACCCGCGGTGAAGGTCTCCATCTGTCCCCACGGCAGGAACACGCCGACGAACATTTGCAGCACAACCAATTGCTTGAGGCTAATGCCCCATTTCAGTACCGCAAAACCACTGCCGCTGTATTCGGTCAATGGACCTTCCTGCAGCTCCTGCTCTGCTTCCGCCAGATCGAACGGCAGTTTGCCCATTTCGATAAAGGTGGCGAAAGCACAGGCGCACAGCGCCAGAATCAGCGGGATGCTGCGCGCAGCAGGCCAGTGATAAACGGTATCGGCGATATTGCTGATATGCGTTGAACCCGCAACCTGCGCCGCTACCCACAGACCCAGCAGCAGAATAGGTTCAACCAGCACGCCGAGCATCGCTTCGCGGCTGGCGCCAATCGCAGTAAACGGGCTACCGGTATCCAGACCCGCGATAGAGAAAAAGAAACGAGCGATGGCGAACAGGTAAATTAAGGTGATCAGATCGCCCAATTGCGGCAGCGGTGAACCAACGGTCACTACCGGCAGCGCGGTGGCAATAGTCAGCATCACGCCTACCATCACAAACGGCGTCAGGCGGAAAACCCAGCTGGAATCCGCAGGCGCAATGCTCTGACGACCCAGCAGTTTGATAATGTCACGGTATTCCTGCAAAACGCCCGGACCGCGACGATTATGCAAACGCGCACGCGCCACGCGGGTCACACCGGACAGCAGCGGCGCAACGGCAAACAGCACCAGCGCCTGAATTAACGGATATAAAACACTCATTTTCAGGCTCCTCGTGAAACCACAATCACCACCAGCACCGCCAGCTCAATCAACGCCAGGCGACGAAACAGTACCGGGGCGGCCGCATTCTGCCAGCCCGGAACCAGTGATACCGGGTTCAGCCATTTACGCAGTTTGAGTACCGGGGCAAAGGCTTCTTTCACCGGCATGGCAAAACCGTGGGCGGTAATGACCATTGACTGCTCGTGATCGTAACCACACACCCATGCCGCACCGCGTGAACGCGACGGCAGACGGTTGCCTTTGAAAATTGCCATGATGATGAACGGCAGCAGCGGACACGCGATCAGCAGCAGCGTAATCATTGGCTGAGAAACGGTGGTGTTCGCGGTTTCCAGCGGCAGTGGAACGGCAGAGGAAATCATCGGCAGCAGCCACGGCGCAGCAACGCCGCCAATCACGCAGCAGATAGCCAGCGCAACCACGCTCACGCCCATCAGGATTGGCGCGCAGGAGGCATTTTCCGCTTCCTTCGTGCGCGGTGCGCCAAGGAACGTAACGCCATACACTTTCGCCATACACATCACCGCCAGCGCGCCGGTAATCGCCAGTCCTACCGCCAGCAACGGCCCTAACAGACGACCGACAAACGCGCCGCTGTTGCCAAGCTTAAAGAAGGACTGATAGATAACCCACTCACCGGCAAAACCGTTCAGCGGCGGCAGTGCGGCCATCGCCATCAGACCAACCAGCATCGCCAGAGAGATAACCGGCATACGTTTACCGATACCGCCCAACTTCTCGATATCACGATGACCGGTACGGAACCAGATGCTGCCAGCCCCGAGGAACAGAACGCTTTTGAACAGGCTGTGGTTGACCAGATGATACAGACCACCGGTCAAACCCAACGCAATCAGCGCCGGTTGATTCAGCGAAATCCCGGTTACGCCAGCGCCCAGACCCAGCAGAATAATGCCGATGTTTTCCAGCGTGTGGTACGCCAGCAGACGCTGGATGTTATGTTCCATCAGCGCATACAGACCGCCGACAAACGCGGTGATCATGCCCAGCACCAACAGCGTAATGCCCCACCACAGCGGCGCGTTACCACCCAGCAGCGACAAGGAGAGAATACCCAGCAGACCGACCTTCATGACCACGGTAGAAAACAGTGCCGCAGCCGGCGCGCTGGCGTTGGCGTGTGCCTGTGGCACCCAACCGTGCAGTGGGATAATCCCGGCCAGCAGGCCAAAACCCGCCACGCCCAGCAGCCAGATGTCAGCCCCAAGCGGCAGCTCCTGGGTGCGCAGGTCAAGCAGGCGCAGCTCCAGCGTGCCGTAACGTTGCCATACCAGGTAGCAGGCAATCGCCAGCAGCAGCGTGCCGATACGGCCCAGCGCAAACCACAGCTTGCCCTCTTTACTGCAACCGGTGAGGAACACCGCGCACAGCGCCATGATTTCCGCCATCACCACCAGCGTACCGAGGTTGCTGGCAACCACCGCACATACCGCTGCAGCCATCAGCAGATTCACCAGCAGGCCGTTAGCTTTCACCTGCGGATGGCGATGCCAGTCAATGTTGTACAGGCTGACAAACAGGCCGCACAGGCCCAGCGTAATCAGCCAGATAGCATTCAGCGGCGTCATTTGCAGAGTGTGGCCGATAAACGGCATCACACCGCTGACCGCAACGGCGCGGGTCAGAACGAGGAACCCCGCAGCCGCCGTACACAGGCTGCCAACCGCACCGCCAACCCCTGCAATCCAGCCGCTCAGCGGTTTATGAAATGAAAACAGAAATGCCAGAACCGCAGCCGCTGTAAACCAGGCCACGCCGCTGTTAATCAGTGAAATTGCGCTCATTTTGCATCTCCACTTTGAGCCTGCTGAAACAAGGTGAGATCGCCGAAGTCGGTATTGAAAGTCAGCTCACGTTTACGTTTACTGGCGCGGGCGATATCCATGTTGCTCACCAGATGCAGGGCTTTGGTCGGGCACATGCGTACGCAGGCCGGACCTTGCTCGTCAAAACTACACAGATCGCATTTCACCGCGATGGCACGGACGCCCGGAACCCAGTCCAGCAGCGTGCTTACGCGAGCTGGAGCGGGCGGAGCCGGCGGCGCTTTTGATGTATTGGCGTTTGCCGGGATATGCAGCGGACGGCTACCGGAAAACTCGATAGCACCGAACGGACAGGCGATACCGCACAGTTTGCAGCTTACGCACAGGCTTTCATTCAGCTGTACGGCACCGTCAACGCGATTAATCGCATTAACCGGACAAACGGTAGCGCAAGGCGCATCTTCACACTGGTGGCAAAGCTGCGGCGCGGATTCTTTTTCATTTAACATCACTTTCAGGCGCGGCATTGACTGCAGGCCATGCTGGCGATGTGTCTCTGAGCAGGCGGCTTCACAGGTGTGGCAGCCAATACAAAGAGTGGAGTCAGCAATTACAAAACGATTCACCAGGCATTCCTCAGGTGATAGTCATTTTTGACGAAAACATGTCAGGCAAATGTCATTTCGACATTTTTCGACATGCCCATTCCCTAAACTGTCGTGACGCAGTAGTAACGCCGCATCATGACAAACGTGGGCAGCACCCGAGGCTTAAGCCGGGCTATGTCCCTCAACCAGCTGGCTTAAATTCACCGGCATATTGTTTTCAACCGCCGTATACAGGCTGTCATAGACGCTGGCGATTTTTTCGAGGTAGTGCTCCAGCACCTGTTCGCGATCGCGGTTGCTGATACGCTCATCAACTTTACCGTCGATGGTCAACTGTGCCTGTGCAATCAGTTGCTTATCATCACCCTCTTTCGTTTCGACGTAATACTCGATGGTGTGACTGTTAAAGCCATCCGCCAGCGTGACGTAGATAACGAAGTGTTCAAAAAGGACAAAGCATAGATCTTTGTCCGGCGCGCAGCTCATCGCATGATGCAAACGCGCTTTCGACAGGGTGATCCCCTGAACCAGCGAGTTGCAGTAAATACGCCACTGGTCCTGTAGGCGACGATGCCGTTCAGCGATGTAATCGGCTTTTTCGCTTATTTCCCAAATAGTCATGTCAGGTTACCCGTTTAGCAGAGATGAACAGCCTTAAGCACGTTTCATGCCAAAATTAATTTCCTTTATTTTCATGGGGATAAAAAATCAACGGCGGGTGACGACGTGTCATTTCGTCATCGTCGTCATTGTCACGACCGAAAAAATTCAACCTGGCATGTTTATTGCTTTTAATACGGCAACTTCACAGGAGGCGGTATGCACGAAATAACCCTCTGCCAACGGGCACTGGAATTGATTGAACAACAGGCCACGCAACATGGTGCAAAGCGAGTAACTGGGGTCTGGCTCAAAATTGGCGCATTTTCTTGCGTAGAAACCAGCGCTCTCGCCTTTTGTTTTGATCTGGTATGCCGCGGGACCCTTGCAGAAGGTTGTAAACTCCACCTCGAAGAACAAGAAGCGGAATGTTGGTGCGAATCTTGTCAGCAATACGTCACGTTACTGACGCAACGCGTGCGTCGGTGTCCGCAATGCAACAGCGATATGCTGAGAATTGTGGCCGATGACGGTCTACAGATTCGGCGAATTGAAATAGACAGTAATTCTGCGCCGGATGGTGACGCGTAAGCGTCTTATCCGGCCTACAGGAATAGCCTGAGTTGTAGGCCGGATAAGGCGAAGCCGCCATCCGGCAACAGATTTACCGCAAGATAGAGATCAGGAGTGAGCGATGTGTACGACATGTGGTTGCGCTGAAGGCAACCTTTATATAGAAGGTGATGAGCATAATCCCCACTCGGCGTTTCGCAGCGCGCCATTTGCCCCGGCGGCTCGCCCGGCGCTGAATATTACCGGTGTGAAAACCTCTAATTTCGCACCGAGCCAGACTGCAGAAGGCGACCTGCACTACGGTCATGGCGAGGCGGGTACCCATGCGCCAGGCATGAGCCAGCGCCGCATGCTGGAAGTCGAAATTGACGTTCTGGACAAAAATAACCGTCTGGCCGAACGTAACCGCGCCCGTTTTGCCGCGCGTCAGCATCTGGTATTAAACCTCGTATCAAGCCCGGGCTCCGGTAAAACGACGCTGCTGACCGAAACGCTGATGAAGCTGAAAGACAGCGTACCGTGCGCGGTGATTGAAGGCGACCAACAGACGGTCAACGATGCCGCCCGTATTCGCGCCACCGGCACCCCCGCCATCCAGGTCAACACCGGTAAAGGTTGCCACCTTGACGCGCAAATGATTGCTGATGCCGCGCCGCGTTTGCCGCTTGATGACAACGGTATTCTGTTTATTGAAAACGTCGGTAACCTGGTCTGCCCGGCCAGCTTCGACCTCGGCGAACGTCATAAAGTGGCGGTGCTTTCCGTCACCGAAGGCGAAGATAAGCCGCTGAAATATCCGCATATGTTTGCCGCCGCATCGCTGATGCTGCTCAATAAAGTGGATCTGCTGCCATACCTCAATTTTGATGTTGAAAAGTGCATTGCCAGCGCCCGGGAAGTGAACCCGGACATTGAGATCATCCTGATTTCCGCCACCAGCGGCGAAGGGATGGACCAATGGCTCTCCTGGCTGGAGACGCAGCGATGTGCATAGGTGTTCCGGGTCAAATCCGCACCATTGACGGCAACCAGGCCAAAGTCGACGTTTGCGGTATTCAGCGCGACGTCGACCTGACATTGGTCGGTAGCTGTGATGAAAATGGTCAGCCGCGTCTGGGTCAGTGGGTACTGGTCCATGTCGGCTTTGCGATGAGCATCATTAATGAAGCAGAAGCGCGCGACACGCTCGACGCGCTGCAAAACATGTTTGACGTTGAGCCGGATGTCGGCGCGTTGCTGTACGGCGAGGAAAAATAAATGCGTTTTGTTGACGAATACCGCGCACCAGAACAGGTGATGCAGTTGATAGAGCACCTGCGTGAACGTGCCGCTCTCCTCTCCTACACCGCCGAACGACCGCTGCGCATCATGGAAGTTTGTGGGGGTCATACCCACGCTATTTTCAAATTCGGACTCGACCAGTTGCTGCCCGAGAACGTGGAGTTCATTCATGGTCCCGGCTGCCCGGTTTGCGTTCTGCCGATGGGCAGAATCGACAGCTGTGTTGAAATCGCCAGCCATCCGGAAGTGATTTTCTGCACCTTTGGCGACGCCATGCGCGTGCCGGGAAAACAAGGCTCATTACTACAGGCCAAAGCGCGCGGCGCGGATATCCGCATTGTCTATTCGCCGATGGATGCGCTGAAGCTGGCGCAGGAAAACCCGACGCGTAAGGTAGTGTTCTTTGGTCTGGGTTTTGAAACCACCATGCCGACCACCGCCATCACCCTGCAGCAGGCAAAACAACGCGATGTGCAGAACTTTTACTTTTTCTGCCAGCATATTACGCTTATCCCCACGCTGCGCAGCCTGCTGGAACAGCCGGACAACGGCATCGATGCCTTTTTAGCACCGGGGCACGTCAGCATGGTGATTGGCACCGACGCCTATAATTTCATTGCCTCAGATTTCCATCGCCCGTTAGTGGTCGCCGGCTTTGAGCCGCTCGACCTGCTGCAAGGCGTGGTGATGCTGATTGAACAGAAAATCGCCGCCCAAAGCCAGGTTGAAAACCAGTACCGCCGCGTAGTACCGGATGCCGGTAACGCATTAGCGCAACAGGCCATCGCTGAAGTATTTTGCGTCAACGGCGACAGCGAATGGCGCGGTCTGGGCGTGATCGAATCGTCTGGCGTTCACCTGACGCCGGACTATCAACGTTTTGATGCCGAAGCGCATTTTCAGCCAGCGCCACAGCAGGTATATGACGATCCGCGCGCGCGTTGCGGAGAGGTGTTGACCGGCAGATGTAAACCGCATCAATGTCCATTATTTGGCAAAACCTGTAATCCGGAGACCGCGTTTGGCGCACTGATGGTCTCCTCAGAAGGCGCATGTGCCGCCTGGTATCAGTATCGTCAGCAGGAGTGTGAAGCATGAACAGCGTACAACTCGCCCACGGTAGCGGCGGTCAGGCTATGCAGCAGTTGATCAACAGTCTGTTTATGGAAGCTTTTGCTAATCCGTGGCTGGCGGAACAGGAAGATCAGGCGCGTCTGGAACTGGCGCAACTGGTTGCAGAGGGCGACCGTCTGGCGTTTTCTACCGACAGCTACGTTATCGACCCGCTATTCTTCCCCGGCGGCAATATCGGCAAACTGGCGATCTGCGGTACGGCGAACGATGTCGCCGTCAGCGGCGCTATTCCGCGTTACCTCTCCTGCGGTTTTATCCTTGAAGAAGGTCTGCCGATGGAGACGCTGAAAACCGTCGTCAACAGTATGGCGGCAACCGCGCGTGAAGCGGGCATTGCCATCGTGACCGGTGATACCAAAGTCGTGCAGCGTGGCGCCGCAGATAAGCTGTTTATCAACACCGCCGGTATGGGGGCGATTCCCGCCGACATTCACTGGGGTGCGCAAACTCTCGGTCCTGGCGATGTATTGCTGGTTAGCGGTACGCTTGGCGACCATGGCGCAACCATTCTTAATCTGCGCGAGCAATTGGGTCTTGATGGCGAACTGATCAGCGACTGTGCGGTGCTCACGCCGCTTATCCAGACGATACGCGATATACCCGGCGTGAAGGCGCTGCGTGACGCCACGCGTGGCGGTGTGAATGCGGTTACGCATGAGTTTGCCGCATCATGCGGATTTGGTATTGAGCTGTCTGAAGCAGCCCTGCCTGTCAAACCCGCGGTACGTGGCGTTTGCGAGCTGCTGGGCCTCGATGCGCTCAACTTTGCCAACGAAGGCAAACTGGTGATTGCCGTTGAGCGTCAGGCAGTTGAAAGCGTACTTGCCGCGCTGCGCGCGCATCCGTTAGGACGCGACGCGGCAATGATTGGTGAAGTGGTTGAACGTAAAGGTGTGCGTCTTGCCGGACTGTACGGCGTGAAACGAACCCTCGATTTACCACACGCTGAACCATTACCTCGTATATGCTAGCAGCCAGTTGGCAGCATACTGTACGCCGGATAAGACGCCCTGGCGTCGACATCCGGCATTCACGCTGCATTATCGCCTGATGGCTTTGTTTATCAGGCCTACGGATTGCTGACCTGCGAGTTTGCGGTCAGCCATCCGGCAATAATTTACGACTTATACCTATAATTCATTTACCGTTTTCGCACCGTATTGCGGTGCTTTCCCTGGAAAAGCAATATGTCGTATACACCGATGAGTGACCTCGGACAGCAAGGACTGTTCGATATTACTCGTACATTATTACAGCAGCCCGATCTTCAGTCTCTCAGCGAGGCGCTTTCACAGCTGGCCAAGCGTTCTGGACTGGCCGACTGCGCGGCTATTGTCTTATGGCAGGCACAAACGCAACGCGCGCGTTATTTTGCGACGCGCGAAAATAGTAAACCTATCGATTATGAAGACGAAACGGTGCTGGCGCATGGGCCGGTACGCCGTATTCTGTCGCGCCCCGACGCGCTGCACTGCAACTATCATGAGTTTACGGAAACCTGGCCACAGCTGGCATCCGGCGGATTGTATTCTGAATTTGGTCATTACTGTCTGCTGCCGCTGGCGGCGGATGGGCGAATCTTTGGCGGTTGCGAATTCATCCGCAACGAAGACCGGCCATGGAGTGAGAAAGAGTACAATCGGCTTCAGACCTTCACCCAGATTGTCGGTGTCGTGGCTGAACAAATTCAAAGCAGAGTCAGCAACAACGTCGATTACGATCTGCTGTGCCGTGAGCGTGACAACTTTCGCATCCTGGTCGCCATCACCAATGCGGTGCTTTCCCGACTGGACATAGATGAACTGGTCAGCGAAGTCGCCAAAGAGATCCACCACTATTTCGACATCGATGCCATCAGCATCGTGTTACGCAGTAGTCGCAAAAATAAACTGAGCATCTACTCCACCCACTATCTGGATGAACATCATCCGGCGCATGAACAGAGCGAAGTGGACGAAGCCGGTACGCTTTCTGAACGGGTATTTCGCAGCAAAGAGATGCTGCTGATTAACCTGAGCGAACGTGACGCCCTTGCTCCTTATGAACGGATGCTGTTCGAAACCTGGGGCAACCAGCTACAGACGCTGTGCCTGCTGCCGCTAATGTCCGGCAATAATATGCTTGGCGTACTTAAGCTGGCGCAGTGTGAAGAGAAAGTCTTCACCACCGCCAACCTCAAACTGCTACGCCAGATTGCCGAACGCGTGGCGATTGCCGTCGATAACGCCCTCGCCTACCAGGAAATTCACCGTCTGAAAGAACGTCTGGTCGATGAAAACCTGGCGCTGACCGAGCAGCTCAACAACGTTGACAGCGAGTTCGGCGAAATCATTGGCCGCAGCGAAGCAATGTACAGTGTGCTCAAACAGGTTGAGATGGTGGCGCAAAGCGACAGCACCGTATTGATTCTCGGCGAGACCGGAACAGGCAAGGAGCTGATCGCCAGAGCAATTCATAACCTGAGCGGCCGCAACGCCCGCCGGATGGTGAAGATGAACTGCGCGGCAATGCCTGCCGGATTGCTGGAGAGCGACCTGTTTGGTCATGAGCGCGGCGCGTTTACCGGGGCCAGCACGCAACGTATTGGGCGTTTCGAACTGGCGGACAAAAGCTCACTGTTCCTTGATGAAGTGGGCGATATGCCGCTTGAGCTTCAGCCTAAGCTATTGCGCGTTTTGCAGGAACAGGAGTTTGAGCGTCTGGGCAGCAATAAGCTGATCCAGACCGATGTCCGGTTGATCGCCGCCACCAACCGCGATCTGAAAAAGATGGTCGCCGATCGCGAGTTTCGCAATGATCTCTACTATCGACTGAACGTCTTCCCGATCCATCTGCCGCCGCTGCGCGAACGCCCGGAAGATATTCCGCTATTGGTAAAAGCTTTCACCTTTAAAATTGCCCGCCGAATGGGACGCAATATCGACAGTATTCCCGCCGAAGCGCTGCGTACGCTGAGCAGTATGGAATGGCCGGGTAACGTGCGTGAACTGGAAAATGTGGTAGAACGCGCGGTGCTGCTCACAAGGGGCAATGTACTGCAACTGTCTCTGCCGGATGTCGTCGCTTTGACGCCTTCCACGCCGCCGGTGGCGACCGAAGTCGCTCAAGATGGCGAAGATGAATACCAGCTGATTATGCGCGTGCTGAAAGAAACTAACGGCGTTGTTGCCGGTCCCAAAGGCGCGGCGCAACGACTGGGACTGAAGCGCACGACGTTACTTTCACGCATGAAGCGCCTGGGTATTGATAAGGATGCGCTGGTTTAACGGTTCGCCCGATGGCGCTTTGCTTATCGGGCCTACCCGCTTGGTGCGTTTGTATTTGTAGGCCGGATAAGGCGGGCAAAGAATTGCTACTTACTTCTTCCGCTGGTACTTCTCAGGCAATTCCGGAACGGGCCGTTTGTCATCAATCAGATGACGTACGGTCAGGATCGGATGACGCCAGAGCATTCTTGGCCCAGCCCAGCGCATAATCTGCTTCATCTCTTCACGTTTGGCGGGTTGATAACAGTGTACCGGGCACTGTTTGCAGGCCGGTTTGTCCTCACCAAATACGCATTTATCGAGGCGCTTTTGCGCATAGGCAAACAACGCATCGTAATGCCCCGGCTCGTCTACTGCGTGCGGACACTGGCTCTCGTACAGCGAGATCATTCTCTGGATCGTCATTTTTTCTCGTGCAATACGTTTGCCAGACATGGTGCCTCCCTAACTAAGTTGCATAAATAATACACCTTAATAGTGAAGGCAACCATGACCTGCGAACAATTCCCTGAGAGAATAGTTAAATTGCCCTGCGTTTATAAGGACGGTAGTGCGGTAGCCAAAAGTTATCTTTAATGCTTCGCAACAGCGCATCGTCGCTCATTTTTTCCGCCACACCTGACTGCTGCGCCGCCTTACCCACCTCAAACGCAATGTTGCGAGTCACATCGCATATTGTTCCAATCTCTGGTAATAGCGCGCCTTCACCGTCACGCACTAGCGGAGAAGCTTCAGCCAGCGCACGGCTTGCAGCCATCAACATTGCCTCTGTTATCCGCGTTGCGCCGCTGGCGATAGCTCCCAGACCGATCGCCGGGAAAACATACACGTTATTACACTGTGAAACAGGAATGACACGTCCATAAATCTCTACCGGCTCGCACGGGCTACCGGTTGCGATAATGGCCTGTCCCTCGGTCCAGTGAAGAATATCTTCTGGCCGTGCTTCCATTTTTGAGGTGGGATTCGACAATGGCATCACAACAGGACGATTGCAGTATTGGTACATCGTGCTAATCACCTCCTGCGAGAACAATCCAGCCTGGCCCGAAACACCCAACATTACCGCGGGTTTGGCATTACGGATCACTTCCAGAAGTGACGGTGCCTGCCCCTCAAACTGCCAGTCAGAAACGTCCTCGGGCGACTGCGCCAATGGTTGCTGGAAATCAGCTAAGGCATTATTGGTGGTCATTACCAGACCGTCGCGATCCACCATAAAAATGGTCCGTCGGGCTTCCGTCTGCCCCATGCCTTCGGACATACGACAAGCAACAATATGCCGGGCGATCCCACATCCCGCGGCCCCCGCCCCCACAATCACGATGGATTGCTGATGGAAGTCACGGCCGCTGCCGCGGCAGGCCGCGAGTATGGTTGCCAGGGCCACCGACGCCGTGCCCTGGATATCATCATTAAAACAGCACAGTTCATCGCGATAACGTTCCAGCAAAGGCACGGCCGTATGCTGGGCGAAATCTTCAAACTGCAGCAGAACGTTAGGCCAGCGCCGTTTTACGGCAGCAATAAACATTCCAATAAACGCGAAGTAATCTTCGCCAGTTATACGCGGATGACGCCAGCCGATATAGCGCGGATCGTCCAGCAGTCGCGTATTGTTCGTGCCGACATCCAGTAGAATGGGCAGCGTATTCGCCGGATTAACCCCGCCACACACGGTATAGAGCGAAAGTTTCCCGATAGGAATTCCCATGCCGCCAACACCCTGGTCGCCCAATCCCAGAATACGCTCGCCATCGGTGACGACGATGACCTTGATATCGTGCCGTGGAATATCATGCAATATATCGTCAATACGTTCGCGATCGGGCCAGGAAATAAAGACGCCACGCGCGCGACGATATATCCAGGAGAATTTTTCACAGGCGGCCCCAACCACTGGGGTATAAACGATTGGCAGCATCTCCGGCAGATGCTTTTTCAGCAGGTAATAAAATAACGTTTCGTTGGTATCCTGAATATTACGCAGATAAATATGCCGAGCATTATGGGATTCTGCTTCGAGGTACTGTTGATAAGCTCGCTCGGCTTGCTCATCAATATTCTCAATGGCGCATGGCAGTAAACCGCCAAGGTTAAAGTCATGCCTTTCTTGCTGCGTGAAGCTGCTTCCCTTGTTTAATAACGGAGACTCAAGCAGTAACTTTCCCGTAAACGGGACGTATAAAACATCGTTTGTCACGTTGTCATCCATAAATTGCAACCAGATAAAAAATAAGAGCCTGTGTTACCAGGCTCTCGGTATTCAAATCAGGACATAGTTGGCTATCAGCATCGCTGCGATACCTGCCAGCGCAGGAAGCAGGGTTCTTCTGACGATCATAAATGGTGAACATTCACCCGCTTTACTCACCGCAATAATGATGCCAGCCACTGGAGACATAGAGCGCCCCATACCCGCCATCAGTTGCATAGGCAGAATCATATTGACGGCGCTTTCACCAAATTTTGCCGCAATTGAAGGCGCCAGTCCGGAGAAAGAGAAAAAGGCTGCAACGCCAGATCCGGTCAGCACAGCGGTGATCCCCACCAGGGCGGTCATCACCAGCGTCATGCTGGTAAAGCCCAGACCGGCGTTTTGTACGGACTGCAACAGATAATCTACCGCACCAATTTTCTGCAGCCCCTGAGCATAAATATCTGCACATACCAGCAAAGAAACGATGCTGGTAAACATACTGCCCATGCCTTTGAAAAAGACCTGTATCCCTTTACAGCAGCTTTTGAAATCACGCGTAGTCGCCAGTTCGAAGAAAAAAGCGACAACTGCGCCAAGAATCATCGCAGTAACCACATCAATTTTGATAGATTTGATCACCAGCGGGCTAAAGACCAACACCAGTACCACAGGCAGAACCGGCAACAGCGCGTAAATAGCAGGAACCTTACGCCCTTCTTCTTCAGCCTCAACCACGCTTTGCGCGCCGGGTACGAAGCCATCTTTTTTGTCGAAATACTTCGCGGTGAAGTAAATCACCACCGCCACAGCCAGCATCACCACCACCGCCACCGGCATCTGATAATGGGCAAAGTAGATAGCACTTTCCATTCCGGCATGCTTCGCCGCCAGATTGGCCGTACCTACCGCGGGTCCTAAGTCCATAAACGCGCAGAGACCAATCATCGCGGCCGCGGAGGCTTTACTCACCCCAAGGCGAACCAGAACCGGGAAGAATGTCACCAGTAGCAGCATCGCCAGGCCCGCTGCACTTGAAATTGCCACATGCAGAAGCTGGGCACAGATATACCCTAACGCAAGGATTAAGTAAGGCGCTTTAATCACCTGCAGCGGCCGAATACACATATTGACCATCGCATTCGACGCTTTAATGTGATCCATATAGCTGGCGAATCCACCCGCAGCCATAATGATGAGACCAATACCCGCAATTTGTGTGGTAAGCGATTCTTTTGCAAAGCTAAAGATATCCAGCCAGGTTGACCCCGTGGATTTCGCTTTATCATACAGAATACTGTTTTCTGGATAAAACAGTACGGTAATGGTCAATAATGCCAGTCCAGCGAGTAATAAAACAGTTTGCGGCTGATAATTTTTCACAATTAACCATGCAGCAATAACTGTTATCACTATTGCTATAATAAACGCCGTCATAATAACAATTCCTATGCCATATAAATCGGGTAGGGTTACCTGTCATATCATCATAACTTATGTAGGATAGTAAAGAATCACCCCTATATATAAGCAGCTATAATATGTACGTAAATTTATCGTATTACCTACTCAAATATTGAGTTTTAATTGTAATGGGTTGTGTGGTTGTAAAATACGGGAAAGGTGTTTTCCCACCCCTTTTTGTGAGTAAGATCGCAACTCATCTGAATGCAGTCACCTTCCCCAGAAAAGGCTGGATGCGGGTATCCAACATATTCATTCTATGATTGACGTCGAAAGCGTATTATCCTATAACAACGTTGATATACAACAGCCATCGGGTGTTATCCATGTACAAGAAAAACACATTAAGTCTGGATGAGTATAACTCACTCACTCTTAATATGGGTGATCTAACTGAATCTGAGTGCCGACTTAATGAGTACATTAATAAACACTTTAATGAACTCCCCTATCATGGCATTGTGGACCTTTCACAAAATGCGATGGTAAGCAAAGCGACCATTGGCCGATTCTTAAATAAAATTGGTTTTACAGGTTACGCTGCTTTCCGTAAAGCATTAGACATTACATTATCAAAAAATAAAATTTCTGCACCTTTTGAGAAAAATACGAAACTGCGTAACAACCCCAGCATTACCACAGAAAGTATCGTTACTGATTTCACATGTAAAGTATCAGAATTATTTAATCAATTTAAAAATAATATCGATATTGAAAGCCTGAATGCTTTTATCGATCTGGTACTGAACAATCAACGGCATATTTATGTTGTCGGCCCTTCATCTTCTCATGCAATGGCGACACATTTTTGTACCCTGCTAAAATACTTTCGCAGCGATATCACACTGTTACCGACAGACATCAGCGAACTTCCCAAATGTCTTATCAATATTGAGGAGAAGGACGTACTGATTGTCTTCTCCTACTATCGATTTAATCGGGTCGCCCTTAATATTGCAAAGTGGTTCAGAAAAAAGAATGCCGTCGTGGTACTGGTTACCAATTCAGAAGCGAACCCTTACGGTAAATTCTGCGATCTGCAGTTTGTTCTTCCCAGTGACGTGCAATCCATTTTCCAAAGCCGTATTCTCGGCTTCTTTTTTATCGAACTCATTTTGCATCTGGCTTATGAGAAAGGTGATAACGAGGGGAATTTTGCCCAACTGGAGGAGTTATTCGTCTTTTTTGAAACTTTTTCGGCATCAGCCCATAACACTTAGCGCCGCCAGGAGAGTACCCCTCCCGGCAGCATGGCAAATCAGGCAATCTCTACCGTTTTCACGCGTTCGAACTCAGCTATCGTTTCAGCAATTAGCGCATCATTAGCCCCAATATATGATAGCGGTTCGCAGGCGGCGGTAATTTCCGCCACAGACAGAGACGTGCGGATTTCCGGGCTTGCCAGCACAACCTCCATGAAGTTCTGCTCACCAGTTGCATTCTTCAGAAGTTTTTTCAGTAAGTTATAGGCTGACTCTCTGCCAATTTTGGCGGCAAGTTTCATCGTCAGCGATTCCGACATAATAAAGTGTTTCGAGCAGTCAAAATTAGCACGCATCTTCTCTTCATTAATGATGAGGTGCGAAAGCAGATTTTTTGCACGTGTCAGGCTGGTCGATAAGGCATTCGATGCCTCCGGAAGGATCGTCCAGTTCAGAACCCTCATAGAGGCGGCTCGCACATCCTGTTGATCCAACATGGCCGGCGCACCGGAAGCATACATCCAGCCCATTCTGGCCAGCGTTTGCATCATGTTACTGGCGCGTGGATTGACTTTGTGCGGCATCGTACTTGACCCGCCACCGCCTTCGCCTTCAAACACTTCAGCGATCGGCGTGCGCCCCATGGTTTCAACATCGTTAGCCAGTCGACACAGCGTGCCATGAACAAGCGCAAAAAACTGTACAACTTCAACAACCGCGTCCTGACTGGCATTATTAATACCGCAGGGCACGTTCAGACCCAGCGCCAGCATCAGTCGTTCACGGGTTTCCATACCCTGCTCACCCACGGAAGCCAGATTGCCTACCGCACCACCAAAGAGTCCGGTCACCGCGCGTGGATACAACTGCTGGAGTCTTGCCAGGTGGCGGTTAATCTCTGTCAGATAACTGCACACATGAAGCCCCCAGGTTGTCGCAGAGGCATCCACCGAATTGGTGCGCGCAACCATTACCGTACGGGTGTGACGTATCGCCATCGCTTTCATCGCTTCCCCGACATCAAGCAATTGCTGGCGCAGCAGTTGCAGCGTTTGCTGCAATCTCATCGCCATACCTGAATCCAGCAAGTCCTGAGTGGTGCACCCCCAATGCAGGAACTGGCTTACCAACGGCGTACCGAAGGCAGAGATCTGATCGATTAACGGTTTTATCGCCATACCAACCGTTTGTGTTTCCTTTGCCAGAGTCGGCCAGTCTATCTGTATTTCCTGGCAGGCTTGCGCAATTTCAGTTGCCGCCCTCTCGGGGATAATCCCTAACTCACTTTGAATGCGTGCAACAGTGACCTCAAAACGCAGCCAACAACGCAGCAGATTGTCGTCAGACCATATTTCCCGCATCCGCTCGTGGGTGAACAATGATGAATAAAGATCAGAATCAAATACCGTTGTTTGCTTACCGAACATACAGCGCCTCTCCGGCCAATGAATGCGTTATAATCGAAAATGTGATTAATCAATTTTGCGGGATCTGTCTTCCAAATTGTAGGGGAAAATAGGATTCCCACAGCAAAAGCAGCCATGAGAATGCAATATTCCCATTTTCAGTTTTTCCACCCAGTAGAAATGGGATGTACTTCACAGTAATTTTTACATTCCAGCAAAACCATGCTTAATACTCGCTAAAAATTGGCCATTAAATATTAGAACCATTAATACAACAGAGAAAAAACGATATTTATGCGTGAATAATCACATTTAATTACGAGAAAAATCCTTTCCCATATCGCCGACATTCCTTTTTAACAAACAATAATCCTGCTGTGAACTTTATTTTTATGGTCAGGAAACTAATTCTGGTTGAGGGATGACATGAAGCTAAGAAATTATTCACTAATATTACTAATGGGTATGAGTTCCTCGGCGTTCGCCTTAAATGTCTATAATAAAGATGGAAATACTCTGGATATCTATGGACGTGTTGAGGGTAAAATTGCGAGTGGTCAGAATTCATTTGCCGGCAGTGAAAGCCGAAGCGATTTGGGTGGACGTGTAGGTATTTATCTCACCCGAGATCTGGATCTTCTGCCAGATACCAAAATCGTCGGGCGTCTGGAATGGCAAGTGCGCACAGAAAAAAATGATAACAATACCGGTGAAAGCGATATGGAAGCCCGCTATTCCTATGTCGGTCTGTCGAATAAAACATGGGGTGAATTGATCACCGGGAGAACCAAAAACCCGTTGTATCAGGTTATGAAAATGACCGATAAATACAAAAACTTTACGCCTAATATCTACAGCTATGGCATTACAACCATTGATGATTCGTACCAGTTCAACCGACAGGACGGCACCGTACAGTGGAACGCCAAATTTGCCGGTAACGAAATTCAGCTGGCATGGGTCTCCGGTAATGGCAACAGCGATAACGAAGCCCTCGATTATGGCGCGATGGCCAGCTATCGTAAATCGTTCAAATTTGGCGACTTTAGAATTATACCGGCGATTGCGGCCAGTCGTTACAAACGACAGGATGGCGTAGTGACCACCGATGGGCGTAATCAAAACGATCAAATTATGGGAGGGTTACAACTCAACTATAAAGCCTATGAAGTCGCGGTAACCGCGTTACGTACTTCTATTTCTCGTGATAACAAAAGCGATAATAATTATAAAGGGATGGACTCACTTATTTCCTACAACTTTGGCACCGTCAAGGTTCTCACTGGATATAGTTTTTTAAATGAAGATGGTAAAGATATCGCAGAAAAAGAAGACTGGCGTGCTGAAGCGCAATTAACATTGGCTGAGGATACGTGGTTATCATTTACTTACGATAAAGAATTCGCCAGTAAGAACAAAAAAACCAATGATGATGCACTCATCGTTGGACTCCGTTATGATTTCTAAGAGATAACCAATGAAAAAGATAACTTTGCTTACCGCTGCAATGGCCCTTGCACTGAGCAGTATCTGCGCTCATGCGGATACGTTATTAGCGCCTTCCGCTCATGCCAAAATGGATGGCGAGAATAAAATCGTCGCGCTTTATGGTAACTCGTTCACGTTCTATAACAATAATATCAACACCCGATTACGGGATTTGACGCAGTCTTTACTGCCTGACCATGCCAAAGGCTATAAGTATCGGGGGATCACGATTTCCAGCGGTCATTTAGGCTGGCAAATTGAGAATATGCGCTATCAGAACACGCTACAGAAATGGGATGTGGTGGTATTGCAGGGGAACTCCACTGAAACGATCTCAAAGAAAGAAAGTACCCGACAAAACTTCGTTGACTCAGCAACCCAAATGGCCGAAATGGCGCATAAAGCAGGTGCAAAAGTCGTCTATTTCATGACCTGGGCGAAGAAAGCTAAACCCGAAGATAGCCAAAAACTGGCGGATGCTTATATCTCCATTGCGCAAAAAACGGGAGGATATGTCGCTCCGGTAGGTCTGGCTTTCGAGAAAGCGCGCAAAACTCATCCTGAAATAAACCTGTATTATCATGATGGTGTACACCCTTCGATTTCTGGAACGTATCTCGCAGCCTGCGTATTTTTCGCTACCC
Source organism: Citrobacter freundii complex sp. 2025EL-00176 (assembly GCF_053309355.1). NCBI lineage: Bacteria > Pseudomonadati > Pseudomonadota > Gammaproteobacteria > Enterobacterales > Enterobacteriaceae > Citrobacter > Citrobacter freundii complex sp. 2025EL-00176. Next base: position 250,997 of record NZ_JBRYHT010000004.1, on the reverse strand, counting down.
TGTATAACCAGTCTCCGGTCGGCGGCGCGCTTCCGGTCGATACGGACATGACCCCTGCCACCGCCAAAGCGTTACAGCAGGTGGCATGGGAAACCGTCACTGAGTTTCAGAAGCCGTAATCACCAAGGTATTCGTTCCCTACACGCCGGCAATTCTGTCGGCGTGAAACGCATTATCCCCGTCTATTCCTTAGCGCCCTACGCAAATAAGAATTATTTTCATTTGTTTATACCTTGTGCTATATAACATAGCAAAGGCTATATTCGATGAGAAATTAACCACCTTATTGTGAGGGATACTATGCCGCAGCTGCCCCATCTGAAGTCATTTCTCCTTGCCAGCGCGTTGACGGCACTGACGCTGTCACCCGCATGGGCACAAGAAAAGTTTAAAGTAATAACCACCTTTACGGTGATTGCGGACATGGCAAGCAACGTAGCAGGTGACGCCGCGGACGTCAGATCTATCACCAAACCTGGGGCAGAAATTCACGAATATCAACCCACGCCGGGCGATATTAAGCGGGCGCAAGGCGCACAGCTTATCCTCTCGAACGGACTCAACCTCGAGCTGTGGTTTGCCCGTTTCTACCAACATTTATCCGGCGTACCAGAAGTAATGGTATCCAACGGCATTCAGCCGATGAGCATCAGCGAAGGGCCGTACAATGGCAAACCCAATCCGCATGCCTGGATGTCGGCAGAAAATGCGCTGATCTACGTAGATAATATTCTCGACGCGCTGATGAAATACGATCCGCAGAATGCCGCAACCTACCAAAAAAATGCGGAAAGTTATAAGGCCAAAATCCAGCAGACGCTGGCGCCACTGCATGCTGAACTGGCAAAGCTCCCTGCCGATAAACGCTGGCTGGTCACCAGTGAAGGTGCATTTTCTTATCTGGCACGCGATAACGGCCTGAAAGAGTTGTATCTGTGGCCAATCAATGCCGATCAGCAAGGCACCCCCAAACAGGTACGTAAAGTGATCGACACGATCAGGGAGCAGCGGATCCCAACGGTATTTAGCGAAAGCACTGTCTCCGATAAGCCCGCGCGTCAGGTCGCCCGTGAGTCCGGTGCGCATTACGGCGGCGTACTGTATGTCGATTCGCTTAGCGCTGCCGACGGTCCGGTACCGACTTATCTGGATTTACTGCGCGTTACCACGCAAACCATTGTTAACGGCATCAACGAAGGTCTGGAGAGCCAACCATGAGTCACTCTGCGATTACCGTAAATCAGGTTACGGTGACGTATCGCAACGGTCACACCGCATTGCGGGACGCCACTTTTCAGGTTCCGGGCGGCTCAATTGCCGCTCTGGTTGGCGTAAACGGTTCGGGAAAATCAACGCTTTTTAAAGCGCTGATGGGTTTTGTTCGCCTGGCTCAGGGGGAAATATCTATTCTGCAACAGCCAGTCAGCAAGGCGTTAAAACAGAATCTGCTTGCCTATGTCCCTCAGTCGGAAGAGGTGGACTGGTCGTTTCCGGTACTGGTGGAGGATGTGGTAATGATGGGGCGCTTTGGCCATATGGGCTGGCTGCGTCGTCCAAAACCGATCGACCACGCCAGTGTTGATGCGGCGCTGGCACGGGTCGATATGCTGGATTATCGCCATCGCCAGATAGGTGAACTGTCTGGCGGGCAGAAAAAACGCGTTTTTCTGGCAAGAGCCATCGCACAAGATGGACAGGTGATTTTGCTGGATGAACCCTTCACCGGCGTGGATGTGAAAACCGAGGCGCGCATCATCGATCTGCTACGCGAACTGCGCGATGAGGGGCGGACCATGCTGGTCTCGACCCATAATCTGGGATCCGTTACCGAGTTTTGTGATTACACGGTAATGATTAAAGGTACGGTGCTGGCAAGCGGCCCGACCGAAACCACCTTTACCACTGAGAATCTCGAGCAGGCATTCAGCGGCGTTCTGCGCCATGTGGCGCTGAGCGGCGGTGAGCAACATGTGATTACCGATGATGAACGCCCGTTTATTTCGCGACGCGCGGCCAACGAGGGGGAATAATCATGAACTGGCTGACAGAACCGTTTGGTTACCAGTACATGCTCAACGCGATGTGGGTGTCGGCAATGGTCGGCGGCCTGTGTGCGTTTCTCTCCTGCTATCTGATGCTCAAAGGTTGGTCGCTGATTGGCGATGCGCTGTCGCACTCTATCGTTCCGGGCGTTGCTGGCGCTTATATGTTAGGGCTTCCCTTCGCGCTTGGCGCATTTCTTTCCGGTGGACTGGCAGCGGGCAGCATGCTGTTTCTCAATCAGCGTTCGCGCCTGAAGGAAGATGCGATAATCGGACTGATTTTTTCCTCTTTTTTCGGTATCGGACTGTTTATGGTGTCGCTCAATCCGATGTCGGTAAACATCCAGACCATTATTCTGGGCAACGTGCTGGCGATTGCACCGGAAGACATTGTGCAACTGGCTATCATCGGCGTTATTTCGCTGACTATTCTGTTGTTGAAGTGGAAAGATTTGATGGTGGTTTTTTTTGATGAAAACCACGCCCGCTCCATCGGTCTGAATCCTGGGCGGCTAAAGCTGTTATTTTTTACGCTGCTCTCCGTTTCCACGGTTGCCGCTCTGCAAACAGTCGGCGCATTTCTGGTGATTTGTCTGGTGGTCACACCCGGTGCCACCGCCTGGCTGCTGACCGATCGTTTTCCGCGTCTACTCGCTATCGCCGTCGCTATCGGCAGCCTGACCAGCTTTTTTGGCGCCTGGCTGAGCTATTGGCTGGACGGCGCAACCGGCGGAATCATTGTGGTTCTGCAAACGCTGCTGTTCCTGCTGGCATTTGTCTTTGCGCCAAAACACGGCCTGCTGGCGAATCGCCGCCGCGCCCGCCAGGTGAACAAGGAGTCCGTATGATCTTCACAACGCTGCTGGAACCCTTTCAGTTCAGTTTTATGGTCAATGCGCTGGTCATCTCTACCATTGTCGCCGTTCCCTGCGCATTGCTGTCTGTTTTTTTGGTGCTTAAAGGCTGGGCGCTGATGGGCGATGCCATGAGCCACGCGGTATTTCCCGGAATCGTGCTGGCATGGATGGCGGGTCTTCCACTGGCGATTGGCGCGTTTATCGCCGGACTGTTTTGCGCGGTGGCGACGGGCTATCTCGACGACAATAGCCGGATTAAGCGTGATACCCTGATGGGGATCGTCTTTTCCGGTATGTTTGGCGCGGGCCTGGTGCTGTACGTTTCGATCCAGTCGGAGGTCCATCTCGATCATATTCTGTTCGGTGATATGCTGGGCGTATCGTTTAGTGATATTGTGCAAACCTCGGTTATCACGCTGGGGATTGCGCTTATCATCGGGCTCAAGTGGAAAGATCTGCTACTGCACGCCTTCGATCCGCATCAGGCAAAGGCCAGCGGTCTTAACACGACGCTGCTGCATTATGGTCTGTTGTGTATGATTGCCCTGACGATCGTCGCCACGCTGAAATCGGTAGGCATTATTTTGTCGATTTCCTTGCTAATTGCACCTGGCGCCATCGCGATATTAATGACACGGAAATTTTTCCATGCCTTATTGTTGGCGGTAGTCATCTCGGCCATAACCTCATTTCTGGGCGTGTATCTGTCATTTTTCATCGACAGCGCGCCGGCTCCCACCATCGTCGTATTATTTTCGCTGCTGTTTGTGATTACCTTTATTTATTCAACGCTGCGCGATCGTCGTTTAGAGAAACAGCTGCTGCGGCATGATATATAAATAACGCTTAATAGTATGCTCGCTAATATTATGACATCGACAGATATCCCAGCCATGAATATAGCCTCCCGCAGGAGGCTATATTCTCCGTAAACTACAACATTGTGATAATGCGATTTAATAAACGGATCCGCGGTTCAATTGATGCAATATCAAGCCACTCATCGGCACTGTGAAAACCTGCACCGACAGGTCCCAGCCCGTCCAGCGTTGGAATACCTAACGCCGCCGTCAGGTTGGCATCGCTGCCACCACCCACGGCCTGCCAGGTAACCGAAATGCCCTCTTCTTTCCCGGCCCGTTCAACCAGCGCCATCAGGCGTTGTGTCTCTTCACTCGCCGCCATCGCGGGTTTATGACTTACACGGGTCAGCGTGGTGGTTACGCCATCAAGGAAACCTTGCTGACACAGAGATTGTAGCGACTTGTGCACGCGCTCATACTCTTCGTTTTCCCAAAAACGCACATCCAGTTCCGCGTGTAGCTTTGCAGCCACGACGTTCGCCGCACTGCCCCCCTGCACCACACCGACGTTTAGCGTGGTTCCGCGGGTCATATCGGTCAATGCGTTAATGGCCAGCACACTGTTGGCAAAAGCGGTAATGGCAGAACGCCCTTTTTCTGGTTCATTCCCGGCATGCGCCGCCACGCCGTCAAACGTCAATTGATAGCCGCCGACCCCTTTTCGCGCTTTCACCAGCGAGCCGTCAGCCCGGGCAGCTTCACAAACCAGCACACAACGCGACCGCTTCGCCAGTTCGCTAATCCACATACTGGAGTGAACGCTGCCGGTCTCTTCATCCGGATTCATCGCCACCGCGATAGATAAACGTTGTAAATGCTCCACTGGCAATGTGCGCATCGCCCAGAGGATATTCAATAAACCGCTTTTCATATCGGAAACGCCCGGCCCGTAAAGACGGTTTTCATCACGGCTCATTGGACGTTCAGCCACGGTTCCCGCCGGGAAAACGGTATCCAGATGGCCTACCAGCAGTACATCATACTGCGTCGCCTGGGGCTTATTGGTCACCAGCAAGGCCGGGCCCACCGCACTGCCTAAATCAACCAGCTCCGTTTGCCAGCCTTCCTGCTGCCAGAGTTCACGTACCACCGCGGCAACCTGGGCAACCCCCGCGACCGTTTGTGTTCCACAGTCGACGTTGACCAGCGTTTGCAGTTCAGCAATGTATTTTTCCAAATCCATGGTATTTCCTTATCAGAGAATAATGCGCATCAGCAGCATCGCTAAAAAAGCGTTTAAAACGGAGATAACAATCATCAGGGGAATACGTTTGGCGCTGGTGCCAATAACCCCCAGAATACGTCCCAGGTATTGCACCTGGGAGCCCATCAGATAAATGGCCGGCGCCAGAATAGCCAGGTGTTCACCGGTCAGAATGCCTTTATCAAACAGACCAATCGCAACGCCAATACCTCCGCCCATCGACATCCAGCCGCCAATCAGTACCGCTGCGGCTTCACCTGGCAGGCCAAAAAGTCCCATCAGCGGAGCGAATACCATACCAAGCCCTTTCAACGCCCCGGTGATCTCCAGCGCTTTGATGATGATAAAGGCCATCACCACGTTTGGCAGCGTGCTGGTGGTGGCGATGTTCCAGCCTTTACGCGCACCTTCAACAAATACATCGGTAATAACAGGATTAGAGGTTGGCGCACTCATGATGCTTCTCCCGGAACAGTGGATTGGGCTTTTTTAGTGGTGAAAGTCAGGATCAGGCGCATCATGTTGGCGCCAACAATTTTCATGATGAACATCACGGCCACGCACGCGCCAATGGATGCGGGTACCGCCGGGGTACCATCCACGGCCATCAGGGTGAACAGGATTGCGCCGGAAGAGAAAAAGTTAGTAATCATGGCCCCGGCAGAAAACTGGAACATGGCAAAAATGTCCTTTTCATTTTCTGTAATTTCACCTTCATCGGCCAGGTTACGGGTGAGCGATGCGCCAACGTCCGTACTCTGCAAGCTGCCAATCAACGCCAGACCGGTATTTCCAGGAATTCCCATCAGCGGACGTAATAACGGCGTCAACAGGCGACGCGCCGCACGCAGCGCGCCGTAGTGTTCCAGCACGTTAATCATGCCCAAGGCAAACATTACTGCGGGGATTAATCCCAACGCGAAAAGAAAGCCATCCATAGCACCATGACCGCCGGTACCACGAAAGGCGCTGGTTGCTGTCGTCAAGGTATCGCCTTCAAGACTTGCTTTACTGACAACCCTGCCAAAAGCGCCATTCAGCGTAGTGAAATCAAATACACCGTACCATTCTTTGCCGCCGAGTAATCCAGAGAAAAATACTGCGGCGAATGCCAGAGCAAAATAAGCCCCGGGTCCTACCTTATTATCCTGGGAGGGTAAACTCATATCCATTTCCTTGTTAACGTGGAGAATCACCCGGACATTTTGAATAAACAAAGAATAAATAAAGTGATTTAAATCATTTCCACGGCGCGAACCAAATGGAAATATTTAAAAATGTGACGCGCCTGCGCTTGCTATTTAATTAAAGCCATCATGCTGACATTTAAATTAATCATTACTTATGTAATGAAGCGTAAATATCACAACAGGAAGGTGAGCGGCATTAAAAAAGATAAACAAAAACATTTACAGCTAAAATATTTCATGCCGCTGAGAAATAGGTTTACAACACAATTAGCCTACCGCCAGCTCAGCAATGGACTGAACGCGTCACGGCCCACCAGCGCACGTAGCGCAGGCAAATGGCAGTTACGCGCCAGAAGCGGTGGTACGGCAAAAATGGTATCACTGGGTAAGTTCACATTCTCCAACTGTCCCCACAGGTACCAGCCGGTCTCAACCCCGCTATCCGGGACAAACAAATGCAAATGTCTGCCCTGTCGCGGCTCATCGTCAATACCCAACCACTGGCTAAAACGCGGGATATCCGCCGCAACCTGCGTCACCAGCGAACAGCGCCCAACCTGGTTTGCCGGAATATAAAAATTGAGCGTCCCGAGGGTAATACGCACCGCAGCCAGATTAATGAGAGTCGGCATAACCGCTAGTCTCCTGATAACGCGCAAAAACCAGATTCAGATCGAGCAGCGTGAACCAGGTTTCCGCCACGTTAACCACACCCACGGCGATAGTCTGCAGCGCCGGAGGCAGCGAGTCTCCCGGCAAGTGGATCTGGCTTTCGGCGACTTCCAGCACATCAATCAGTTTGTCGATCAGGATCCCGCTTTGCATTTTCTCGGCGCAACCAATCAGGATAGTACGTTTACCCGCCGGGTTAACGGCTGGTTTGTCGATCAGACTATCCAGCCTCATCACTGACTCTACGCGTCCACGGTAGTTGATGACGCCTTCAAGCATTGGCGCACAGCAGGGAACCCAGGATATAGGACGCTCCGCGAGGATCTCTTTTATCTGCGCCCCATAGAACGCAAAATTCTTCCCCGCCAGTTGAAAAAGCACCAGCGTTCGCCGCGGCTCATCAACGTTTTCGCACTCTGGCTTTTCACCGTGATTTAGCGCGAGAATTTGCTCCAGCTGTTGGCTCATGATTTCTCCTTTTACTCGGCAATGCAGAAGGTGTTACGGCCATTTTGCTTCGCGGCATACAGCGCCTGATCGGCGCGTTCGCGCAGCGTTTCAACACGATCGCCAAACTGCCACTGTGCGATGCCTGCGCTAAAGGTACTGTGAAAACTGGCGTCATTGACGACGAAGGTGACCTGTTCATAGCCCCTGCGCAATCGTTCGACCACCCGTGCTGCCTTTTCGCTACTGGTATTGGGCATAATGATGACAAACTCTTCGCCACCGTAACGCCCCACGATATCGGTGCTGCGTAAGCGATGAGAAAACAATTGTGAAATGCCAACAATAACCTGGTCGCCAACCGCGTGACCGTAGGTGTCGTTAATACTTTTGAAATGATCCAGATCCACCATCACCATGCAGAACGGATTACCGCTGTAATTCGACTCGGCAATCGCGCTTTTCAGAAAATGGGTCGTCGTTGAGTGGTTATATAACCCACTCAGACTGTCCTGCGACATACGCGCACGCAGGGCGCGCATTCTTTCGGCACGGATAGACACCGCACGGATGAGTTCCTCAGGATCGGCCTGTTTGAGAATAAAATCCTCCGCACCAATGCTCATTGCCCCAAGCTGCGCATGCTTGTTGGTCTCGCTGGAGAGATAGGCGATCGGCAGGCCAATATGCTGTGGTATTTGACGAATAAGCTTCGTTAACTCCTCACCGCTAAATTCCGGCATATGGTAGTCCATCAGCACCAGATCGATAGGTTGCGCGTTCAGCACATGCAGTAAATAGTGAGGTTTCTCCAGCACATGTACCTCCATGCCCGCCATGCGCAGCCTTTCAGCGTTGTATTCCGCCACCGCTGGCTCATCATCGATCAACAGCACCTGATACGGTTTTTTCAGCGAAGGCTGCGTCAGGCGGTGTAGTTCCTGTACTAAATCGGTGATAGAAGCCGGTTTCACGTAGTAGCCATCGCAGCCGGATTTAATGGCGTTGATACGGGCGTTAAAATCGCTGTGGCAGGAGAGAAACAGTACCGGGAAAGGTTTGCCCACTTTCTGCTTCAGATCCGCCATCGTCAACGGTCCACCGTAGGCGTTGTCCGGGAAGCTGACATCCATGATAACAACGGCTGGCGGCTGTGCCAGTACGGCGTGTGTAAAATCCTCAGTATTGGCAAACACATGACAGGTAAAGCCGAAACAGCGCAACTGGGTAGCGAGCAACTCAACCTGGTCGACGTCATCATCACACAGGTAGATAGGCTTGCTGGCCCGCCGGACATATCCCTCTTCCGGGCGCTGCGAGGAGACAGGCAATGTGAACTCCGTATCGCTAATACGATGCTCAAGATTGAGCTGCTCCTGGGTGAGGGTATATAACCAGCGAATAATTCGCCGCAACTCATCATAATGCAGTATGCTTTGTGCTGATTCCGATTCGGTTAGTAAACGCTCACCTTCTGCTGAGGCATTCGCCAGCAGGCTAAAACCAAACGATCCCGCCGAACCGTGAATACTGTGCAGCAGAATATGCAGTTGTTTACGACAGGTTTCGCTGGGTTCAGCAACCAATTGAACCAGCAACCTTTCTGCCTGTGCCAGCATATCGGGGATGCGACGTAAAAATCCCTGCCGCAGACGCGCTATTTTTTCCTGCGCTGCCGCCATCGCTATGTGCTTATTTTCTTGTTTCATTAAACGCCCAGGCTTATTCAGTCACGACGGACGGTTGCAAAAGCGCATTTACTGCCGCCCCCAGATTTTCCGCCAGGTTTTCATCTTTTTTCACCCAACGGTCGTAAAGAACATCGCTGGTCGTCACTTCATTTGCACTCAGTAAAATGAATGGCTTAGACCAAGCCTGAGCGCGCAACAGCGCCAACAAATCCAGACCACTGATCTCAGGCATATGTAGATCGCTAATCACCAGGTCGATGTTTTTATCCGAATCCAGACATGCCAGGGCAGAAATAGCGCTTTCCACAATCACCACATCGTAGCCATCCATCTGCAAAAAAATAGAGGCCAGCTCAGCCGCAAAAAGATCATCATCAACTAATAAAATTCGCATCTTCTCTCTCGATTTTGCGCCATCAGCACAAAAGCATTTTTAATGTTTTTATTAAACTGTCCTGCTCGAAATCGCCTTTGGCGATGTAGGCGTCAGCCCCTACCTGAATCCCCCGTCGTCGGTCTTCTTCCTTCGCGCGGGACGTCACGATGATGATTGGCGTGTGCTGGTAGTTTTTCTCTGCGCGCAACGATTTGGTGAAGGTAAAACCATCCATAAACGGCATTTCGACATCCGTCAGTACGGCATCAAACTGGGTCAGTTTCGCTTTTTGCAGCCCTGAGAGCCCATCTTCAGCCAACGTGACCTGATAGCCATGCGCCTCCAGCACATTTTTTTCTATCTCGCGGGTATTGAGGGAATCATCGACCACCAGCACATGCCAGGCATCTTGCGCCACGCTCGCCGCTGGCGCCGGGGCGCTGGTTTGCCGTGACTGCTGCGCCATCGCCATCAGCGCAGGCACTTGCAGGATGCTGACCAGTTGGTTATCCGGCGTCTGTACCATCCCGGAGACCAGCGACTGCTGCTGCATATGTTTTGGTAAGGGTTTGATCATCATCTTGCGTTCATCAAGCAGCTTATCCACTCGCAGCGCCATTTTGCTGTACTGGTTCTGCACGATGATTAACCGCTGTCCCGCCGATGAGAGATTGCCCTGGCGATCGTGAATGCCCAGCAGAGCGCCTGCGCAAACCACAGGAATAAACTCGTTATGCAAAATAATGGCCGGTCGTCCGGCGATATCGCTAATCCCCTGCGCAGTACACTCCACCACCTCAACCACATACTGCGCAGCCAGCCCGAACAGGTGTCCCTGTTCTTCAAATTGCATAATTCGCATCATCGTGAGCGAGACAGGTAGACGCAGGCTAAAGCTGGTTCCAACCCCCTGGCGGCTATAAACCTGCAAATCACCTTGCAGGTCGGTTACCACCGTTTTGCGTACCACATCGAGCCCCACGCCGCGCCCTGAAAGCTCAGAGACTATCTTGCTGGTGGAAAAGCCGGGATGAAAAATCAGCTCATTACACTCCTGCTCAGAGAGTTGCCCGGCCATTGATGCGGGAACCAGGCCTTTACTGACCGCCTTCGCGCTGATGGCCTCATAGTTCAGACCGCGACCGTCATCTTCGATGCGCAGTAATATTCCGCTGCCGTCCTGCTGAGTAGTGATGGTAATGGTGCCGCGGGTCGATTTACCCAGCGCCAGGCGTTCGTCGATCTCGCCAATACCGTGATCGACCGCGTTACGCAGCAAATGCGTCAGGGATTCCGATAACCTGTCAATAAGCTGGCGGTCGATTTCCACTTCACCGCCGACGAAGCGACACACCACCTGTTTGTTCAGCGTGGACGCCAGTTCACTGACCTGTAGTGAGATCGGCTCAAACAGCGTCGATAGCGGCAGCATGCGGATCCGTGCCGCCACATCGTACAGTTCAAACATCTGCAAATGCTGGAGCTGAACGCTTTCTTTTAGCTGAGCGCTGAAATCATGGATCTGCTGGCGAAGCTGCTCGGCGCTCAGGCCCGGTAGCCGCGGTACCAACTGACTCAGGTTTTGGATCTGCTGTTCAAGGCGATCATGCCCGGCGAGCACTTCGCCCAGGATGTCGATCAGGCCGTCCAGCTTGTTCAGCTTTACTCGTACGAAATCGGCCTGCTTGATACCGGAGTCCAGGGAAGGGGCTGCCGCAGAAGCTGAAACGCCAGGTTTGTCCGCAGCCGCTGTCGACTCCAGCGCCGGAGTAACCGTCTCTCCCCGGCTGGCGGATGCCAGGCGTTCGCACAGCCCGGCATCCGCCGGCGGCAACTGATTATCACCTTCGCTGACAAAAAGCTGGGTCAACTGGCCTGAGAGATACTCCACAGACTCATGAATCAAATTACCCAGCGCCCTGTCTGGCGTCAGTTTGTTATCACGTAGCTCACTCAGTACATCTTCAAGATGATGAGTGACATCAGCGATACTTTGCAGCTTCAGCATCCGCGCGCCCCCTTTCAGCGTATGCGCGGCGCGAAACATCTCACCTATCCAGGCTTCAGTATGTTCATCAGCGGAGAGGAGAAACGCCCCTTCGCTGATCGTCTGCAAATGACCTCTCCCTTCATCAATAAAGCGCAGAACGAATTTTTTCAGATCGATAGCCATAATCGCTCTTATTAGCCACTTCGGTGGGCAAATTGCGCCAGTTGATGTTCACAAAGAAAACGAAACGTATTACCGGGAAACACCATCGGCAAACGCAGGCGACAAACCGCAGAAGGGTTGTTCATTTCGTCGTTCAGTAATTGCATCACCACGCGATACGTACGCTGCGCAGGTTGGCGTAACTCGCTTTGACGATACATTTCGGCCAGATAATAGTGCGCCGGCCAGTAACCAGGCTCCTGATAAACCACCTGTTTAAACCAGGCGATAGCCTGCTGCGTCTGGCGCTGCCACATCATCGCCAGGCCGAGCAGCATTTTGGCCTCTGCCGACCACTCATCCTGCGCGAGGATCTTCTGCGCGTTTCCGGCGGTCTGAGAAAACTCACGTTGTTCAAGGGCAATGACGCCCTGAATCAGCAGCGCATCCGGGTTACGGGGATCGTCGCGTAGTACGTGGGCGATGCACGTTTCGGCTTCAGAAAAACATTTTTCATCGAGACAGATACGCGCCTTTTTTAGCCAGTCATCATTTTGCTGTGCCGTGGGCGTGGAAGGTGGATACTCCACTACCGCTCTCGTCTGCGGAGCGCGTACCGCTACCTTGGGTACTGGTGCGATTCTTGGCGTTTCACGATGATGGCAAAAATAAAAAATGCCCTCTTCCTGCTCCAGCTTCAGGATATCGAAATTGTTGGCCAACGTTTCCGCGTTGCCAAAAAATAAGGCCCCCTGAGGTTGTAGCATTTTCGACAAATTACCGTGCAGTTCACGACGCGTTGGCGTGTCGAAATAGATAGACACGTTGCGCAGCAAAATGATGTCTACTTCCGGCAACAACTGCTCTTTTATAATATTGGTGCGGTGAAATGAGACTTTCTCACGGATTGCGTCATGCAATCGGTAGAGGTTTCCCGAATGGGTAAAATAGCGCTGCAGAATGCTTGGGTCGACGCCGCGAAACGAGTAGCTTGAATAGCTGGCGTTTCTGGCTTTTGCCAGGATTACCGGGTCAATATCGCAACCGTATATTTCAATCTGCTGCGCCATTGCGCCCTGGTATTTCTCATGCAGCTTGATCGCCAGCGAGTAGGCCTCTTCTCCGGAGGAGCATCCGGCGCTGAGAATACGCACCGGGCCGCTGCGCTGTTGCAGCAGACGCGGGACCCACTTATCGCAGATCAAATCCAGCGTGTCGTTTTCGCGGAAAAAATAGGTTTCGTTAATAGTAATTAGCGTAATGAAGTTATCGAACTCGTCCTGAGAAATACGCAGTTGCTCATAATATTCATAACAATCAATGATATTCCGTTCAGCCATACGCCGACTCAGCGCCGATTTCAGCAACGCTTCCATGGCATTATCAAAATGCAAACCCACCCGATCTTTGATCAGGCGGGCGTAATCAGAAAGATTGGGGATCATGGCAATTTACTCTCAAAATGCCCGTGAAAGGCCATCGATAGCAGTACTTTCGCGAGACCGTCCAGAGGGATCGTGCGGTGTATCAGTTGCCTGTCGATCGCGTTCTTATTCATACCGAATACCACCGAGCTTTCTTCATCCTGCGCCAGCGTTCTTCCTCCCCGGCGGAAAATGAGTTCAATGCCGCGACAACCATCGCTCCCCATGCCCGTCATAATCAGGCCGACGGCCTTTTCGCGAAACACCTCCGCCACCGACTCCAGCAACAAATTGCAACTGGGATGATAAACATCGCTTTCCTGTCTGGGGATTGCTGCCAGGCGTTGGTTGCTTTTGACGATCAGGTGCTGCTCCGGCGGTAAAATATAGACGTACCCCGCTTCGACCCGATCGTCTTCCTGCGCCAGTCGCACCTTCAGTTCGGTCACACTGTCCAGCCAGTGCACCATGTTTTTTGCGAAGCCATCGGCAATATGTTGGGCAATGAGCACCGGGCACGGAAACGTACCGGGGAGATCCTGTAATAGCTTACTCAGCGCCTGCGGCCCGCCCGTCGAACAGGCAATCGCCAGCACAAAAGGCCAGTCCTGCGTCGTCTTTATGGCGTCCATCGTCGAACACAAAGCGGACACTACCGGTTCGGTTGGGTGGCGTAGTCCCTTGATATGACGAATCACTTTCACGCCGACCAACAATTCCACTTTGCGATGCAAAGCATCGGTTGAGAGCGGGAAATCGCTGCTATGGTGCAGCACCGCCAGAGCGCCACGGGAAATGTAATCATCATCCCATTGTTTTTCTGGGCAAAACCGCATCACAAGGATGGGAATAGCGCTGGTCGCCATGATCGTTTCCACAACCTCGACGTTATCGGGGCTTGAGGTATCCAGCGTCAGAATCAGCAGATCGGGCATCAGCTGTTGTAATAATCTCATCGCTTGTCTGCGATGGGCGGCTTGCCCTACCACCTTAATGTGCGGGTGATCTTCCAGTTGCCTGACCAGTTCATTACGCGATGCGCTGTCCAGGTCAAGGATCAGCACCCGTATATTGCCGCTGTTCATGCATCCGCTTCCGTCAAGGTGAATGACGTCGACGCCTCTTTCAGCGCTTTCGACAGTTGCGTCATATCCTGACTGACAACCAGAATGTCTTTGATCGATTGTGAGGTATAGTTACTGGCCACGACAATCTCGCGCAGCGCCATTACCACCTGATTACTCGCCGTTTTCTGCTGCTGGGTGGATAGTGAAATTTGTAGCGCCGCCGTAGAGGTTTGCTCGGCGGTAACGACGATGTCGTTCAGATGTTCAGCGCTGACTTTACAGGCTCTGGCTCCCGCCTTAATGCTCTCGCCGCCTTTCTCCGCGTTCAGCACCAGACGATTGATCGCGTTTTGGATCTCGCTGATCTTATTCTCGATCTCAACCGTCGATTCCGTTACTGAATCGGCAAGACGACGAATTTCAGCCGCTACCACCGAGAAACGCTTACCGGCTTCTCCGGCGCTGGCAGCCTCCAGCGCGGCGTTAAAGGCGATAAGTTTCGTTTGATCGGCAACGCTATTGATGATCACCATCACGCGACTGATTTCCGTCGACTTATTGCCGAGCATCATAATTTCACGCATGTTTTGCTGATTATCGGTATCAATATCCGTCATCCGCATCAGCAATTGTGACATTGACTCTGAACCTTTATTGCAATCCTCAAGCGTCTGGTTGGCAATATCCACCACCGCTCGCGAGTGCTCAGCAATCTGTGTCGATGAAGCTGACAACTCTTCCATCGTGGAGGTAATCTCGGCCACCGAGGATGACGTTTCTACGCTGGTTGACGCCTGACCGTCTACCGCTTCGGTGATATGCAGTGATGCCTGGTGTACTGAATCCGCATGAGAAACCATACCGCCGACCAGCAAGTGCAGGCGCTGACGCATCATCTCTACCGCACTCAGGAGTTCACCAATTTCATCATGATGATCGATCTCAACGTCAACCGTTAAATCTCCTTTTGCGATGGTCTGCGCAATCCCCAGAACACGGTTTAAACGGCGTGATATCAAATAACGGCTGGCAACGGCAATCAGCAGCAAAATGACGGGTAACAAGAAAACGGTGAACAGCAACAAGCCATTGCGTACCAGGTTACTGCTCCTGGAGACATCATCAACGTAGCTGGTCGTGGCAATGATCCAGTCGATTCCGTCGATATATTCATAGACGGCAACCTTGGTCCTCGGCGGCGTACCATAACGACTCACCCAGTTGTAGTAGGTGATACCATTTTTATGTTCGAGGATATCGGCAAACAGCTTATAGCCATTGGCATCGGTGATATTAATCGCCTGTTGATTGCTCAACGAGGGGTGGACCAACATGCGACCCGGTTCGAATCCGGCATCCAGCACGTAGGCGTAACCCTCTTTACCAATATGCACATTCAACAAACGCTGAATGATCGGTTGCAGACTCTGTTTAACATCGAATCCCACCGCAACCGCACCAACGACCTGACCATATTTATCGGCTATCGGTTCATAGTGGCTAATAAACTGCTTACCAAACAGCGTGACCACGCCCGAAAAAGGCTTATTTTTCAACAGCAGTGGCAATGCCGGGTTGTCATGCCCCAACGCGGTTGCGGTGGCCGTATTACCCGAACTCGCCAGTAACGTGCTGCTAACGCGCACAAACTGCTCGCCTTGCAGAATAAATGTGCTGGCAAATACGCTGGTTAACTCGGTGAAATGTGCGTTGGTGTTAGGTTTACTCAGCACCGCTTTTAATTCGGTTGCATCCATATAGCGCAGCGGCTTATCAGCAACGTTTTGATAATTATTAATATAAACATTGCTGTAATGTTCAGCATCGCGGGTTACGCGCTGGAATTCACTGGAAATACTATTATGAAAAATACGGGTGTTGGTTTTAATCATCTCCAGAGAATTTGCCTGCAATTCTCGGGAAAGATAAGACGATAATATAAAAGAGGCACCAATCAGCAGCGTTGCAATACAGATAACCAGAATCATGCCGAGCTTCATCGCCACACCGGGATGGATATTGTGCAGCCAGGATAATAGTCGAGCACGCGGTCCCTCACCGGTTGCCCCCGCCGTTCGATTCTTCACTTTAATAATGTCACTCATGATTTTTATTCTCTACCTGAGAAGAAATTACTCTTTTTTGGTCATAAGGCGTTAGCGCCCTGCTATTCCAACGTGAGCAATGGCGTAGGTTTGCCAATGTGATAGCCTTGTAACCACCCAACATTCATCTTTTCCAGGCAGTCCTGAATATTGGCATTTTCGACAAATTCAGCAACGACCTGCATATTTTTCATTTCAGCGACACGGCAGAATGACTCGACGATGTAGTAGCTGATCTCGCTTTCGGTGATCCGTCGAATAAAAGAGCCATCTATTTTCAGGATATCGGCTTCGATATTCATCAAGCGCGCATGGCTGGCAAATCCGGTACCAAAATCATCGATCGCCACGCGACATCCCAACTGGCGTATTAAGCTCAGGGTTTCCACGGTTTGCTCTTTGTCTGATAACGTATCGGCTTCTGTTATCTCAAAAATAATGCGCTGCGGTTCCACAGCGTAATCGTGCAGAAGCTGAGTGATTCTGGACACAATATTTGAACGACACACCGTGACTGGCGCCAGGTTAATGGCAAAACAGCGCTGCGGATGGGTGCGCATGAACTTCAGGGTATTTTCGATAACCCACAGATCGATATCCGGCGCCAGCCCCGCATCATGGGCAACCGGCAGAAAGCTGTTTGGTGGAATAAATTCCCCTCGGTCGTTGAGCATACGGATCAATATTTCATGATACGGCGCTTCACCACGGGTACTGACAATCGGCTGGGCCATCAGAACGAAGGCATTATTATCCAGCGCATTTTGCAACGCGGTACGGATTTCAGTTTTATCAACGATGTGGTTGCCGAGGACCCGGCTATGCTGCGCTTCGAGGTTTTCCGGCCTGCCGTTGGTCAGGGATAAACCGGCGACCATGCCGAGCTTACCCACCAGTTGGTAGATATCTACGCTATGATCGTTAATCAGGCAGTAACCCAACCCACTGCGAAAACCCAGCCGCTGATTGTTGTAAAAGAGGCGAAAGCTGTTGGCGGCCTGGTACAGATCGCATAACCGCTCGCAGGACCCATTTTCCAGGCGGATAAGCAGATCATAACCCGCATGGTAATAGACCTTTTCACTTTTGATCAGACGACTTCTGAGATGTTCGGCAAGGATCTTTTGGTAGCGGGCGCGGAAATGAAAACCATAGCGACGCGAAAAGAGCTCCAGCTCGGGGATCTGTATCAGGCATACCGTCGCCCCCTCAGTGGTAAACAGCTCCGTCTTCAGCGCACGCAGGTTCGCCATGCCCGTCATCGGATCGGTCAGCCCCAACAGCAGAACCTGGTTAAACCGCTGGCGGGTAAACTTTGCCAGCGCCCCCATGATCACAATGGTGAGCGAAAAAACAAAGATAAGTGTTGAAACCAGCGCCTGATGCAGCATGAAATTAATATCGCTGGCGATATAGCTGTCGTTATGTTTGCCTAAAATAATCAGTACGATTGTCCACACCAGCATAGTGAACGAGTGACCAATCTTAATCGCTCCCCACAACATCAATGGAAATAACAGGATCAGGCTATAGAAAGAGAAAAAGATGTTCGAAATGTGCGGCGACATCAAACATAACATCAATAAAATCAGCAAAATAAACCAAAAGCTGACGCCGAAGGCGGTGATATTACCTTTACACTGAAAGACAATCGCTCTGATAAAGGTAAACAGGTAAGACGGTCGACGAATAATGCGATAAATTTTGTAGAAAAAGGGGATGCCCGTCAGACAGCCGTTGATGATCCCCTGAATACGCACCAGCATCTCCAGGCTCACAACCGGAATATTGTCCACATCCGGGCGATGACTGTGGGTCACGAACACGGCAAATATCCTGCTGAATAACAGATAGAGCAGGATGTTGAAGCCGCATAACCAAATCAGGCGATTCAGGCTGATTTTTATACGGCCAAAACTGGCACAACTGCGTCTGCCCGTAACGTTGCGGTAAACGGCATAGCTAAGGGTCGAGGCCATAATCAGGCACAGCGCATCCATCCGCCCGCTTTGCGGCCCCAGCACAAACATAAACGCGAGAAACAGAATAAATCCTGACAATGCCCGAAAACCAAACAGAACCAATGCGGCGGAAAATACGGCGAGTTTGAGATCGTAAACTGTTAAAATATTATTATTGAGAAGACAATAACCGTTAAGATATTGTGCCAGTGGATATAAAAGGCCAGGCAACACCAGTGGCAGGCACCATTCTTGAATGCTTTTTGCAGCGTTTGTATTTATTATCGCGTCCAAATCAATTTATCCGCTATGCACTATACCAATAGGACTTTAATCCAGACTCGAATGTCACAAACAAATCCTTTTGGGTCAGTCGCTGAACCATAGCAAAATTGTCAACATTGACCGCGCACTGAGAAAATAAAGTTAGGCTCTATATTGAAGCGAGCATCTTATTCATATCAAATCAGGAAATAAACATTCATTAATAGACAAAAATGGACATTCCGGCGGGATGAGGCTACGGCACAACCACTTAACCACACAGCTAATTCGTTGATGCAAAGTATAAAAAAACAATTTATTGCCGACTTCACCGCGCCTCCAACCCGTACAAACAAAAAACACTCCTCGTCGTTTTAATGTCAACATTAATATCCTGGCAGAGGCATGATGAAAAATGTATTTTTATGAACACTTTTGCCTGTTGACGAAAACCACAGCGTTATCTATATTCGCATTCCGTTATTGTTGTCATTACTCATCCCGGTTCAATGTTAGCTATTTGTTACGTCGTTGCGTTTCACATCTTTCATCTACTTATTTGCAACAATAATATTCCATTAAGTAATACCAGAAATTAAATTCAGCATCGCATAATCAATTCAGGAATTAACATAATCCGTGGCAAAGTCTCTGTTTTCCCTTAAAGCAATAAAAGGGTGGCAACATTCCATCACTGGCAAAATAACGCAATTCTTGCTGGTGGGTATCGTTATTGCTTTTAGCGCTGGTGCCTTTACCAACTGGAGCCTGATAGACAACTTTTCTTATCAACAGTGGGTGCAGCGCGCTGAGGCGAATGCCCAGATCATGACCTATATCATCCGCAGCGTGTATACCACCGTTTCGGTTGAAACCAGCGATGCCGGGCAGATCTCCCGCATCGTCTCCGACAGACAACTTGGCGACACCGACTCCATTCTGCAAACCGGTTATAACCCGGTAGACGTCCTGGCGTTGGCATCAGTGCAGACGCACAGCCCCACCTGGCTGTTTCTCTATACGCCGGAAAAAGGGTATGTTGGGATTAACAACAAGTCTGAAAATGGCGAAGGAATTATCTCCTTCTCTGGTCGTCTGCCGCGCGATGTGCTGGTCAATTACTATGTTGGCTTCGCCCAGATTAATGGCGAAGAGTGTTTTATCAGCGCCGTCCCGATTTTGACGCCTTCCGGTGAGATCCTCGGTAGCCTGATAAGCAGCATCGGTAAAAAAAGCGATTTATACGCCACCTACGATGCGATGCTGAAAAAGAGCTGCATCATTTTCATCCTGATTATGCTGGTGACGTTGGCGCTGGTAACGATGTTTATGCGTCGTTTATTCCGTCCGGTTCCGCTACTGATCAACTCCCTCACCCGCATTGCCCATGAAGAGACCGACTGCATTACCCCCTATCTTGATCAGGACGATGAGATTGGGCATCTGGCTGGAGCGATTGAGAAATTGCGTGTCGCCATGAAAGAGCGCGGTTATCTGCAACGCATGCATGAAATGTCGCAAAAGATGGAGCATATGGCCCATCATGATTCGCTGACCGGCTTACCCAACCGCGTTTCGTTTGGCCAGGCGTTAGATAAGCGCGTCAGTGAAATTCATCTGGATGAAAAACCGTTCAACCTGCTGTTGATTGACCTCGACAATTTCAAACCGGTCAACGACACCTTCGGCCATAAAGCCGGGGATGAACTGTTAATTAGCGTGGCCCAGCGCCTGCAATTGCTGCTCGGTCCCGACGATATCGCGGCGCGCCTGGGCGGTGATGAGTTCGCCATCCTGCAACAGGTCGACGACAATGCCATCAAAGAAGCAAATCGTCTGGCAAAACGCATTATTCGTGCGCTGAGTACCCCATTCACCTGGAGCACGCATACATTTTCCATCAGCTGTAGCATCGGTATCACCACCGCGCCTTATCAGGGCAACAATACCTCGACGTTGATGATCAATGCCGACCTTGCGATGTATGCCTCAAAGCATCATGGCCGCGGTTGCTTCCATTTCTTTGAAGACGGCATGGTGATGAAGCAAACCCACAGCCTGTTTATTAATCAGGAAATCATTGATGGTATTGATAACAAGGAGTTCGAGCTTCACTACCAGCCAATCATAAACCTGGCAGATGAAAGCGTGTATGGCTATGAATCGTTAATCCGCTGGAATCATCCTACCAAGGGACTGATTTACCCGGATTATTTTATAAACATAGCCGAAAGTTCCGGCCTGATTGTGCGTTTAGGCGAATGGATAATTCGTCAGTCCTGTGAGGCCGCGGCTAAATGGCCGGAGCGCACCAGAATTGCCGTCAATATATCGGCCTACCAGTTGCACAGTCCGGGGCTGGTTGATGTGATCAAAGACGCCTTACGCATCAGCCAACTCTCGGCAGAACGCCTTGAAATAGAAATCACCGAATCCGAGAAACTGGACAGATCAATCGCCTTACCCGTACTGCAAGAGATCCGCGCTATGGGCATCGAAATCGCCATGGACGATCTGGGTACCGGGTATGCGGCGCTGGATTACCTGCTGATCTATCCTTTCACCCGCATCAAGATCGCCCGCACATTGGTCGATAAGCTGCAGCAGGATAATGCCAGCCAGTATTTGATTGTGATGCTGATTCAGTTTGCCCATAAGTACAATATGTCGGTCACCGCTGAAGGCGTGGAGACCGCGCAACAGCGCGACATCCTGCGCGACATAGAGTGCCAGAATGTTCAGGGCTATTTCTTTAGCTATCCGCTTCGTGAGCGCGAGGTACTTGCCGCGTTTGCTGAAGAAGTTATTGCAGAAGGTCTGAGCAATGGCTGACCTCTTTCGCCTGGCAAAACGCCTGCTCATGATGGTTGTGCTGCTGACATTGGCTACGCCATGCATGGCAGATATGCAACTGCATACGCTGGAACAGATAGCCAGTAAGAAAACCATTACCCTTGGCTATCAGGATGATGCGTTTCCCTTCTCCTGGCAAAATGGAAATACCCCTGCGGGCTACTCCATTGATATCTGCAACAGTATCGTCAGCGCGCTCAAGACGAAGCTCCAGCTAAAAAACCTGAAAATAGAGTGGGTAAAAGCCAATTCAGCATCGCAGTTTGTGCTGATTAAAAACCACATGGCAGACATCATGTGCATACCTGCCTTTTATTCACAAAGCCGCCACAGCATTAGCGAGTTCTCTCTGCCTTTTTATTTTTCGAGCACCCGCTTTGTGATGCGTAAAACTGAAAACAACGACAACCTGGCTAAGCTTTCTGGGCATAGCGTACTGGTTAAAAGCGGTACAATTTACGTTGAGCAGTTACAAAAAGTGAATGCCGCTAATGATTTGAATATCAATATTCAACTCAACACCAATAATATTACAGCCTTCAATGAACTCAAGAATGGCGAGTATTCCGCACTGATCTCCAGCACGGTATTACTCAAAGGGATGATTGCACAAACGCCAAACCCTGAGGATTATGCGTTGTCCGATATTGCACTCAGCGCCCCGCTACCGGCAGGACTGTTGCTCCCGTTACATGATAAAGAATTTAAAGAGTTTGTTGATGGCACGTTGTCGTCTCTGATGACCAGCAACGAATTTACTGCGCTGTACAATAAATGGTTTCAGTCACCGATTCCGCCGAAATCCATTAATTTAAACATTCCCATGTCAGAAAACCTGAAAGCACTAACGGCTGCTAAAAAGAAGATCAGTTTTGATTATGAAAAATATAATTAATCGTGAGGTGACAGGGGTGAAACGTACGGTGCAATGGCTGATCCTACTGGCAGGTATCGTCATCTCCCCTGCGCTGATGGCGCAGCAAAACGCCGCAACGCTCGACCATATTCAGAACAGCAGCGTGCTAAACGTGGGCTATCGCCAGTTGCCGCCATTTTCATTTACCGACAACAATGGCAAGGTCACAGGTTATACCATTGCGGTATGTAACATGATTGCCGATAAGTTGCGCCAGTATCTTAAGCTCAACAGCTTAACTATTCATTATATTCCCGTAAACTTTGGGGAACGTTTTACCGCATTAAACACGCGTAAAATTGATATGGACTGTAGCGTAAATACCAATGCGCCGGAGCGGATGTCCAGCGTCTCATTTTCTATCGACTATTACATCGCAAAAATGCGCATCATTTCGTTGCGTAAAAATAATATCCATTCGATTGTCGATCTTAAAGGCCGCACGGTGAGCCTGCCAGGAAGTTCAAAAGATTTACTGGAGTTTAATAAAGCCAATAGAGAGCAGCATCTTAATATTTCAACAATTACTACCACCACGATAAACGGGGCGTTCTATAAGATGGCGCATAATGAAGCCGCCGCCTTATTCCTTGATGATGTTCTGGCCTGGCCGTTGATTAATCATAGCGAGCAACCGGAACTGTTCAGCGTGTCGGCACAGAGTATCGGCAATGATATGCACTATGCCATTATGATGAGGAAAAACGATCCGCAGTTCGTGACGTTTGTTAACAGCACGCTGAAAGATTTCTTCGCCTCACCGATCAACGCGCAGTTACGCAAAAAGTGGCTGTCTCCCTGGTCCTGCGAAAAGATGAAAATCCCGTCGCCAGGCAGCTGTCAGCATAATAATTGAACACTATCAGCCGCGCTTTACACCATCGCCTGCTGCGCCTGTGGAAAATCCCCGGGGTGCTGCTGTTGCTATTGACGGTCCATTCGCTGCGCGCCGCCTGGGATTTTGCCAGCATCCAGCAGAAATCCGATGCGCTTTACGGCCCCGCAAGCCCGCAAGCGCAACGGCGGATCAACGCCTGGCAGCAGTTATTTCTCCAGTTGCGTAATGCCGACGAACAAACACAATTACACGCCGTAAACCAATTTTTTAACGATAAGCTCCGTTATACCGAAGATATTGACGCCTGGCATGACGTCGATTACTGGGCAACCCCCATTGAGTCACTGCGCAAAGGCGAAGCGGATTGTGAAGACTACGCGATCGCTAAATATTTCACCCTCCGCCAGTTGGGCATCTCCGAAGACAAGCTACGCATCACTTATGTTAAGGCCCTGCGTTATAACCGGGCGCATATGGTACTAACCTGGTACCTCACGCCTGAAGCGATTCCTCTGGTACTCGACAGCCTGACCAATACAATTTCACCCGCCACGCAGCGTATGGATTTATTACCCGTCTACTCATTTAACAACCATGGCCTTTGGCTTCCGGGCAATCAGAACAATAAGCGAGTTGGGGACAGCAAGAGACTTTCTCGCTGGCAGCAAGTTTTCATCAAAATGCGGGAAGAGGGCTTCCCGATGGATAAATAGGAATCACCTGTGTCTCTTTTTAAACAGTTACTCCTGACAATCTCTCTCTTTATGATGGTTGTGTTTAGCGGCAATTTTATCGTGACGTTAGAGAGCTCTCGCGATCAGTCCAATAACCAACTCCTTTCACATGCCCAGGATGCAGCAACCGCGCTGGGCGTTTCGCTGACGCCCAACGTCAACGATCCGGCGATGATCGAGCTAATGGTTAGCTCCATTTTCGATAGCGGTTACTACAAAAAAATCCGCATTGTCGATCTGCAAAACGGCAAAACGATGTTTGAGCGCCGCGCGGCGGCGTCGATTCCCAATGTTCCCGGCTGGTTTGTTGATCTGGTGGATGTGACTCCGCAAACCGGCGAAGCGACCATTATGCGCGGCTGGCAGCAGGCCGCTCGCGTGGAAGTCACCAGCGATCCCATCTTTGCCGTACAGCGTCTGTGGGACAATACCCTGGGCAATCTGCTGTGGATGCTGTCCTGTAGTCTCGTCTGTTTAATCGCTGGCATTCTGCTGCTGCGCAAACTGCTGCGCCCGCTCAATTATCTGGCAAAACAATCAGAAGCCATTGCCCGCCGCGAGTTTCTGACGCTACAGGAACTGCCAAAAACGCCGGAATTACGCCGGGTCGTTAGCGCCATGAATTTGATGGCAGCGAAGCTTAAATCGTTATTTGAAGAGCAAGCCGTCTACAGTGAACGCCTCCACAATGAAGCCTATCTCGACAGCCAGACCGGCATTGCCAACCGCCGCGCATTCGATATGCAGTTTCAGGCGCGGCTAAGTGATGCTGATACGGCACCAGGCTACCTGATGCTGGTTCGCGTTCAGGATCTGGGCGGCCTGAATCAGCGTTTTGGCGGGCCGCATACCGATAAGCTGTTGCTCAATATCGCTAACCTGCTGAACTCGCATAAAGAAAAATATGCCTCTCTCGACAGCACCCTCGCCCGCATTCGCGGCGGCGAGTTCGCCCTGCTCTGTCCGGGCGTTACGCACGGTGAAATGCTGGACATGGGCAATTCACTGTGTCAGAAACTAACGGCCTTTTATGCCACCGGCATGTCAGACCAACAGCCGGTCGCCTATACCAGCATGGTGCCATTCAGCGCCGGGGATAACGCGCAGTCATTGCTGATCCAGGCCGATCGCCTGCTGGTGGAAGCAGAAACACATACCGACCATCAGGTGGTTCCCACCACCGAGGTGCCAGCGGCTTCCGAAGATCAGCATTTGTGGTTTGTTCGTCTCGAGCATGCGCTGGAAAACCAGCAATTCCAGCTGGTTTATCAACCCGTTGTGGATTGCCGCCAGCCCGACAAAATCCTGCATTACAAAGTGCTGTCGCGCATTATTGACGAACAGGGCAACACCATTACCGCCGGTCGTTTCCTGCCATGGATCCACCGCTTTGGCTGGAGCCATCGTCTCGATAAAGTGATGCTGAAACTGACGTTGAACCAACTGAAAACCGCACCAGGGAAATTAGCGCTGAGTATTTCAGGCAGTTCTGTCGCCAGTGCAAACGCCATTGCTGACCTGCTCAATCCGTTGCGCTACTCACCGAAATTAGCCAAACATCTGATTCTGGAGCTGGATGAAAATCAGTTACCAGGACCGCATCAGATGGCGGCATTTGTCAAAGCTGTAGGCCAGCATCGCTGCGCGCTCGGTCTGCAACACTTCGGCAGTCGCTTCAACATGATCGGTCATCTGTCGCAGTGGGGGCTTGCTTATCTGAAAATCGACAGCAGCTATATCCGTAATATTGATGAAGAGAACGATAAACGTTTGTTTATTGAAGTGTTGTACAGCGCTACGCGCAGTATTGATTTACCGCTCATTGCCGAACGTGTTGAAACGGAAGGTGAGCTTAAGGTACTGCAGGAATTAGGCATTGATGGCGCGATGGGACAATTATTAGGTGAACCCGCACCGCTTTGAAAAAGCAGACAGTCTGTATGTCGCCGGATTGCGCCTCGCTTATCCGGCTGACAAACTGACTGCCAGTTTCAGTTAAAAAATGCGGTCATCACTCCCAAGCAGTTGTTCCAGCCCTCCGAGCCCCTGACGCGCGTTCGCACGATTCATTAATTTAACCTGCGCCATCGGCGGAAGGTCGGTAATGGCAATCACGCCTTTACGGATCAGCAGGTAAATCAGATCGTCGAGTACGCGGACCATCTCCAGGTCGCTTTTTTGCAGCATCTCTAACGTCTGTTGGGTGTCATTTTCAGCGTTATTGCCAGCGCCTGCTGCCTGCGCGTGTGGTCCAGAATTCATATCAGTGTCTTTCATTTCGTATACCCTGATGCCGCCGCCCTGTTCGCACAGGGCAGCAAGCAACGGTTAGTGAGTGGAGTTGTGATCGGGCCTGGCGATCAGGTGATCCAACGAGTAGGTCGCAGAATGCAGATCGCCGCTTGCATGAGTAGACAGCGCAGTATCAATGCCATGTGCCACCTTCGCCGGACTGGCGATCTGATGATGATCGCCACCGCTTTGAATATACTTCGCAATATCCACGCCTTCGTGCAGTTCACGCGCCAGATCGCTAAGATCGACTTTATCGAGCACTGCCTTCGCCTTCTCGCCAGCGCTTAAGACGGCAGCCCCATGCCCGTGGCCGGTTGCCGCAGGGGCGTAAGAAAGTGACAACGCGCTATCGTCGAACAGGTTGTGCAACGCATGTTGCATCGCGGCATGTTGCGCAGTTGCAAGCTGATGTTTATCTGCCGAATGCCCCCCTTTGGCCGCTGCTGAATCGTCCATGGTCACATTCAGAGTTTGCGTATACGGCGTAATATTGCCGTGGTCATCATGCGCCTCGACCAATACGCTCACACGGTTATGACCTGCCCGGAAAGCTGAGGTATCAGCCTCAATGTCATAGGTCAGCCCATTACTGCCTTGATGAAGAATCGCATCGTAATGATGGCCATTTACCAGCGCTTTAATATGCTCCCCATCATGCACATCACCGGTCACGCTACCGGTAATGTGCGTGATAGCTCCCTGTGCTTCCGTACGTGAAATATGATTATCCCCGGCGACCTTATCCACGCTAAACGTGGCATCCGCATGATCGTCAACGGAATAATTGTGTGAGAGCGTCTTCGAAAACGGGTTACCCGGGGCATCATGTCCTTTGACCTCAACCGAGAACGTGGTGTTCGCTTTCATGACGTCACTGTCGACATCAACATGGTAAACCCGCTCACCATGACTTAACGTATCTACCGAACCGGTAAATTCCTTACCACCAATTTTTAATTTAATCGAATCCCATACATCCACATCGCCGCCAAGATGCCCGGTTACCCTCACGGTCGCGCCCTGGAGTTCTTGATAGTTCAGGACGTTATCCTGGGTGACGTTATCAATATCCATAGTTCCCACGGCAGTCCTGTCGATAGTGATGGTCTTATCGGTATGGATTTCGCCACGGTTGCCGGCATCGTCATGGGCGGTGACGCGAGCGGTAATCTGTTGGTCATGAATCAGGTCTATGGTGCTGGCTTCAACGCTGAATACTTTATGACCGCCGCTGTTTTTCACCTCAGCGACCAGATCTTTACCGTTCACCGTGATGGTCACTTGATCGCCAACATCCACATCCCCGGTCACATAACCGCTGATGGTGGTTTTCGCATGCTGAGTTTCCTCATTATTCAGCACATCATCGACGGACACCTTATCCAACACGATGCTGGCATCGACCTGCGTATCGATAGTGATCGTTTTGTCGTTCACAGCATGCATTGGGTTTCCTGCTGCGTCATGACCCTGCACGCTGACGTGGATAGTCGGATCGTTTTGCAGCCCGACCGTACTCACCATCGCTTTGTAGCCCAGTTGTCCGTTCATATGTGGCAGCTCAATGACTCGCGTATGTACCGTGACACCATCGACAAGAATGGTGACTTTATCACCGAGATGTACGTCGCCATCCACCGTACCACTCACCTCAACGCTACCGGCTTTCACTTCATCAGCATTGATAATATCGTCGCCGCCGACGGTGTTGATGGTCACACTGCCGCTAGCCGATGTATCAATCGAATAGCCCTGCGTGAAACTGGCTGGCTGCACGTTGCCGTGATCGTCATACCCTAAGACCGTCGCGACAATCGCGCGATCGGCCAGCAGGTCTTTGGTGTAGATATCAACGGAGTAGCAATGGTTTTTATCGACAGTCGCCGCATAAGGGTTTCCGTTAACCGTCAGCGTCACCTTATCGCCCGGGTGCACATCTCCGGACACCGACCCCGTTACTGTCATCTTAGGTTGCAGCGATTCCTGCGCATTCAGCACGTTGTCCTGCGCAATCTTATCGATAGTGACGCCAGCGTCAGCACTCAGATCGACCACGACATGACTTTTCGCAGACTCTTTCCCCACGTTTCCATGATCATCCGTCGCCGCGACCGTCGCCTCAATATCCGGGTTATTGTGCAGGTCATTGACGCTGACATCCTTCGACCAGACCCATTGACCATGTTGTAGATGAACAACGGTGGTCAACGTATTACCGTTAACCAGCAGGTTCACCACGCTACCGTCATGGATACCTTCACCGCTGACCGTGCCGCTGACGGTTACTTTGCCAGCCTGGGCTTCTTTGCCATTAATCACATCATCCCCGGCAATCTTATGCATCGTTACCTGCAGCGGATTTTCCGTGTCTACGGTGATGTTTTTCTGCGCCGAGTCTGTTGCTGTCCCCGCTGTGTTTTTCACTGTGACGGAGACATCAAACGACGGATGCGCCTGAAGCGCTGTGGTCGGCACATCAACCTCATATGCCAGTTGCCCCGGCATAGTCGGGATAGCCTTAACGTGCCCGGTGTATGGAACGTTGTTAATAGTAACAATGACGTCATCACCGACCTGAACATCGCCAGTGACCAGACCACGGATCACCGTCGTCGCCTTTTGCGCTTCATCGTGGTTGAGAACGTCATCGCCCGCCACCTTATCAACGGTAAGATGCACGGTCGGCTGATGCGGCTGCGCGGTTCCTGCACCGGTTGTCGGTGGTGTGACCACAGGCGGCGTAGTGAATCCGTAAGGGGTATTACCGATCACCGCCGTATGGTGCAACCAGGGCAAATCGATAAATTTATGCTCCGTCGCCGTGGCAGTATTGCCATGATTATCATGCGTGGTGATGGCAACCAGAATATTGCCATCATCGTCAAGATCACCTGTACCAATGTTGGCCTGGTAACCGAGCGTGCCATCAGCCAGGGTCCTAACATGTGTGGTATAGACAACTCCTTGACCGACCGTAATGGTTATCGTATCTCCCTCAATGGCATCGGGATCAACATGTCCGGATACTGAGATAAAGTCAGGTCTGTGGCCAGGAAGCAGATCATTCGCGACCGTCTGACCCGGCGGCAGACCATTAGAGGCAGTATCAATGGTGATCCCTGCATCAGCAACGGTATCAACCTGCACCGGCATATCATCGTACCCACGCGCGATGTTGCCGGCGTCATCTTTCGCCGTTACTTCAGCATGAATATTCGGATCCATAAGCAGATCTAAGGTCGAAACCCTGGTGCTGAATACATGCTGACCGTTGTGATCTTCAACCTGCGCATAGTAAATCTGATGATTAATAGTCAGTTCAACCGTATCACCAATTTTGACATCCCCTCCCACTGTTCCCGTAACGGTCGTTTGTGGATTCAGGGCCTCGTCATGGTTAATTACCGCATCGCCATCATCGGTGACGATGGGATCAATATTAACAATCGCGTCAATCTTATCGTCAATAACCACGGTACTGTGCGCATTGGCCAAGGCATAATTTCCTGCCGTGTCAGTGGTAGTGATGGTTGCGGTGATATGCGGATCGTTTTGCAGCCACTGCGTATCGACATTGATGGCGTAGCCGAGAGTTCCCAGATTCGGTAAATTCGTCACCGTCGCATCAATCAGATGACCACCGATATTCAGGTGCACCACATCATTAATCCGCGCATCCCCGCCGACCGTACCGCTGACTGTCGTCGTCGCCTGACCCAGCTCAGACTTGTTCAAAACATCGTCGCCCGTTACGGGATCGATAGTGATTGATGCCAGGGCTTGCGCATCCAGATTAACGCTATGGTTCGCCACGATATGGGCATGGTTCTGCGCGGTGTCAGTGACGTTCATGGAGACTTCAATATGCGGGCTGGCAACCAGATCGGTCGTCGCGACAGGGATATGGAAGCCCATTTTATGACCACCAAGATCTTCCACCGTGCCGGAATACGTTTGTCCGTTGATGGTCATCACCAACGGATCGCCTGGATGAACCTCACCGTTGACCGTCCCGCTCACCAACGTATAGCCATGCATCTGCTCGGCGAGATTCAGCGTGTTATCCGGCGTCACGGCATCAATGGTTATCTGCGCATCGACACGCGTATCGATAATCACCGTGGTTTGCGCATTGGCCGTCGCCGGGTTCCCTGCCCCATCGGTCGTGCTGACGGTCGCGGTCAGATGCGGATCGGCAATAAGATCGGCAGTGCTGACTTTAATGCTATAACCGAGAACCCCACCTCCGATGTCACCCACTTTCCCCGTCAGAACGTGACCATTAACGGTAAGATAAACCACATCATTAATATGTACATCGCCGCCCACTCTTCCGGTTATATCGGTAAAAGGTTTGTGGGACTCATCGCCGTTGATCATGTTGTCATTGGTGACAGGGTCAATCGTCAATATTGCTTTGGCATGTAAATCCACGACCAGGTCGTGCGTCACCTCAGCTTTGTACACATTATGGACATTATCCTCACCCACAACACGAGCAACGATATGAGGGTCTTTGACCAGATCGCGGCTCAGGACATCCAGTTTATAACCCAACGCACCGTTGTGTTCCGCAAGGTTTTGCGCGGTGGTTTCGTAGGTATGACCGTTGACGATGACCTGAACTTTAGCGCCCGCGTGTACATCACCTGAAACCGTGCCCATCACCTCAGTGAGATGTTTTGCTGCTTCTGCACCGTTCAGCTTGTCATCACCGGCCACCGTATCCACGGTGATACTTGCTCTGGCATGGTTATCAATGTGCACGTCATGCGTTGCGGTGGTAATAACCCCATTCTCCACCGTATCGTGAGAGATCACCGTGACCTTAACGGTGACATTTTTATCCTGATTCCCCTTATTATCACTGAACGCCGTTGAATCAACAGGCACTTGATAGCCCAGATGGCCGCCACCAAGGTCGATGACCTTGCCGTTAAACGTCTGGTGATTGATCTCAACGATCACCGCATCGCCAGGCTGCGCGTCCCCTCCCACCTTGCCGCTGATGAGCTGCATCGGCGTATTCAGTTCTAAATGGTTAAGTATGTTATCGTCAGTGACGTTATCAATAGTTACGGTACTGCTAGCATGGGTATCCAGCGTGACGATACGATGTTCCACCGCAACCGCTTTATTGCCCTCCACGTCATGGCTTACCAGCGTGACCATTACGTCGTTGCTGCCTTCCTGCAGTACGCCAGTTGGAACAAACACGTCGTAGCGCAGAACGCCGTGATCATCGATTACCGTGCCGCTAAAGTCCTGTCCCTGTATGCGGACGGTCACCACATCACCCGCTTTGGCATCCAGGCCTTTCGCAATCCCGCTAATCAGCGTTGGCATCCGGTTTTCAATGGTATTGACCACATCATCGGATGCCACAACACCGATCGTCACCATGTTGTTTGCAAAGTTATCAATATGAATTTTCTGGCTGTCAGTCGCGATGGCAAGGTTACCCGCCGTATCATGAGAGGTAACGGTGACGTGCACATCGACATCCGTCAGCACCTGAAGGCTATTGTTCGCAAACGCCGAAGAGTCCACATCAATGCGGTAACCCAGCTTCCCCTGACCAAGGTCAATGACCTTGCTATCGTACTGATGGCCATTAACCACCAGTAGTATCGGGTCGCCAATCTTCGCATCTTCACCCTCAACGAGACCAGTAATGTGTTGTTTAGCCGCGGAGAGTTCCTGGTAATTGATGACATTGTCCGTCGCGATGTTATCCAGCGAGATAGCGTTATGCGCATGGGTATCGAGGGTGATAACACAGTGCGAGTCGCTGAGCACCTTATTGCCCAACGCGTCATGACTGACCAGTGTTGCTACCACCGCGTTCTTACCTTCGTGCAGGGTGCCATCCGGCAGAACCACTTCATAGCGCAACTGACCGTGATCATCGATCACCTTGCCGCTAAAGTCCTGTCCTCGTACGCTGATGGTCACCGCATCGCCAACTTTGGCATCGCCCCCCGCCACGATACTAACAATAGTGGGCATGCGATTTTCGTTGGCATTCACGATATTGTCCGTCGCTACCGCGTCAATTGTGAGTGTGTTTTCTGCATAGTTATCGATATGGACTTTATGGGAATCAGTGGCGATTGCCAGGTTACCCGCAGCATCATGGGACGTGACCATCGCGGTTATTTGCACATTTGACAGTACATGGCTGCTGTTATCAGCAAAGGCCGAAGAATCCACTTCGATTCTGTAGCCCAGTTGCCCGCGACCAAAATCGATCACTTTTCCACTGTACTGATGACCATTAATTTCCAGTAAGACCGGATCGTTTACCTTCGCATCCTCACCGCCAACGAAACCGGTAATAATTTGTTTCGGTGCGGATAGCTCCTTGTAATTCAGCGTATTATCCACGGTGACATCATCTACCCGGATAGTATTATGCGCCTGCGTGTCTAACGTGATAGTGCGGTGTGCCAGAGCGTTGGCTTCATTTCCCACCGAGTCATGACTGACCAACGTCACCACTACGTCGTTTTTACCTTCCAGCAAGGCCGTCTTCGGCAACGCGACTTCGTAGCGCAACTGGCCGTTAGCATCAACGATTGTTCCGGCATAGTTTTGCCCATGTACGCTGACGGTGACCGCATCGCCCGCTTTAGCATCCCCACCGGCTTCCCCGCTAATTAGCGTTACCATACGGTTTTCAATGGCGTTCACCACATCATCGCCCGCCACTGTGTCGATGCTGACCTGATTGGTCGCAACGTTATCAATGTGCACGCTGTGAGTGCCGGTGGCGATAGCCAGGTTACCCGACGCATCGTGAGAGGTAACCATAACCGTGACATCAACGTTACCGTTAACCGGCACGCTGTTGTCGGCAAAGTCAGAGGTGTTTACCGCGATACGGTAGCCCAGGGTGTTATTGCCTAAATCGATTACCTCCCCGCGGTACTGGTGACCGTTAATCTCCAGTTGTACCGGATCGCCGGGTTTAGCATCTTCATTGCTGCCGATAGTGCCGGAAATCACCTGATTGCGTGTGTACAGCTCACTACGATTCAGGGTGTTATCGCCGTCCACATCGTTAATTGTGAGGGAGTTATGTGCCTGAGTATCTAACGTGATGCTACGGTGAGCGAGAGCAGTCGCTTCATTGCCAGCTGCATCATGGCTGACCAGCGTCACCACCACGTCGTTTTTACCTTCCAGCAGCACACCTGTCGGTAGAGCCACTACGTAACGCAGTTGACCGTTATCATCAGTGACCGTTCCGGAAAAATTCTGTCCCTGCACATTGACGGTTACGGCATCCCCCACTTTGGCATCGCCGCCTGCCACACCGCTAATCAGCGTGGTCATGCGATTTTCTATAGCGTTCACCACATCGTCCGTCGCCACTGCATCGATGCTGACCTGATTAGCCGCATGGTTATCAATGTGTACGCTGTGAGTACCGGTGGCGATAGCCAGGTTACCCGAGGCATCATGAGAGGTGACCATGACCTTTATCTCCACATTGCCATCAACCGGCGTACTGTTATTGGCAAAGTCGGAAGCGTTAACCGCAATACGGTAGCCCAGCGTATTATTGCCAAGATCAATAACCTGACCGTTGTACTGGTGACCGTTAAGCTCCAGTTGAACTGGGTCACCCTCCTTCGCGTCTTCACCGCCGACGGTTCCGGAAATCACCTGGTTGCGCGCAAACAGTTCAGCGCGGTTCAGGGTGTTATCGTCGGTCACGGTGTCAATGGTCAACGCGTTATGCGCCTGGGTATCCAGCACGATAGTACGGTGCGTCACGGCGATGGCTTTATTACCCACGTCGTCATGACTGACCAGCGTCACCTGCACCTCATTCGCGCCCTCTTTCAGGATGGCTGAAGGCACGACGATTTCATAGCGTAGCTGCCCATGGTCGTCGAAAACCGTGCCATGAAATTCTTTGCCCTGAAGGGTCAGGGTGACCGGGTCGCCCGCTTTCGCATCGCCACTGGCGACGCCAGAAATGACGGTCGGCATACGAAACTCATTGGCATTGACGACATCATCATTCGCCACCACTTCAATGGTCACGGCATTTTGCGCGGATAAATCGGTATCAACATGATGATCGGTAGAAACCGTCGTGCGATTTCCGGCATCGTCGAAAGACGTCAGCGTGGCGTGAATATTCGGGTCGTTCAGCAACCCCTGAGTCTGTACCGGAATGGTATAAATCAGTGATCCATTACCCGGATCGGTAACGATGCCAGTATATTCTTTACCATCAACCAATAAGGTAACGATATCACCTGGTTTGGCATCTCCACCGACACTCCCGTGGATCATCGTCTGCGGCTGGCGGGACTCGGCGTAGTTAATGAGGTTATCCGGCGTGACGCTTTCAACGCTAATGTTGATGTCTGGTCCGGTAATATCAATCAGCGCATGATCGACACTTTCTGCCGTTCGTCCTGTGACATCGGTCGCTATTGCCACTACGGTTACATTTCCTGGCACTAATCCGCCCAGATCGGTATTAATATTCCAGTGACCGTTATTCACCGGAACCTCAACGGTGAATGTGTTTTTTTGGCTATCGGTGAAGGTAAGCGTGACGTGATTTTGATTGCTGGTGCCGCTTAAATGGGTCTGGTGGAATTCACTTTTGTTAATAAAGCCGTCATTACCGGCAAACTCAGTAATTTGCACTTCAGGCGGGAAAACGCTCGCCGAGCCTGCCCCCTCCCCCCCAACTGGCAAGTTGATATCCCAGTTCGGGCTGCCGAGACCTTTGGTATTAAAACCCGCCGTAGGATCAACCACCTGTCCGGTCAATTCCAGCTGAACCAGGGTGTGTCCACCGCCACCGCCTTCAAGTTGTACTGGCGCGTCATTCCCCGCAGCGGTAGCTTCCAACACCTGCGTCGGGTCAGCGCCGTCGGCAATGGCTTTTTGTACGGCGGCAATATCCTGGGCATCATGCTCCGGATTATGGTTGACCTGTAGCCCGTGTTCACCCCAATGGCTGTTACGGCCAATATCCAGCGTCTTCCCGTCTGGTAAAGAGAGACTCACCGCGCCGCTGGCGCCGGTCACAATTTCCTCACCGCTATATACCCTGTCGCCTTCATGAACAAGTCGTTGTGTGCCATTAGCATCAACAACGTATACCTGCCCAATGATTGCTTTGATCACACCGAGTAATTTGCTCACCGTAACCTCACTTAATTACCATCATTATTTTTATAAAATCGTTAATATATTAACGAACAAATATCACATTCATTTAATGTAAACATTAATATCTCAATGTAGAAAAAAACACATTTTAGAGAATGCAATTACATGAGACTTGACTGGCAAATGAATATAATAAAAAATAACCAAAAATAAAACACGATGTGACAAAACATGTCTGAGAATAGCTGACCACAAGCTTCAATTAAGACAATTTACCTTTGTTAATTAATATAACGTGTTTGTAAAAATGGATGATAGCGACGACAGCAGGATGTCATAACCGTGTCATATAAGGCATTCATGTCATGAAGAAGTTTTTAGTTTTTCTGCTTTCATGCTTTTCAATATCCTCAGTAAATGCAGAAGACTTACAAAATACCGTTAAAAACGCTTTAGCTAATCATCCTGAAGTTAATGCCGCAATAAATAGCCGTTATTCTTCAGAGCAAGAACTGCGGGCCGCTCAAGGTGGCTATTTACCCTCACTCAATTTAAACGCAGAAGCCGGGCGAAAAAATGTTGATGATGCTACCACCCGTGCGGCAGGACGTAATAACGGTCTGACCCAGTCACCTAACGAAGCGACGTTGAGCCTTGAGCAAAATGTGTTTAATGGCTTTGCAACCTCCAGCGAAGTTGCGCGGCAAAAAGCGACCGTTGACTCGCGCGCCTGGAGCGTGATGAACACCCGTGAGAGTACCGCTTATGCGGTCATTCAGGCCTATTTCGACGTGCTACAACGCGAAGAGTTTGTTCGCCTTGCTGAGGACGATCTGGCGAACCACGAACGCATTTACGACCAGATAAAACTGCGTACCGATCAGGGTGTTGGGCGCTCCGGGGACTTTATGCAAGCCGAAGCGCGTCTGGCGCAGGCGCGTAATAATTTGCTGACCGAACAGACGAATCTTGAAGACGCGAAAACCACTTTTGTCAGCGTGACGGGCATGGATCCGCAAGGTTTAAGCCTGCCCGAGAGCATTGACTCTCAGCTGCCCACCTCGCTGGAAGACGCCAAAAGTCGGATGGAAAAAAACAGTCCATTACTGAGGTCCGCCAATACGGATATCGAAGCCGCACATCAGCAGTACGAGGCCTCGAAATCAACCTTCTACCCGCGCGTGGACGTTGAGCTTTCCCGCGGGATTAGTAATAACACCGACACCACCCGCGCCCATACTGAAGAGTGGGAAGCGATGGTAAAACTGCATTACAACCTGTACCAGGGCGGCAGCGACAAAGCCAATATGAACTCCCGCGCGTATCTGCATAAACAGGCGCAGGACGTACGCAATAACACGCTACGCCAGCTGAATCAGGAGCTGCGCCTGGCCTGGACGGCGTTACAAAACGCACGCGCTCAGCTTCCTTCAGCGGAAGAATATGCCGACCGTAGCGTCAAAGTGCGCACCGCTTATCAGGATCAATTCAGTCTTGGCGAACGTACGCTG
Organism: Citrobacter freundii complex sp. 2025EL-00176; assembly: GCF_053309355.1. Classification (NCBI taxonomy): domain Bacteria; kingdom Pseudomonadati; phylum Pseudomonadota; class Gammaproteobacteria; order Enterobacterales; family Enterobacteriaceae; genus Citrobacter; species Citrobacter freundii complex sp. 2025EL-00176. The sequence goes on along the minus strand of NZ_JBRYHT010000004.1, from coordinate 214,391 downwards.
TTGGATTTACTCGACAGTGAAAATGAAGTTTTTTCTTCTAAACGTCGCCTTGTTGAACTGCGTTATCTGGCGATGACCAGCGGCTACCGTATTAGCGAACGCACGGGTGAATTAATGAATATTCTAAAAATCACACCGCCGCCATCAGGGCAACCGGTAGATTCTGCAGAAGAAAATAGCTTACCGGATCTGCATTAATAATTATTAATCCAAAATAAATCTCTGACCTGCACGCTGATAATTAGCCTGCTATTCTTTAAACGTGCACGGTCAGAAATGGTTGCGAAAATGAGTGCACAAGCTGAATTATTAAATGAAGTATCCGGGAATTATGCCAGCCCTAATTCTCAACATCACGATCCCCGCAGTTATAATGACGATCCGCTATTAGATAGCTTACTCATTCTGTGTGCGTTACACGGTAAACCGGCGAGTCGTTCAACATTAAGCAGTGGGCTGCCATTAGAAAACGATCGGCTCACGCTGAATATATTTCCACGCGCGGCGGCAAGGGCCGGTTTAAAAGCGCGGGTTGTCACGCGTGCACTCGATAAAATTCCGGCCATGTCTCTGCCTGCGGTCCTGTTACTGCGTTCTGGCGGAACCGGAGTATTACTGGCATGGAACGATGACGGCAGCGCCCGCTTTATGCCCAGCGAAAGCGAAGGTGGGGAAATTTGCGTCGATGTCGCCACGCTTGAACAAAACTATGCCGGTAAAGTGATTTTTGCTCATCCGCGCCACGAATTCGATTTGCAGGCGGAAGCTTTTCTGCCACGTACCAAATCCTGGTTTAAAGACACCCTGAAGCTGTCACGTTTCCTGTACATGGATGCGGTGCTGGCTAGCCTGCTGATCAACCTGATTGCGCTCGGTACGCCGCTCTTCACCATGAACGTCTATGACCGCGTGGTGCCTAACCAGGCAACGGTCACGCTGTGGGTGTTGGCGGTCGGTATCTGCCTGGCTTTTGTTTTTGATCTGATATTGAAAATGCTGCGCGGTATCTGCCTTGATATTGCGGGCAAAAAAAGCGATCTCATCATCTCCTCAACGCTGTTTGAGCGCATTATCGGCATGGAGATGAAAGAACGTCCGGCGCGAGTGGGCAGCTTTGCGCAGAATATTCACGAGTTTCAGTCGCTGCGCGATTTCCTCTCATCACTTACGCTGACGACGATTATCGATCTGCCCTTCACCCTGCTGCTGCTGATCGTTATCGGGATTATCGGCGGAGCGCTGGCCTGGATCCCGGTCATGACGCTGCCGATTGCGTTGTTGTGCAGTTGGGCGTTACAAAAACCGGTCAACGCGGCAGTCACGAAAACCATGAGCCTCGCCAGCGAACGCCAGGCATTGCTGATTGAAACCCTGAGCAGCCTGGATGCCATCAAAGTGAACAATGCCCAGAGCGAACGCCAGTTTCAGTGGGAACAAACGCTGGGTAGCCTGAGTCGCCTGGAGCTGCGAGTGAAAACATTGTCCAGCCTGGCGAGCAACCTGACCGGCTGGTTCCAGCAAATCTCCGGGGTGGTGATGATTATCGTCGGGGTGTACATGATTATCGGCGGCAAACTGAGTATGGGGGGACTTATCGCCTGCTACATGCTCAATGGTCGGGCATTAATGCCGCTGGGTCAGTTAACCGGCCTTATCGCCCGTTATCAGCAGGCAAAGCTCACCATCAAAAATACCGAGAAAATGATGTCGCTGGCGCAGGAGCGTCGCGCGGACGAAAACCCGCTCAAACGTGAGCAGCTCCAGGGCAGCATAGAATTTCGCGATGTCGATTTCAGCTACCCGGAACAACAGAACCTGTCACTGCAAAAAATCAATCTGACCATTCAGCCCGGTGAACGAATCGGCATCATCGGACGCAGTGGTTCCGGTAAAAGTTCGCTCAGCAAATTGCTGGTCAATCTGTACCAGCCCAGCACCGGAAATATTCTGATCGACGGGATCGATTCTCGTCAGTTGGATGTGAACGATCTGCGCCACAGCATCGGCTACGTGCCGCAAGATATCCAGTTGTTCAATGGCACGCTACGCGACAATTTGCTGTGCGGGGCGCGTTATATCGATGACGAAACCATGCTGCGGGCGGCTGAGCTGGCCGGCGTCAACGATTTTGCGCGCTTGCATCCTGACGGCTATAACCTGCAGGTTGGCGAGCGTGGCTCTCGACTTTCAGGCGGACAGCGGCAGGCGGTAGCGCTTGCACGCGCGCTTTTGCTGGATCCGCCTCTTCTGTTACTGGATGAACCCACCAGTTCGATGGACAACACCAGCGAGGAGAAGATCAAACACGCGCTGCTCCCCTGCATCGCGGGCAAAACGTTATTACTGGTTACGCACCGCGCTTCCATGCTGTCGCTGGTTGACCGCCTGATTATTGTCGATAAAGGACGCATCATCGCGGATGGCCCGAAAGCGGTGGTGATGGATGCGTTGAAAAAGGGGCAGATTAATGCATCTCGCTGATTTCCTGGCTCGTGCCCGCCGCGCTATGCAGCACTATTTTCATGGCCGTGATGAAAATCAAACTGACAGTATCAATGAAGTCAGCCAGGCCATTATTGATGACTCCCCGAGAGTCATTCGACTGACGCTGTGGACGATCCTCGCACTGGTAGTGTTGTCTTTCATGTGGGCTGGCTTTGCGAAAATTGATGAAGTCACCCGCGGGGAAGGTAAAGCGATCCCTTCATCCAAACTGCAAAAAATTCAGAACCTGGAAGGTGGGATCGTCACCGAACTGTATGTGCACGAAGGGCAAATCGTTAACGCCGGAACACCATTGCTGCATCTCGATGACACGCGCTTTGCTTCTAACGTCGGCGAAACAGAAGCGGATAAACTCGGTCTGCGGGCCAAAGTTGAACGCCTGACGGCGGAAGTTGAAAACCGGGACTTTGTTATTTCCCCAGAGATTGCGAGCAAAGCGCCCGATGTCGCGCGGGGAGAAACCGAACTGTACAACAGCCGCCGGGAGCAGTTTCACAACGAAATATCCGGGCTTGAAGAACAGTTGGTGCAGAAAAAACAGGAGTTGCGCGACTTTGAATCGAAAGAAGAGCAGTTTAAGCACAGCCTCGGGTTAATACGCCAGGAAATCAAAATGTCCGAGCCGCTGCTCGCCTCGGGCGCTATTTCGAAAGTCGAGTTGCTGCGCCTGCGCCGTACCGAAGTGGAAACCGCCGGGCAGCTCAATTCGATTAGTTTGTCGCTACCCAAAGCCGCGTCAGAAATTAAAGAGATTGAAAATAAAATCGGCGAGAGTCGAGGCCGCTTCCAGAGCGATGCGCTGGCTCAACTCAACGAGGCCCGTACCAATCTGAGCAAAACCCAGGCCAGCGTAAAAGCGTTGGAAGACCGGGTGAATCGTACCATGGTCACTTCACCGGTGCGCGGTATCGTCCAGCAGGTGATGGTAAATACTATTGGCGGCGTCATCCAGCCTGGCAGCGATCTGGTAGAAATCGTTCCGTTGGACGACAAGCTGTTAATCGAAGCCAAAATACAGCCGCGCGATATTGCCTTTCTCCATCCGGGTCAGCATGCAATGGTGAAATTTACGGCCTACGATTACACCATCTATGGCGGTCTGCAAGGCGAAGTGGTGCAAATAAGTCCAGACACCGTTACCGATAAACAGGGACGAAGCTTTTATGTTGTTCGTCTACAAACGGACAAAAACTATCTGGGAACAAAAGAGCATCCGATGCTGATAATCCCTGGCATGGTCGCGAGTGTCGATATTCTCACTGGCAAGAAAACGATTCTCAGCTACCTGTTAAAACCGATTATTCGCGCTCGTGCGGAGGCGCTCAGAGAACGTTAAACGCCTGCGCTCCCTTTCGTAGGGTCAGGGAGCGCATTAATTTATAACGGAGTACAAAAACAAAGTTTTCCCCGGTTTAACGTGATTTTTCCGTCATTAACCAGTTCCTGTAAAACCTTGTGGATAGCGCTGCGCGAGATATGGTTGCGGGTCAAAATAAAGGTATACACGGATGTTTTCTCACGCACCTCGGGCTCCATCGCCCAAATATATTTTACGTGCTCAATAATCTGTTCACGAATGGTACGATGCGACTGCAACGCCTCACGCTGGAAATAACGCTGCAAGTGATGCGTTAAAATATCAAACGCCTGCTTCCATAAGTTTTTAGCGGTAAACAAGTGATCGGCATTCTGCACGCTCATTGCCCACATTTCACAGTCGGTATCGCAACGTAAATAGTGCCCGGCGACTTCAGTGCGCATTTGCGGCAAACCGAGTATGGCCGGAGCAGAAATACTCACGGTCACCAGATCATTTTCCACACGATAAACAGAGACAGTCCCTTTCTCCAGAAACAAGATATTTCCATCAACCTTCAGATCAATACGCTGGCGTTTTTTGCGTAACGACAGCCAGGCATTCTCTGACTTCTTCATTTCATCACCAACAAGCACTACAGCATTTTCAATTTCTTTCTGGAACATGGGACTCTCTACCGCAAATTATGGCTTTATCAAAATTCACTTAGCATCAAAAATAAATGTCAGCTGTTAAACAAGCTGACATTTATCCCTCTTCTACATCTGCCACCGGCATTCCCTGGTGCCGTGGACGCGTTCAGGCACATGCTGTTTTCGCGTGGTGGCGTCAGGCAGTATATTGCGCTGTCCATAAAGAATTAATGCCAATCATCTTTGTCGTCATTCTTTCATCTTTCTTCTCTTTGCAGAACAGCCAAAAAGACACAATCCATTGATTTATATGTAGTTTATTTCCATTAAAAAGTTATCATAGTTGGTATATTATGATACTAATTTGAAACACTTCGCGATTTTCGTTGTAGGATCGGGTCCATGCTGGTAGCTATTATGGCCTAAGTGGTATCATGGCTTACCAGCCACCTGGCGCATTATCAAGAGCAGAGACACTATGTCTGAGACTGGCAATGTCAGTTATCTTATTGAAAATAGAATAATATTTACGCCAGCCACACAATGTCTGGCGCGAGTAGCTCAACCCAATCAGCAGATAAAACTCAAACACTCAGCGTCATTATGTCTTTTATTACTTATTCAGCATCGCGGCCAAGTGGTTTCACAAAATGAACTGCTGGAATTCGGCTGGGGTAAAAACCATCGTCAGGTTAGTTTCAATGCCTTTTACCAAAGCATTCTCTCCCTGCGTAAAAGTTTGCTGCAACTGGATCTGGAACAACCGCTGATCACCACAATCCCCCGTAAGGGGCTGATTATACAGGAATCGTTTGATATTCAGGCGATTGAGTCGCCGGAGGATAGCTCTTGCTCAGTTGAAGTGTCAGTCGCGCCGGAGACCGTGATAGAGGAACTGTTACCTGACGCACCGCGTAGACCATTTTTCACCACTACAGAAATAATAATGGGGGCGCTTACTCTTATAATTTGTGCGCTTATATTATACCCATGGCAGGCCAGCGATGATTATTTCTCCGACTATATCACGGCCAGCAAAACGCCCACTGACTGTCAGTATTATTTTAATAATGATGCCAGTAATTTTTCCCGGCATACGGCGTTTATCGACAAAAATCCTGGGCTGTGTCAGAACAATAAATTCATTTATATTACGACCTACCCTGAGTCTAAAAAATTGTCTGTACTTGTATGTCGCTCACCGATGAAGGCCCGGCAACAAAACGCCTGTCAGTCGGTTTATTACCCTCGGTATGATAGCTAATGAATTTATATCCCCGCACGTCCCGCGTCCAGACTGGTGTTATCCTGCTGATCTGTTTTGCTGCGCTAATGGTTACTGCCGTCTATCGGTTCAATAAAAACACAGGTGAACTTCATAATCTGACCTGCCGTTCAGCCATCGAAATAGTACGTAATACCAGCTCATTTCGGGGGATTATTGATATTAAAATCGGCGGAAGTAAAGGCATTGTGAATGTTGATGGTATCATCAAAGATGCCAGAAATAATGAGCAAACCGTGCAACGCATGGTCCTGTTTACACAATCCAGTTACGGCTCAAGTCCGGTTTGGATTTCACAGAAAATCCAGATATCCAATCGCGAAACGGCCCCCGCCAGCCTCATTCAGGAACTGCTCCCCGACTTTTTCCTCACCAATACCAGCGTATCCAACGTCGATTATTTTGCGCTAAATAGCAAAACGTATCTGATTACCAAAGAAGGGATCCCCTACCTGTACTGCCAGAATTATGCGTTGCCGCAAAATGAATAATCAGTAGGCGTTCAGGTGGCTCAACCTACGGAGGAATCCAGGTGGTTGTCGATGTTAAGATAGATCGTTCTGATCGAGCCAATGCTCGTCGTCTACTCCCCATTAGCGCAGGATGTTCCCATGAGCCGATACCATGTCTCTGGCAGTGAAGGACAGTATGAGAAAAATGCCGATGAGCAAGTCCTGGCGAATAAGCTGGGGATTGCTCATTCTGGCGAGATGGACGAAGCGGAACTTGTGCTGTTAGAGAAACTCTATCACTGCATTTTTGAAGAACAATTTCCAACAGGACAGATAACCGTTGCTTTGTTGAAAAGCTGGCATCACCGCTGGCTGGGGAACATCTATGAGTGGGCCGGCCAGGAAAGGACAGTCAATATCAGCAAAGGGGGCTTTATGTTCGCGCCCTCTGCACAGTTGCCAAAACTACTACACGAATTCGACGCTAAATACCTTGCCCGATATACACCATGCTCCAACATGAGCGAAGGACAGATCATAGAGGCTATTGCTGTAACCCATGTGGAGCTGATACTCATCCATCCTTTCCGGGAAGGCAATGGGCGTTTATCACGACTGTTAGCTGATGTGATGGCGGTTCAGGGGGGATACAGGCCGCTGGATTACCAAAGCTGGGAGCAAAACAAAGCCGAATACATTTCGGCTATCCACGCAGGTATGTCAATGGACTACGGCCCAATGTGCTATTGGGTTGGCGCTGCGTTGAGACGAGATTAAACAGCAAGCCGAAGATGGGCGAACTTTTTGCGCGTCGCTTCAAGCGAAGCTTCGATCTTCTCAGAGGACTGCCCCGTCTCAACGGCGGTTGACGTTGCTACCGAGCGAACAATGTCAGCGCGAGACGGTTTAACATAATACACCTGCGTTTTCTTGTCATTGCTCATCACGATTCCTCAGTTATCGAATGTGTAATCTGTACTCATTATATCAAGGTTTCGACACGACTTCACACCATCTGTAGCCCGACGTCATCAAGGGGCCATCTTATTGTTTCTATCACTTTGGGCGAAAGTGATCTTCCCTGTTGTTTTCCTGCCATAAAGACTCCGTTATCATGCTCCCTACATAATTATGGAATGAAATGTAGGATTCCATGAAATGAAATGGATCAATGTGATACTCAATGAGAACGATAAAAATCACTAACTTATTAAAATTTAAGAATATGGACACAACTCCATGAGTACAATCGATAATCTCGACGCCCACACTCCCATGATGCAGCAGTATCTCAAGCTGAAGGCTCAGCACCCGGAAATACTGCTGTTTTACCGCATGGGCGACTTTTACGAACTTTTTTATGACGATGCGAAACGCGCGTCTCAACTGCTTGATATCTCCCTGACTAAGCGCGGCGCATCCGCAGGGGAGCCAATCCCAATGGCGGGCATTCCTCATCATGCGGTGGAAAACTACCTCGCCAAGCTGGTCAATCAGGGAGAATCCGTCGCTATATGCGAACAGATTGGCGATCCAGCCACCAGCAAAGGTCCGGTTGAGCGCAAAGTGGTACGTATTGTCACGCCAGGCACCATCAGTGATGAAGCGCTGTTACAGGAGCGCCAGGACAACCTGCTGGCCGCAGTCTGGCAAGACAGTAAAGGCTACGGCTATGCCACGTTGGACATCAGCTCCGGGCGTTTTCGCGTGAGCGAGCCTGCCGACCGCGAGACCATGGCCGCCGAACTACAGCGTACTAACCCGGCAGAACTGCTGTATGCCGAAGATTTTGCAGAAACCTCACTGATCGAGGGCCGCCGTGGCCTGCGCCGTCGTCCGCTGTGGGAATTTGAAATTGACACCGCCCGTCAGCAGTTAAATCTGCAGTTTGGCACACGAGACTTGATTGGCTTTGGCGTTGAGAACGCCCCGCGCGGGTTATGCGCTGCCGGCTGTCTGCTGCAATATGTTAAAGATACCCAGCGCACCTCGCTGCCGCATATTCGCTCCATCACTATGGAGCGTCAACAGGACAGCATCATTATGGATGCCGCCACGCGCCGCAATCTGGAGATCACCCAGAACCTGGCGGGCGGCGTTGAAAACACATTGGCTTCGGTACTCGACTGCACCGTAACACCAATGGGCAGCCGTATGCTCAAGCGCTGGCTGCATATGCCGGTCCGCGACACCAAAATCCTCACTGAGCGCCAGCAAACTATCGGCGCGCTGCAGGATACCACCAGCGAATTGCAACCTGTGCTGCGTCAGGTGGGCGATCTGGAACGCATTCTGGCGCGTCTCGCTCTGCGTACCGCGCGCCCGCGCGATCTGGCCCGTATGCGTCACGCTTTCCAGCAACTCCCTGAACTACGTGCGCAACTGGAAAACGTAGACAGCGCCCCCGTGCAGATGCTGCGTGAGAAAATGGGTGAATTTGCGGAGCTACGTGAACTGCTGGAACGCGCCGTGGTGGAAGCGCCACCGGTGCTGGTACGCGACGGCGGCGTCATCGCGCCAGGCTATAACGAAGAGCTGGACGAGTGGCGAGCGCTGGCTGATGGCGCAACCGACTACCTCGACAGACTGGAGATCCGCGAGCGTGAACGCACGGGTCTCGATACGCTGAAAGTCGGATTCAACGCCGTTCACGGATACTACATTCAGATCAGCCGTGGACAGAGCCATCTGGCGCCAATTAATTACGTGCGTCGCCAGACGTTGAAAAACGCTGAACGCTACATTATTCCAGAGCTGAAAGAGTATGAAGACAAAGTTCTGACTTCCAAAGGTAAGGCGCTGGCACTGGAAAAACAGCTATACGACGAGCTGTTCGATATGCTGCTGCCGCATCTGGCTGATTTACAACAGAGCGCCAGCGCGCTGGCGGAGCTGGACGTCCTGGTCAACCTGGCAGAACGTGCTTATACGTTGAATTACACCTGTCCGACCTTCACCGATAAACCCGGCATTCTTATTACCGAGGGTCGTCATCCGGTGGTGGAGCAGGTACTGACAGAGCCGTTTATTGCCAACCCGCTCAATCTTTCCCCACAGCGCCGAATGCTGATCATTACCGGGCCGAATATGGGGGGTAAAAGTACCTATATGCGCCAGACAGCGCTGATTGCGCTACTGGCTTATATCGGCAGCTATGTTCCGGCACAAAAAGTCGAGATAGGGCCTATCGACCGTATCTTTACTCGCGTAGGTGCGGCGGATGATCTGGCATCCGGTCGTTCCACCTTCATGGTTGAGATGACCGAAACCGCCAATATTCTGCATAATGCTACCGAGAACAGCCTGGTGCTGATGGATGAGATTGGACGCGGCACTTCAACCTACGACGGCCTGTCGCTGGCATGGGCGTGTGCGGAAAACCTGGCTAATAAAATCAAAGCATTAACATTGTTCGCCACCCACTACTTCGAACTGACTCAGTTACCGGAGAAGATGGAAGGCGTCGCGAATGTACATCTGGACGCGTTAGAGCATGGCGATACCATCGCCTTTATGCACAGCGTACAGGATGGCGCGGCGAGCAAGAGCTATGGCCTGGCGGTAGCTGCCCTGGCAGGTGTGCCGAAAGAGGTGATCAAACGCGCGCGGCAAAAACTGCGTGAACTGGAAAGCATCGCGCCGAATGTGGCCGCAACCCAGGTCGATGGTACGCAGATGTCGCTGCTGTCGGTTCCGGAAGAAACATCACCCGCCGTTGAAGCGCTGGAAAACCTTGATCCGGATTCGCTAACGCCCCGCCAGGCGCTGGAGTGGATCTATCGGTTAAAAAGTCTGGTGTAACGTCGATGTGCCGGATGGTGGCTTCGCCTTATCCGGCCTACAAGCTGGTGTAACGCCATTGTGCCGGGTATGGCTTCGCCGCACCCGGCATTTTTAATTAACGCTTATCTTCCGCCAACAGCGGCGGGATACTCGGCACCATTGGCGCGTCGTCGATATCTTTCTGCGTCATGCGAAACGCCTGCGGGTAATGCTCACGGCTGGTACGGCGTAGCGGCTCGGTATTACGCCAGGTGTACAGACAATGCTGGCACTGATATACGGTCCAGACACCTTTTACCGGCGAGTTCGCCATCACTTCAATATGTTCATCGGCACAACGTGGACAAATCATCTGCTACTCCTTATTTACGGTTGGCCAGCATGGCGGTCAGCTTTTCAGCCCAGGCTTTTGTTTCCGGTAAATCACATACCGGCTGGCTGTAATGACCACGGTTATCCGGTGCAACCGGTGTCGTGGCATCGATGATGAGCTTGTCGGTAATCCCCGCCGGGCTGGAACCCGGATCAAGTTCCAGCACCGACATATTCGGCAGTTGCACCAGGTCACCCGCCGGATTCACCTTCGAGGAGAGCGCCCACATCACCTGCGGCAGGTTGAATGGGTCAACGTCTTCATCAACCATGATCACCATCTTCACGTAACCCAGGCCGTGCGGCGTGGTCATCGCACGCAGCCCCACCGCTCGGGCAAAACCGCCGTAGCGTTTTTTGGTGGAGATAATCGCCAGCAGTCCGTGGGTGTACATGGCATTCACCGCCTGCACTTCCGGGAATTCGGCTTTCAGCTGTTGATAAAGCGGTACGCAGGTCGCCGGCCCCATCAGGTAGTCGATTTCGGTCCACGGCATACCGAGATAGAGTGATTCAAAAATCGGTTTGCTGCGATAAGAGACTTTATCGATACGCACCACAGTCATATTGCGTCCACCGGAATAGTGGCCGGTAAACTCGCCAAATGGACCTTCGATTTCACGTTTACGGCTTTCAATGACCCCTTCGAGGATCACTTCAGAGCCCCACGGCACGTCAAAACCGGTGAGCGGCGCGGTAGCGATCGGATACGGACTTTCGCGCAGCGCCCCCGCCATCTCGTATTCAGACTGATCGTATTTCAGCGGTGTGGCGCCCATCAAAGTAATGATGGGATCATTACCCAGCGTGATAGCAATCGGCAGATCTTCACCGCGCTCTTCCGCTTTATGCAGGTGCAGCGCGATATCATGCATCGGCACCGGTTGCAGGCCAAGCTTGCGCTTGCCCTTCACTTCCATCCGGTAGATGCCGACGTTCTGTTTGCCGAAGTTGTCCGGATCCAGCGGATCGCGCGATACCACACAGGCTTTATCAAGATAGAAACCGCCGTCGCCATCGTTCAGGCGAAACAGCGGCAGAATGTCGAAAAGATTAATGTCTTCGCCATCGACACTATTTTCAGCCCATGCCGGATTCGCGCGGCGTTCCGGGGCCACCGGAAATTTATCCCAGCGGCGAATAAACTCGTCGATCTGTTTTTTCACCGGCGTATTTGGCGGCAACCCCATCGAAATCGCGTGGTTTTGCCATGAGCCGATGGTGTTCATCGCCACACGGGCGTCGGTAAAACCGCGAATATTGTCAAACCACAGCGCAGGCGCGCCATCACCAATACGCCCGGTCGCGTTGGCCGCCGCGGCCAGATCCGGTTCGGCGTTTACTTCTTCACTGATTTTCAGCAATTGTCCCTGGTCGTCCAGCGCTTGCAAAAAGCTGCGCAAATCATCAAATGCCATTATTCATTCTCCTGTGCAAAATTCTGCGCCTGTCGTAATCCCTGCCAGCGACGGGCGTTGGGGTGTTCAAGACCAAACTGGTCGAGCACGCGCGCGACAATGTGCTGCGTGATGTCATCAACGGTTTGCGGGTGGTTATAAAACGCGGGCATCGGTGGGACCATCGCCACGCCCATACGGGAAAGTGCGAGCATGTTTTCGAGATGAATAGTACTGAGCGGCATTTCGCGCGGCACCAGCACCAATTTGCGTCCTTCTTTTAGCACGACGTCTGCGGCCCGCCCCACTAACCCTTCCGCATAACCTGCACGAATACCTGCCAGCGTTTTCATACTGCAGGGAATAATAATCATGCCGTCCGTACGGAACGATCCGGAGGAGATAGTCGCTGCCTGATCCGCTGGATTATGGCAATAGTCTGCCAGTGCAGATACATCGCGGACGCTGTACGGCGTTTCCAGTTCAATGGTTGTTTTGGCCCATTTCGACAGCACCAAATGGGTTTCCACATCCGGCATTTCCCGCAGCGCCTGCAGTAGCGACACGCCGAGGGGCGCGCCGGTGGCCCCCGTCATTCCTACGATCAGTCTCATTCAACCTCTTAATTTTGTTCGTGTACGAACGTTTTAGTTAAAATACTCCCACAATTCATTGCGGGCAAGGCCACCGCGCACGGATCGCTAAAACAGCAATGGTTAAAAAAGGAGGCGTAACCCGCTATGATAGAGACTGACAGCAATCCCGGAGCTCTCATGCCGTTACGCAATAAAGCATTTCACCTTTTACGTCAGCTTTTTCAGCAACATACGGCTCACTGGCAACATGAGTTACCGGATCTGACCAAACCTCAGTATGCGGTAATGCGTGCTATTGCCGAACAGCCCGGTATTGAACAGGTCGCCCTGACCGAGGCGGCAGTCTGTACCAAAGCAACGCTTGCGGAAATGCTGAGCCGGATAGAAAAGCGCGGACTGGTTAGACGGGAACACGACCCGGCGGATAAGCGTCGACGGTTTGTTTATTTGACAGCGCAAGGAGAAGCATTATTGGTCAGCGCAACCCCGGTGGGAGATCGCGTGGATGATGAGTTTCTGGGCAGACTTAGCGAGGAAGAACGCGAACAGTTTACGCGGCTTATTCGCAAGATGATGGAGTAATTCCGTCGGATGGTGGCTGCGCCTTATCCGGCCTACGCGCCGTATTTGTAGGCCCGATAAGCAAAGCGCCATCGGGCGATGAACAAAGAAAAAGGCCAGTCTCTATGAGACCGGCCTTTCTTGATAGAACTTGTGCTTACTCGCGGAATAACGCTTCGATATTCAGCCCCTGAGTCTGCAGAATTTCGCGCAGACGACGCAGGCCTTCAACCTGAATCTGACGAACACGTTCACGCGTGAGACCAATTTCGCGGCCCACATCTTCCAGTGTTGCAGCTTCGTACCCCAGTAGACCGAAACGACGTGCCAGCACTTCACGCTGTTTGGCGTTCAGTTCGAACAGCCATTTGACGATGCTCTGTTTCATATCATCGTCTTGCGTGGTGTCTTCCGGACCGTTTTCTTTTTCATCGGCCAGGATGTCCAGCAACGCTTTTTCGGAATCGCCACCCAGCGGGGTGTCTACCGAGGTAATGCGCTCGTTGAGTCGGAGCATACGGCTGACGTCATCAACCGGTTTATCCAGTTGTTCAGCAATCTCTTCTGCGCTCGGTTCGTGGTCCAGTTTATGCGACAACTCACGCGCGGTACGCAGATAGACGTTCAGCTCTTTGACAATGTGAATCGGCAGCCGGATCGTACGGGTTTGGTTCATAATCGCCCGTTCGATCGTCTGACGAATCCACCACGTTGCGTATGTTGAGAAGCGGAACCCGCGTTCCGGGTCAAACTTCTCGACGGCACGGATAAGCCCCAGATTGCCCTCTTCAATCAGGTCCAGCAATGCCAGACCACGATTGCCATAACGGCGAGCAATTTTCACCACCAGACGCAGGTTACTTTCAATCATGCGGCGGCGAGAAGCGACATCTCCACGCAGTGCGCGACGCGCAAAATAAACTTCTTCTTCGGCTGTTAACAGTGGTGAATACCCAATCTCACCAAGGTAAAGCTGAGTCGCGTCCAACACACGCTGTGTGGCCCCCTGCGATAACAGCTCTTCTTCAGCCAGGTCGTTATCACTGGGTTCCTCTTCACTCAAGGCTTTCTCATCAAAAGCCTCTACTCCGTTCTCATCAAATTCCGCATCTTCATTTAAATCATGAACTTTCAGCGTATTCTGACTCATAAAGGTGGCTCCTACCCGTGATCCCTAACGGAACTAGCAAGTGAAAGCCTGGTTCCGCCGAATTATCGCTGCGGCAAGTAACGCAGCGGGTTTACGGATTTCCCCTTGTAACGAATTTCAAAATGCAAGCGTGTTGAACTGGTTCCGGTACTACCCATGGTAGCTATTTTCTGCCCCGCCTTGATTTCTTGTTGTTCCCGGACCAGCATTGTATCGTTATGGGCGTAGGCACTCAGGTAATCATCGTTATGTTTGATGATAATAAGATTACCGTAACCACGCAGCGCGTTACCGGCGTAAACGACGCGTCCATCTGCGGTCGCGACAATAGCCTGTCCTTTGCTGCCTGCAATGTCGATCCCTTTATTGCCACCTTCGGTAGCCGCAAAGTTTTCGATCACTTTGCCGTCAGTTGGCCAGCGCCAGGTAGAGATTGGCGCGCTGGTCGACGTTGAGCTTGCAGTTGATTCGGTTGTGCTAACTGCTGGAGCCGTTACTGGCGCTGTGACCACGGTCCCAGCTGGCTTGTTGTTCGGCAACATTTTGTTAGCACTTTGTTCACCTGAATCCTCAGAATACGTAATTGTTGGTTTCGAAGCAACAGCAACGGTGGAATTTTGTGCAGGGTTGGTCACAACTCCTTGCTGTGCCGCATCCGCCTGGGTGATGGCATTCCCACCGGTAATCGGTGTACCCGACGCGTTGCCCACTTGCAGAGTTTGGCCGACATTCAGGCCATACGGGGCCGGAACGTTATTGCGCTGTGCGAGGTCACGGAAATCGTTCCCGGTAATCCAGGCAATATAGAAAAGCGTGTCGCCTTTCTTAACAGTATAGGTACTGCCACCCGTGTAGCTACCTTTCGGAATATTCCCATACTTACGGTTGTACACGATACGACCGTTTTCCATCTGTACAGGCTGTTCTGCAACAGGCTGAATTTGCGTTGGTTGCGTAGTCGGACTCTGCACCGGTTGGATCTGTGGCGTCTGTTGTACTGTCGACGTCGAGCCCATTTTTGGTGGAGGCGTAATCAGCATGCCGGAACTGGTGTTCGAGGATGCACCGCCGTCAACCGAGCTGACCGGCGCTGGTGGATTCGAGGTGTTTGAACAACCTGCCAGCCATAATGAAACCAGTGACAATGCCGCAATACGGCGAACGGTAAATTTTTGGCTTCCCGCGCTCATTTATCCCCCAGGAAAATTTGGTTAAAACCCGTAACGTAATCACCGTGCAAGGCATCGACACGATACGCTGACTAATTCCAGAATATCCAGGAAAACTCCAGGTATTCAGAGTCAGTGTCTACGCAAGCTCCCCTTTTACTAAGGGAACAAAACGTACAGCCTCCACGGTATCAATAATAAATTCGCCTCCCCGACGACGCACCCGCTTCAGGAACTGGTGCTCATCGCCCACGGGTAAGACGAGAATACCGCCTTCATCCAACTGCATCATCAGTGCTGTAGGGATCTCAGGCGGCGCTGCCGTTACAATGATAGCGTCAAACGGGGCTCGCGCTTGCCAGCCCTGCCATCCATCACCGTGACGGGTAGAAACATTATGTAAATCAAGCTGTTTCAGGCGACGGCGCGCCTGCCATTGCAGGCCTTTAATGCGCTCAACGGAACATACATGATGCACCAGATGCGCCAGAATCGCCGTTTGGTAGCCGGAGCCCGTGCCAATTTCCAGCACCCGCGATTGCGGCGTTAGCTCAAGCAGTTCAGTCATGCGTGCAACCATATAAGGCTGCGAAATCGTCTGCCCCTGACCAATCGGCAAGGCAATATTGTCCCAGGCCTTATGTTCAAACGCCTCATCAATGAATTTCTCACGCGGCACGGCGGCGAGCGCATCGAGGACTTGCTCATCTCTGATGCCCTGCGCACGTAATTGTTCAAGAAGAGTATGTACGCGTCTGCTTACCATTGCGTGTCGACTCCCACGCTGTCTAACCAGCTCGAAACCACCTCATGCGCACCGTAGGCGGTTAAATCGACATGCAGCGGCGTGATGGAAACATAGCCTTCATCGACGGCGGCAAAATCTGTATCTGGCCCGGCGTCGCATTTTTCCCCCGGCGGCCCAATCCAGTACAACGTATTGCCGCGTGGATCCTGCTGTGGGATAACCTGATCCGCCGGATGACGACTGCCGCAGCGGGTGACGCGAATACCTTTAATCTGATCCAGCGGTATATCCGGAACGTTGATATTTAAAATACGCCCGGTGCGCAGCGGTTCACGACTCAGCGCCCGTAAGATACGACAGGTTACTGCCGCAGCAGTATCGTAGTGCTTATGGCCATCAAGCGAGACAGCCAGCGCAGGGAACCCAAGGTGACGACCTTCCATTGCCGCCGCAACGGTACCGGAATAGATGACATCATCCCCGAGATTAGGACCTGCGTTAATACCAGAAACGACAATGTCCGGACGCGGACGCATTAACGCGTTCACGCCCAGATAGACGCAGTCGGTGGGGGTACCCATCTGTACGGCAATATCGCCGTTATCATAGGTAAACGTGCGAAGTGAAGATTCCAGCGTCAGCGAGTTAGACGCGCCACTGCGGTTACGATCCGGGGCAACCACCTGTACGTCAGCAAACTCACGCAGCGCTTTCGCCAGCGTTTGTATACCGGGTGCATGGACCCCATCATCGTTACTCAGCAATATACGCATAATCACCCATTGTGTTAATAAGTTCCCTTACTACACTGGTGGCGAAGCTACCTGCCGGTAGCCAGAAGCGTAACTCAACGGTTACGTCATCCCACCAGTTCCAGCTTAATTGTTGTGGATACAGCAACATAGCGCGTCGCGATGCGTCGACTTTCTCGCGCAATAACAGAGACTGCAGCGCGGTTTCATCCGCAACAGCGCCTTCTTCAAACGCCAGCGCGTCGCGCTGAGTTCCCCACTCACCGCTACCCGGTAATGCCGCTGTAATCATCAGTTCTTTATCATCGACGCGACGCTGTAATTCAGTCTGTTCTTCCTGCGTGGCGACAAACCAGCTTCCGCGTCCCGACAATTGTAGCGCATCGCCGTCAACAACTTGATTAAAGTCTGTTTTTTTCAAGCGTTCGCTAACGATCTGATTAAACAACGCGCTACGGGCCGCCGACAACCAAAAACTGCGTTTATTGCGATCGCGCACCGGCGCATCGCTTTGCGCCCAGCGCAGCGCCCCTTGCAGGTTGCTGCCGCCGATCCCAAAACGTTGAGCGCCAAAATAGTTCGGTACGCCGCGCTCGCTAATCGCCTGCAAACGCGCTTCAACGTCATTTCGCTCGCTTACTTCACGCAGCACCAGCGTAAATTCGTTGCCTTTCAGCGCCCCTAAACGCAGCTTACGCTTGTGGCGCGCGTACTCCAGCACTTTACAGCCTTCGAGCTCAAATTTGCTTAAATCAGGCATTACATTGCCCGGCACGCGTGCGCACAGCCACTGTTCGGTGACCGCATGCTTATCTTTTTGCCCGGCAAAGCTCACTTCACGGGCGTGAATTTTCAGGAACTTCGCCAGCGCGTCAGCGACAAAACGGGTATTACAGCCGTTTTTCAGAATACGCACCAAAATGTGCTCGCCTTCGCCATCAGGTTCGAAACCTAAATCTTCGACGACGACAAAGTCTTCCGGATTCGCTTTCAGAACGCCATGGCCCAGTGGTTTACCATGAAGATATGTCAGATTTTCAAACGCAGTCATTTCGTTGCCTTAATGAGTAACGCCACCGCTTCACAGGCAATCCCTTCCCCACGCCCGGTGAAACCGAGTTTTTCCGTGGTGGTTGCTTTCACGTTAACATCATCCATATGGCAGCCGAGATCTTCGGCAATAAATACACGCATTTGCGGAATGTGCGGCAGCATCTTCGGTGCCTGAGCAATAATTGTCACATCCACATTACCAAGCGTATAGCCTTTCGCCTGAATACGCCGCCAGGCTTCACGCAATAATTCGCGGCTATCTGCACCTTTAAAGGCCGGGTCGGTATCCGGGAAGAGTTTACCGATATCACCCAACGCCGCCGCGCCCAGCAAGGCATCGGTTAGCGCATGTAACGCCACATCACCATCAGAATGCGCCAACAGTCCTTTTTCATACGGGATACGCACGCCACCAATGATAATTGGGCCAACGCCGCCAAAAGCGTGTACGTCAAAACCGTGTCCGATTCGCATTATGCATTCTCCTGATGAATTGTTCGGGACAGATAAAATTCCGCCAGCGCCAGGTCTTCCGGGCGGGTGACTTTGATGTTGTCAGCGCGTCCTTCGACCAGTTGCGGATGAAAGCCGCAATATTCCAGCGCCGAGGCTTCGTCCGTAATGGTTGCGCCTTCGTTGAGCGCACGGGTCAGGCAGTCGTGCAGCAGCTCGCGAGGGAAAAACTGCGGCGTTAACGCATGCCATAAGTCGGTACGATCGACCGTATGGGCAATGTCTGTGCAGCCCGGTTCAGCGCGTTTCATCGTATCGCGTACGGGGGCGGCCAGGATCCCGCCAGTGCGGCTGGTTTCACTGATTGCCAGCAAACGCGCTAAATCATCCTGATGCAAACACGGACGCGCGGCGTCATGCACCAGTACCCAACGGGCATCTCCTGCGGCTTGCAAACCGGCAAGGACAGAATCGGCACGTTCATTGCCGCCATCCACTACGGTAATTTGCGGATGCGCGGCAAGTGGAAGTTGGGCAAAGCGGCTGTCGCCCGGGCTGATAGCGATGACGACTCGCGTCACCCGGGGATGGGCCAGTAGCGCATCAACCGAGTGTTCAAGAATGGTTTTATTGCCAATTGAGAGGTACTGCTTAGGACACTCTGTTTGCATTCGGCGGCCAAATCCGGCAGCCGGCACCACGGCGCAAACGTCCAATAAAGTGGCTGCCATGTTAGATCCCTGGACGGTTTATCGATTGTTTTGCCCTGCAGTCTGGGCGCGTTTAGACGCGTCAGGCACCAGACGATAAAAGGTTTCGCCCGGCTTAGTCATGCTGAGTTCGTTGCGCGCGCGCTCCTCAATAGCCTCTTGTCCGCCATTGAGATCGTCAATTTCGGCAAAGAGCTGATCGTTGCGCGCTTTAAGTTTCGCGTTTGTAGCCTGCTGCGCAGCAACATCATCGTTGACGCGACTATAGTCATGTATGCCGTTCTTACCGAACCACAGCGAATACTGTAGCCAGACTAATAAAGCCAGCAACAGCAGCGTAAGTTTACCCATCCTGCCCCCTGAAAAACGGCATTAACATCCCATAACTTCCGCAGATGACTTTACATCAACGGACGGGAATGCCGCGACAACGCGGGCAAATGTACCACATTTGCCCGTTGTTACGTATACCCTGTGTAAGGAGAACATAATCTCATTGTTGGTTACGGTTTGAATTATGACCAGACAGTGAACGACATCGGCGAGCGTTTAAATAGGACGTTAGCCTAGCCCAAAAGCCAAAAGAATAGCGCGCTAAACATTCCCCCCACCACCAACAGGGTGCTGGTAATGCTCAGCAGCAGCTTTCCTTTTAATAGCGAGTGCAGGGCAATACCTGCCACAATCGCCACGGGCAGCAACGCGAGGAAGAAAGGCCAGGTATAAAGGAAGAAAAACAGTGTGTTAGGGCCATACATCAGACATGGGAACCCCAGCGCCAACAGCCACGCGGCAAAACCGACCACGGCCCCCGGGAGTGACCAGGTGGTTTCGTCGTCGGCGGCGAAGGTCTCTGACTCTGTGATAGTAATGTTATGGCTGTTACGCATATCTAATCCTGTGACCGTGACTGACCGGGCATGCAAGCTCGGATGTCTCAGGATCTGATAATATCTTCCTGCCTCAGCAGGTCTAATAATTGGGGAACCAAATTTGTTACCAATTGTTCACCATCAAGATGAATCTCTGGCGATTCAGGCGCTTCGTATATTGAATCAATTCCGGTGAAATTGCGCAATTCCCCCGACCGGGCTTTTTTATACAGCCCTTTTGGATCGCGCGCTTCGCACGTTGCTAATGGCGTATCGACAAAAACCTCAATAAAACGCCCTGCGCCAACGCGCTCGCGGACCAGTTTTCGCTCCGCGCGATGGGGAGAAATAAACGCGGTTAACACCACCAGACCGGCATCCACCATCAGGTTCGCCACTTCGCCAACGCGTCGGATATTCTCTTTACGGTCGGCATCGCTAAACCCCAGATCGCTGCACAGGCCGTGACGCACGTTATCGCCATCCAGCAGATAAGTGCTGACGCCCAGCTTGTGCAGCGCTTCTTCCAGCGCGCCCGCTACCGTTGATTTACCGGAGCCAGACAGCCCGGTAAACCACAGCACAACACCACGGTGACCGTGGCGTTGCTCCCGCTGTTGCGGTGTAACAGGATGGGCATGCCAGACGACGTTTTCGTCATGCAGCGCCATTATTTGCCTCCCAGCAGATCGCGCGCACTCCAGTGTGGGAAGTGGCGACGCACCAGCGCATTCAGCTCCAGTTCAAACGCACTGAACTGAGAAGCGATGGTGTGCTCCTGAACGATAGGCTCACGCACCAGTCCCGCGCCAACGGTGACGTTAGTCAGGCGGTCAATGATAATCAACCCACCGGTAACCGGATTCTGCTGATAGGTATCCAACACCAGTGGTTCATCAAACGTCAAATTAACCAGACCAATGCCGTTCAGCGGTAGCGCGTCGACCTCACGTTGGGTCAGGTTATTAATATCGACCTGATACTGCACGGTATCCACGCGCGCACGGGTCTTCTTGCCGGCAACTTTGATGTCGTAGCTCTGCCCCGGCGACAGCGGTTGTTCCGCCATCCATACCACATCAACAGCAGCGCTTTGTACCGCTGGCAACGCTTCACCGGCATCCAGCAGCAGATCGCCGCGGCTAATATCAATCTCATCTTTCAGCACCAGAGTGATCGCTTCACCTGCATGCGCTTGCTGTAAATCACCATCAAACGTGACGATCCGCGCCACGCTCGACTCAACGCCGGAAGGTAACACCTTGACGCGTTGCCCTACCTGCACGCTACCGGAGGCCAGCGTACCGGCATAACCACGAAAATCCAGATTTGGTCGGTTCACATACTGCACCGGGAAGCGCATCGGCTGGGTATCGACAATGCGCTGGATCTCAACGGTTTCCAGCACTTCCAGCAGCGTCGGGCCGCTAAACCATGGCATGCTGGCACTTTGCGAAGCCACGTTATCACCTTCCAGCGCGGAGAGCGGCACAAAGCGGATATCCAGATTGCCCGGCAGTTGTTCAGCAAACGTGAGATAGTCTTCGCGGATGCGGTTAAATGTCTCTTCGCTAAAGCTCACCAGATCCATTTTGTTGATCGCTACCACCAGGTGCTTAATGCCAAGCAGCGTGGAAATAAAGCTGTGACGACGGGTCTGATCCAGCACGCCTTTGCGCGCATCGATTAGCAGGATCGCCAGGTCACAGGTAGACGCCCCGGTCGCCATGTTGCGGGTGTACTGTTCGTGACCGGGGGTATCCGCAATAATAAATTTGCGCTTCTCGGTGGAGAAATAACGATAAGCCACGTCGATGGTGATGCCCTGCTCACGCTCGGCTTGCAAGCCGTCGACCAATAACGCCAGATCGAGTTTTTCCCCCTGGGTGCCGTGACGTTTACTGTCGTTATGCAGCGATGAGAGCTGATCTTCATAGATCTGCCGGGTATCGTGCAGCAGGCGACCGATCAGGGTACTTTTGCCGTCATCCACGCTACCGCAGGTTAAAAAACGCAGCAGACTTTTGTGTTGTTGGGCAACCATCCAGGCTTCAACGCCGCCTTCATTAGCAATTTGTTGTGCAAGTGTCGTATTCATGGCGGCTCCTTAGAAATACCCCTGACGTTTCTTCAGCTCCATGGAGCCCGCCTGGTCGCGGTCAATCACGCGGCCCTGACGTTCACTGGTGGTTGAGACCAGCATCTCTTCAATAATTTCCGGCAACGTCTGCGCGTTAGACTCCACCGCGCCGGTCAGCGGCCAACAGCCAAGCGTGCGGAAACGCACCATGCGTTTTTTAATCACTTCGCCGGGCTGCAGATCGATTCTGTCGTCATCAATCATCATCAGCATGCCATCGCGCTCCAGCACCGGACGCTCAGCCGCCAGGTACAGCGGTACGATGTCGATATTTTCCAACCAGATGTACTGCCAGATATCCTGTTCGGTCCAGTTAGAAAGCGGGAATACACGAATGCTTTCGCCTTTGTTAATTTGTCCGTTGTAGTTGTGCCACAGCTCCGGACGCTGATTTTTCGGGTCCCAGCGATGGAAGCGATCGCGGAAGGAGTAAATGCGCTCTTTGGCGCGCGATTTCTCTTCATCACGGCGTGCGCCGCCAAACGCGGCGTCAAAACCGTATTTGTTCAGCGCCTGCTTCAGGCCTTCGGTTTTCATAATATCGGTATGCTTGGCGCTGCCGTGGACAAACGGGTTGATGCCCATCGCCACCCCTTCCGGGTTTTTATGCACCAGCAGTTCGCAGCCGTAGGCTTTCGCCGTGCGGTCACGAAACTCATACATCTCGCTAAATTTCCAACCGGTATCAACGTGCAGCAAGGGGAACGGCAGCGTACCAGGATAAAACGCTTTGCGCGCCAGATGCAGCATTACGCTGGAATCTTTGCCGATGGAATACATCATCACCGGATTAGAAAACTCGGCGGCCACCTCACGAATGATATGGATGCTTTCCGCTTCCAGTTGCCGCAGGTGGGTAAGTCGTTTTTGATCCATAACCGTTCCTATGTAATGCCATTATTTTGCTAACGATGCTCAGATAACCTGACTATAGGGAGGGCAAGGAGGCGAATGAAATTACGAATTGGAATGAGTAGTTCCTCAAAGGAATAACGATATGGTAAAGCAAATATCAAAAAGTGCTTAAGCCACCGGATTTCGGGCATTTAGGAGCAAATGAAATTGTTTTACCTCGATCACGGTTTCATACTAGCGGCTAAAAATTTCTGCTTGGTATTTAAGGACTCACTATGTTTTCCGCATTGCGCCACCTGACTACCGCCCTGGCGCTCGGCGCGTGCTTTATCCTTCCCGCACAGGCAACATCTTCGAAGCCCGGAGATATCGCAAATACCCAGGCGCGATACATCGCCACCTTCTTCCCTGGCCGCGTGACGGGTTCTCCGGCAGAAATGTTATCTGCTGATTATATACGTCAGCAATTTCAGCAAATGGGCTATAGCAGTGATATTCGGACGTTTAACAGCCGCTATATTTATACCGCCAAAGATAATCGTAAAAACTGGCATAACATAACCGGCAGCACCGTCATTGCAGCCCATGAAGGCAAAGCGCCACAGCAGATTATTATCATGGCGCACCTAGATACCTACGCTGCGCAAAGTGACGCCGACTCCGATGCCAATCTGGGTGGATTAACCCTGCAGGGTATTGACGACAACGCCGCAGGTCTGGGCGTGATGCTGGAGCTGGCAGAACGGCTCAAAGATGTTCCGACGCAGTACGGTATTCGCTTTATTGCCACCAGCGGTGAAGAGGAAGGCAAACTCGGTGCAGAGAACATCCTGAAGCGAATGAGCGCCGCCGAGAAAAAAAATACGCTGCTGGTTATCAACCTCGATAATCTGATCGTTGGCGATAAGCTCTATTTCAACAGCGGGAAAAGAACCCCGGAAGCCGTACGAAAACTAACGCGCGACCGGGCGCTGGCCATCGCGCACAGCCGCGGTATTATCGCCAGCACCAATCCAGGGCTGAACAAAGACTATCCGAAAGGAACTGGCTGCTGTAACGATGCAGAGGTCTTCGATAACGCGGGAATTGCCGTCCTTTCCGTTGAAGCGACCAACTGGAACCTGGGCAAGAAAGATGGCTATCAACAACGCGCCAAAAGTCCTTCGTTCCCCGACGGCAACAGCTGGCACGATGTGCGACTCGATAACCAACAGCATATCGATAAAGCGCTACCGGGCCGGATAGAGCACCGCAGCCGCGACGTGGTACGCATTATGCTGCCGCTGGTAAAAGAGCTGGCGAAGGCGGGGTAATTCTGAAGAAAAAGAGCCTCGGTAATGCATAAAGCTTACCGAGGCTCATATTACCCTTCGTGCAGCCCACACTCGCGCTTCAGCCCGAAGAAGCGCGTCTCTTCCTCCGCCATACCCGGCTCCCATTTGCGAGTAGTATGCGTATCGCCCACCGACAGATAGCCCTGGTCCCACAGCGGGTGGTACTTCAGCCCGTGCTTTTGCAGGTACTGATACACCGTACGGTTATCCCAGTCGATAATCGGCAGCACCTTAAACACGCCGCGCTGGATAGCCAGCACCGGCAAATGCGCACGACTGCCTGACTGCTCACGGCGCAGGCCGGCGAACCAGGTCTGCGCGTTCAGCTCTTTCAACGCCCGATTCATCGGCTCGACTTTGTTGATGTCATTGTATTTCTCAATGCCTTCAACGCCCTGCTCCCACAGTTTGCCATAGCGTGCTTCCTGCCAGGCGGCGCTCTCCTTGGCGCGGTAAACCTTGAGATTCAGCTTGAGCTTGTCCGTTAACTCATCGATAAACTGGTAGGTTTCCGGGAACAGATAGCCGGTATCGGTGAGGATCACCGGGATATCCGGGCGGATCTGATTCACCAGATGCAGACTTACCGCCGCCTGAATACCAAAGCTGGAAGAAAGCACGTATTCTCCCGGCAAATTCTCCAGTGCCCACGCCACGCGCCCTTCGGCGTCCAGTTTTTCCAGTTGGCTGTTAGTTTCAGCCAGCGCCATAACGCGTTCAACTTTTGGCAGGTCGTTCAATGCGTGTAGATCGAGTACGGACATAATTACCTCATCTTATGCCTGATGGCGCTACGCTTATCAGGTCTACAAAACCGTCGCGTCACCAGGCAAAGGGAACTTATTCCCAGAAATCACGCGCTGGATCGAGCACCGGGCGAATGATGCCCGCACGCACCGTAAAGTCGCCGAAGCCTTCACCCGCTTCACGCTCTTTCGCCCAGCGCCCAACCAGTTCGTCAACAGAATCGAGAATTTCTGATTCCGTAATATTTTCGCGGTACATCCGCGGAATACGCGTTCCCATGCGGTTGCCGCCCAGATGCACGTTGTAGCGGCCCGGCGCTTTACCCACCAGTCCCAGCTCCGCCAGCATCGCGCGGCCGCAGCCGTTCGGGCAGCCGGTCACGCGCATCACGATGTGCTCGTCAGGAATGCCGTGTTTTTCCAGAATCGCTTCCACTTTGTCCGTAAACGACGGCAGGAAGCGCTCGGCTTCCGCCATCGCCAGCGGGCAGGTCGGGAACGAGACGCAGGCCATCGAGTTTTCACGCTGCGGTTTCACCGCATTCATCAACCCGTGGTCGCGCGCCAGCTTCTCAATCTTCGCTTTCTGGCTTTCCGGCACGCTAGCGATGATCAGGTTCTGGTTGGCGGTGATGCGGAAATCGCCTTTGTGGATCTTGGCGATCTCCAGCAGACCGGTTTTCAGCGGACGGCCAGGGAAATCCAGGATTCGACCGTTTTCGATAAATAGCGTCAGGTGCCAGTTGTTGTCGATCCCTTTCACCCAACCGATACGATCGCCGCGGCCGGTAAATTCATACGGGCGGATCGGCTCAAATTTGATCCCCGCGCGACGCTCAACCTCTTCCTTAAAGGTGTCGATACCGACACGCTCCAGGGTATATTTGGTTTTCGCGTTTTTACGGTCGGTACGGTTACCCCAGTCACGCTGGGTCGTCACTACCGCTTCGGCCACAGCTAGGGTATGCTCCAGCGGCAGGAAGCCGAACTCACTGGCGGTACGGGCGTAGGTTTTCTTATTCCCGTGCTCAATAGACAGACCGCCGCCGACCAGCAGGTTAAAGCCCACCAGCTTGCCGTTTTCAGCAATCGCTACGAAGTTCATGTCGTTGGCGTGCAGATCGATATCGTTCTGCGGCGGGATCACCACCGTGGTTTTAAATTTACGCGGCAAATAAGTCGCGCCGAGGATCGGTTCTTCGTCGGTGGTCGCGACCTTCTCCTGATCGAGCCAGATCTCCGCATAGGCGCGGGTGCGCGGCAGCAGATGTTCAGAGATCTTTTTCGCCCACTCGTAGGCTTCCGCATGCAGCTCGGACTCGTACGGGTTAGAGGTGCACAGCACGTTACGGTTCATGTCGTTGGCGGTCGCCAGCGCGTCCAGCCCGACCGAGTGCAGCATCTGGTGCACCGGCTTAACGTTCTTCTTCAGAATGCCGTGGAACTGGAAGGTCTGACGGTTGGTCAGACGGATGCTGCCGTAAATCGTGTTGTCAGCGGCGAATTTGTCGATCGCCTTCCACTGGGTGGTGGTAATCACTCCGCCTGGCAGACGGCAACGCAACAGCATCGCGTGGCGCGGCTCCAGCTTCTGCTCGGCGCGTTCGGCGCGAATATCGCGGTCATCCTGCTGGTACATGCCGTGAAAACGGATCAGCAGGAAGTTGTCGCCGTGAAAACCGCCGGTCAGGCCGTCGTTGAGATCTTCCGCGATGGTGCCGCGCAGAAAGTTGCTCTCACGCTTCATGCGCTCGGCGTCAGTCAGTTTGCCTTCGACCACTAAAGGCCCTGGGTATTTTTCGCTCATTAGTAGACATCTCGCTGATAACGGCGCTCAACGCGCAGCTCACTTAAAAATTCATCCGCCGCTTCGATGTCCATTGCACCGAATTCAGCAATCACTTCCAGCAACGCCTGCTCAACGTCTTTCGCCATACGATTGGCGTCGCCGCAGACATAAATGTGCGCACCGTCATTAATCCAGCGCCATAGCTCCGCGCCCTGTTCGCGCAGTTTGTCTTGTACGTAGATTTTTTCTTTTTGATCGCGGGACCAGGCCATATCGATGCGGCTCAGCACGCCTTCTTTTACGTAGCGCTGCCACTCAACCTGGTAGAGGAAATCTTCGGTAAAGTGCGGGTTACCGAAGAACAGCCAGTTCTTGCCTTCCGCGCCGTCGGCGGCGCGCTGCTGCATAAAGGCGCGGAACGGCGCGATACCGGTGCCCGGACCAATCATAATCACCGGGGTCTGCGGGTTAGCCGGCAGGCGGAAGTTGTCGTTGTGCTCGATAAACACGCGCACTTCGCCCTCTTCTTCCACACGGTCGGCGAGGAAGCTGGACGCGCCGCCCGCGCGGGCGCGGCCTTCAATGTCGTAACGCACGACGCCGACGGTGACGTGCACTTCACTTTCGACTTCCGCCTGTGCGGAGGCGATGGAATACAGACGCGGGGTCAGCGGACGCAGCAGGCCGATTAACGCGTCGGCATCAAGCTGCGACGGGGAGAAGCGCACCATGTCGACGATAGGCGTGGTAGCCGCATACTGCTGCAGCTGGGCTTTATCGCCCACCAGCGGCAGCAGCGATTCACTGCGCGTCAGCGTGGCGTAGTTTTCCACGATATTGGCGGTGTTCACCGTCAGCTCGAAGTGCCACTGCAGCGCTTCGGCCAGCGGCAGAGTTTCACCGTTAACGGTGACGGATTCGTCGCCCTTCAGCCACAGCAGCTCAACCAGCTCTTTGACCAGCGCGGGGTCGTTCTGATACCACACGCCTAGCGCGTCGCCCGGCTGATAGCGCAGGCCGGAATCGCCAAGGTCGATTTCGATATGGCGGACGTCTTTTTCCGAATTACGCCCGGTAATTTTCTGGTTCACCGACAAGGACGCCGTCAGCGGCGCTTCTTTGGTGTAGGGGCTGGTATGTACTTCATTTACCGCACCGCTCGCTGCAACTTGTACAGACGGCGCAACAGGCGCACGCGCTTTCAGCACCTCAACCAGTCGCGCGCGCCACTGCGCGGCAGCAGCCTGATATTCCACGTCGGCATCGACGCGGTCGAGCAGACGCTCACCGCCCAGCTCGGCCAGCTTGCTGTCGAAGTCTTTCCCGGCCTGGCAAAAGAATTCATAGGAGGTATCGCCAAGGCCCAGCACCGCAAAGGCGGTATCGGTCAGCTTCGGCGCTTTTTTCGAGAACAGGAACTTATGCAGCGCAACGGCTTCTTCCGCTGGTTCGCCTTCTCCCTGAGTCGATGCCACCACAACCAGCAACTTTTCATTGGCGATTTGTTTGAATTTATAGTCGCCGGCATTGATTAGAGTGACATTGAGCTTCGCGGCAATCAGATCATCGCGCAGGGCTTCCGCTACACGACGCGCATTACCGGTTTGCGAGGCAGAGATCAGCGTAATCCCTGGCATTTCTGCGGCAGGCGCTGGTGCTGTCACATTGCCAGCTGGCTGCTGATTCAGCACGCCCCAAAAGTAACCAGAAACCCACGCAAGCTGTGCGGGAGTGAAATCGGTAGTGGCCGCCTGAAGGCGCGCCAGTTGCTCCGGGTTTAGCGGTAGCAGAGCGGAAGGTGGGGCCTGTGTCGTCATGCGTTGTCATGTTCCAGTAAGCAAAGCGGATTTCAGCAATAAAACCCAAACTGAAGATAAGGTTAACGGCGGGCATAGTAACAATTAAAGAAGGGATAGAAATAACAAATAACCAAATGAACTAACCTGTTTTAGTTATAGTTATTAACAGCAAAATCGATTTAATAAGCCCATGATATATAAAAAGTTATTAAGAATTATCTTAATGAATGGATTGTTCTGATACTCTGCGCCCTTTTAACTAATGATAAAATTTGCTCTTTACGGTACCCTACGGCGGTTTTTCGCATTCTTGAGAGTAAAAAATGTCCACCACCTTGTTTAAAGATTTCACCTTCGAAGCCGCTCACCGCCTGCCGCATGTACCGGAAGGGCATAAGTGTGGTCGCCTGCATGGTCACTCATTTATGGTGCGTCTTGAAATTACCGGTGAAGTCGATCCGCATACCGGTTGGATCATGGATTTCGCAGAGTTAAAGGCGGCGTTTAAGCCGACTTATGACAAACTTGATCACTACTATCTGAACGATATTGCTGGCTTAGAAAACCCAACCAGCGAAGTGCTGGCAAAATGGATTTGGGATCAGGTTAAACCTGTTGTCCCTCTGCTGAGCGCGGTGATGGTGAAAGAGACCTGCACAGCGGGTTGCGTGTATCGCGGCGAGTGAGTGTGACTTTGCCGGATGGCGATGCGAAGCGCCCCCGGCAAAATTTATCAGGCAATATTCAGGTATTTATGGGTCTGCATCGACAGACGCCAGTTACGCGCGATACAGGTATCAATGCATAGACGCGTCGCATCTTCTTTCTGGCTAATTGGCTGTAAAGCAATGATCCGTGGCTTGTCATCGCTCAACGTTGCCAGCAGTTCATCCAGCGCTTCAATATCGCGAACGCGGCCGACCGGATGTTTGATTTCATTCGCGCGTTCCAGCGCCTGTGACAGCACATCATAACCGCCGCGCATATTCACCTTCGGCGATACGGTCACCCAGGTATTCGGCGTACAGCGTACTTCGTGGGTACCGCTGGTTTCAATCTGGCAGCTAAAACCGTTCTTTTCCAGCAGGTCAGTCAGCGGCATCAGGTCATGAATGCAGGGCTCACCGCCGGTGATCACCACATGACGGGCGGTATAGCCCTGACGCTGAATAACAGCCAGCAGGTCTTCACTGCTCGCCGCGCCCCACTTATCGCTCTCTTTCGTTTTAGCCAGGATGCTATACAAGGAGACTTCCCGATCCTCAAGCTTATCCCAGGTGTGTTTGGTATCGCACCAGGCACAGCCAACCGGGCATCCCTGTAAACGAATAAAAATGGCGGGGACGCCGGTAAAGTAACCCTCACCTTGCAGGGTCTGGAACATCTCGTTAATCGGGTACTGCATAGCGCTCTCAATATGGGGATAAACGTTAATTATCGCAGATCCCCGCCAAAGTATCATGCCCCATCGATGCTTTACGAGTCGATCGCCGCGACAAAGCGTGCCGTTATCTGCTGCGGACGCGTGATAGCGCCCCCAACCACCACGGTGTGCGCGCCTAATGCCAGGCAATGTGCGGCGCGTTCCGGGGTATCGACATTACCTTCCGCAACGACCGGTATGTTGACCGCCGCCAACACCTCACGTAAAAAACCGCAGTCGTTTTCCGCCAGCACATGCCCGGCAGTATCCGCGGTATAGCCATAAAGCGTGGTGCCCACGCAGTCAAAACCCAACCGCTCGGCTGTTACCGCCTCGTCTACGGTGGCGATATCCGCCATTAGCAGTACGGACGGGTAGCGAGCACGGATTTGCGTGACCAGATCTTCCAGCGTTTGCCCACCTGGACGCGGGCGCGCAGTAGCATCCAGGGCGATAATCTCCGGCTCAACGCTCATCAGTTCATCCACTTCCTGCAGGGTGGCCGTAATAAACACCTCACTGTCCGGATAATCACGCTTGATAATCCCTATTACCGGCAGGGAGACGCTCTCTTTGATGGCACGAATATCGACCACGCTGTTCGCACGGATACCTACCGCACCGCCCTGCGCCGCCGCCAGCGCCATACGCGACATAATAAACGGGCTGTGCAGGGGTTCATTTTCCAGCGCCTGGCAGGAGACAATTAATTTACCTTTCAGGGAATCCAGTACTGTTTTCATCACGATAAGATCTCTTCAACTTCATTTTTAATGATGGTGACATGCGGGCCATAAATCACCTGAACACCGTTGCCGCGAATAATTACGCCACGCGCTCCGGTCGCTTTCAACGCCGCTTCATCTACCTTGCTGCTCTCTTTCACCGTCACGCGTAAGCGTGTAGCGCAACAGTCCACCTCTTCCAGATTCTCTTTGCCTCCCAGCCCGGCGATCACGGCTGCTGCGCGTTCACTTTGAGGCAGACCGGACTCCACCTGGGTTGCGTTCTCGCGCCCGGGCGTCAGCCAGTTAAAGCGGTTAATCAAATAGCGGAAGGTGAAGTAGTAAAGAAAGAACCACGGAACCCCAACCATGGGGACATACATCCAGTTAGTTTTCGCTTCCCCCTGTAGCACGCCAAAGAGGAGGAAATCGATCAGCCCACCCGAAAAGGTTTGCCCAATAGTGATATGTAAAATATGCGCCATCATAAACGCCAGCCCATCGAAGAAGGCGTGAATGACATATAGCACCGGAGCCACAAACAGGAAGGAGAACTCAATAGGCTCAGTAATGCCCGTCAGGAAAGAGGTCAGCGCCGCCGACAACAGCAGTCCGGCGACAAGCTTTCTGTTCTCTGGTTTTGCCGTGTGGTACATCGCCAGGCATGCGCCAAGC
The DNA here is from genome assembly GCF_053309355.1 of Citrobacter freundii complex sp. 2025EL-00176. Classification (NCBI taxonomy): domain Bacteria; kingdom Pseudomonadati; phylum Pseudomonadota; class Gammaproteobacteria; order Enterobacterales; family Enterobacteriaceae; genus Citrobacter; species Citrobacter freundii complex sp. 2025EL-00176. The sequence goes on along the minus strand of NZ_JBRYHT010000004.1, from coordinate 183,097 downwards.
AGGCCAAACATCATGGTGATAAAGCGCCCGGACATAAAGCGCGAGGTACCGGCATAGAATTGCTGCGTATGTGGATCGGCAAGTTGGGCAAAGAAAATACGCTGGGTGCCTTCAACTAACTGGCCGTTGACGATTTCGCTCCCGCCCAGCGCCGTCGTCCAGAACGGCAAATAAAAGATATGGTGTAAACCCAGTGGGCCAAGCATACGCAAGATGAAGCCGTACAGCAGCGTCCCCAGATAGCCCGTCGCATCCACCAGACCGCCCAGTCCAAAAATGAGCTTCTGGAAATGCGGCCACACCACCGTCATGATCGCCCCCACCACAATCGCGGCAAGCGAGCTGATAATCGGTACAAAACGCGAACCGCTAAAAAAGCCCAGAAACTGAGGGAGTGAGACTTTATTGAAACGACTATGCAGCGCGCAGGTGACCAGACCAATCACTACCCCACCAAACACGCCCGTTTCCAGCGTCTGAATGCCCAGCGTCATCCCCTGACCCACAGCACCAGGATTCTCGTGCGCCAGCGTTCCGTTGAGCGTTAACAAAGCGTTGATGGTGGCATTCATCACCAGAAATGCCAGCAATGCGGCAAGGCCCGCCGTGCCTTTATCCGTTTTCGCCAGTCCCACGGCGACACCAACCGCAAAAAGCACCGACAGGTTGGCAAACACGATTGAACCTGCGCTGGTCATGATCGTGAAGATTGCCTGCAGCCAGTCGACATTCAAGAATGGGTAGGCCGTCAGCGTATTGGGATTCGACAAAGCCCCACCAATCCCTAACAACAACCCCGCTGCGGGCAATACCGCAATCGGCAGCATGAACGATTTGCCAAACCGCTGCGCCTTTTCAAACCATGCGCCTGACGAAGCGCCGCTAAATATTTGCATCATTTTTTCATCTCCCCGATTACTGATGAAAATTTTTACCATAACTTATTTTAAAAATGAAAATTATCATCAAAAACCAGGAAGCCGATCATACTTTTTTAAAATGACTGGCATCTCTCCCCTGCTTTCCGCCACACTGTCAGCAGAGAAACGCATTAAGGATTTTGCATGTCAGAAAATGAAAACCTGCTGCTGAGATTGCGCCAGAGCGTTGATGGATATAGTCGAACTCAACAGAAGCTGGGGGAGTTTGTCCTTAGCGATCCGGCAAGAGTGGTCTACCTGACGATTACCGAACTGGCGCGTGAAAGCGACACCAGCGAGGCGAGCGTCACACGTCTGTGCCGTACGCTGGGGTGTAAGGGCTATAACGAATTTAAGATGGCGCTGGCACTCGATCTCCGGCAAGGAGAGCCGGTAGAGCACAGCGGTGATGAGATTGACAATGTGGTCAATGAATCCGTGCAAGCGCTGCAGGACACGGCAAAATTACTCGACAGAACATTGCTGGAAGCAGCCGCTCTGGCGCTGCATCAGGCTCAGTCGGTACAGATTTATGGCGTAGCGGCCAGCGCTATTCTGGGGGAGTATTTACATTACAAACTCCTGCGCCTCGGCAAACCCGCGCAATTGTTTAGCGACATGCATCGTGCAGCCATGAACGCTACAACGCTAAGCAAAGACACGCTGGTAGTGGCGATATCCAGCTCAGGCTCCACCCGCGATCTGCTGCATGTGGTTAAACTGGCGCGTAAGCAAGGTGTACGCGTACTGGCGCTGAGTAATACGCCACGCAGTCCGCTGGCTTCGCTGAGTGATATTCAACTGGTCGCAGCCAAACCGGAAGGTCCATTGAGTGCCGGCGCGCTAAACGCCAAGGTGGGTGTCATGCTGTTAGTGGAACTGCTCACCACGTCGCTGATTGCGCTGGATGAAAAGTATAGCGATGTGAGCCAGCAAACGGCGAGTGCGACCCTACCGCTACTACTCTAAAGACATAAAAAAACCCGCCGCAGCGGGTTTTTACGTTAAGAATTAAAGAACAGGATTACGCCTGACCTTTGATCTCTTTACGACCGTTGTACGGAGCCTGTGCACCCAGCGCTTCTTCGATACGAATCAGCTGGTTGTACTTAGCTACGCGGTCAGAACGGCTCATAGAACCAGTTTTGATCTGGCCTGCAGCGGTACCAACAGCCAGGTCAGCGATGGTAGCGTCTTCAGTTTCGCCAGAACGGTGAGAGATGACAGCGGTGTAGCCAGCGTCTTTCGCCATTTTGATCGCAGCCAGAGTTTCGGTCAGAGAACCGATCTGGTTGAATTTGATCAGGATGGAGTTAACGATGCCTTTTTCGATGCCTTCTTTCAGGATCTTGGTGTTGGTTACGAACAGATCGTCACCAACCAGCTGGATTTTGTCGCCCAGAACTTTAGTCTGGTATGCGAAACCGTCCCAGTCAGACTCGTCCAGACCATCTTCGATGGACACGATCGGGTACTGTTTGGTCAGTTCTTCCAGGAAGTGAGTGAATTCTTCGGAGGTGAATGCTTTGTTGCCTTCGCCAGCCAGAACGTATTTACCGTCTTTGTAGAATTCAGAAGCTGCACAGTCCATCGCCAGAGTGATGTCGGTGCCCAGCTCGTAGCCAGCTGCTTTAACCGCTTCAGCGATTACAGCCAGAGCTTCAGCGTTGGAACCCAGGTTCGGCGCGTAGCCGCCTTCGTCACCAACTGCAGTGTTCATACCTTTAGCTTTCAGAACTTTAGCCAGGTTGTGGAACACTTCAGAACCCATACGTACGGCTTCTTTCAGAGTCTTAGCGCCAACCGGCTGAATCATGAACTCCTGGATGTCGACGTTGTTGTCAGCGTGCTCACCACCGTTGATGATGTTCATCATCGGAACCGGCATGGAGTATTTGCCCGGAGTACCGTTCAGTTCAGCGATGTGCGCATACAGCGGCAGACCTTTAGCAGCTGCTGCTGCTTTGGCGTTCGCCAGGGACACAGCCAGGATGGCGTTTGCACCGAAGTTGGATTTGTTTTCAGTACCGTCCAGATCGATCATGATCTTGTCGATGCCAGCCTGATCTTTAGCATCTTTACCCAGCAGAGCCTGAGCAATTGGGCCGTTAACAGCTGCAACAGCTTTCAGTACGCCTTTACCCATGAAACGGGATTTGTCGCCATCGCGCAGTTCCAGTGCTTCGCGGGAACCAGTAGAAGCACCTGACGGAGCTGCTGCCATACCAACGAAACCACCTTCCAGGTGTACTTCGGCTTCAACAGTCGGGTTACCACGGGAGTCGATGATTTCACGACCGATGATTTTAACGATTTTGGACATTAGGTTTTCCTCAGTACAAGTTAAACTAAAACTCCAGACAAACAATGCACCCGAATGGGTGCATTGCCGTTCTAACTTTTTACTTCTTACTTCGCCTGACGCTTCTGATGTTCACTGGCGGCTTTAACAAAGCCGGCAAACAGCGGGTGCCCATCACGTGGCGTGGAAGTAAATTCCGGGTGGAACTGACAGGCCACGAACCACGGATGATTCGGTACCTCGATGATCTCGACCAACTGATCATCACCGGAACGGCCTGCAACACGCAGACCAGCAGCTTCAATCTGTTTCAACAGCATATTGTTGACTTCGTAGCGGTGGCGATGGCGTTCAACGATTGTCGGCGTGCCGTACAGTTGACGGACCAGGCTTTCATCGTCCAACTGACACTGCTGCGCGCCAAGACGCATTGTGCCACCCAGATCGCTCTTCTCGGTACGGACTTCGACGTTGCCGTCTTCGTCACGCCATTCGGTAATCAGGGCCACCACCGGGTACTTACAGTCTGGCACAAATTCCGTGGAGTTGGCGTTGTCCATACCCACTACGTTACGCGCAAACTCAATCAACGCAACCTGCATACCCAGGCAAATGCCCAGATAAGGAATATTGTTCTCACGCGCAAAACGCGCCGTCGCGATTTTACCTTCAACACCACGGTAGCCGAAGCCGCCTGGGATCAGGATAGCATCCAGACCTTTCAGGATCTCAACGCCACGCGTTTCGACATCCTGCGAATCGATCAGCTTGATGTTGACGGTGACACGATTCTTCAGACCACCGTGCTTCAGCGCTTCAATCACTGACTTATAGGCATCCGGCAGTTCAATGTACTTGCCGACCATACCGATAGTCACTTCGCCTGCCGGATTGGCTTCTTCGTAGATAACCTGTTCCCATTCTGACAGATTAGCTTCCGGACAGTTCAAGCTGAATCGTTTACAAATATAATCGTCAAGGCCCTGGGATTTCAACAGGCCTGGAATTTTATAAATGGAATCGACATCTTTCATCGAAATAACCGCTTTTTCTGGCACATTGCAGAACAATGCAATTTTGGCACGTTCGTTCGCCGGAATAGCGCGATCGGAGCGGCAGACCAGAATGTCAGGCTGAATACCGATGGAGAGCAGCTCTTTAACGGAGTGCTGAGTGGGTTTCGTTTTGACTTCACCTGCCGCCGCCAGGTACGGCACCAGCGTCAGATGCATAAACAGCGTGTGCTCACGGCCGATATCCACCGCCAGCTGGCGAATCGCTTCAAGGAACGGCAGAGATTCGATATCCCCAACGGTTCCGCCGATTTCGACCAGAACAACATCATGACCTTCACCGCCTTCCAGAACGCGTTCTTTAATTGCGTTGGTGATGTGCGGGATAACCTGAACAGTAGCGCCCAGATAGTCGCCACGGCGTTCTTTACGCAGAACGTCGGAGTAGATACGACCCGTGGTGAAGTTGTTGCGGCGGCTCATTTTCGTACGGATGAAACGCTCATAGTGACCCAGGTCCAGGTCGGTTTCAGCGCCGTCTTCGGTAACGAACACTTCCCCGTGTTGGATTGGGCTCATAGTACCCGGATCGACGTTGATGTACGGATCCAGTTTCATCATGGTCACGTTGAGGCCACGGGCTTCAAGAATGGCTGCGAGGGAGGCTGCGGCAATGCCTTTTCCCAGAGAGGATACGACCCCGCCGGTCACAAAAATATAGTTCGTTGTCATGCTGGACCTGAGAAGTTAGGGTGAAACGATGGAATTACCAAGACGGGAAAGTAGTATACCCGAACATGACGAGCGCCACAAACTTTCATTATCCCTCCTCTTCACCAGGCTCACATTAACATCGGGAGTGAGAAAATAGCCCCTTTGGGGTAAATGTTTTTGACGTAAATCAAGCGCTTGTTATTTAAAAAATCACACAAAACGCCCTTGACCGACGAAATCCCTTAGAGATCAATTTCCTGCCGTTTTACCTGTTGCCAGACTTCTTCCATTGTTTCCAGATCAACACCTGTCATTTCCAGACCGCGTGCAGCCACAATTCGTTCAACTTCACGAAAACGTCGCTCAAATTTTTCGTTCGCTTTTTGTAATGCAGTCTCTGCTTTTGTCCCCAGATGACGAGCCATGTTGACTGTGGCAAACAGCAGATCGCCCATTTCCTCCTCCAGTTTAGCCTGGTCGACAACAGCCTGCTTTGCCTCAAACATAACTTCGTCGATCTCTTCATAAACCTTATCGACAACCGGTCCTAATGTTTTCCAATCGAAGCCAACATTAGAGCAGCGTTTCTGGATTTTCTGAGCGCGCATTAGCGCCGGTAAACTGCGGGGAATATCGTCAAGCGCGGAATGCTGTGCTTTCTCGGCGCGTTCTTCGCTTTTAATTTGCTCCCAGCGGGTTAGCACTTCAGTACTGTTGCTGGCAGAAACATCAGCGAATACATGCGGATGACGGCGTTCAAGCTTATCGCTGATGGCGGCGCAGATATCATTGAAATCAAAACGTCCTTCTTCCTGCGCCATCTGGGCGTAAAACACCACCTGGAACAGCAGGTCGCCGAGCTCTCCGCGCAGATCGTCGAAGTCTTCACGCGCAATCGCATCCAGTACTTCATAGGTTTCTTCGAGGGTGTAAGGGGCAATAGTGGCGAATGTCTGCTCTTTATCCCACGGACAGCCGTTTTCCGGGTCGCGCAGGCGCTGCATAATACCGAGCAGTCGATCGATTTGGTTCATATGAAAATCCTGGAAATTTGAATGACTGTAGGCCGGATAAGGCGATAGCCGACATCCGGCAACATGGCAATGCCTGATGGCAATGCCTGATGGCAACGCTAACGCGTTACCATCAGGCCTACAAGATTATCCGGCCTACAAAATAATTAATTACCGTGCAGACGACGCGCGTCGATCACATCCGGCACCTGGTTCAGCTTGCCGAGCACGCGCCCGAGCACCTGCAGGTTATAGATTTCGATGGTCATGTCGATGGTGGCCAGCTGTTGTTTGGTATCACTCCGGCTGGCAACTCCCAGCACGTTCACTTTCTCGTTGGCAAGAATGGTGGTGATATCACGCAATAAACCGCTGCGATCGTTGGCCTGTACGCGAACCACCAGCGAATATCCCGCCGAGTAGCTCTCGCCCCACACCGCATCAACAATCCGCTCCGGCGCGTGTGAACGCAGCTCTGCCAGCTGTTCGCAGTCGGCCCGGTGCACGGAAATACCGCGCCCCTGAGTGATAAACCCAACGATTTCATCGCCTGGAATCGGCTGGCAGCAGCGGGCAATGTGATGCATCAGGTTGCCAACCCCTTCCACCACGACGCGACCATCGTCTTTACGGCGACTCTGCGGCGCCTGGGTTTTCTGCTGCAGCTGTTTCAGTGCGGCAGCATCCTGCTCAGCAGCACTCGGCTTATTAAACTGCGCCTGCAGGAAGTTCACCATCTGGTTGAGACGGATGTCTCCTCCGCCAATCGCCGCCAGCAGTTCATCCAGTTCATTGAAGCTGTAGCGCGGCAGCAGATGTTTTTCCGCCTCTTTCAGGCTAATGCCCAGGTGCGCCAGCTCATCGTCGAGGATCTGGCGGCCCGCAAGAATGTTTTTGTCGCGATCCTGTTTACGGAACCAGGCGTGGATCTTAGAACGACCACGGCTGGTAGTCACATAGCCAAGGTTCGGGTTCAACCAGTCACGGCTTGGGTTTGGCTGTTTCTGGGTGATAATTTCAATTTGATCGCCCATCTGTAACTGGTAGGTAAACGGTACGATGCGCCCACCAATTTTCGCACCAATGCAACGATGTCCTACATCGCTGTGAATGTGGTAAGCAAAGTCCAGCGGCGTGGAGCCTGCAGGTAAGTCAACAACATCACCTTTTGGCGTAAAGACGTACACCCGATCATCGAAGACCTGGCTGCGCACTTCATCCAACATTTCGCCGGAATCCGCCATCTCTTCCTGCCAGGCGATCAGCTTACGCAGCCAGGCAATTCTGTCTTCGTAACCAGAACGCATGCCCGTTACGGCACCTTCTTTGTACTTCCAGTGCGCCGCCACGCCCAGTTCGGCATCTTCGTGCATCTGTTTGGTGCGGATCTGGATTTCAATGGTTTTTCCACCCGGTCCAAGTACAACCGTATGGATTGACTGATAGCCGTTGGGTTTCGGATTAGCAACGTAATCATCGAACTCATCCGGCAGATGGCGATAGTGAGTATGTACTATCCCGAGCGCGGCATAGCAGTCCTGTAGACGCTCCGCCACGATGCGCACCGCACGCACATCGAACAGTTCATCAAAGGCTAACTGCTTTTTCTGCATTTTGCGCCAGATGCTGTAGATGTGTTTCGGACGCCCATACACTTCGGCTTTGACGCCTTCCGTTTTCATCTCTGAGCGCAGATGGCCAACGAACTCTTCAATATAGTGTTCTCTGTCGATGCGACGCTCGTGCAGCAGCTTGGCAATGCGTTTGTATTCGGCCGGGTGCAGGTAGCGGAAGCAGTAATCTTCCAGCTCCCATTTTAATTGCCCGATGCCCAAACGGTTGGCCAGCGGCGCATAGATATTGGTGCACTCTTTTGCCGCCAGAACGCGTTCATCTTCCGGCGCGTCTTTCACTTCACGCAGATGCGCGATCCTCTCCGCCAGCTTGATGACCACGCAGCGGAAATCGTCCACCATTGCCAGCAGCATACGGCGAACGTTATCGACCTGCTCGGAAGAGACTGAATCGGTATGCGTGGCTTTCAACTGGCGTATCGCCGCCATGTCACGCACGCCATGGATAAGATGCACAATGGATTTCCCCACGCTTTCGCGCAGGATGTCCTCACTGACCACGTTGGCATCCGCCAGAGGAAACAGCATTGCTGCACGTAGCGTGTCGATATCCATGCTCAACATGGAGAGTATTTCTACCATCTCCACGCCACGCCACAGCAGCAGATCCGCATCAGGGTGTCCCTGTGTTTGCTGCTGGCAGTACGCCCAGGTTTCGGCTAAGCGTTCACACGACTGCTGGCTGGAGATCCCCAGACTCGCGATCCATTTCTTGGGATCAAACTCACCAGCTTTATTTATATGTGCACTTCTTACCGCAACCATTGTCCTCTCCTTTAGGGGCCAGGCCTGTCGAAGTCGACAAGCCATACCCATTGTCTTTCATGCTGCATTACAACGCGAATCCAATGGGTACAAATTTCATTACAAACGCTCAAACAGGACCATCGATTCCAGGTGTCCAGTGTGCGGGAACATATCGAGCATCGCCAGTCGCCGTATGGCATATCCCGCGTTGAGCAAAGCGTCGCTGTCACGAGCCAGCGTTGCTGGATTACAGGATACATAAACAACGCGACCAGGGCTTAATTTTATAATATGTTGCATCACACCGGCAGCCCCCGCACGAGCAGGATCGAGCAATACTTTGTCGAATCCGTTTTTCGCCCACGGCTGCTGGGTAACATCCTCCTCAAGGTTTTCATGAAAGAATGTCACGTTGTGTAATCCGTTATTCAGCGCGTTTTCCCGGGCTTTTTCGACCAGCGCCGGTACGCCTTCAACCCCCACCACGCTTGCCGCCCGCACGGCCAGCGGCAGAGTAAAATTCCCCATACCGCAGAACAGATCGAGCACACGATCTTCAGGTCGCACATCCAGCCATTCCAGCGCACGGGCGACCATTTTTTGGTTTACCCCTGCGTTGACCTGAATAAAATCACGCGGGCTGAAGCTTAACCGTAGTCCATTTGAGTCATACCAGGGCGATTCTTCTGATACTGATTCCAGTATCTCGCTTTGCGGGGCCAGAAACAAAGACAGCCCCTGAGAATGCGAAAAGCATTCCAGTTTTTCTTTATCCGCAGCACTTAATGGCGCCGTGTGGCGCAAAATCATCAACGCGCCGCTCCCTGCCTGCACCAGCTCAACATGGCCAAGATGACGTAACCCCTGCAAACTCTCCAGACACGCCCTGATGTGGGGCAACAGCGCTTCAAGTTGGGGCACTAAAATAGGGCATTGTTTGACATCAATAATGTCGCTGGTTCCGGATTTGCGAAACCCCATCTGCAATTTTTGTTCTTTTGGCCGATAGTTCAGACTCAAACGTGCGCGACGACGATAGCCCCACGGGGTATCAGCGATAACTTCCGACACTTCACATTTCATTAAACGCGCTAACGCCGCGCTTTTGCTACGCTGCTGCAACGGGATGCTGGCGTGCTGCTGCTGGCAACCGCCACAAACGCCAAAATGCGGGCAACGTGGCACTTCACGCTGCGGACTGTCGTTTAAACGTTGTTTTACTTGCGCGCGGGCGAACTGTTTTTTATCTTCGGTAATCACCACCTCTGCGCTTTCCTGGGGTAGCAATTCCGGTATAAACAACGCCTTTCCGTTATGGCGAGCGACACCCTGACCAAAAGGATCGAGGTCATTGACGGTAACGGTTATGATCTGACGCGTCGTCACGCGTCGTTTTGCAGAGTAGAATTGCGCCATCGACGAGATATTTCTCTATTTAACAGTGTGACCCTAATTGTCCCATAACGGAACTCCATGACCAACTACAGCCTGCGCGCACGCATGATGATTCTGATCCTGGCCCCGACCGTCCTGATTGGTTTGCTGCTCAGTATCTTTTTTGTTGTGCATCGCTATAACGACTTGCAGCGTCAACTGGAAGATGCTGGTGCCAGCATCATAGAGCCACTGGCGGTCTCCAGCGAATATGGCATGAACCTGCAAAACAGGGAATCCATCGGCCAGCTCATCAGCGTGCTGCATCGTCGCCATTCCGATATCGTGCGGGCGATCTCTGTCTATGACGAGAACAACCGGCTGTTTGTCACCTCCAATTTTCATCTCGATCCGTCTGAAATGCAGCTGGCGACCGGTTCACCGTTTCCCCGTAAGCTGAGCGTCACCCGACTCGGGGATATCATGATCCTGCGAACGCCAATTATATCGGAAAGCTATTCGCCGGATGAATCTGCCATAAGCGACGCCAAAAATACGCAAAACATGCTGGGGTATGTGGCGCTTGAGCTGGACCTCAAATCGGTTCGATTGCAGCAATATAAAGAGATCTTTATCTCCAGCGTAATGATGCTGTTTTGTATCGGTATTGCGTTAATTTTTGGCTGGCGTCTGATGCGCGACGTCACCGGCCCGATTCGCAACATGGTGAATACCGTTGACCGTATACGTAGAGGGCAGCTCGACAGCCGCGTGGAAGGTTTCATGCTGGGTGAGCTGGATATGCTCAAGAACGGTATCAACTCGATGGCAATGTCTCTTGCGGCCTACCATGAAGAGATGCAGCACAACATCGATCAGGCGACTTCCGACCTGCGCGAAACGCTGGAGCAGATGGAAATCCAGAACGTCGAACTGGATCTGGCGAAAAAACGCGCCCAGGAGGCGGCCCGTATTAAGTCTGAGTTTCTGGCTAACATGTCGCACGAGCTACGCACACCGCTGAACGGCGTGATTGGCTTTACGCGCCTGACGCTGAAAACCGAACTCAACACCACGCAACGCGATCACCTGAATACGATTGAGCGATCGGCCAACAATCTGCTGGCTATCATCAATGATGTGCTCGACTTCTCGAAGCTGGAAGCGGGCAAGTTAATTCTGGAAAGCATCCCGTTCCCGCTACGCAGCACGCTGGATGACGTCGTCACGCTGTTAGCGCACTCATCCCATGATAAAGGGCTTGAGCTGACGCTGAATATTAAGAATGATGTGCCGGATAACGTCATCGGCGACCCGCTGCGCTTACAGCAGGTCATTACCAATCTGGTCGGCAATGCCATCAAATTTACCGAGGGCGGTAATATCGACATTCTGGTCGAGAAACGCGCCCTCAGTAATACGAAAGTACAAATTGAAGTGCAAATCCGCGATACCGGCATCGGTATCCCTGAGCGCGATCAGTCTCGCCTGTTCCAGGCCTTCCGTCAGGCGGACGCCAGTATTTCCCGCCGCCACGGCGGTACCGGGCTGGGCCTGGTCATTACGCAAAAACTGGTCAACGAAATGGGCGGGGATATCTCCTTCCATAGCCAGCCGAACCGAGGATCCACCTTCTGGTTCCATATCAGTCTCGATCTCAACCCTAATGTTCTCGTCGATCGCTCGACAACCCGGTGCCTTGCGGGTAAACGACTGGCCTATGTCGAACCTAACGCCACTGCCGCGCAATGCACGTTAGATATATTAAGTGAAACGCCGCTGGAGGTGATTTACAGCCCTTCATTCTCCGGGCTGCCGAAGGATCACTACGATATTCTGTTGATTGGCATTCCGGTCACTTTGCGCGAACCGCTCACCATGCAGCATGAGCGGCTGGCAAGTGCAGCGGCGATGACCGATTTCCTGTTATTAGCCCTGCCCTGTCACGCACAGATTAACGCCGAGAAATTGAAGCAAGGCGGCGCGGCGGCGTGTCTATTGAAACCTCTCACCTCAACCCGCCTGTTGCCTGCGCTGACGGAGTATTGCCAGTTGAATTACAGCGGGGATCAGCCGTTGCCAGATGAGAGCAAAATCGCCATGACCGTTATGGCGGTGGACGACAATCCGGCGAATCTCAAGCTGATTGGCGCACTGCTGGAAGATAAGGTACAGCACGTCGTGCTCTGCGACAGTGGACACCAGGCGGTGGATCGCGCCAAACAGATGCAGTTTGATCTGATCCTGATGGATATTCAGATGCCCGACATGGACGGTATTCGCGCCTGTGAGCTGATCCACCAGTTGCCTCATCAACAACAGACGCCGGTTATTGCGGTTACCGCGCATGCCATGGCGGGGCAAAAAGAGAAGCTGCTCAGCGCCGGAATGAACGATTACCTGGCGAAGCCTATCGAAGAAGATAAGCTGCACAATCTGCTGTTACGCTACAAACCCGGCGCGACTACATCGCTTCGGGCGCTCGCGGTTGAACCTGTTGAGCCGGTCGTCAATCTGAATACCACGCTCGACTGGCAACTGGCATTAAGACAAGCCGCAGGGAAAAACGATCTGGCGCGGGATATGCTGCAAATGCTGCTCGATTTTCTACCCGAGGTGCGCAACAAAATTGAAGAACAGCTGGTAGGCGAAAACCCCGAAGGGCTGGTGGATATGATCCATAAGCTGCACGGTAGTTGCGGTTATAGCGGCGTTCCCCGCATGAAAAACCTGTGCCAGCTCATTGAGCAACAATTACGTAGCGGGACCAAAGAAGAAGAGCTGGAGCCTGAGTTTTTAGAGCTTCTGGATGAAATGGATAACGTCGCGCGCGAAGCGAAGAAATTATTGGGCTGATACTCGCCGGATGGCGGCGTGACCGCCTTATCCGGCTTACAACTCAGCGTAACTGTTGCCCCGCTTTCAGCGTCGCAGCCACGTTGCGCGCGGTCATCCGTACGTTTTCACTGGCATTCTTCAGCGCCTCATCCAGCGTGCAAATGGTATAGATGACGCTGAAAACCGCATCCAGCCCATGCTCGTGTACAACACCGACATCCGCCGTCAGGCTACCGGCAATGCCGATCACCGGTTTGTTGTAACGCTTTGCGATCTTCGCCACGCCAACCGGAACCTTTCCGTGAATAGTCTGGCTGTCGATACGCCCTTCACCTGTCACCACTAAGTCTGCATCCGCAACACAGGCATCCAGGCGTAACGCATCCGTCACGATCTCAATACCGCGGCGTAGCTGTGCGCCACAAAACGCATACAGCGCCGCCCCCATACCGCCAGCAGCGCCACCGCCGGCCAGCTCCAGCACATTGACGTCCAGATCGCGCGCGATCAATTGCGCATAGTGGGTAAGCGCCCGATCAAGACGCGGAATCATCTCCGTCGTCGCCCCCTTTTGTGGGCCAAAGACCACTGAGGCCCCCTCTTTACCGGTCAACGGGTTAGTTACATCACAGGCCACTTCGATACGGCATCCGGCAAGACGCGGGTCTAACTGCGAGATATCAATCCGGGTGAGCGATTCCAGGCCCATCGCGCCATGGGCAATATCTTCATCTTGCGCATCCAGCAACCTTGCGCCCAGCGCCTGCACCATACCCGCACCGCCATCATTGGTAGCGCTACCGCCAATCCCGATGATGATATGCTCCACGCCCGCATCCAGCGCATGACGAATTAGCTCCCCGGTTCCCCAGGAGGTGGTTTTCAGCGGATCGCGTAAATTCGCAGGAACCTGCTCCAGCCCGCTGGCGGCTGCCATTTCAATAAACGCCGAACGCTCATCGCCGGATAAACCATAAAACGCCTGAATTGTATTGCCCAACGGGCCGGTAACATCAACATGCACAAGGTGACCTTGCATTGCGGCAACCATCGCTTCGACCGTTCCCTCACCGCCATCTGCAACCGGGATCTTCACGTATTCCGCCTCAGGCCAGATCTCACGGAATCCCAGTTCAATAGCCGTTGCCACTTCAAGCGCACTCAAACTTTCCTTATAGGAATCCGGTGCGATCACTATTTTCATAAAGCATCCTTACGCATGTTGACTGTGTTAAGCATACACCAGGAGGAAAACCGCTCCACTTCATGGGAGCGGTCCCAGTTCGCTTAGCGTACCATGCACGGGCGCTTATTATCAAACGTCCAGTTCGGGATCAGATACTGCATTCCCATCGCATCATCACGTGCACCTAATCCATGTTGCTGATACAGCTCATGCGCTTTCATCACCTGATCCATATCCAGCTCCACGCCCAGGCCCGGTTTCGCCGGAACTTGCACCATACCGCCCTTGATCTCAAAAGGTTCTTTGGTCAGGCGTTGGTTACCTTCCTGCCAGATCCAGTGAGTGTCGATAGCAGTAATTTTGCCTGGAGCCGCCGCCGCGACATGAGTAAACATCGCCAGCGAAATATCAAAGTGGTTGTTAGAGTGCGAGCCCCAGGTCAGCCCGAATTCATGGCACATCTGCGCCACGCGAACAGAACCCTGCATCGTCCAGAAGTGCGGATCCGCCAGCGGAATATCCACGGACTGCAACGACAGCGTATGCCCCATCTGACGCCAGTCGGTGGCGATCATATTGGTGGCGGTCGGCAGACCGGTAGCACGACGGAACTCCGCCATCACTTCACGACCGGAGAAGCCCTGCTCGGCGCCGCACGGATCTTCCGCATAGGCCAGCGATCCTTTCAGGTACTTACCAATTTTAATCGCTTCATTCAGCGACCATGCGCCGTTGGGATCGAGCGTGACGCGCGCCTGTGGAAAGCGTTTCGCCAGCGCGACAATAGACTCCGCTTCTTCTTCCCCGGCCAACACGCCGCCTTTCAGTTTGAAGTCGTTGAAACCATATTTCTCATACGCAGCTTCCGCCAGACGCACTACCGCATCCGGAGTCATCGCCTCTTCATGACGCAGGCGATACCAGTCGCATTTTTCATCCGGTTGGCTTTGATACGGCAGCGGCGTCGCTTTACGGTTGCCAACGAAGAACAGATAACCCAGCATTTCGACTTCGCTACGCTGCTGACCATCACCCAGCAGAGACGCGACGTTGACGCCCAGATGCTGACCTAACAGATCCAACATCGCCGCTTCGATCCCGGTAACTACATGAATAGTGGTACGTAAATCGAAGGTCTGCAAACCACGGCCACCGGCATCACGATCGGCAAATGTATTGCGTACCGCGTTCAGTACGTTTTTGTACTCACCCAGCGTTTTCCCCACCACCAGCGGAATGGCATCTTCCAGGGTCTGACGAATTTTTTCGCCGCCGGGAATTTCCCCAACCCCGGTATGACCAGAGTTATCTTTAATAATCACAATATTACGAGTGAAGAACGGGGCATGTGCGCCGCTCAGGTTCATCAGCATGCTGTCATGGCCCGCAACCGGGATCACCTGCATAGAGGTCACGACAGGGGTAGTAAATTGTGCGCTCATAATTAAATCCTTATTCAAAAATTAGTGGCGGCCGAAAACGGGGCGTTTACGGTCAAAAGTCCATCCGGGAATCAGGTACTGCATTGGGCCTGCGTCATTACGCGCGCCGCCGGGTAGCGCCTTATAAGCCTCATGCGCTTTCTGTATCTGATCCCAGTCCAGCTCCACGCCCAGACCGGGCGCATCGGGTACCGCAATTTTTCCGTTTTTAATCTCCAGCGGATTTTTGGTCAGGCGGCAATCGCCCTCCTGCCAGATCCAGTGGGTGTCGATAGCCGTCGGATTGCCCGGTGCCGCGGCGCCAACGTGGGTAAACATCGCCAACGAAATATCAAAATGGTTGTTGGAATGGCAGCCCCAGGTCAGGCCCCAGTCATCGCATAACTGTGCCACGCGCACCGCGCCGGAAAGGGTCCAGAAGTGCGGATCGGCCAGCGGAATATCTACTGAGTTCAGCATCACCGCATGGCCCATTTCGCGCCAGTTGGTGGCGATCATATTGGTCGCCACCGGCAGACCGGTCGCACGACGGAACTCGGCCATCACTTCGCGACCGGAAAAACCCTGTTCGGCACCGCACGGATCTTCGGCATAAGTCAGAACATCGTTCAGCCCTTTACACAGAGAGATGGCTTCATCCAGCAGCCAGGCGCCGTTGGGATCAACCGTAATACGCGCCTCCGGGAAGCGTTTTTTCAGCGCGCGAGCGGTGTCGATTTCTTGCTCACCGGGCAGTACGCCCCCCTTGAGTTTGAAATCTTTAAAGCCGTAACGATCCTGTGAGGCCTCTGCCAGGCGCACTACCGCTTCACTGTTCATCGCTTGCTGGTGACGAAGGCGATACCACTCATGGTGGCCCGGCGTGCTCTCCAGATACGGCAGATCGGTTTTGCTGCGATCGCCGATATAGAACAAATAGCCGAGCACAGTGACCGCATCGCGCTGCTTGCCAGGCCCTAACAGTTCACAAACCGGAACGTTCAGCGCCTTGCCCAGCAGGTCGAGCAATGCGGCTTCCAGCGCGGCCACCGCATTAACCCGCAGTTCAAAGGTCCAGGCACCTTTGCCGAAAGTGTCAAAATCAGCGGCCTGGTTGCCTTTATGCACCTGCTGAACCACTTTATTCAGACGCGCGATTTCCTGGCCCAACACCTGTGGGATTGCGTCCACCAGCGTCTGATAAATCACTTCGCCGCCCGGCGCTTCACCAACCCCGGTATTGCCGGCGTTATCGGTGAGCACCACGATATTGCGGGTAAAGTATGCGTTATGCGCACCGCCAATATTGAGCAACATGCTGTCATGACCGGCCACCGGGATGACCTTCATATCGGTAATAACGGGACTCGATTGTGTTGTCATCGTCATTGTCCTGCGACAGGTTTCAGTTCGATACGTTTAATATCACCCACCAGCACCAGATAGCTCACGACCGCAATCAGCGCATGTACCCCTACGTAAATCAACGCGCCGTTAAACGAGCCGGTAGTACCCACAATGTAGCCAATGGCAATTGGCGTGACGATGCCGGAAATGTTGCCAAACATATTGAACAGGCCGCCGCTCAGACCGCTGATCTCTTTTGGCGCGGTATCGGCCATCACCGCCCATCCCAACGCGCCGATGCCTTTGCCGAAGAAGGCCAGCGCCATAAAGCCGATGATCATCCACTCGACGTTGACGTAGTTACAGAACACCATCACCATCGATAGCAGCATCCCCATGACGATTGGCGTTTTACGCGCGATATTCAGCGAACCTGTACGGCGCATCAGCCAGTCGGAAATAATGCCGCCGAGCACGCCGCCCGCAAATCCGCAAATGGCCGGGACCGAGGCAACAAAGCCGGCTTTTAGAATCGACATCCCGCGGGCCTGCACCAGATAAACCGGGAACCAGGTGATAAAGAAGTAGGTCAGCGCGTTAATGCAGTATTGGCCGATATAAATACCAATCATCATCCGTGAACCCAGCAGCTGTTTGATCTGCCCCCACTTCACGCTGAACGGTACTTTAGCTTTGGCTGCCGCCTGATCCATATTGATCAGCGCTCCGCCTTCGGCAATGTACTCCAGCTCTTTTTGGTTCACGCCCGGATGCTGGTTCGGTTCATGAATCACCTTCAACCAGATAAAGCTGATAACAATCCCGAGACCGCCCATAAAGAAGAACACGTGTGACCAACCCACTTCATGGGTCAGCCAACCCATGATTGGCGCGAAGATAACGGTGGCAAAGTATTGCGCCGAGTTAAAGATAGCGACCGCCGTGCCCCTTTCCTGCGCCGGAAACCACGCCGCCACAATTCGACTGTTGCCGGGGAAAGAGGGGGCTTCGGCTAACCCTACGAGGAAGCGCAGGGTAAACAGCGCGATGATAATACCGAAGCCGCTAAAGATATCGACGAAGCCCTGCAGCAGGGTAAACATGGACCAGATAAAAATGGACCAGAAATAAACACGTTTGGAGCCGAAGCGATCGAGCAACCAGCCGCCGGGGATCTGGCCGATGACATACGCCCATGAGAAAGCGGAGAATACATACCCCATGCCTACCGCATCCAGGCCAATGTCTTTGGCCATCTCCGAACCGGCAATGGATAAGGTGGCGCGATCGCCGTAGTTGAAGGATGTGACGATAAACAGCATCACCACTATCCAGTAGCGAGCGTTAGTGCGTTTTTCCGCGCTGCTCGCCGCCTGACTTAATGAACTCATTGTTGCACTCCTGAATCCTGGCTTACGCCAGTTCATTCTGTACAGCACCTGTAGGGTGATCAGAATGAGAGGTTAGTGTGTGGCAGTTTTGGTACAGCTCAGGGCCGTTTTATTCTGACTCGCTGCCATTCCGGGAACTGACGGGAAAAGTATATGAAGGAGTGCCACTTTCCCTCACCGTGCATGAACACAACATTAGGGAGGCAGTGAGAAGTTGTTTGGGGCATAAGCCCAAAGCAGTGGAAGTTAGTTCACGTAATTGGGGTTTTATTGCCGGGTGGCGGCTTCGCCTGACCCGGCCTACGGTTCAAAGGGGGATTACATGCCCGTACGGGCGAGGGGTTATTTAAGCAAGGTTCCCCAGTTTTCTACCCAGGGATTAGATTCGCTTTCCGGTTCAGGATTCTCGCTGGCATCAATCAGCAGCATTTCACCTACGCGCTGCGCGCTTTGTTCCTGTAACAGCGCATCGAACTGCTTGCCGCCATTGCAAAAATTAACGTAGCTGCTGTCGCCAAGCGCAATGACGCCGTAACGCAGATTAGGCTGGAAACCGAGATTATCTTTGATTCCCTGAAACAGCGGCACGATGCTATCCGGCAGATCGCCCTGCCCGGTCGTTGAGGTCACCACCAATGCATATTTATCCTGATAAGCCTGCCAGTCGGTAAGCTCCGGGTCTTCAAATACCGTGGCTTTATGGCCCTGCGCAGTTAAAATCGCCTCGGCCTCTTCGGCAACCAGCAGCGCGTTTCCATACATCGTGCCGACAAAAATTCCAATTTCCGCCATAACCTTTATCTCCAGGGACTTAAGAATCTATCTGTTCATCCTGACCTGACAGCCCGCTGAACTCAACCCTTTCATTCTCAGGGAGAAGTCCGCGCCAGCCAAACTGTGATAGCGCCTGCATCCAGACGTCATCCAGCCCGGCGCGAATCACCAGCGGTTCGCCAGTGAAGGGATGAGTCAGCTCAAGCTGACTGGCATGCAGCATCAAGCGCTGACAGCCGAAATGCTCTGCGGCGCTGCGGTTTTGCCGTAAATCACCATGCTTGCTGTCGCCAATAATCGGATGGCGTAAGTGAGCCAAATGGCGTCTGAGCTGGTGCTTACGACCGGTCTGAGGCTCCAGCTCCACCAGCCCGTAACGGGTGGTGGGGTAGCGCCCCGTCGCCACCGGCATTTCTACCGTAGCGAGACCGCGATAATGGGTGACCGCAGGCTGCGGCTCTTTATCCTCACGGGCAAATTTATCGGCTATCTTATCCAGTTCTTCCACCAGCGGGTAATCCAGCACGGCGTCGTCCATCAGCCAGCCACGCACAATCGCATGATAGCGTTTCTGCATTTGATGATGTTCAAACTGCTGAGACAGCAACCGCCCGGCTTCGCTGGACAGCCCCATCAGCAGCACGCCGGAGGTCGGTCTGTCGAGTCGGTGGGCGGTAAACACGTGCTGACCAATCTGGTCGCGAACCGTTTGCATCACCACCACTTTCTCATCGCGGTCGAGCCAACTACGGTGAACCAGCCAACCAGAAGGTTTATTGACCGCAACCAGCCATTCGTCCTGATACAGAATCTCCAGCATCAGGCGTTATCACTTGTAAATAGCGCATCCAGTTCCTGCAATGCCGTCAGGAGAATGTCGCGTTGCGGGTGATCGGCTGTCAGCACCATTTCGTAATACGGTGCGATAGCAAAAGCCTGCGGCAGCGGCTGCGCATTATCAAGCAGCGTATGCATGCGGGGAATCAACACCCACTGCAGCCATTCAACCGGCTCCATGGTATCCATACAAAAAGGCTGCGTGCTGGTAAACAGATGCTCTGCTGGCGCGTCCATCCGCCAGTGATGATGTTCACGCAGTAGCGCTTCAAGCGCGTGTAACTGCTGGCGCACACGGTCATGAGTCGTCATGAAATTAACCTCAATGATGAAAAATCTGGCGCGAAGAATAGCACTAGTGAAGGGGAAATAAAAAAAGGGAGCACTGTAAAAACAGTGCTCCCGGTTCGTTTCGCAGCAATCCAGCTACTTTTGGTGCTCCCTGCTCATCCGTGACAACTTTTCCTGTGGTCTTGCGACCTTGTTCATCCTGAACTTTTGCATCCTGCTCACATCACCCCGATGTGAAAACTTCATCCTGAAGTGTCCTGGCCATCCTGACCCGCCGAACATCCTGACCGGCTCTCATTCTCCATCCTGGAGGTGTCCTTTAACGCATCCCGCGCTTTCCGCTTTGCTCCATCCTGAAGCCTGTCCTTGTAACACCATCCTGGTGTGTCCTGCCGAAGAGCCATCATCCTGATGTTCACTTCGTTGTGCGACTCCTTGTCGACGGATATAGAATCGCCTGTTTCGCTTTGTCTTACAAGATACTTACAGACTTACCCTTAAGATAATTTTCATATGAAAGTTGACAATAAAACATTAACAAATTGAATTATAAATAATTATTAGCTTTTCAATTCATTAAGTCTTCACTTATTACCTGGCAATGTCCTACAGGGTTTGTAAGAGATCTCTCACACGATTGAGGGCAAACTGGATTACAGAACTGGCTTAAGTTGAGTGAGGAATTCCGCAAGCGAGGCCGCCAGCACCGTACGTTGACGGGTGCCCAGCGTTTCTTTGCACACTTCACCGGACAGATTACACACCGAGATGACATCAAGTTCGTTGTCCTGCGTGGCAATAAAAAGCGTCGGCGAGAGCTTGAGTCGCTTTTGCGTAACCAGGTGACCAATCAGGTTTTCCTGGACGCGCCTGAAGTCATCCTCACTCCAGGTTTGCAGCAACGTCAGCTTTTCATTGGCAAACTGCGCGTGCATATCCCCGGCAAACTGGGTGGTGTAAAAAGCGTGAACGGCAGGTTGTATCACAATGTCAAAGGCACGTTCAACCGCATTGACGTTTTTTTCGCCGGCAAAAGGCTGAGGTTGCCAGTACACCGCATCGTTCGTGGAAGAAATGATGCACGGTGAAGGTACGCCATACAGCTCTTCGCTGAGCGGCCAGCTGTTGTTTTTGTCATGCCACGCGTCGCAATAACGCGTCGTAAAGGCTGTCAACGCCTGCGCTGTCAATTCGTCCACTGATTTCTCTCTTCACAAAAGCCAGGATACACTTGTCGCATAGTGTATCTGGTTTATGACGGTGAAACATGTCTTCTTATGAAAATCATCGGGCGCTTGACGGCCTGACGCTCGGTAAATCAACGGATTACCGGGACAATTACGATGCCAGCCTGTTGCAGGGCGTTCCGCGCAGTCTCAACCGCGACCCGCTGGATCTAAAGGCCGATAATCTGCCTTTTCACGGTGCCGATATCTGGACGCTGTATGAACTGTCGTGGCTGAATGCCAACGGCTTACCGCAGGTGGCGGTCGGTCATGTGGAGCTGGATTACACCAGCGTAAATCTGATTGAATCGAAAAGCTTTAAGCTGTACCTGAACAGTTTTAACCAGACGCGTTTTGACTCCTGGGACGCGGTACGCCAGACGCTGGAAAACGAT
Organism: Citrobacter freundii complex sp. 2025EL-00176; assembly: GCF_053309355.1. Lineage (NCBI taxonomy): Bacteria > Pseudomonadati > Pseudomonadota > Gammaproteobacteria > Enterobacterales > Enterobacteriaceae > Citrobacter > Citrobacter freundii complex sp. 2025EL-00176. Next base: position 161,674 of record NZ_JBRYHT010000004.1, on the reverse strand, counting down.
CTGCGTGCCTGCGCTCAGGGCGATGTCAGCGTGGCGCTATACCGCCTTGACGAACTGGAAGGACAGCCGATTGCCCACTTTAACGGTACCTGTATCGACAATCAGGATATCGTCATTGATAACTACCAGTTCAGCACTGAGTATCTGGAAAACGCCGCCAGCGGCGAAAAAGCGGTGGAAGAGACGCTGGTCAGCCATCTGCTGAAATCCAACTGTCTGATCACCCACCAGCCCGACTGGGGCTCCATACAAATTCAGTATCGTGGACGCAAAATCGACAGGGAGAAGCTGCTGCGTTATCTGGTCTCCTTCCGCCACCATAATGAATTTCACGAGCAGTGCGTGGAGCGTATTTTCAATGACATTCTGCGCTTCTGCCAGCCGGAGAAACTGAGCGTCTACGCGCGCTACACGCGACGTGGCGGTCTGGACATTAACCCATGGCGCACCAACACCGATTTCACGCCAGCGACAGGCCGACTGGTACGTCAGTAATCTTTTTTCTCAATTTTGCGTGTCGGATTCCGCGCGCAAGGTTGTGAAAGGCCATCAGCCAGGGCTATTGTAACCACCAGGGAATGACGTTTTGCGTCCCATAAGGAGTCTACTTGATTACACATATTAGCCCACTTGGCTCAATGGACATGTTGTCGCAGTTGGAAGTCGAATTGCTTAAACGCACGGCCAGCAGCGACCTGTATCAACTGTTTCGTAACTGTTCACTTGCCGTTCTGAACTCCGGCAGTCTGACCGACAACAGCAAAGAACTGCTGTCCCGCTTTGAAAGTTTCGACATTAACGTGCTGCGCCGCGAACGAGGCGTGAAGCTGGAACTGATTAATCCGCCTGAAGATGCGTTTGTTGATGGGCGCATCATTCGTGCGCTGCAGGCCAACCTGTTTGCCGTGCTGCGCGACATTCTGTTCGTCAATGGTCAGATCCACAACGCCGGTCGTTTTCAGCATCTGGATCTCGAAAGCTCGGTGCATATTACCAACCTGGTGTTCTCTATCCTGCGTAACGCCCGGGCGCTTCATGTCGGTGAAGCGCCGAACATGGTGGTCTGCTGGGGCGGTCACTCAATCAACGAAAATGAATACCTGTATGCGCGTCGCGTCGGTACCCAGTTGGGCCTGCGTGAGTTGAATATCTGTACCGGCTGCGGTCCGGGAGCGATGGAAGCGCCAATGAAAGGCGCAGCGGTCGGTCACGCCCAGCAACGTTACAAAGACAGCCGCTTTATTGGTATGACCGAACCGTCAATCATCGCCGCTGAGCCGCCTAACCCGCTGGTCAACGAACTGATCATCATGCCGGACATTGAAAAGCGTCTGGAAGCGTTCGTGCGTATCGCCCACGGTATTATCATCTTCCCGGGTGGTGTTGGGACAGCGGAAGAGCTGTTGTATCTGCTGGGGATCCTGATGAACCCGGCTAACAAAGATCAGGTGCTACCGCTGATTTTGACCGGACCAAAAGAGAGCGCCGATTACTTCCGCGTGCTGGACGAATTTATCGTGCACACGCTGGGGGAAGATGCCCGCAGACACTATCGCATTATCATTGACGATGCGGCGGAAGTTGCGCGCTTGATGAAAAAAGCGATGCCGCTGGTAAAAGAGAACCGCCGCGACACCGGAGATGCCTACAGCTTTAACTGGTCGATTCGTATCGCACCTGATTTGCAGATGCCGTTCGAGCCGTCTCATGAAAACATGGCTAACCTGAAACTGTATCCGGATCAACCCGTTGAAGTTCTGGCGGCCGACCTGCGTCGCGCATTCTCGGGTATTGTGGCCGGTAACGTGAAAGAGGTCGGTATTCGCGCCATCGAAGAGTTTGGCCCGTACAAAATCCACGGTGACCGCGAAATGATGCGCCGCATGGACGATCTCCTGCAGGGCTTCGTTGCGCAGCATCGTATGAAGTTACCAGGCTCCGCCTACATCCCTTGCTACGAGATCTGCGCCTGACCTTCAACACCCGTTAGCAGACGCTATCGCGGTGACAGTTTTGTCCATACGAAAGCCGGGTTTGGCGCAGTCGCCTCCCGGCTTTTTTTAGTGATACCAGTCACATAGCTCAGACGATTATATAAATACCAATGATGTATCGTTAAAAATAACGCGCCACGCAAACGATTACCTTTAAAAACCAACCGTGATTTATCTTAGGAAATTATTATTAGTTGCCAAAATCCTCTAAAAACAACAGTTTTTACAGCGCAACGCTCGTATCTTCGCGCCTTCGCTTTCATGAGATATGTCGTTAATGTTAGCCTCTGCGCCCGTAAATTCGCTTTGACTATTTTTTAACAGATTAATGGTCCAAATTTATCCACATAAAAGGTGGATTATTGCATTTGGGATCGCGATCACTGATACATTCATTACTAAAATGTATCTTTCCGCCCGCAAATTATTACGGCGAAAAATTATATAAAAAATCGCTCAACGAATTTCGATTTACAGTCGGGTTCTTTCTCATTGGATTGACCCCAAACCCGACTTTTTAAGCTTCCTCCAGGAGAAATAGATGGAAAACACTCAAACCAGCACTATCGTTACGGGTCAGACCCGCAGCGCATGGCGCAAGACTGACACCATGTGGATGCTGGGCCTTTACGGCACGGCGATTGGCGCGGGTGTATTGTTCCTGCCGATTAACGCAGGCGTAGGCGGTATGATCCCGCTGATCATCATGGCGATCCTTGCCTTCCCGATGACCTTCTTTGCACACCGTGGCCTGACCCGCTTCGTGTTGTCCGGTAAAAATCCGGGTGAAGACATTACTGAAGTTGTAGAAGAACACTTTGGCGTTGGCGCGGGTAAACTGATTACCCTGCTCTACTTCTTCGCTATCTACCCGATTCTGTTGGTTTACAGCGTAGCAATCACCAACACCGTTGAAAGCTTCCTGACTCACCAGTTGGCGATTACACCACCGCCGCGTGCAATCCTGTCTCTGATCCTGATTGTCGGTATGATGACCATCGTGCGCTTCGGTGAGCAGATGATCGTTAAGGCGATGAGCATCCTGGTATTCCCGTTTGTTGCCGCGCTGATGCTGCTGGCGCTGTATCTGATCCCTCAGTGGAGCGGTGCGATTCTGGAAACCATGTCTTTTGACTCTGCGGCAACCACCGGCAACGGCCTGCTGTTGACCCTGTGGCTGGCAATTCCGGTAATGGTGTTCTCCTTCAACCACTCCCCGATCATCTCCTCCTTCGCCGTGGCGAAGCGTGAAGAGTATGGTGATGAAGCTGAGAAGAAATGCTCTAAGATTCTGGCATTCGCTCACATCATGATGGTACTGACCGTCATGTTCTTCGTCTTCAGCTGTGTGTTCAGCCTGACTCCGGCGGACCTGGCAGCAGCGAAAGAGCAGAACATCTCCATTCTGTCTTACCTGGCGAACCACTTTAACGCGCCGATTATTGCCTGGATGGCACCGATCATCGCGATTATCGCTATCACCAAATCCTTCCTCGGCCACTACCTGGGCGCACGTGAAGGCTTCAACGGGATGGTGATTAAGTCTCTGCGCGGCAAAGGCAAAACCATCGAAATCAACAAACTGAACAAGATCACTGCGCTGTTCATGCTGGTAACCACCTGGATTGTGGCAACGCTGAACCCGAGCATCCTCGGAATGATTGAGACCCTGGGTGGCCCGATCATCGCGATGATTCTGTTCCTGATGCCGATGTATGCGATTCAGAAAGTACCGGCAATGCGTAAATACAGCGGCCATATCAGCAACGTCTTCGTTGTGATTATGGGCCTGATCGCTATCTCCGCTATTTTCTACTCTCTGTTCAGTTAATTCCCCTGCGCCGCTCCTCGGGGCGGCGCACCTCGATACACAATGGACGCCTCATGATTAGCGTATTCGATATTTTCAAAATCGGCATTGGCCCTTCCAGCTCCCATACTGTTGGCCCGATGAAAGCAGGCAAACAATTCACGGATGACCTGATTGCACGCGGAATTCTCACTGACGTAACCCGCGTAGTGGTTGATGTTTATGGCTCTTTGTCCCTGACGGGGAAAGGTCACCATACCGACATCGCGATTATTATGGGTCTGGCGGGTAATCTGCCGGATACCGTAGACATTGATGCCATCCCGGCCTTTATCCAGGATGTGAACACTCATGGGCGTTTGCTGTTGGCAGACGGTCAACATGAGGTCGAATTCCCGGTCGACAAGTGCATGAATTTCCATACGGACAATCTGTCCCTGCACGAAAACGGGATGCGTATTACCGCTCTGGCGGGCGAAAAAGCCATTTACAGCCAGACTTACTATTCTATTGGCGGTGGGTTCATCGTTGATGAAGAACACTTTGGTTTACCGAACAACTCTCCAGTAAACGTACCGTATCCGTATAAATCTGCGGCGGATTTGCAACGTCATTGCCAGGAAACCGGCCTGTCGCTTTCCGGTCTGATGATGCAAAACGAACTGGCGCTGCACAGCAAAGAAGAGCTGGAACAGCACTTTGCCAACGTCTGGGAAGTGATGCGTAGCGGGATTGAGCGCGGGATCACCACCGAGGGCGTATTGCCGGGTAAACTGCGTGTTCCGCGTCGTGCGGCGGCGCTACGGCGTATGCTGGTCAGTAGTGACAAAACCACCACTGACCCGATGGCGGTTGTTGACTGGATCAACATGTTCGCGCTGGCCGTGAACGAAGAAAATGCTGCCGGTGGACGTGTGGTTACCGCGCCAACCAACGGCGCATGCGGGATTGTTCCTGCCGTGCTGGCGTACTACGACAAGTTTATCCGTGAAGTGAACGCTAACTCGCTGGCACGCTACATGCTGGTCGCGAGCGCCATCGGTTCACTGTACAAGATGAACGCCTCTATCTCTGGCGCCGAAGTCGGCTGTCAGGGTGAAGTCGGCGTAGCCTGCTCCATGGCAGCGGCTGGTCTGGCTGAACTGCTGGGCGGTAGCCCAACGCAGGTATGCATCGCGGCGGAAATCGGTATGGAACACAACCTGGGTCTGACCTGCGATCCGGTTGCCGGCCAGGTTCAGGTACCGTGCATTGAGCGTAATGCCATTGCTTCGGTTAAAGCGGTCAACGCCGCGCGTATGGCGCTGCGCCGTACCAGCGAACCGCGCGTGTGCCTCGATAAAGTCATTGAGACCATGTACGAAACCGGGAAAGACATGAATGCCAAATACCGCGAAACCTCTCGCGGCGGTCTGGCGATGAAGATTGTCACCTGCGATTAATTCTTAGCACATTTTAGGATCGGTAGGCCGGATAAGGCGCTCGCCGCCATCCGGCTTTTATTGCCTGATGGCGCTTCGCTTATCAGGCCTACGGATAGCCCTATTTCGCAATGCTCGCCTCCCCCCGCCGTGAATGTTACCCTACAGCCTGATTTGTTAGGGAGAACACCGTGGCCGTCCACCTGCTCATTGTCGATGCACTGAATCTTATCCGCCGTATTCACGCCGTACAGGGTTCCCCCTGCGTGGAGACGTGCCAGCACGCGCTCGATCAATTAATTGTGCACAGTCAGCCTACGCACGCCGTGGCGGTATTTGATGATGAAGCGCGCAATAGCGGCTGGCGTCACCAAAGACTGCCTGACTACAAAGCCGGTCGCCCACCGATGCCAGATGACTTGCATCAGGAAATGCCCGCCTTACGCGCCGCTTTTGAACAGCGCGGCGTCTGCTGCTGGGTCTCCAGCGGTAATGAAGCCGACGATTTAGCCGCTACTCTGGCGATTAAAGTCTGCCAGGCAGGACATCAGGCCACCATCGTCTCCACCGATAAAGGCTACTGTCAGTTGCTCTCCCCGACGCTGCGTATTCGCGACTATTTTCAGAAGCGCTGGCTGGACGCGCCGTTCATTGAGAAAGAGTTTGGCGTGCTGCCGCAACAACTGCCCGATTACTGGGGGCTGGCCGGGATAAGCAGTTCAAAGGTTCCTGGCGTGGCAGGTATTGGACCTAAAAGCGCCACACAATTGCTGACGCAGTTTCCAACGCTGGAAAGCATTTACGCGCATCTTGATGAGGTGCCGGAAAAGTGGCGCAAGAAACTTGAGATGCATAAAGAAATGGCGTTTCTGTGTCGGGACATCGCGCGACTGCAAACGGACTTACATATCGACGGAAACCTACAGCAGCTCCGGCTGACGCGGTAGTCTTACCGCAGGATGGCGGTGTAAACACCTTATCCGGCCTACTTATCGTACAACTCTGTAGGCCGGATAAACACCGGGTGATTACCAGGCGGTATGGTACAGCTCAATGATATCGCCCAGGCTCGCTTCACGCGGATTTCCCCCGGTACAGACATCATCAAATGCAGCCTGCGCCAGCGCAGGAATATCCTCTTTGCGCACGCCAACATCGCGCAGGTGAAGCGGGATCCCAACATCCCGGTTAAGGGCAAATACCGCGTCCACTGCCGCTTTCCGTGCTTCTGCCAGCGTCAGTCCTTCAACTTTCACGCCCATCACCCGGGCAATATCGCGGAATTTCTCCCCGGTATATTCGGCGTTATAGTGCATTACATGCGGCAGCAAAATGGCATTCGCGACGCCGTGCGGGGTGTTATAAAACGCGCCCAGCGGGTGCGCCATACCATGCACTAATCCCAGGCCAACGTTGGAAAAACCCATTCCGGCAACGTACTGGCCCAGCGCCATCGCTTCACCCGCCTGGCTGTCGCCCGCGACCGATCCGCGTAAAGCCCCGGCAATAATTTCAATCGCTTTAATGTGCAGCGCATCGGTAAGCGCCCACGCAGCTCGCGTGATATACCCTTCAATGGCATGAGTCAGGGCATCCACACCCGTGGCCGCTTTTAACGCCGCAGGCATGCCGTCCATCATGTCAGCATCGATAAACGCCACCTGCGGAATATCGTGTGGATCGACGCAAACAAACTTACGCCGGTTTTCTTCATCCGTGATCACGTAGTTAATGGTCACTTCCGCCGCCGTCCCTGCTGTGGTTGGGATAGCCATAACCGGCACGCTCGGACAGCGCGTCGGGGATAATCCTTCGAGACTGCGCACATCCGCAAACTCAGGGTTATTGTGGATAATGCCAATCGCTTTACAGGTATCCTGCGGGGAGCCTCCGCCAATGGCTACCAGATAGTCTGCGCCACTTTGCTGAAAGACCCCCAATCCTTCCTGTACCACCGCAATGGTTGGGTTAGGAATAACGCCCGAATAGATTTCCCACGCCAGACCTGCAGCGTCCATCCGGGACGTTACCTTCTCAACAACACCGCACCGTACCAGATTCTCATCGGTCACAATCAGCGCCTTGCGATAACCACGACGGATGACTTCATCGGTTAATGCACCAACAGCTCCCCGGCCAAACCATGCCGTTTCGTTCAGAATCATTCTGTTCGCCATCGTATTTCTCCTTTTCGCTATGCGAAATTACTCTTCAATTCGTAATCCGTAAGATTTGAATTTCTCCAGCACAATCGCGATCTCCTCATCGTCCAACACCGGAACCGGATCAACAATGGCCAGGGTGCTCAGATAAAGGCGCGCCAGAACTTCTACTTCATGCGCCAACCACAGTGCTTTTTCCAAATTTGCTTCACAAGCAATCAGCCCATGGTGCTGTAAAAGCGTTGCCTTACGGTTTTTCAGGGCGACGCTCACATGCTCTGACAGCTCCCGTGTACCAAACGTCGCATAAGGCGCACACGGAATAGAGTTTCCCCCCGCCGCCGCAATCATGTAATGGATTGCCGGGATTGGACGATTGAGAATCGAAACGGCCGTACAGTGCACAGCATGGTTATGGACGACCGCATTCGCGTCCGGACGCGCCTGGTAAGCCGCCAGGTGAAAACGCCATTCGCTGGAGGGTAACTGACCTTTATCATATTTTCCGTCGTTATCTACATACACGATCATGTTTTCAGTAAGTCTTTCATAAGGAATACCGCTGGGCGTGATCAACATCCCATTCTCATATCGCGCACTCACATTCCCCGCCGTCCCCTGATTTAATCCAAGGCTGGTCATTTCAAGACAGGTTTCAATGATTTCTCGTGACAAACGCATTCTTTCCATAATGATTCTCCGGGTACAGTTTCTCCTCGTCTTTAATTGCGAAAAATGTAGCCGCAGAGTAAGACGGGTCAGTTTTTAGATATGGGCAGCCACTGAATATGTTGATTCAGATTCAGTTGGCCGATTTATTTATCGCAACGTATTATTGTTGTCTTACGCGCTTAATAAGTTTCATCGGAACTTTTACAGTTTCTTTAATAGGTTGGTCGTCAATGGCACTCATCATCATATCGAATGCTTTTTCCGCCCAAACATTTTCATCCTGCTGCATTGACCAGACATTATTGGCGAGAAATCCCAGCATCGGATGTTCATCGAATGTGCCAATATTAATATCAGGTGAAATTATGCCGAAACGATGGCGAATCGCGTTAATAGCACCTTCCAGTACGGGTAATGATGAGGCAATAAACGCCTGTGGCCGCCCCTGTTCACCAATCAATCTGTCCATCAGTTGAAAGCCACCTTCAGGGGTGTTGTCAGGACCTTCACGTACCCAGTCACGGTGACAAATACCATTATTCTTCAAAGAATTAAGATAACCTTGCAAACGGTCGCCAATACTGGGTAATCCGGTATCTCCAACTAAAAACCAGATTGGAGCCTTTCCAGCATCAAACAAACTTTGCGTCAACTTTTCGCCGCCTAAAATATTATGACTTTCAACCAGTGCGTTATCGGTATACTTAAAATCACGGTCCAGTAGCACCATCGGTTTTCTGACCTGGCGTAAATGGTGCTGCTGATTTTCTAATGTTGAGGGAACAATAAAAAGGCCATCAACATTGCGAGCGATTAACGCTTTGGTCAATTTGTTTTCGTAATCAACATCATCATAGGTACAGCTAATCATTAACTGATAACCGGAGCGACGACAGCGTTGCTCAAGTTTCTCGGCGAGAGTGGCAAAGAAGACGTTGGAAATATTGGGAACAATCAGTCCCAACGTGTCCGTTTTATTCAATTTCAGGCTGCGGGCTGAATGGTTTATGACGTAACCATAGCGCTCAACATATTCATTAATACGCGTTTGGGTTTTGACACTGATTCGATATTGCTCTGCTTTCCCGTTCAGCACCAGTCGTACGGTCGTAACCGATAAATTCAGATCGCTGGCTATCTGTTCTACTGTTTTAGCCATTTATATGCCCCAGTCCACATCCCAAAACGTCAATCTCCAATCATAAAAGTATTTTAAACTTTTGTCTTACTGCATAAGTTGATTAATCGCCTGCTGCTGATCCCACATCATCAGATAAGCCTGATATTTGCGGTCATAGAAGTCCCGCCGCGCCGGATTAGCCTTAATAACCTCGCCGGAGCGAACCATCGCCTGGCATGCCGATGGAATATTTGCCCACGCGCCGCTTGCTACCGCGCCGGTGATAGCGGCCCCTAACGTCACCGCATCTTCCTCCTGCATAAGATGAATATCGCATCCGGTAGCATCGGCATACTCCCGCATCCACAACGGGTTATGCGTTGCGCCGCCGCACAGCGCCAGCCGAGAAATGGTATGACCGTTTTCGCGCATCACTTCCATAATGTGCCGCGTACCGCAGGCGATCGCCTGTAATGTCGCCAGGTACAGGCGAGCAACCTGCATCTCGCCTCGCTCAAGGGTCAAACCGCAGACGCTGCCCCGGGCATCGGGTCGCGCGCGGGGGGAGCGATTGCCATGGTGATCGGCAAGCACATGCAAATAACGACCAGGCTCAAACTCCTTCCTCTCAAGTTCCGCAACCCATTCGTTGACTAAAACGATCGGATGGCAACCCCGCGCCTCGGCCTTATGAAACAGCTCCGCACTCGCGCCTGATTCCTGGAGCGTCCAGTCGACCAATGCCCCAGCGGCGCTTTGCCCTCCCTCTGTCAACCAGTAGCCAGGCAGCATGGCAGACCAATACGGTCCCCATACGCCCGGTGTATAAATTTCCTGTTCGCTGCACAGCATATGGCAGTTTGACGTTCCGCTAATCAACGCTAGCGTTCCCGCAGGCTCAATGCCAGCAAGCGCCAAACCACCTGCATGGGCATCAATCATCCCACTGGCGACGACTACCGCAGTCGTCAGCCCCAGCGCCTGGGCCGCATCGGCGCTAAGCGTTCCCACGGCAGCACCAGGCGGAAGAATATGCGACGGGATTTTGCCCAACAAATCCGTTAATTCAACGGCGTCGAGCAGGGAGTGGCTGAAGCGTTGTTCATGGGCCAGATAGTTCCATTTGCAGGTTAGCGTGCACAAACCTGCAACATCCGTGGCGGTAGCCTTAGAGACCAGAAAGTCCGCTAAATCGTAAAAACGATGCGCACTGTGCCAGGTCGCAGGAAAGTGTTTTTTTAGCCACAGCACTTTGGGAAGCTCCATTTCGACGCTGACTTCGCCGCCAACGTAACGCAGAGCCGGATCCTGCGTAGCGTTAATATGCTGAGCTTCTTGCACCGCGCGATGATCCATCCACATGATGATGTTATGGTCTGATGGTTCGCCTGGTGAAACCGCCAGGCCCTGCCCCTGCTCGTCGAGAGCCACCAATGAACAAGTGGCATCGAATCCCAGGGAACGGATATCCTCAGTGCGGATCCCGGATGACGATACCGCCCCCTTAACCGCATGGCAAACCTGCTGCCAGATTTCAGCAGATGACTGCTCAACCCGATCGGGTCCGGGTCGAAACTGCGAGACAGGGCGTGTCGCAAAGGCCAGACGTTTGCCGCTGGCATCGAAAACACCCGCCCTGACACTGGCAGAGCCGACATCCACACCGAGGAAATATCCACTGCTCATAGTAACTCCCTGACATTAGCGAATAGTGGGGCGAGTACCTCGCCCCAACGGTCTTATTTTTTACCGAATGGGTGTAACAGCTTGTCAATTTCTGGGGTATCAATGTTCTTCGCACTAACGAATTTCACAGGAATATCAATCTCTTTTGGTACAGACTGACCGGATACCGCCGCATTCAGCGTCTTGATACCCTGATAGCCAATCTGGTAGGCGTCCTGCACAACAAAGCCCTGAATCACCCCGGACTTCAGGAAGGCAATAATGGCCTCGGTGCTATCAAAACCAATCACCTTCACTTTGCCTTTTAGGTTTTGACTATCAATCGCGTTTGCTACGCCGAGTGTTGAGCCCTCATTAGTGCCATAAATCCCTGCAATATCAGGGTTGGCCTGGATCATATCGATGGTTTTATCCATCGCTTTTTGCGGATCGCCATCGCTGTACTGGACCGGTAGCACCTTGATATCCGGATATTTCTCCTTCATGCGGGCAATAAACCCTTCTGAACGCTCAATCGCGGAGGAGGTCCCTGCTACGTGCGCAATAATGCCCACTTTTCCTTTGCTGCCCACTTCCGCTGCCAGCGCGTCTGCCGCTTCAGCCCCGGCTTTACGGTTATTCGTGGCGACAAAACTGACCGGAATATCAGAGTTCACACCGGAGTCAAAGGTCACAACTTTAATGCCGCGTGAATTTGCGGTCTCTACTAATGGCGCAAGCGCATTGGCATCTAACGCCGCCAGCAAGAGTCCATTGGGTTTTTGCGCCATCGCGTTTTCAACTAACTGAATCTGCTCAGCAATCTGAGTTTCATCCGCCGGGCCCACATAGCTGGTTTTATCACCCAACTCTTTTGCTGCCGCTTCCGTCCCCATTTTTACGGTTTGCCAGAATTCATGCTGGAAACCTTTACTGACCACGGGAAGGTTCATATCTTTAGCCAAAACGCTGGATGTCATACAGGCCAGCAGGGATAACGCATAGACAAAATTCCTGGTTCTCATTGTTTTACTCCGTTCTGAGTGAGTCACCCTAAACGTCAGGGTTATGATGTCCCGTGACTTCCGGGAGCGTAAATCAACGAATTTTTTTGCGTAATGTGTCGAGATAAACCGCAGCAATGACCACGACACCCATGGCCACCATTTGCCAGAACTGGGAAACCCCCATCAGGTTCAGACCATTTTTCAACACGCTCATAATGAATGCGCCAATGATAGTGCCGCCGATGGTGCCAATCCCGCCCATCAGGCTGGTACCGCCAATAACGACCGCCGCGATGGCCTCCAGTTCATAGCCCACGCCGACCGTCGGCTGCCCGGAGTTTAAACGAGAGGCGAGAATAACCCCGGCAATCCCGGTCAGCAGACCACAAAAGGCGTAGACGAAAATTTTCACGCGCTGAACTTTAATCCCGGAAAGATGTGCCGCCACCTCATTACTGCCCACCGCGTAAACATAGCGGCCTATCACCGTTTTCTTCAGGATGTACGCGGCGATGAGCGCCACCACCACCAGGTAAAAGACGGGATAGGGCAGCACATCAAACAACCGTCCCTGGGCCAGCATTTTGAAGGTGGGGTAATCAGCGAAGTAAATCGCGCGACCATCGGTCATCACCATATTGATACCTCTGACGGACATCATCAGACCCAGCGTGGCGATAAAAGGTGGAATGGTCATTTTGGTGACCAGCAGGCCATTGATATAGCCGCATAATCCGCCAGCCAGTACACCCGCAAGAATACAGACGGGCAGAGGCAGACCTAGCGTGGCGCAAATACCTACCGCGACACCAGAAAATGCCACGACTGAACCGAGAGAAAGGTCGATCCCTGAAGTGATAATGACGAAGGTAACGCCAATCGCCATAATGCCAATCACCGAGGTTTGCAGGGCAATTGTCATAATGTTTTCAGTGTTAAAGAAAAATGGCGAACCAAAACTAAAAAATATCACCAAAATAATCAGACTTAAAAGCGGCGCCAGGCGCATTAAAAGTTCTTTGTTAATTTTTATTTTCTTATTATTGCTGTCTGAAGAGGTTACAGAGATAGTCATAAGTTAGTCCTCTAACGTCGCATATTGCATGATTTTTTCTTGTGTGGCGTCATCAGAAGCTAGCTCCCCGGTAATACGCCCATTACGCATCACTAAAATGCGATCGCACATACCCAGCACTTCCGGTAATTCAGAGGAGATCATGATAATTGATTTCCCTTTTGCCACCAGCCGATTCATTAATTCATAAATTTCAAGTTTGGCCCCCACATCAATCCCGCGAGTGGGTTCATCAAAGATGAGAATATCGGTGTCTTTACACACCCATCGGGCAATAATAATTTTCTGCTGATTACCACCACTTAAATTCAATGCAGCTTGCTCTAAATGTGGTGTTTTAATGCGTAGGGCTTTAACCTGTTCCGCGCTGGTTTTCTGGCAACGTGTGCTGTCCACATTGCCAAAACGATCGGAATACTCAGGATAATTGCCCAACATAATATTGCGCTCAACGGACAGTCCTAATGCCAGCCCCTCTTTTTTCCTGTCCTCGGTTAAATAGCTGATACCCTGTTGGATAGCATCAGGAATATCTTTAATCACCGTCACTTTACCGTTCAGCTTAAGGGTTCCACCATCAATGGGATCCGCGCCAAAAATCGCCCGCGCCAATTCAGTACGCCCTGCGCCCATCAGGCCGGCGAAGCCCAGGATTTCTCCTTGATACAGCGTGAAATCGATATTGTGCAATACACCATTGCGCGTCAGCCCGCTCACTTCCAACACAGGTTTACGTTGAGCCAAAGGTTCACGGCGAGGATAAATATTACCGAGATCACGCCCAACCATCATGGCAATCAGGTCGCTAATCTTGACCGCATCATAATCCACGGTGGCAATAAACTGCCCATCACGCATTACCGTAGCGCGATCGGCTATCAGCGCCAGTTCCTCCAGTCGGTGCGAAATGTAAACAATGCCAGTCCCCTGTTCTTTCAACAAACGGGTTACCTGAAACAAGCTGTCGATTTCCGTTTCCGTCAGTGCCGCCGTAGGTTCATCCATAATAAGAATCTTGGCATTGACCGATATCGCTTTAGCTATCTCAACCATTTGTTGTTGAGCAACGGTCAAATCGGCAACCAGCGTGTCTGGGGCGATATTCAGGTTTAACTTTTGCAAAATATCGATAGCAGCCTGTCGCTGTTGTTTTTCATCCAGACGCCAGCGATTATTTTTGCAAAACTCCCTGCCAATAAATATATTTTCTTCAACGGTGAGTTCAGGGAAGAGGTTAAATTCCTGATGAATAATCGTGATACCTGCACTTTGTGCACTTAACGGGTTAGCGAAAGTAACCGGCTGCCCCTCAAAAATAATATCCCCTTCATCAGGCTGATAAACTCCGGATAAGATCTTCATCAACGTTGATTTTCCTGCGCCATTCTCACCCAGCAGCGCATGAACCTCACCTTTGTGTAAAGCAAAACCCACATTACTCAACGCTAATACGCCGGGAAAACGTTTCGTAATATGACTCATCTGTAAAAATGTTTCAGACATTGCTGCTTTCCTCAATATACAGAAACTGCAGTCAGTGAATCAGGCGAAAACAAGATTGCCAGAGAGCCATCGTCACCGTTAATGCGAATACTACTTACAAGTTCATATGCGTTTCATCAATCATGCTAACTCGAGTTAGCGAAGTGCCTTTTAAAGCTATTTTAGCTACTCAAATTAGCCAAATCATTTGGTTTAAAACTGTGATGCTGAACAGACAATTTATTACAATCATATGATTTAAAAGATTTTTATTAAAAATCTGCGTATTTGTTTATTTGACGCAGATCGAATTTTAACCACTTCTCGTGAAGCCTCTCACAGTTCCACAACAAAAAAGTTGTGTAAAAAACTCTCCAATACCTAAGCTAACTCGAGTTAGCAAAAATGAGTAATTCAGCCAACTGCGACGGTGGTGTCCAACATCCGCTTTTGCAGCACGGCACAAAGTGAGATGAGGAACCTCGAATGAGAAATAATAGCTTACCGAAGATTGGTATCCGTCCGGTTATTGATGGTCGTCGTATGGGGGTACGTGAGTCGCTTGAAGAGCAAACCATGAATATGGCGAAAGCCACCGCCGCGCTTATTATGGAAAAACTTCGCCATGCCTGTGGCGCACAAATTGAATGTGTCATTGCCGACACCTGTATCGCCGGTCTGGCGGAATCCGCAGCCTGTGAAGAAAAGTTCAGCAGCCAAAATGTTGGCGTAACGATTACCGTTACCCCGTGCTGGTGCTACGGCAGCGAAACCATCGACATGGATCCGATGCGTCCGAAAGCTATCTGGGGCTTTAACGGTACAGAACGCCCTGGCGCCGTCTATCTTGCTGCCGCGCTGGCTGCGCATAATCAAAAAGGTCTTCCCGCGTTCTCCATTTACGGTCACGACGTACAGGATGCCGGCGACACCACCATCCCCGCCGATGTCGAGGAAAAACTGCTGCGTTTCACCCGGGCGGGCTTAGCCGTTGCCAGTATGAAAGGTAAAAGCTATTTATCCGTCGGCGGCGTTTCTATGGGCATCGCCGGTTCTATTGTCGATCATAACTTCTTTGAATCCTGGCTGGGCATGAAGGTTCAACCTGTTGATATGACTGAACTTCGCCGTCGCATTGATCAAAAAATTTATGACGAAGCTGAACTGGATATCGCACTGGCGTGGGCAGACAAGCATTTCCGCTACGGTGAAGATCAGAACGCCCAACAGTATAAGCGTAACGAAGAACAGAGCCGCGCGGTACTGAAAGAAAGCCTGCTGATGGCGATGTGCATCCGCGACATGATGCAAGGCAACCAGAAGTTGGCAGACAAAGGTCGTGTTGAAGAATCACTGGGTTACAACGCGATTGCCGCGGGCTTCCAGGGCCAGCGTCACTGGACGGATCAATATCCAAACGGCGACACTGCCGAAGCACTGCTGAATAGCTCCTTCGACTGGAATGGCGTGCGTGAGCCGTTCGTTGTCGCGACTGAAAACGACAGTCTCAACGGCGTAGCAATGCTGTTTGGTCATCAGCTCACCGGTACAGCACAGGTTTTTGCTGATGTGCGCACCTACTGGTCGCCAGAGGCGGTGGAGCGTGTCACGGGTAAACCGCTGACCGGGCTTGCTGAGCACGGCATTATTCACCTGATCAACTCTGGATCGGCTGCCCTGGATGGTTCCTGCAAACAGCGCGATGGCGCAGGTAAACCAACCATGAAGCCGCACTGGGAAATTTCGCAGAAAGAGGCCGATGATTGTCTGGCGGCGACCGAATGGTGTCCGGCTATCCATGAATACTTCCGCGGCGGCGGTTACTCCTCTCGCTTCCTGACCGAGGGTGGCGTGCCATTCACTATGACTCGTATCAATATTATCAAAGGGTTAGGACCAGTACTACAAATCGCTGAAGGCTGGAGCGTGGAGTTACCAAAAGAGGTGCATGCTCAGCTTGATGCGCGTACCAACTCTACCTGGCCGACCACCTGGTTTGCGCCGCGCTTAACCGGTAAAGGTCCATTCAGCGATGTCTATTCCGTCATGGCTAACTGGGGCGCAAACCACGGTGTGCTGACGATTGGTCACGTCGGCGCAGATTTTATTACGCTTGCCGCTATGCTGCGTATTCCGGTTTGTATGCACAACGTGGAAGACGAAAAAATCTATCGTCCTTCAGCCTGGGCAGCCCACGGTATGGATAGTGAAGGCCAGGATTATCGTGCCTGCCAAAACTATGGCCCACTGTATAAGCGTTAATGCGACTCCGCCCGGTGGCGCAAGCTTACCGGGCCTACAGGAGCACAACGTGTAGGCCGGATAAGGCGCTTACGCCGCCATCCGGCAACGTTTGGGGAGCGATTATGAAACAAGACGTTATTCTGGTCCTCGACTGTGGCGCAACCAACGTGCGGGCCATTGCCGTTGACCAACAGGGAAAAATTATCGCCCGCGCCTCAACGCCCAACGCCAGTGATATTGCCGCGGAGAACAGTACCTGGCATCAGTGGTCGCTGGAGGCCATTTTGCAACGCTTCGCCGCCTGCTGTCAGCGGCTCTCCACGCAACTGGCCAATTGCCGTATCTGTGGGATCGCTGTCACCACCTTCGGCGTAGACGGTGCGCTGGTCGATCAACACGGCAAACAGTTATATCCGGTGATCAGTTGGAAATGCCCGCGCACCGCAGCAGTGATGGAAAATATCCATCGTTACATGTCACCGCAGCAACTGCAGGAAATCTCCGGCGTCGGCGCGTTCTGCTTCAACACGCTGTATAAACTGGTGTGGCTGCAAGAAAACCACCCACAACTGCTCGAACAGGCACACGCCTGGCTGTTTATTTCGTCGCTTATCAACCACCGTTTAACCGGCGAGTTCACCACAGATATCACCATGGCGGGCACCAGCCAGATGCTGAACATCCAGCAGCGCGATTTCAGTGATGACATTTTGCAGGCAACCGGCATACCGCGCCGACTGTTTCCACGTCTGGTGGAAGCAGGCGAACAGATTGGGGTCCTGCAACCCGAGGCCGCCAGCCAGCTCGGACTGCCAGTGGGTATTCCGGTGATATCTGCCGGGCACGACACGCAGTTTGCGCTCTTTGGCGCGGGTGCTCAGCCAGACGAACCGGTGCTCTCTTCCGGTACATGGGAAATTCTGATGGTACGCAGTGCGCAGGTGGACACCTCTCTGCTCAGCCGTTATGCGGGTTCCACTTGTGAATTAGACAGCCATGCCGGACTGTATAATCCCGGCATGCAGTGGCTGGCTTCCGGCGTACTCGAATGGGTGCGTAAGCTGTTTTGGACAGCCGAAACGCCCTGGCAGACGTTGATTGACGAAGCCCACTCCATTCCTGCTGGCGCAGAAGGCGTCAAGATGCACTGCAACCTGCTGGCCTCTCAGGATGCGGGCTGGCAAGGGGTTACGCTCAATACCACCCGCGGGCATTTTTATCGCGCCGCGCTGGAAGGACTGACAGAACAGTTGCAGCGGAATTTACACACGCTGGAAAAAATCGGTCATTTCCAGGCCACTGAATTGTTATTGGTTGGCGGGGGCAGCCGTAACGCATTGTGGAACCAGATAAAAGCTAACGTTCTCGGGATCCCTGTCAAAGTGCTGGATGACGCCGAAACCACCGTGGCAGGTGCCGCGATGTTTGCCTGGTCAGGCATTGGTGAATTTACCTCCCCGGAACAGGCTCGTGCACAGGTGCGCTACCAGTACCGTTACTTCTATCCGCAAACCGAATCCGAACTGACAGGAGTCGAGTAACATGCTCAAAACGATATCACCCTTAATTTCTCCCGATCTGCTGAAAGTGCTGGCTGAGATGGGGCACGGCGATGAGATTATCTTTTCCGATGCCCATTTTCCGGCTCACAGCATGGGGCCGCAGGTGATTCGCGCCGACGGTCTGCTGGTCAGCGACCTACTGCAGGCGATTATTCCGCTTTTTGAACTGGACAGCTACGCCCCGCCGCTGGTGATGATGGCCGCAGTAGAAGGCGACGCTCTCGATCCTGACGTCGAGGCTCGCTATCGTCAGGCGCTTTCCTTGCAGGCCCCTTGCCCAGACATCACGCGTATTGACCGCTATGCCTTTTACGAACGCGCGCAAAAGGCGTTTGCGATCGTTATCACAGGGGAGCGGGCAAAGTACGGGAATATTCTTTTAAAAAAAGGGGTAACGCCGTAATCTCTGGTCAGAATGCCCGTCTGGTACGGGCATTCAGCATATGATGAGGAGCAGAACATGAAAGCGGCGCGCCAGCAGGCAATCGTAGATCTGCTTACCCACCACAAAAGCCTGACAACCGAAGCACTGTCTTTGCAGCTAAACGTCAGCAAAGAGACCATCCGCCGCGATCTCAGTGAATTACAAACTCAGGGCAAAGTGCTACGCAATCACGGGCGGGCCAAGGCCATTCACCGGAAAAATCAGGACAGTGGCGACCCGTTTCATATTCGACTCAAAAGTCACTATGCACACAAAGCGGATATTGCCCGGGAAGCGCTGGCATGGATTGAAGAAGGAATGGTGATCGCCTTAGACGCCAGCTCAACCTGCTGGTATCTGGCACGTCAGCTACCGGACATCGACATTCAGGTTTTTACCAACAGCCAACCCATTTGCCAGGAATTGGCTAAACGCGAACACATTCAGCTCATTAGCTCTGGCGGCCGCCTTGAACGTAAATACGGCTGTTATGTTAATCCCGCGCTTATCTCGCCGCTAAAATCTCTCGATATCGACCTGTTTATTTTTTCCTGCGAAGGGATCGACAGCGATGGCGCACTGTGGGATTCCAATGCCACCAACGCAGACTTCAAATCCATTCTGCTTAAGCGCGCATCGCAATCTTTATTGCTGATCGATAAAAGTAAGTTTAATCGTTCTGGGGAGGCCCGGATTGGGCGTCTGGATGATGTGACGCATATCGTGTCAGATACGCAACTGATTGAAACAACATAGAATTGAAACAACATAGACCGGATAAACGTTTACGCCGCCATCCGGTCTATGTGTAGCGTTATCGCTCGTCCCGGCGACCACCAACGGCCGCCCACAGGCGACGCACGTGTACGGTCACTTCTTCCCGATCATGATACAGCTGACGCGCCTGAATCTGGGCATTTACGCCATGCTCATCAAGCTGTGCCTGGATATAGGCCAGATTCTGCGATACCTCTTCGTATCGTTTTTTCATCGGCAGCTTGAGGTTGAAGATCGTCTCGCGACACCAGCCGTTGACCAGCCACTGCGCCATCAGCGCGGCAACCTTCGCCGGTTTCTCCACCATGTCGCACACCATCCACGAGATGTTGTTACGATTCGGGCGATACTTAAATCCGTCTTCGCGCAGCCAGGTGACCTGTCCAGTATCCATCAGGCTTTGCGCCATCGGACCGTTATCCACGGAATAAACCCACATGTTGCGTTTAACCAATTGATAGGTCCAACCGCCCGGACATGCGCCTAAATCCACTGCATACATGCCGTTGGCCAGACGCTCGTCCCACTCATCTTCTGGAATGAACACATGCAGCGCCTCTTCCAGCTTCAGCGTTGAACGGCTCGGCGCATCGGCCGGGAATTTCAGGCGCGGAATCCCCATGTAGAATGGAGAGTTATTGTCGGGCCAGGAATAACCGGTATAACAACAGCCAGGGGCGATAAAGAAAACATGAACCACCGGACGTTTCGGCGTTTCATATTTTGCCAGTACACCCGCTTCACGCAGCGCCGCGCGCAGTGGTACGGTAAATTTACGGCAGAACTTAACCAGCTCTTTGCTTTCATTGGTGTCGGCGACTTCGACCCGCAGATCGCCGCCTTTTTCCACCACGCCCTGCAACATGCCGACAATTGGCGTAATACGGTCTTCCGGCGGTAAATATTGCAGCAGTTCGCCCACAACAAACATCTGACGGGCAAAAATCAGCGAGCTAAACGGCAGTTCTTTCACTAGCTTTTCGGCATCGTCCTGCTGATAGCATTCGAAGATCACATAGCCCGCATTGTCTTTCACGCGGGCGAATCCGAAGATTTCCCGACGTCCTGCTTTATCCGTAATTTCTGCGGCGCACTCTTTTTCAAAACCCGGGCGACACAACAATACAACCTTATTCATGGCTAACGCCCTTACGTTTCAATCGAATAGCGCCCACTAACATCAGCGCCCAGCCCACAAGGAAGCTGAAACCGCCGACGGGGGTAACAAACGCCCACAGGCGTAAATGGGAGAGCGCGAGGCAATACAGGCTGCCGCTAAACAGCACCGTCCCTAATGCCAGAAACACGCTACTCCAGTAAAACCAAATGCTAATGCGTCGCTGCATGGCGACGGCCAAGCCGAAGATAGCCAGCGTATGAAACGCCTGATACTCAAGGCCGGTCTGGATCCAACCCATTTCAACAACACCCAGGGTTTTACTCAGAACATGTGCCCCAAAGGCGCCCAACGCCACAAAGATAAAACCACTTACGGCGGCAAAAATCAGCATAAAACGGCTGGTCATGTTAATACCCTACGTAATTTATTGTTCATAACGAAAGCGGAATTTTTCTTGTTCCGTGGCCGCTTTCGCCAGTATCCACTGACGGAAGGCGGCTATTTTACCCAGTTCTGCCTGACTGTCATGACAAACCAGATAAAACGCGTTTTTGCTGACCAGAACATCATTAAACGGACAGACCAGACGTCCGGCTTCAATTTCGGACTGCGCCATGACGTTATTCGCCAGCGCAATCCCCTGTCCATGGATGGCAGCCTGTAGCACCATGGCGCTATGGCTGAAGATAGGTCCCTGCTGTACGTTGATATGATTCAGGCCAAGCTGGCGCGTATAGGCTTGCCAGTCACGCCGCGACGCATCGTGCAACAATGTGTGTTTTGCCAGGTCATCCGGCGTCTTCAGTGGTTTATCACCGGTAAGTAGCAGCGGCGAGCAGACCGGCAATAAATATTCTGCGTACAATTTTTCAACGCGCAGACCCGGCCAGTTGCCGCGTCCGTAGAAAATCGCCACATCAACATCGTCAGCCAGTTTGTCTTCCTGACGGTCCACCGCCTGGATCCTGACATCGATTCCCGGATAAGCTGAGTTAAAGCTAGAGAGTCTGGGCACCAGCCATTGGATCGCGAAACTGGGCAATAAACTAACGGTAAGCGCACCTTTTGCACTGCGTGCCTGAAGTTTACGCGTCGCGTCAGTTAATTGCGAAAAAATCTCTTTGATGTCGAGGAAATAGCTTTGACCTTCTTCTGTTAACAGCAAAGATCGATTGCGTCGACGAAACAGCTTCAGCCCCAGGAAATCCTCGAGTGACTTGATTTGGTGACTTACTGCGGCCTGCGTCACAAAAAGCTCTTCCGCTGCGCGGGTAAAGCTCAAATGACGCGCTGCGGCATCAAAAACACGCAATGCATTTAGGGGTGGTAATCGTTTTGACATGACTTTTAGGCTTTGATGTTAAATGAATTTAACAATTATCTAACAGGCTGTAACCTATTAGTTTTTTTTATCTGAGCCATTATAAATTGTCCGTTGAGGTTCTACCAGCAAATACCTATAGTGGCGGCACTTCCTGAAGCCGGAACGAAAAGTTTTATCGGAATGCGTGTTCTGGTGGGCTTTTGGCTTACGGTTGTGATGTTGTGTTGTTGTGTTTGCAATTGGTCTGCGATTCAGACCATGGTAGCAAAGCTACCCTTTTTCACTTCCTGTACATTTACCCTGTCTGTCCATAGTGATTAATGTAGCACCGCCAAATTGCGGTGCTTTTTTTTGTCCGACTTTCTGTCGATGACTGTCCGGTTAGTTATCCAGTTCTACCATCTCTTTCACATCGGTACGGTTAATCTGCTGTTTGTTGCCGTTAGCGTCTTTATACGAAATCATTCCCGTTTCATTGTCGGTCTGTGGCTTGCCATCAGATACGATTGATCGACCATCGTTGGTGTGCATCACGTAATTCGATCCAGAACAGGCGCTCAGGGCAAAAGTCAGCATACAGGCAGAAATAATTGCGGCAGTCTTTTTCATCTTCTTCTCCTTAAAGCGATTTATGCTATTAAAAACACACTCCGTAACAGGCAAAATTGCTCGCCTAACGCTATTTAGCATAAGACACTATGAGGACTTTGCCAGGATATCCAGAGTATTCCGATGGTTAGCACAACCCTTGTGTCAGCGTCTGTTTTGCGCGACGATCGGTTTATTGAACTGAGGATGATCATGAACGCATTTAATCCCGCGCAATTTCGCGCACAATTTCCCGCACTCAACGATGCCGGCGTCTATCTCGACAGCGCTGCTACGGCACTGAAGCCGCAAGCCGTTATTGAGGCGACCCAGCAATTTTATAGCCTGAGCGCCGGGAACGTGCATCGCAGCCAGTTTGCCGAAGCGCAACGCCTGACCGCGCGCTATGAAGCTGCGCGGGAAAAAGCCGCACGCTTGATCAACGCCCCGGATGACAAAACGATAGTCTGGACCCGTGGCACGACGGAAGCTATCAATATGGTTGCCCAAAGCTATGCGCGGCCGCGCTTACGGCCGGGCGATGAGATTATCGTCAGCGTGGCGGAACATCATGCCAATCTCGTTCCCTGGCTGATGGTGGCTCAGCAAACGGGAGCGAAGGTAGTCAAACTCCCGCTCAACGCCCATTTGCTACCGGATGTTGAGCGTCTGGTTGAGCTCATCACGCCGCGCAGTCGTATTCTGGCGCTGGGGCAGATGTCGAACGTCACCGGCGGTTGCCCGGATTTAGCCCGCGCCATTACGCTCGCCCATGCGGCTGGCATGGTGGTAATGGTTGATGGCGCGCAGGGAATTGTGCATTTCCCCGCCGACCTGCAGCAGTTAGATATTGATTTCTATGCGTTCTCTGGCCACAAGTTGTATGGCCCTACCGGTATTGGCGTCCTGTATGGTAAGCCAGAGTTACTGGAAGCCATGTCACCGTGGCTCGGCGGCGGCAAAATGATTAGCGAAGTCAGCTTTGACGGTTTCACCACCCAGGCCGCTCCCTGGAAACTGGAGGCCGGTACGCCTAACGTGGCTGGCGTCATCGGGCTAAGCGCAGCGCTCGAATGGCTGGCGGACATCGATGTTGCGCAGGCCGAAAACTGGAGCCGGGGTCTGGCGACGCTGGCAGAAGACGCCCTGGCAAAACGTCCCGGTTTTCGTTCCTTCCGTTGTCAGGACTCAAGTCTGTTAGCCTTTGATTTCGCTGGCGTTCATCACAGTGATATGGTGACACTGCTGGCCGAATATGGCATTGCGCTGCGCGCAGGGCAACACTGCGCACAACCACTGCTGGCGGAACTGGGCGTATCCGGGACCCTACGCGCCTCTTTTGCGCCCTATAATACGCAAAGTGATGTGGATGCGTTGGTCGCAGCCGTTGACCGCGCGCTGGAAATATTGGTGGATTAATGACAAGCCCTTTATTCGCCGGACACCCGTTTGGCACAACCGTAACTGAAGAGACGTTGCGTACTACGTTTGCCCCACTCACCCAGTGGGAGGATAAATATCGTCAGCTAATTCTGCTGGGTAAACAGCTTCCGGCGCTGCCTGATGCGCTAAGGGCGCAGGCAAAAGAGATTGCGGGATGTGAAAACCGCGTCTGGCTAGGATATACCCTGCACCAGAACGGCACCCTGCATTTCTTCGGCGACAGCGAAGGCCGCATTGTACGCGGGCTGTTGGCGGTATTGCTCACCGCCGTTGAAGGTAAAACCGCAGCGGAGTTACTGGCGCATTCACCGATGGCGTTATTTGACGAGTTAGGGTTAAGCGCGCAGCTCAGCGCCTCGCGGAGCCAGGGCCTGCATGCGTTAAACGAGGCGATTCTTGAGGCGGCCCGGCAAGCCGGATGACGAGCTAATGCGTCTTTTCCGGCCTACAACACCGCTCGAACCGTAGGGCGGATAAGCATAACGCTATCCGACACTATCAACTCTGGCGCGCTGCTTTCGCCATCATCTTCTTCAGCGCATGGGAAACGGCAACAAAGCCAAAGGTAGCCGTCACCATAGTAGCGGCGCCAAACCCTGAGGCGCAATCCATACGCTTCGGCCCTTCCGCCGTCGCCTTCATGGCACACACCGAGCCATCTGCCTGCGGGTAAACCAGCGCCTCGGTCGAGAACACACAGTCCACGCCCAGCTTGCCTTTACTGTTTTTCACCACGCCAAAATCACTCTTCAGCCGCTCACGCAGCTTGGCCGCCAGCGGATCCTGAATGGTTTTTGCCAGATCAACCACCTGAATCTGCGTCGGATCGATCTGCCCGCCCGCACCGCCGGTGGTTACCAGCGGAATTTTATTGCGCCGACAGTACGCAATCAGCGCCGCTTTCGGGCGCACGCTGTCAATGGCATCGATGACATACGAAAATCCCGCATTCATATATTCAGCAACGTTATCCGGTGTGACAAAATCATCGACCACGTTCACCCGGCACTCCGGGTTAATCTGGCGGATACGTTCCGCCATCACCTCAGCTTTTGCTAAACCAACGTTATCGCGCAGCGCATGGATCTGACGGTTAGTATTGGTGACACACACATCATCCATATCGATGAGCGTAATCGCGCCAATGCCGGTACGCGCCAGCGCTTCCGCCGCCCACGAGCCCACACCGCCAATCCCGACCACGCAAACATGCGCTCCAGCAAATAACTGCAGCGCGTTTTCGCCATACAGACGCGCCGTGCCGCCAAAACGCTGACGCCAGGTGTCATTGATAACCACAGACATAGAACCTCAAATATAGAAAACAAAAAGAGCGGACAAATACCGCCCTTGATGACTGCATCACTGCCTGATGGCGGCTACACCTTATCAGGCCTACATTATTGAGTAGGCCGGATAAGCGAAGCGCCATCCGGCAATTAACCGCTAAAAACGTTACCCGCGTTGGCCGCTGTTTTCAGCACCCACACGCGTCCGTAGTGATTATACCACCCTGCACGATGTCCGGCGTCAGCGCCAATGCCCTGATAGATGTCAAAGTGCTGGCCTTTAATCGCACCGCCCACGTCCAGCGCCACCATCAGGCGCAGTTCGTACTGACCGGTGAACTTACCGTTATTGTCCAGCAAGGGGACTTCCGCCAGTAACGTGGTGCCCGCAGGAATGATACTGCGGTCAGAAGCCACGGATGCGCGACCAATCAGCGGTACCGCGCTGGCCCCTTTCACCGGCGCAAAAGATTGCGGCTTAAAGAAGACAAACGATGGGTTCTGCTCCAGCAGCTCACGCACTTCAGCCTCGCTGTGCGTTTCTCCCCAGTGGCGAATGGCCTGCATCGACATATCTTCTTTTTTCACTTCGCCACGGTCGATCAACACCTTCCCGATACTGCGGTAGGCATGGCCATTTTTCCCGGCATAGCTAAAGAAGTTAAGCGGGCTGCCGTCGCCAAAATCGATATAGCCACTGCCCTGAACATCCATAATAAAGTTGTCCATCAGGGAGTTGCTGTACGCCAGAATATAATTATCGCTTAGCGCGCCTGCGTAGATCTCAGCACGAGAGGGTAAACGTCCGCGTTTCGGCGGCATGCGGTAGATAGGATACTGGAACTCACCCTGACGCGTGTGGCGCGCCTGAATAACCGGCGTGTAATAACCAGTAAACTGGACGTTACCGTAGTTGTCCGCCCCTTCCATTTGCCACGCGTCAATACCGAACTGACGCATGCTGCGGGTATCGCCGCCCGCACGTAACCACTGCTGGATGGCATTATAGACATTGCTCTGATTGCCATATAAACGTGGCGATGCGCTACGGATCTGATTAACCTGCTCGGCGAAATCACCGGCATTGATTGGCGCGCCAACCGCATCAGGTTGGTTCACCAGTGAGAAAGGCTGGGTAAATTTCCCGTCTTTATACTGCTGCCCACGATCGGTGGGTTTTGAGGAACACGCGGCGAGCATCGCAACGACTGCTCCCGCCAGAAGATATTTTGCCCAACGTCCTTTCATTGTTCTCGTCTTATGTTGCCTGAATGCGAGACGAAGATAACAAACCCCCGTACCTAATGAAATGCGTATGCATACCCGAACGCAAATTTTGCGCAAAAAACAATCCAGAATGCGTTGTTTTTGTTCATTTTCACCCTAAAAACGTGATCAAGGTGAAAAAAGGGTTGCATGAAAATGCGAGCAGAGTATAGTGCGCATCCACGGACGCGGGGTGGAGCAGCCTGGTAGCTCGTCGGGCTCATAACCCGAAGGTCGTCAGTTCAAATCTGGCCCCCGCAACCAATTAAAATCAGAAGCAGTAACGTTACTCGATGGAAGAGTAATGACGGACGCGGGGTGGAGCAGCCTGGTAGCTCGTCGGGCTCATAACCCGAAGGTCGTCGGTTCAAATCCGGCCCCCGCAACCAATTAAAATCTGATGCAAGTTTACTCGATGAAGAGTAAAGACGGACGCGGGGTGGAGCAGCCTGGTAGCTCGTCGGGCTCATAACCCGAAGGTCGTCGGTTCAAATCCGGCCCCCGCAACCAACACATTAAACACCTTAACGGGTGTTTTTTTGTATCTGTAGTTCGTTAAAAAAAGCGCTTTTCAGCGCTTTTTTGTTATCCCCTTCTCGCCAGCGTCGCACCATCAGCAAAGTAGGCTTTAATCCCTGCCAGAATCGACTCCGCCACTTCCTGCTGGAAGGTCGCCGTCTTCAGCTTACGTTCTTCTTCAACGTTACTGATAAATGCTGTTTCCACGAGGATAGAGGGAATATCCGGCGCTTTCAGCACCGCGAACCCGGCTTGCTCAACCTGATTCTTATGCAGGTTGTTAATTTTCCCGAGCTTGTTCAGCACCGCTTTGCCAAACTTCAGGCTGTCGGCGATGGTCAGTGATTGCACCATATCGAACATGGTGTGGTCGACATAACGGTCACCGCTTTTGCTGACGCCACCGATGAGATCCGAGGCGTTCTGGGTTTGGGCCAGATATTTTGCCGCGGTACTGGTTGCCCCTTTCGTGGAGAGCGCAAACACCGACGATCCGCTGGGTTGCCGGCTAGTAAAGGCATCGGCGTGAATAGAGACAAACAGGTCCGCACGCTGTTTCTGCGCTTTCGCCACACGCACTTTTAGCGGAATGAATATATCTTCATTACGCGTCATAAAGACCTTCATGTTGCCCTCTTTCTCAATAAGGGCTCGCAGGCGACGGGCAATTTGCAGTACCACATCTTTTTCGCGCGTCTTGTATTTCCCCACCGCACCGGAGTCTTCTCCACCGTGCCCGGGATCCAACATAATGACAATCGGACGATCGCGCCCCGCTTTACCCGGCTGCGGACCACTTTGCGCAGGCGGCACCTGTTTATCCAAATCGCCTTTGTTGTAATCTTCAAGCAACGCCAGCAGCGGATCCTGAACATCCTGCGCATTGGCAGGATAAAGATCCATGACCAGACGCTCTTTAAAACCGGCGACAGGAGCCAGGGCAAAGAGTTGCGGCTTCACATTCTGCTTCAGTTCGAACACCATCCGCACAGTCTGCGGGTCAAATTGCCCGACTCTCGCCGACTTAATATAGGGATCGTCAGGACGAATCTGCGCGCCGATGCCCTTAAGCACCGAGTTCAAATTAACGCCTTCAATATCGACAACCACACGCTCAGGATTACTCAGGGCAAACTGTTTGTATTTCAGCAAACGGTTGGATTCCACCGTGACGCGGGTATAACTGGACGCAGGCCAGATACGTACGGCAACGACCTGACTAACGGCAGCCAGACCGACCTGACTGACGCTCAAAAGCCACATAGCACCCGCACCTTGCAGTAAACGACGGCGACTGATTGCTGAATTGGATCCCGACATGCTTCTCCCGAGCAAAAGAAATCTTTATTGAAGTAATACGTAAAACGTCCGAATTGACCGGAAACTTTAGCGAATGACGCATAATCTGTCATCTATAAAAGGGTAAACATTCTTTTTATATTCACGGCATTACTGAAAAAAATCTGCGGCATGGGTAAAAATTACGCTTGCGCACGGCGCCAAAACAGAATAAAAATACATAAATTACGAATAATCATGCAACGAGGGTGTGCCGTGGTGAAGGAGCGTAGAACCGAACTGGTACAGGGATTCCGCCATTCTGTTCCCTATATCAATACCCATCGGGGAAAAACGTTTGTCATTATGCTGGGCGGCGAAGCCATCGAGCATGAAAACTTTTCCAGTATCGTCAATGACATTGGGCTTCTTCATAGCCTCGGCATCCGTCTTGTCGTGGTTTATGGCGCACGACCGCAAATTGATGCCAACCTTGCGGCGCATCATCATGAGCCGGTGTACCACAAAAATACGCGCGTCACCGACGCTAAAACCCTGGAGCTGGTCAAGCAGGCCGCAGGGTTGCTCCAGCTTGATATTACCGCTCGCCTGTCGATGAGCCTGAATAATACGCCATTGCAGGGCGCGCATATCAATGTGGTCAGCGGTAATTTTATTATTTCTCAGCCGCTGGGCGTTGATGACGGCGTGGACTACTGCCATAGCGGGCGTATTCGTCGTATTGATGAAGAGGCCATTCACCGTCAACTGGACAGTGGCGCGATAGTCCTGATGGGACCAGTCGCCGTTTCCGTTACCGGTGAGAGCTTTAATCTGACGTCAGAAGAGGTCGCCACGCAGTTGGCTATCAAACTGAAGGCGGAGAAAATGATTGGCTTTTGCTCCTCCCAGGGGGTCACCAACGATGATGGCGATATTATTTCCGAATTGTTCCCTAACGAAGCCCAGGCGCGCGTCGAGTCACAGGAAGAGAAAGGTGACTACAGCTCAGGCACGGTGCGCTTCCTGCGCGGTGCGGTGAAAGCTTGTCGCAGTGGCGTACGCCGCTGCCACCTGATCAGCTATCAGGAAGATGGCGCATTGCTGCAGGAACTGTTCTCACGCGATGGCATCGGTACGCAAATCGTGATGGAAAGCGCCGAGCAAATTCGCCGCGCCACCATTAACGATATCGGCGGCATTCTGGAGCTCATCCGTCCGTTGGAACAACAAGGCATTCTGGTGCGCCGCTCCCGCGAGCAACTGGAAATGGAAATCGATAAATTCACCATTATTCAGCGCGATAACCTGACTATCGCCTGCGCCGCTCTGTACCCCTTCCCGGAAGAGAGGATTGGCGAAATGGCGTGTGTGGCGGTGCATCCGGACTACCGTAGTTCGTCACGCGGGGAAGTATTGCTGGAGCGGATCGCCGCGCAGGCCCGGCAAATGGGGCTGAGTAAGCTGTTCGTACTGACCACCCGCAGCATCCACTGGTTC
The DNA here is from genome assembly GCF_053309355.1 of Citrobacter freundii complex sp. 2025EL-00176. NCBI lineage: Bacteria > Pseudomonadati > Pseudomonadota > Gammaproteobacteria > Enterobacterales > Enterobacteriaceae > Citrobacter > Citrobacter freundii complex sp. 2025EL-00176. Next base: position 131,932 of record NZ_JBRYHT010000004.1, on the reverse strand, counting down.
CAGGAGCGCGGCTTCACGCCGGTGGATATCGATCTGCTGCCGGAAAGCAAGAAAGAGATGTACAACTATCAGCGGCGTTCAAAAGTGCTGATGGCGGATCTGGGGTAAGCGTGGTTGCCGGAGGCGGCATAACTGCCTTATCCGGCCTACATCTACATCATACCGTCATTAAATAATGCTGATAGCCCGCTGCGGCGTTCGGTACGCATGACAATTGCCCCGCCCAATATTCGTTCATCGGCATACAGCGACAAACGGCGGCGCGCACGGGTTACGGCGGTATAGACCAGCTCGCGGGTAACCACGGGGGAATGCTGGCTGGGTAAAATCAACGCCGCATGGTCAAACTCAGATCCCTGCGATTTATGTACCGTCATCGCCCAGGTGGTTTCATGCTCAGGCAAGCGGCTGGGTTGCACCGACTTAATCGAACCGTCCGGCAGCGCAAACCACACCCGCAGCCCTTGTCCACGATCGAGGGCAATGCCAATATCACCGTTAAATAACCCCAGCGAACTGTCATTACGCGAAATCATTACCGGCCTTCCCTCATACCAACGACTGTGCGTCGAACGGTGAATTTTACGTTTTTGCGCCATCACCTGCTCAATGCGTTCATTCAAACCGCCAACACCAAACGGGCCTTCCCGCAAAGCGCATAGCAGCTGATACTCATTGAAGGCCTGAATGACGGCATCCGGCGCGGCACCCTCGCGTAGTAAATCCAGGTAGTGCCCATAACCTGCCAGCGCCTCATCCAGCATCGCGGCGTAATCTTCACTGCTGTGTAACGTGCGTTTTTCGATATCGCTGAATCCCTGCTGGAAAACCGCTTTTACCGCAGCTTTGTCACCGCGATTAATCGCAGCAGCCAATTGACCGATCCCAGAGTCACTGCCGAAACGATAGCTTTTTTGCAGCAGACACAAGCTGTCACGCAACGCCGCCGCCTGAGTACCCGTTCCCGCCGGAATAGCGCTACCGGTCAGGCGACTAAGCTGCCTGGCACGTTCCGGGGTAAATCCTTCGCTGACAAAAGCACAGATATCCCCGAGCACCGCCCCCGCCTCGACGGAGGCGAGCTGGTCACGATCGCCGAGAAAAATCACCCGCCCGTGCGGCGGCAGGGCATCAATAAGGCGCGACATCATCGGCAAATCAATCATCGACGCTTCATCCACCACCAGCACATCCACATGCAGCGGGTTCCCCGCATGATGACGCAGACGCTGGCTGCCAGGCTGAGCACCTAATAACCGATGCAGCGTACTGGCATCATCGGGAATGCGTTTCTTTTGCTCATCGGTAAGCGGCAGTTCTCGCAGCGCCGCCCCCAGCGAGGCGGTCAGACGTGCAGCCGCTTTTCCCGTTGGCGCCGCCAGACGAATACGGCAGCGTTCACCATCCATCATCTGGATCAACGCCGCCAGAAGCCTCGCGACCGTTGTCGTTTTTCCGGTGCCCGGTCCGCCGGAGATCACTGATATACGGCGGGTCAGCGCCACAGCAGCGGCCACCTTTTGCCAGTTAACGCCTTCCGATGATGGAAACAGCGCCTCCAGCGTATCGGTCAGCCGTTGTTCATCCACCTCAATGGCGTGGTTAACTTCACTGAAAAAACGCGCCACCGCGCGTTCGTTATGCCACATGCGGTTCAGATACAGGCGATCGCCGTACAGCACCAGCGGGGTCGGTTGCTCGCCACGGCTTACTGCCCCGGAGGCCAGCAAACATTCCGCCCAGTCTTCAGGCTCGCCCATCTCAACAAGCCAGGCGCTTAACAGAGGATGAGCATCGTCGCGTAAGGATAATCGCGAAAGCGGTAAGCAGACGTGCCCTTCTCCCGCTTCGCGGCTGAGCAATGCCGCAGCCAGCGCAACCGCAGGATTGTCATTTCCGGCCACTGCCAGCGCAAACTGGGCATCCAGAGGCCGGAGCTGTTTTTGCTCAACGGCTTCCAGTAATCGTTTCTGGATTGTCATGACATCTCCTCCAGCTCCGCACCGGCAAACATCTCATCCATCAAGGCGATCAATTCTCCGTCTGGTCGGGTGGCGTAAATTCCCTGCTGCGGATCTTCGCCATCAACGCCACGCAGGAAAAGATAGATAACCCCGCCAAAATGTCGTTCATAATCATAATCAGCAATGCGATGGCGTAAGTAGCGATGCAGCGCCAGGGTATAAAGTTGATATTGCAGGTCGTAGCGATGCGCCTGCATGGCTGAGGCCATCGCCGGCTGCGTGTAGGCTGCGCTGTCTTCACCCAGCCAGTTAGATTTGTAATCAAGCAGGTAATAACGCCCCTGGTGGCGAAACACCAGGTCAATAAACCCTTTAAGCATGCCGCGTACCTGCATAAAATCCAACGCGGGGCAGCCCGCTGAAAGCGGATCGTATTTACGGATCAACGCATCAAGTCGGCTGGCCATCAGCGGCTGCGAAATCGGCAGATAAAACTCCATCTCCACCTGTTTTTCACGGCCGGAAAGTTGACTCAAACTGACGCCCGTTTCGTTGAGAGGTGCCAGCAAAATGGCGTCCAGCCATGCGGTCAGAACCGACGTCCAATGCGCGTCATAACCGCCAAGGGCCAGTTTTTCCTCGACCCAACGCGGATCTACCGGTTGGGTAAAATCAAGGTCCTCAAACAGGCTATGCAAAAATGTGCCCGGCGAAGCGCCGCGCGGAAACTGATGCGGTGTGAGTCCTGACTCCACAATGACCTCGCCAACGCCTGTGGCATCAACATCCAGGCGCGGGATCAGATCCTGCGCGATTCCATTTCCGCGCTGTTGCAGGCCAGAATAACTGGTCACGCGCCAGCCGTCGCCGGGGGTACGTTGCAGCGTTCTCGCACTCAATGTAGAGCTGATCGGCTGTGCGACCTGCCAGCGCTCACCGTCCGGTTGACCTGGCGTCAGGCAGGCAATGTCGTCGCAACCCAGCGCATCAATCGCGCTACGCAGACCCACTGCATCCATGGGTTCCCCTTTTTGCAACAGGCGACCAAGGGCGCTCTGATGCACATCGGTATCCCCTTTTTTATCGCCCCGACGACGTACCAACGGCGCAACGCCAAGGCTGCAGTGCCATACCGAACGGGTTAGCGCCACGTAGAGCAAGCGCAGGTCTTCCGCCAGGCGTTCAGCCTCTGCCAGCTCAACGCTCTCCCTGGCGTCACTGAGATCCAGTACCGCCTCAAAAGAACTGCGATCGTGGTAGAACGCCTGATCCTGGACGCGGAAATTCGTGATAAACGGCAGCCAGACCAGCGGATATTCCAGCCCTTTCGATTTATGAATGGTGACGATTTGTACCAGATGCTTGTCGCTTTCCAGCCTGAGCTGCTGGCTGGACGCGTTGCTGTCCGGTTCAAGAATATGCTGGGACAACCAGCGCACCAGCGCATGCTCGCTTTCCAGTTGCGATCCCGCTTCCTGCAGCAGCTCGCTGATATGTAAAATATCGGTCAGGCGGCGTTCGCCCCCTGCCGTCGCCAGCAGGTTTTCCGCAATCTGGCGGTTGGTCATCAGCGCACGCAGCATCGGCATGACGCCGCGTTTATGCCAGATTTGACGATAGCCGTCGAATTCTTCAACTACCGCATCCCAGGCATTCTCGTCGTTATTTAATGCTTCAATATCCTGCGCATTCAGCCCCATCATTGAGGTCGCCAGCGCGCTACGTAGCGTGTTTTCCCGTTCCGGCGTCATCACCGCTTGCAGCATCCACAGCAACTCCTGCGCTTCCAGCGTTTCAAATACGCTGTCACGGTTAGAAAGGTAGACGGAGGGAATCGCCAGCTGCGTCAACGCATCGCGGACCAGCGCCGCTTCCTGGCGGCTACGAACCAGAACGCTGATGTCTGAGGCGCGTACCGGCCTGGATGCTTTACCGCTGACCAGTTGCGCATCACCAGAGTGTCCGGCCTTCAGCCAGTCGCGAATTTGCGTCGCGCACACCTGCGCCATGTAGTTCTGGTAGTCGCCAACGCCACAACTTTCCCCTTCCATCAGCCACATACTCATTGCGGGCTGCGTTTCGCCGTGTAAAACAAACCGTAGCGACTGGTTTTTCTCTGCAAATTTTACCGGGCTAAAGGGGATTTCGCGGAACATAAAGGCGTCGTCCATCTGGCTGAAAAGCGTATTCACGCTATTGACCATGCCGGGGGCAGAACGCCAGTTGGTGTCGAGCGTATAGTGTGCGCTGACTTCGCTGCGCGCCTTCATATAGGTGAAGATATCCGCGCCGCGAAACGCATAAATAGCCTGTTTGGGATCGCCAATCAATAGCAGCGCAGTCTCCGGCTGATGCTGCCAGATCCGGCGGAATATGCGGTACTGCTGGGGATCGGTATCCTGAAATTCATCGATCATCGCGACCGGAAAACGGGTACGGATAGCCGTCGCCAACGCATCGCCGCTGTCACTGCGCAACGCCGCATCCAGACGGCTGAGCATATCGTCAAAGCCAAGCTCACCACGTCGGCGTTTCTCTTCGGCAACCGTGGCGCGGATTTCCGCCAGCGCCCGGGTGATCACCAGATCGCGGAGAGTTAACGGTTCGCCAAGCAGTTCATCAATGGAGACGAAAAGCGGGTGCTGAGGCGTTACGCCCCCCGCTTTAGTGCGCTCTTGCAGAAAACGCTGTGAGAATTTCTCCAGAGCGTCAGGAAGCTGGTAACTCTGAGTGTCTTCCTGTGCCCAGGCGCTGATCTTTTCGATCCACTTCCCCTGGTTACCGCGATTAAATTTACGCCGGTCGATACCGGAGGCTTCCAGCAGGCCGTCAAGCTCATCAACGGCATCACGCCATTGCTGCTTAATCTGGTTAATGCGGGCGAGAATTTGTTCGTGTCGGGAGGCCAGCGTTTCGTCATCGGACGGGGGAGCCTTGATCACCGGCGCTTCACCCTGCAGATAGCGATCGATATCCCTCAATAGCGCCTGAGGACCTTTCCACGTTTCAAAAATGACCTGCGCAATGTCGCGGGACAACGGATAGCAATGCCGCCGCCAGAAGTCCGCGCACGCCTGATAACGCAGCAGTGATTCGTCTTCAATCAGTTGCTGTTCAAACAGCATGCCTGACTCAAAGGCGTTGAGGCTCAGCATACGCTGACAAAAACCGTGAATGGTAAACACCGCCGCTTCATCCATCTGTCTTTCAGCCAATAGCAGCCACTGGGCGGCCTGTTTTTTATCGGCTATTTCGTCTAACAAACGGGCATATAGCGGGTTGTCGGTGGTTTCACGTAGGCAGGCAATACGCAGCTCATGAATGTTGCTACGAATTCGGCCACGCAGCTCTTCGGTGGCCGCCTCGGTGAAGGTGACCACTAACAGTTCTTCAACGGTCAGAGGACGTGGGAAGGCGGCAGAGCCGCCCAGTCCAAGCAGTAAACGTAAATACAGGGCGGCGATGGTAAAGGTTTTACCGGTGCCCGCAGAGGCTTCAATCAGGCGCTCGCCCGTCAGGGGCAAGCGCAGTGGATCAAGGGACTCAGCGGCATCATTCATTCTTGTCACTCATCAGGGGTAAGGTTTGCTGCAACGCGCTGACGGTCTGCCACACTTTCCAGCCTTCCGGGCGCACGTATTCTGCTTTCCCGTTCTGACTGCCGGAAACCTGTGACAGTATCGCCATGCCTTGCGGCTCAACCACCGCCTGATGGAAGAAGTCGGCAAGTTTTTGCGGCGTCAGCAGTTTAATCTGAGCCACTATTTTATCACGTGAATCGAAGCGCATATTGCCGCGATCAAAATCTTTGCTTAACTGTGAGGCTTCTTCCCCCAGCGTTTGCGGCGCCTGTAGCATTTGCGCAATGATCGCCTGCTGAATTTGCGCAAACTCTTCAGGTTTCATTGCCCGCAGCTTCGCTTCCGCCGTCGGGAAAAATGCTTTATAACGCTCCCAGAGGTAAGACGGTTGCTTATCACTGCTTTGTAACAGGAATCCCATGCCCCACTGACGACCAACGCTCATCGGGAAAGCAAATACGGCATAGCCTAACTGCTCTTCAGTACGCAGTTGATTGTAGAACCACGGTTGAACAATTTGCCCTAACATGGCGCTGTAGGCTGAGCTGGTGTATTCGTCATAACCGGTTGGCACAAATACCGCCGCCAGCGCAGAATCCGTGCTGCTGCCCGCTTTCTCAAAGATGACGGACTGCTTCTTGTCCACGACCACTTCTTTGTTCCGGCACCACTGCGAGCCATTCGCGCCAAGCTGTTTCTGAATATCCTGCGTCATGGTTGTAGCCTGAGCTTTGCTCATATTACCCACCACCAGGAATTCGGGACGCGCTCCCGCTTTTAAAGCATCGCGGTAAGACATCACCTCTTTCAACGTAATGGATGGCAATAACGCGCGACGTTCATCGCGTGAGAAATAGGGCACCTGAGACAACATTTGCACCGGCATAATCGCCTGGTCATAGGCTTTACCTTTTTCCGCAGAGTCCATCATCTGGGCGTACCAGGATTTCGCCTGTGCCAGTTGTTCGTCCGTTGAGGTGTAGCTGAAATAACCGCTCAATAACGCCTGAAAAAGCTGCGGCAGACGTTGAGTGTAGCCATTAGCGTTAAGCATCAGACCATTGTTAGCGTTGGTCGAAAAACCTATTCCACCTACCGATGCCTGGTTGCTTAACTGATCGAGCGCAATACCCGCCAGATAATCGTTCAGGGCGAATAATACCTGGTTGCGCGCGCTATCCATCGCTTTCGGGTTACGCAGGATCACGCTGACATCAGCCTTCGGCTCGCTGGCAAAATACTGGCTTGGCGCATACACCACGCGCAAATCCGGCTCATCGACGATCAGTTCCGGGTGAGCGTATTTTTTATCCGCTTTGATCAGCGTGAAATCATCCGGAATGTAGGGGTTCAGCTCTGGCAAAGACAGCGCAATGCCTTGCGCTTTTTGCTGCCAGTCAGCAAAAATTTTGTCGCTGATTTTGTCCACCTGATAAGGCGCATCGACAAAATAAGCGGTTTTATTGTGCGGTTCTTTCGCGCTGATATACCAGATACGCGCATTCTGCGGCGTCATCATTGCCAGCCGTTGCGTAATGGCTTGCGCATCGTATTGGTCGGCAATATTCACCGCATCCAGCGTATGCTCGACGGGAACGCGGATCATGGTATCAGCCAGCCATTCCACGTAGTCCATATCACGAGTGATTGAGGGATAACGGAAATCGAGATCCAGCACATGCGCCAGTTCGTCAAAGTAGCGTTTATCGACGCCTTTCTCACGTAACAGATTGAGATAGCTAAAGATGGCCGCGACTACTTCATCGCGGTTCGCCAGCCCTTTGTCGGTTAACGTTGCGGAAATGGCTAACACACCGCTGTTACCATTAACCACCGGATCGGAGTCCGCGCGAATACCCTCGACCAGCCCCTGTTTTTGCAGCCAGTCGGACAGTGTACCAGGACTACGATTGCCAATCAGATAGGTCACCAGCTCATCGGTTTTACTGCGGAACTGTGCGCTGTTGTTATCGATACGAAACTCGACGCGCAGGACTTTACGCGGCATTGCCGGCACATAGTGGATGATGACGCCTTTTTGCGCGTCGGTGACAACCGGCACGGTAATCTCTGGTTTTTCGATATTTCTGTTCGGTACGCGGCCGAAAGTATCAGCGGCTATCCGCGCCAACTCTGGCAGTGGTTTATTGCTATAAATCACCGCCTTCATCAGGTTCGCGGAGTAGTATTTTTCATGAAATTTTTGTAATGCCAGCACCACCGGATTACCCGGTTTATCGCTTAATGTCTCCAGATTTCCACCGGAGAAACGCGAGCCAGGGTGCGCCGGGTTGATGGTCTCAGCGCTGACCTGCGCCATACGCATCCCATCCCGGGTACGCGCCAACGTCAGTTCGGAGTTCACTGCGTTACGCTCGCGATCGGCATATTTTTTATCCAGCAATGGATCGGCGATCGCGTCCGCCAGTCGATCCACCGCCCCCACCAGCGCGTCGTTTTCGACTTCAAGATAGAAAGCGGTACGGTAAGGCGCTGTGCTGGCGTTGTGGCTGCCGCCATGCATTTTCAGGAACTCAGCCAGGCTGTCAGGCTGCGGGTATTTTTTCGACCCCATTAGACACATATGTTCGAGATAATGCGCCAGGCCCTGATGATCGTCCGGATCTTCCAGCGAGCCAACAGGCACCACCAGTGCAGAAAGGGATTTCACGGCCTGCGGATCGGAAACCAGCAACACGACCATGCCGTTATCAAGGCGCACGGCCTGATACTGGCGGGTATCTTTATCGCTTTTACGGATGGTTTCAGCTAAAGGCTGCCAACCGGTATCTGCCTGACTTACGGGAACCCAAAGGGCGACGAACAACAATAATGCGCTGAACCAGGTGCTGCGGGGCATTCACAAACCTCATCATTAACGTATTCACCTGTTCACTGCAAACCACATATCGATACGTGGCCTGAACAGGGCAAGACTTCGTGCTGGACAAGCCAGCATCTTCTCTTTGTAAGAATCAGTCCGTGACAGAATGCGCATCATAGTGGAAGCCATTAAATTGCGCAATTTTTATACAATCATCATGACTGATTAAAGCGAAAAATCGGTAACAGATAGCGCTGTGACTGTAAAACAATGCGTTCCAGCGTCTCGGCATCCAGTTGACGCCACAGGCGTTGATACCAGATATCATCGCCTTCGCCACGAACCATCATGTTGCCTTCATAAGCCTGTAAAAACTTACTGCGCGCTTTTTGCAGCGTATCGTCGTCATCTAACATGGCATCATTTGCCGCGTCATAACAGGTTTTTATCCATGCGCCGCCGCTTTCCGGTAATACCAGCAATGGCGATGACATGCCTTCCCGATATCCCTCAATGAGTTGCGACAAATACAACAGAGCCTGTTCTGCCGCCAGCGGCGGAAAACGCCATTCTCCGTCTTTACGCAGGAACAACCGACTCTCTCCCGTACCGCCACTGGCACAATAGACAAGATGTTCCAGCCAAAGTTGCACTCCCTGCGCAGTGCTTATCAAAGATGGGCGCCAGCGCAACAAACCGTCCTCTTGCACCTGCGGTAGCCAACCGGTGATTTGCACGCCGTTACAGGTGAGATCAATCTCCATGCTCTGACAAGGCTGACGGCAGGCGATGATGCGTTCAGCCAGCAATTGCATCTCCTGACGCTGCGTATCCCACAGAATTTCACCAAATGACCCATAGGGCAGCACACCTGCCGCACGAAAACGGCGAAACAGTCGTTCAGCATCGTTCTCTTCAACCAGCGTGTTAAGCAATTGCTGATTAAGCTGATAGCGAGTTAATCCTTCCAGAACAAAAGGTTCTGTTTCCGGGATCTCACTTTCTTCAGAGCGAAAGTTTACCTGCAAACGCATCTGGAAAAAGGCCCGTACCGGATGAGCCCAAAATCGCTGTAGCGTTTCCAGCGTTAACGTGGCTGGCATTTCAAAGGGGAGAGGCTGCACAAAATCCGTGTGCGCTTTTCCTGACAGGCTCGCCGCAGGCAACCATTCCCGGGCGTAGCTTTGCTGTTCGCCGGGCTGATAGTTTTGTGCGTCAAAAGGCATGCGGGTATGCAGACGGGTAATGTGCGCTTTTACCCGGGCCTCGCTTTGATCGCAGGTCAACGATTCGTCGCCCGGCAGATAGTGGCTTTGTCCGATGTAATCCATCAGTTCCTGCACCAGTACCGACGGGAAGCGTTCGCTGTTATCCTGAATTGAGCGGCCAATGTAGCTGATGTAGAGCGTTTTCTGCGCCGAAATTAACGCTTCGAGGAACAGATAACGGTCATCATCGCGACGGCTGCGATCGCCCCGCATCGGTTTTTGACTCATCAGATCAAAGCCCAGCGGCGCAAGCTGACGCGGATAAACGCCATCGTTCATGCCCAGCAGACACACAACCTTAAAAGGAATAGAGCGCATCGGCATCAGAGTACAAATGTTAACGGGCCCCGCCAGGAAGCGCTGGCTAATACGTTCCTGATCGAGACGCTGCGCCAGCTCATCACGTAGCAAGGAAAGCGGTACAGCATCGCCATACTCAGCCCCCAGTCCTTCAGTAATAATGGCTTGCCACTGCTGTTCAATCAGCGTCATCGCCGCTTCGGTATCCGCATCCGGCAGGAAGAAATCATTAAGCATGTCCCGACAAACAGGCAGCCACTCTTCCAGCGGGCGCTCCTGCGCCAGTCCACGACGCCAGAGATTAAGCTGCATCAGCAACGAGGCCAGATGACCTACCAGCTCGGCAATCAAACCACTCGACTCATCGTAGGGCAATACCGATTGCCATTCGCCCTGGGCGCTTTCCATCGCATAGCCGAGCAGCATGCGCGTTAAACCGAATTGCCAGGTATGCTGACCCGTTGGCGGAAGTTCCAGCTCGCGCACGTTATCGTCGTCAATTCCCCAGCGAATACCTGATTCATTGACCCACAAACGAAGATAGCGCAGACCTTCTTCGTCAATGTTGAAACGCGCCGCCAGCACGGGAACGTCCAGTAATGCCAGCACATCCTCAGAGACAAAACGGCTATCCGGCAGCGACAGCAGACTAATAAAGGCCTGCAAGACGGGATGAGACTGACGCGCCCGACGGTCGGAAATCGCATAGGGTAAGTAACGGTCGGCTGGCGCGCTGCCAAAAACCGCCTGAATGAATGGGCTGTAGCTGTCGATATCCGCCACCATCACGATAATATCGCGCGGCGTCAGCGTCGGGTCCGCTTCCAGCATAGCCAGCAGTCGGTCATGAAGAATTTCCACTTCACGCTGAGGGCTATGGCAGACATGGAAAGTCACGCTGGTGTCGTTCGCATCAAGCAGTCGTTTGTTATCGCTACGGGAATACTCCTCCAGCGTAACGCCCGCCACGGCCCGGCTTTGTAACTCCAGAATATCCGACTGAATATTATGCAAAAGATTGTCTGGGGTAATATCGACAAAGGCATCCAGCTCCTGGCTGTTTTCCAGTTCTGAAAGCAGATAAATATAATCACGTCCCAACTTACCCCACGAGGCCAACATCGGGTTGCCTACATCCTGTTCACCGTCGCTGTTAAACAAGCCTTCGGCATTTTGAGTATCACGAAACAGCGGCAGGTGACGTTCTTCGAAACTGTGCCGACGCTGACGCGCCAACAACTTTGCCAGCCAGGCGGGATCTTTAATGTCGCCCCAATAGTAGCGACAAGGGTTGGTAAACAGCAGATGAATATCAATGTGCTTACCCAACGCCTGCAATGCCTGCAGATAAACCGGCGGTAGCGCCGAGATTCCGCAAATAAAGACGCGAGAAGGCAGCCCCTGCGGACATTCAGACGCATTTTCCAGGGTGTGAATAAATCGCTGATACAAATTGGCGCGATGCCAGCGCGGTTGACCCAGTTCAGCGGTGTATTCCACCAGCGCTTTCCACAACGGGGCCTGCCATGCCTGAGCCTCGCCGAGTCCTTCAATCTGGCGCCCCGCTTCCCACTGCGTTAACCAGTCAGGGCGATAAACTAAATACTGATCGAAAAGGTCCGCCGCGCGTGAGGAGAGCTGGAACAGCTTACGTTTATCGCTGTCGTCCGTCAGATAGTGTCGCAGCAGTGCGAAGTCATCGTTATCCAGCAACTGCGGCAGCAGCGTCATTAACTTCCAGCTCATGCTCTGTTTGCTGAACGCGCTCTCTTTCGGGATATCCGGCAGCACGCGCACAAACATATCCCAGATAAAACTCGCGGGCAGCGGGAAATCGATGTTGGCGGCGATACCAAATTTCTGTGCCAGGGTCATTTGTAGCCACTGCGCCATACCGGTGCTTTGCACCAGGATCATTTCCGGCTCAAAGGGATCGTCCAACCGCTCGCGCTCAACGATAAACTCCATTAACGCTTCCAGCACATCCAGACGATTGGAGTGGTAGACCCTTAACATAGCGGCTCCTGACTACTGACGGTTCGGGCAATGCAGACGTGTCATTTGACCTTGCCTGCCCAGGGGTGAAGAAATTTTAACGCTGATGCTGACACATCCTGCTCCCGTTGTCTGCATTCGGTTAACCTGCCAGTTCACAGGCGATGAAAACGGATACAGCTGGGTTTGCTGCCAGGCGTGACGCCAGAGTTGCTGATACTGACTTCTGACGATAAAACTGTTCATTAACGCCCGCTGGTATCCCGATAGTGCGGTCACAACCATAATCATCAGCACCATTGCCAGCATCACTTCCGGCAGGCTAAAACCACGTTGTCTGTTCAGGGGATCTGGCATAACGCCATCGCCTTTAACGGACAAAAATCGCTCCAGCCATGCGGCGAAAATTCGATATTGCCATCGATAACCGCTCCCTGACGCCATAGCGATACCTCTTCATAATGAGCGATAAGCAGCACGGAAGTCTCAGTAAGTCGTCGCAGGCAAACTGCGACATCCTGCACGGTATAACGCCGACACTGTACCGTCGGTTGTAAGCCCCAGGACTGCATGCGTCCCCATTCGATGGCGGACTGCACTACCGCCTGCCATTGCAAAGCCCGACTTTCCGTTGTCACACGCGATGCGAAGCTCGCTTCTTGTCGGCTAACACCCTGCAGTAACAGGCTGCTGAGCACCAGCAATAGCAGGACCATCGCCAGGGATGAAACGCCTCGCTCACGATTCACAGGTTGAAACCTGTCACGCTGTAAAAAGCTTCAATGGTTTTTTGTGGTTCGACGTTGCTCACTCCACGCAAACGCAACGTAAGGAGTGGGTGAAATCCGCGAATATTCACGCGTTCAACCTGAAATGCCTCAATCTGAATGGTGGCCGGATCGGTCATTTTGTCCCACCCTTTTCCATTACAGCCGGTTGCTCCCCGCTGGGTCTCCAGTACGTTGTCCTGTAAACGAAATCCGATTGTATCGGACTCTTTCGCGGGAACGCTCTCCCAAACGCCGTTACCGTTGGCATCCCAACGGGCAATGACACAGTTACCCTTAGCCGATATCACCAGCCCCTCTCCGACACAGGTTCCCCGACAATACCCTGCCCGCTGAAGATGTTTTGCCACGGTATAGACCCGCTGCCATATTTCATCCTCCAGCGCTAACTGGCGCGTGTTGCGCAGAATCTCTCGCTGCAGAGCGGGTAAGAATCGCGCAGCGCTAAGCAGTAAAATGCTGCTAATCGCCATAGCAATTAACACCTCCAACAGTGAAAAGCCCCGTTCGTTTACTGGCATAACCTGGCCTCATCGCGTTCGCAAAGTCTGATTCGCCCCCAGCCTGACACCACCACGCGCCATTCCCCTGTCGCATTTTTCAGGCGAATATGCCCAGCCCATGCCGTATTGCGCAGTCCAAAAAATGCCAGTGAAGGCGTTATCTCTGCCATTTCGACATCGTCCCATCGCGGTACAAACACCAGGGGTGAGGTCGGTTTACACCCGTTTTGCGAAGCCGCAGAACTGACAAAACACCAGGATGTGCCATCCCGCATCACGTTGATGACGTGATCGCGGTTACGCCAGTTAGCATCTTCACGTAGTTGCAGCAGGTAATCCCGCACCTGACAGGCGGTCTGCCACAGGCGCTGTTGCTGTTGCCAGTACTGCCAACCATACAACCCGGACGCGCCAAGCGCCGCGACAATCAGCATCGCAATCAGGGTTTCGAGAAGCGTGTAGCCTTGTTGTTTTTTCATGCCGCCAGTATGGCGTGAGGAAAATGAATAACGAGCGCGAAATTCGGTTTCTACGGCGCGCTACGGGAAATATTTGTCGCATTGCAGCGCGTTGCAATATTTCAGGAACCCGCGCCGAAGAATGGAATGGCAGACAAAAAAAACCGACGCGCGAAGGCGTCGGTTGTGACAGCTTGAAGCTCGGTTAGATAGCCACCGGCGCTTTAATACCTGGATGCGGATCGTAGCCTTCAATTTCGAAATCGTCGAAACGATAATCAAAAATAGATTCAGGCTTACGTTTGATAACCAGCTTCGGCAACGCGCGCGGTTCGCGGCTAAGCTGCAGATGCGTTTGATCCATATGATTGCTGTACAGGTGCGTATCGCCGCCGGTCCAGACAAAATCGCCCACTTCAAGGTCGCACTGCTGTGCCATCATGTGTACCAGTAAGGCGTAGCTGGCAATGTTGAACGGCAGACCGAGGAACACATCGCATGAACGTTGATACAGCTGGCAGGAGAGCTTGCCATCCGCCACGTAGAACTGGAAGAAAGCATGGCACGGCGCCAGCGCCATCTTATCCAGTTCACCGACGTTCCATGCCGAAACGATGATGCGGCGGGAATCCGGGTCATTTTTCAGTTGGTTTAGCACCGTGGTGATCTGGTCAATATGGCGGCCGTCCGGCGTTGGCCACGCGCGCCACTGTTTGCCATAAACCGGACCTAAATTACCGTTTTCATCCGCCCATTCATCCCAGATTGAGACATTGTTTTCATGCAGGTAGGCAACGTTAGTGTCACCCTGCAAAAACCACAGCAGCTCATGAATGATCGAGCGTAAATGGCAGCGTTTAGTCGTAACCAGCGGGAACCCTTCCTGCAGATTAAAACGCATCTGATGACCAAAAATGGAAAGCGTTCCGGTTCCGGTGCGGTCGTTTTTCTGTGTGCCTTCATCCAGCACTTTTTGCATCAGTTCTAAATACTGTTTCATGGTTCCTCAGGAAACGTGTTGCTGTGGGCTACGACGATACGCCCAAACCATCATAATAATGCCTGCGACAATCATCGGGATAGAGAGGATCTGTCCCATGCTGATGTACTGCACCCAGGTGCCGGTAAACTGTGCGTCCGGCTGGCGGAAGAATTCGACGATAATACGAAACGCGCCATAACCAATCAGGAACAGACCGGACACCGAGCCCATCGGGCGCGGTTTACGGATGTACAGATTAAGAATGATAAACAGCACAACCCCTTCCAGCGCCATTTCATAAAGCTGAGATGCGTGACGCGGCAGCGAGCCGTAGGTATCAAAAATAGACTGCCACTGCGGGTTGGTTTGCAGCAGTAAAATATCTTCGGTACGGGAGCCAGGGAACAGCATGGTATACTTGAAGTTCGGGTCCACGCGTCCCCACAGTTCACCGTTGATAAAGTTGCCCAGACGCCCTGCTCCCAGACCAAACGGGATCAGCGGAGCGATGAAATCAGAAACCTGGAAGAACGAACGCTTGGTGCGTTTGGCGAAGATAATCATCACCAGAATCACGCCGATAAGCCCGCCGTGGAAGGACATACCGCCATCCCAGACGCGGAAAAGATACAGCGGGTTATCGAGGAACAATGGGAAGTTATAGAACAGTACGTAACCAATACGCCCGCCGAGGAAAACCCCGAGGAAGCCTGCATACAGTAAGTTTTCTACTTCATTTTTAGTCCAGCCACTGCCCGGACGATTAGCACGGCGCGTCGCCAGCCACATCGCGAAAATAAAACCCACCAAATACATCAAGCCGTACCAGTGAAGCGCGACGGGTCCGATTGAGAAAATGACCGGATCGAAATCCGGAAAATGCAGATAGCTACTGGTCATCTGTCACCACAAGTTCTTGTTATTTCGCTGAAGTCAGACAGCAATTGATAAGCGCGCCTGCATAATGCAGGCGCTCCAAAGGTGCGAATGATAGCACAAGGGGATCGCAGCGGATGCCGGGAAGATGTAAAAGATCTGTATAGGGAATCTTTACCCCCGGTAATGCCTGATGACGCTACGCTTATCAGGCCTACAATCCCCCGCGAATCAACCCACCCATACCACGGCGCTCCATAAAGGCCGCCACCTGATGGCGTACTTCTGCCGCCATCTGCGCTTCCAGGCTGCGCTGGGCCAGCGTTTGCGCCTCGCCAAAATCGATATGGCGCAGCAGATATTTCACGCGGGCCACGGATCGACCGTTCATTGACAAATGACGGAAACCCAGGCCGATCAGAATGGCCACGCACATCGGGTCGCCCGCCATTTCACCGCATAAGCGCAAATCGATACCGCTTCTTTCGGCTTCCTGCGCAATCATCGCCAGCGCACGTAGCATCCCAGGATGCAGGCTGTCATAAATGCTGGCCACCCGCGTATTGTTACGATCGACGGCCAGAATGTATTGGGTAAGATCGTTGGTTCCGACCGAGATAAAGTCTATCCGGTTAGCCAGATGCGGCAGCATAAACACCATCGACGGAACTTCCAGCATGATGCCGATGCGCGGTTTCGGGATTGCGTAACCGATCATCTCTTCCACTTCGCGTCCGGCGCGTTCAATCAGACGTCGCGCTTCGTCCACTTCATCAATACTGGTCACCATCGGCAGCAAAATGCTCAGGTTACCGGTTGCCGCGTTCGCACGCAGCATGGCTCGGACCTGGATCAAAAAGATCTCCGGCTGATCGAGAGTAATGCGGATCCCACGCCAGCCAAGGCATGGGTTCTCTTCACTGATCGGCATGTAGGGTAGCTGTTTATCGGCCCCGACATCCAGCGTACGCAGAGTCACCGGCTTGTCGTTAAACATTTGCAGCATCCCTTGATACTGCGCAACCTGTTCTTCTTCCGAAGGAAAGCCGCTTTGCAGCATGAAAGGAATTTCTGTGCGATACAGGCCAATGCCATCGATCCGGCTGCCCAGCTTCTCTTCATGCTCCGGGCTGAGACCCGCATTGAGCATCACCTTCACGCGCTCGCCGCTTTTTAACTGCGCCGGCTGGTTAACGTCATCTTCCGCAAGGCGACTCAGCTCGATCTCTTCACTGATAAGACGCTGGTATTCCTGGATCAATACCGGTTCAGGATCGACCAGGAGTTCGCCTCGATAACCATCCACTACCAGCGTTCGACGGTGTAGCACTGACGGCTGGATATCAGCCCCCATGACGGTAGGAATACCCAGCGCACGCACCATAATTGCCGCATGAGAGTTGGCGGCGCCGTCCCGGACAACCACGCCGACTAACCGGTCCTGTGGAAGTTCCGCTAGCGTCGTCGCGGAAAGCTCATCCGCCACCAGCACAAAACGCTCCGGCCAGGCATTCGGTCCCTGGATCGAGTCGTCAAGATGGAACAGCAGACGCTGGCCCAACGCGCGCAAATCTCCGGCCCGCTCTTTGAGGTAGTTATCACTCAGCGCGGCAAACTGTTCGGCAAATTTTTCGATGATCGTTTTAACGGCCCACTCAGCCACCGAGCCGTTATCCACTTCCGCAAACAGTTCACGGCGCAGACGGGTATCGGAAAGCAGGTGCGAGTAGAGATCAAAGATCGCCGCCGTTTCTTTCTGCGCCCCGGCGGTAAACCGCTTGCTGTAACGGCGGAATTCGTTCGCTGCTTCTTCCAGCGCACCGGTCAGTCGCTCGCGTTCAAGCACGGGATCCAGCGTTGAAGCCTGATAAACCTGCTCCATCAGCGGTAGCGTCGCATCCTGCCAGCCTTCGGCAATGGCTACGCCGGGAGCAGCAGGCAATGCACGGATACGCGTTTGCCGGTATTGACCGAATAGCGCGTTTAGCTGCGACTGGGAAAGTATGGCCGCCATTTGCGTGGCGAGCGTCACCAGGAAAGACTCTTCGCTTTCGTCGTACTGACGTAATTCACGCTGCTGCACCACCAGCACACCTAAGAGCTGACGACGCTGAATAATCGGTACGCCTAAGAACGCACGAAAGCGTTCTTCTTTTACCGAAGGAATGTATTTAAAACTGGGATGTTTTTGCGCATCGGCGAGGTTGATAGGTTCCGCCAGCCTGCCAACCAGGCCAACGATACCTTCATCAAACGCGAGTGCGACGGTGCGACCACGTGGTTTTTTCAGACCTCGTGTCGCCATGAGGTAATAACAACGTCGGTCGTGATCGGCCAGATAGACCGAGCAGACCTCTGTATCCATCGCAAGACAGATGTCGGTAACCAGTATATTGAGCGCCTCATTAAGACGCGGCGCACTGGCCACCTTTTCGACTATTTCGCGCAGGCGGGTGAGCATAATTTGCGTAGCTTAACCTCTTTTACGTCTGTACGCAGGTGCGCTTTGCGGTTTAGGAGTGGTCTCCTGAAGCGCCATGACAACACTTGCGAATTCTTTCATCACCCTGCGATAGACATCGCGTTTAAATGACACCACCTGTCGAACCGGATACCAGTAACTCACCCAGCGCCAGCCGTCGAACTCAGGTGTACTGCTGGTTTGCATATTGATTTCAGCATCGCTGCTGACCAATTGCAGAAGAAACCATTTTTGTTTCTGGCCGATACAAACCGGCTTTGTGTCCCAACGCACCAAACGTTTCGGTAACTTGTAACGCAACCAGTTACGAGTAGAAGCAAGGATCCGTACATCTTTACGGCTGAGACCCACTTCTTCAAAGAGTTCCCGGTACATCGCCTGCTCTGCTGTCTCTCCTGCGTTTATCCCACCTTGGGGAAACTGCCAGGAGTGCTGACCAAATCGCCGGGCCCACATGACCTGCCCTTGGCGGTTACAAATTACTATCCCTACATTCGGGCGGTAGCCATCGTCATCAATCACCGGACTACCTCAACATAAACCTTATATACAAACGATTGTTTCACACTCCTGAGAGGCGGTAAACCACTCTGTTAAGGGTGCGATATTCTAATAACAATTGAATAACTCACAGCGAAGGCCCGAGTTATAAACAGAAGAAGGGCATTCAAGGCGATTTTATTCACCTTTTCTGTGGATATAGTTGTGAAGAAGTACGGAATTACTATGGGAAAACCCAGAACAGTCCGAATAAGACATTCGTCACATATAAAAAATTGTCTTCTTTATTCATTAAGTTAAAAACGATCTCCACCAACGAACACGCATAAATGTGATGTGTATCACGCACACGATCTTCAGGCTGATGAAAGATCGACCAGCGTTGGTTTTATCCACAGATTATGCCAATAAGTTAGGCACAATTTGTGTAAAAATTCGATTTTCGTCGCACGTCAAGGCTGTAAATTGAAACAGTAGTGGGGGTTTTTCACAGTTATCCCATCTTTCTGTGGATAACATGGTGTAAGATCCTGTTCATTGTCAGTGACCAGAATTGGAAAACCTGCATCGCTGTTGCGCAACTGCGCGCGTGTGAATATAAAAACCAATATAAATCATATAATTGAATAAAGCATGTGGAAAAAGATAAACTCTGTCCACACGGTATAAAATCATTGCTCATTTTTTCACCTAAGGGTTAACCCGATGCCAGAACTCCATCCGTTACTTTCTCCACCTGACTCTGAAGCCCAATTGCTGGCTCAGGCGCGGCAGCTTGCGGGCTACACGTTGGGAGAATTGGCGACCATGGCGGGACTCGTCACACCCAAGGATCTCAAGCGTGATAAAGGCTGGATTGGCGTCCTGCTGGAGATTTGGCTGGGCGCCAGCGCGGGCAGCAAGCCGGAGCAGGATTTTGCGGCGCTGGGCGTGGAGCTGAAAACGATTCCTGTGGACAGCCTTGGCAGGCCGCTGGAAACCACCTTCGTGTGCGTGGCGCCGTTAACTGGCAATACTGGCGTCACCTGGGAAACCAGCCATGTGCGGCACAAGCTTAAACGCGTACTGTGGATCCCGGTAGAGGGCGAACGCAGCATTCCCCTGGCTGAACGTCGCGTCGGCTCGCCCTTGCTCTGGAGCCCGAACGCCGAAGAAGACCAGCAATTGCGTCTGGACTGGGAAGAGTTAATGGACATGATTGTGTTAGGCCACGTCGAACGCATCACCGCTCGGCATGGGGAAGTGTTACAGCTGCGTCCCAAAGCCGCCAATGCCCGGGCGCTTACCGAAGCTATTGGCGCCCATGGCGAACCCATCCTGACCCTGCCGCGCGGGTTTTATCTGAAAAAGAACTTCACGCGCGCATTGCTTGAGCGGCATTTCTTATTCCAGCAGCAATAGGCACTGCCCGGACTTTCACCCGCCGCGTTACGGGCCTATAATTACCGCTTCTTTTTTTTGGCAGGACTTTGCTCGATGTTATTTGCATGGATAACCGACCCTAACGCCTGGCTTGCGCTCGGTACGCTGACGCTGCTGGAGATCGTTCTTGGGATCGACAATATTATTTTCCTCTCTCTGGTTGTAGCCAAACTCCCGACAGCGCAACGCAATCATGCCCGACGTATTGGGCTGGCGGCAGCAATGATTATGCGTCTGGCGCTGCTGGCCTCTATCGCCTGGGTCACGCGACTGACAAACCCATTGTTCGAGGTGTTTGGCGAGGCGATATCCGCGCGCGATCTCATCCTTCTGCTCGGCGGGTTGT
Organism: Citrobacter freundii complex sp. 2025EL-00176; assembly: GCF_053309355.1. NCBI lineage: Bacteria > Pseudomonadati > Pseudomonadota > Gammaproteobacteria > Enterobacterales > Enterobacteriaceae > Citrobacter > Citrobacter freundii complex sp. 2025EL-00176. Next base: position 111,642 of record NZ_JBRYHT010000004.1, on the reverse strand, counting down.
TCCTGATCTGGAAAGCCAGTAAAGAGATCCACGAATCCATTGAAGGTGAGGAAGAGGGACTGAAAACCCGCGTCTCTTCATTCCTGGGCGCGATTGTGCAGATCATGTTGTTAGACATTATCTTCAGTCTGGATTCCGTGATTACAGCGGTAGGCTTATCTGACCATCTGTTTATCATGATGGCGGCGGTGGTGATTGCCGTGGGCGTGATGATGTTTGCTGCTCGCCCAATTGGTGAGTTTGTCGATCGTCACCCTTCAGTGAAAATGCTGGCGCTCTCTTTCCTGATTCTGGTCGGTTTTACGCTGATTCTGGAAAGTTTCGACGTCCACGTTCCGAAAGGATACATCTATTTCGCTATGTTCTTCTCAATCGCAGTAGAGACTCTGAACCTGTGGCGCAATAAAAAAAATCCGCTCTGATGAAATCTGTCGCTCCCTGCAAAGGGAGCGAATACCTCGCCGTACCTACCTCTTCTCACAGTTTAAGATTTTCCTGCTTTCGTCAGGCATAACTTCGCGTTATTACTAAACTATTGTCAGACGCAGGCCATGAGAGGATAAGCAGATGAAAAAATGGGCAGTTTTAATTTCCGCCGTAGGACTGGCTTTTGTAGTTTCTGGATGCAGCAGCGATTATGTAATGGCGACAAAAGATGGTCGAATGATCCTGACCGACGGAAAACCAGAGATTGACGACGATACCGGTCTGGTGAGCTACCACGATCAGCAAGGCAATGCGATGCAGATCAACCGCGACGATGTGTCTCAAATCATTGAACGCTGATGGTTGAGGTCAGCAGCGCGCTGGCCTTAACAATTTTACTTCCCTTTTTCCCTTCCCTCAGCCATTTTTATAATCCTTATGTTGTGATTATAAAAAGGAAACGGCTATGCAATATCACCGTATACCCCACAGCTCGCTGGAAGTCAGTACACTGGGGCTGGGCACAATGACGTTTGGTGAACAAAACAGCGAAGCCGACGCACATGCACAGCTCGATTATGCCGTGGCGCAAGGCATAAATTTGATCGACGTTGCCGAGATGTATCCGGTACCGCCGCGTCCTGAAACCCAGGGGCTCACCGAAACTTACGTAGGCAACTGGCTCGCCAAACACGGTAGCCGCGAAAAGCTAATCGTGGCGTCGAAGGTCAGTGGGCCGTCACGTAACAACGACAGCGGCATTCGACCGAATCAGGCGCTGGACCGTAAAAACATCCGTGAAGCGCTGCACGACAGCCTGAAAAGACTGCAAACCGATTACCTGGATCTGTATCAGGTTCACTGGCCGCAACGCCCCACCAACTGCTTTGGTAAGTTAGGCTACAGCTGGACGGACTCCGCGCCGGTCGTCTCCTTGCTGGATACGCTGGACGCGCTGGCTGAGTTTCAGCGCGCGGGGAAAATTCGCTACATCGGCGTATCTAATGAAACCGCGTTTGGCGTAATGCGTTATCTGCATCTGGCGGACAAACACGATCTGCCGCGCATCGCCACTATCCAGAATCCCTACAGCCTGCTGAACCGTAGCTATGAGGTTGGACTGGCAGAAGTCAGCCAGTACGAAGGGGTTGAACTACTGGCCTATTCTTGCCTGGGCTTCGGTACGCTCACCGGTAAGTATCTGAATGGCGCGAAACCTGCCGGCGCACGTAATACGTTGTTTAGCCGTTTCACGCGCTACAGCGGTGAGCAAACGCAAAAGGCCGTTGCAGCCTATGTGGATATCGCGAAACGCCATAATCTGGATCCTGCGCAGATGGCGCTGGCATTCGTGCGTCGTCAGCCGTTTGTCGCCAGTACCCTGCTGGGAGCAACGACGATGGAGCAGTTAAAAACCAACGTGGAAAGCCTGCATCTGGAGTTGAGCGAAGAGGTTCTGGCCGAGATTGAAGCGGTGCATCAGGTATATACCTATCCTGCGCCATAACGGTTAGTGCCTGATGGCGCCACGCTTATCAGGCCTACAGACAGCATTCCCTGTAGGCCCGATAAGGCAACAACACATAGCAGACTAATGGCGGCGCTGCCAAATCCATAGCGCCGCAATCGCCAATGCGAACAGCGCGCCAAACCCAATCCCAATGGCTACCGCCGGGATCCCCACCAGCACCGCCAGCGAGTAAATACCCAGCATTAGCAGCATCGCGCTGTTTTCACCCAGGTTTTGCACCGCAATCGCATTACCCGCACCCACGCTTTTCTTGCCCCGCTCCTGCAACAACGCATTCAGCGGCACCACAAAGAAGCCACCTGACACACCGATAAGCATCAGCAACGCGTAGGCCGGAAGCAGTGAATGTTGCAGCGAGAAGATCAGCACCACCACGCCGATCAGGATCCCCGCTGGCATACAGCGTGACACGGTTTCCAGCGTGACCAGCTTCGCCGCCGCACCCGCGCCGACCACAATCCCGATTGCTACCATGGCATTCAGGTAAGTCGGCGTGGCGTTATCGGTGATGCCCAACGCCACCGGAACCCACAGCACCAGCAGAAAACGCAGCGTGACGCCAGCGCCCCAAAAGAGGCTGGTTCCCACCAATGAGAAACGCGTTTCACCGTTGCGCCACAGCGAGGTGGCCGCACAGAAAAAACTGCGGGTCATTTTTCCCAAATGCCAGGACTGGCCAGGGCGAGCCGCGGCAAGCTTCGGGATAAACAGGTTAGCGATTACAGCGCCCGCATAGGCCAGCGCACAGGCAGAAAGTGCGGCAATTACGTGCCAGTCTGCCAGCACGCCGCCCGCCACAGAACCGAGCAGAATCGCGGCAATGGTGGAGGCTTCCATCAGGCCGTTGGCCTTCACCAGTTTGTCGCCAGTGGTCAGTTCACCGAGAATGCCATACTTGGCAGGTGAATACGCCGCCGCGCCGATCCCCACCAGCGTATAGCCGAGAAACGGATTGACGCCGAAACAAATACTCGCCGCGCCCAGCAGCTTCATACCGTTAGCGAACATCATCACCCGGCCTTTGGCAAAGCTGTCCGCCACCTGCCCGACAAACGGTGCAAACAGGATGTAAGCGCCCACAAACACCATTTGCAGGATCGGCTGACTCCAGTCCGGATAAAATTGTTCCTTCAGTAAAGCCAGCGTGGCGAACAGCAGGGCGTTATCGCCAAACGCCGACAGAAACTGCGCGGCGATAACGGACATCATCCCTTTGGACCAGATAGAAGTGTTAGCGTGTACTGACTCACTCATGTTGTTTTTCCGGCTCATCGACCCAGCTTTTCAGCGTAACAAAATCCGGCTTACCGCTGCCGAGTAATGGGAGTTGTTTCAGGTGGCGAATATCACGCGGCACGGCAAGTTCAGGCACGCCGTGGGCTCGCGCATACTGCTGCAGTTTTTCGCGCGTCAGTTCGCTGTCGGTAGTGAACAGCACCAGCGCTTCACCTTTGCTGGCATCGCTTTTGATCGCCGTGGCGTGCATTTTGTCTGCAGATACCGCCAGCGCCAGTTGCTCAACCATTTCCAGCGAGACCATCTCTCCGGCAATTTTAGCAAAACGCTTGGCGCGTCCCTGGATCTGTACAAAGCCGTTTTCATCAAAGCGCACGATGTCTCCGGTGTCATACCAGCCGTGCTCAATCTCACCCTGCGCATTTTCTGCCGTCGGCACTTCCAGCACGCCGGGTTTTTCGACGCGCAAATAGCCGCGCATAATATTAGGGCCTTTAAGCTGTAAACGCCCACCGTCCTCAATGCCAGGAACCGCCAACAGTCGGGCATCCATACCGGGTAAGATGCGCCCTACCGTTCCTGATTTCGCCGCCATCGGCACGTTGATCGACACCACTGGCGCACATTCCGTTACGCCATAGCCTTCAAGGACGCGCAGACCAAATTTCTCCTGCCACAGCTGTTTTGTAGTGTCTTGCAGTTTTTCCGCTCCCGCCACCACATAGCGCAAACGGTGAAAATCATAGGGATGCGCGAAACGCGCGTAGTTGCCAAGAAACGTTGACGTACCAAACAGTACGGTGCAGTTCCGGTCGTAGACCAGCTCCGGCACAATGCGGTAATGCAGTGGGCTGGGATAAAGAAAGACTTCTGCGCCGGTCAGCAGCGGCGTGAATAATCCCACCGTCAGACCAAAGGAGTGGAATAGCGGCAACGCAGACATAAAGCGGTCGTCAGCGGTGAAATCGGCGATGGTTTTAATCTGCTCGACATTCGCCAGAATGCTCTTGTGGCTATGTACCACACCTTTTGGATGACCTTCCGAGCCAGAGGTAAAGAGGATCACCGCAGCCTCTTCCGGCTGCTGTTTCACCTGCGCCAGATGCGGCGCCAGCAGGTGTGAGAAAATCCACAGCTTATCACTAAACGTCACATCGGCTTTCAGGTCTTCCAGGTAAACCCAGCGCACCTGGGTGAGCTGTTCCGGTAAATGCCAAAGTTTGCCTTTATCGAGAAACTGTCGGGAAGTGAAAATAGTTTTGATTTCTGATGCAGTAATGGCGCTGGTTAGCCCTTTGACACCTGCCGTATAGTTCATCATCGCCGGAATACGTCGACGCGCAATAGCGCCAAAAATAACCGCCGCGCTGATCCCCGCGTTTGGCAGCATCAGGCCAATTTTTTCACCCTCGGTGGTATATTTTTCCAGAATACGCGCCACAAACAGCGTCTTAGTCAGCAGGTTACGGTAGCTGTCCGGCGTAAAGTTAACATCTTCAATGCAGTTTTTGCCTGCGCCAAAGCGATATTTCGCCGCCAGCAGCGACTCGTAAAGCGTTTCACGCGGGCGTACCGCCATGCGCGCTTCCATCATAATTTGATGCAGCATTTCACCAGCGATTTTGCGGCGATCGCGAGCACGCGGCGCTTCCGGCATCGGCATGTGGGTCGGCGGCAGGATGTGCAATTGGATACGCGGGAAGAATCGCTGTTTAACCAGACCTTTCAGGCGACTAAAGCGTGACAGCTCCGCGCCTTCGATGCGCACAGGGACCACCGTGGCCCGCGACTTTGCCGCGACAAACCCGGCGCCGTCATAGATTTTCATCAATGATCCGGTGGTCGAAATACGCCCTTCCGGGAAGATAACCACCGGACGCCCCTGCTCGACCAGACGAACCAGATGTTTAATCGACATCGGTTTGGTCGGGTCTAACGGCACGAAATCAATCAGCGGGGTCAGCCAGCGCATATACCATTGCTGGCTTATAGAGGTGTAAACAGCGAAAACGGGGCGGATCGGTAAAAAAAGCGCCAGCAGGATGCCATCGATAAATGAGACATGGTTGGGAGTAATTAGAACGCGTTCTCCCTGTAGCGCGCTGACATCGCCCGTGACGCGAATGCGAAAAAGCACGCGAAACAGATTACGAAAAAAGCCAAATAGCATTTCAACTCCCTGTGCCATTAATTACATAAACATTAATGGTGGGAGAGTATACGAGTTGGGGAGTGGGCGCGACAGGTAACTGGTGAATACAATCCGAAAAAAAACCTGCGCATCCGCGCAGGTCGGTGCAAGAGACAGGTACGAAGTGCGTACCGAATAATCTCACCAATCAATACCTCTGGGATCTTGATTGTGGTCGTCAGCAGCCAGATACGCCAGTGCGAAAACGCAAAGGAATGAACCCAAATGCAACGAGTTGTGTAAATTATCGGTTACTGTTACAGATAGGCCGAAGACAAAAAAAAACCTGCGCATCTGCGCAGGCTGGTGTAAATCTAGTGATCAACCCGAAAGTTGATTTCACCTATCAATACCTCTGGGATCCCAACTCTAGCAATCTGCTCAGTGTCCTCACCAGCGAACAATCGCAACAGCACATCGCAAAGTGTAAGTAAAAATTAGCATTTTCTATTTTCTGTCTTACTTCGCTCGTGCGCGCTCACATTTGCGACGTCCTGACAGGCAACCTGCTTGAACAGCCAGCCGTTTTCCGTAACACTGGCACAATGTAAGCGTTTACCCACAACAGGTACTATCATGGCGACCATAAAGGATGTAGCCCGACTAGCTGGTGTATCAGTCGCCACCGTTTCTCGAGTGATTAATGATTCCCCGAAAGCCAGCGAAGCATCGCGTCTGGCTGTAACGAGTGCAATGGAATCACTCAGCTACCACCCCAACGCCAACGCGCGTGCGCTGGCACAACAATCTACCGAAACCGTTGGACTGGTGGTTGGTGATGTGTCCGATCCATTCTTTGGGGCAATGGTTAAAGCTGTCGAGCAGGTGGCCTATAACACCGGTAATTTTTTACTGATCGGCAACGGCTACCATAATGAACAGAAGGAACGTCAGGCGATTGAACAGCTCATTCGCCACCGCTGCGCTGCGCTTGTTGTCCACGCCAAAATCATCCCGGATGCAGATCTGGCTTCATTAATGAAGCAAATCCCCGGCATGGTATTGATCAACCGAATTCTGCCGGGATTCGAACAACGTTGCGTTGCCCTTGATGACCGCTTCGGCGCGTGGTTGGCTACCCGACACCTTATTCAGCAGGGCCATACGCGTATCGGTTATCTGTGCTCCAATCACACCATTTCAGATGCGGAGGATCGCCTGCAAGGCTATTACGATGCGCTGACGGAGAGCAATATACCTATTAACGATCGGCTGGTGACCTTTGGCGAACCGGATGAAAGCGGCGGTGAACAGGCCATGACCGAGTTGCTTGGCCGTGGCAAAAACTTCACGGCAGTAGCCTGCTATAACGACTCAATGGCGGCTGGCGCGATGGGCGTGTTAAATGATAACGGCATTGATGTACCAGGCGAAATTTCCCTGATCGGCTTCGATGATGTGTTGGTTTCCCGCTATGTGCGTCCACGTCTGACCACGGTACGCTATCCGATAGTGACAATGGCAACCCAGGCCGCTGAACTGGCGCTTGCGCTGGCGGAAAAGCGACCCGCGCCTGAAATCACCCACGTATTTAACCCAACTCTGGTGCGCCGCCATTCCGTTTCGACGCTGACAGAGCCGGGCAATTCTTCGTCAAACGATTAACCAGGATAGCGTCATGACCACGATGTTGGACGTTTCACGACATGCTGGCGTCTCAAAAGCGACCGTTTCGCGCGTGCTGAATGGTACGGGTCAGGTAAAAGAGAGCACGCGCCAGAAAGTGTTTAAGGCCATGCAGGCATTAGATTATCGCCCTAATTTTTTGGCGCGCTCTTTGGCGAACCGTACCAGCAACAGCATTGGCCTGGTGGTTTCCACCTTTGACGGATTCTACTTTGGTCGCCTGCTGCAACAGGCTTCGCGCCAGACAGAATCTCACGGTAAACAGTTGATCGTCACCGATGGTCACGACACGCCGGAGCGCGAGCAGGAAGCCGTGCAAATGCTGGCCGACAGGCAGTGCGACGCCATTATTCTCTATACCCGTTATATGAGTGAGCAGGCGATTATGTCACTGATGAACAGCATTGCTATGCCGTTGCTGGTCATTAACCGTGATGTCAGTCAGGCCCGCGATCGCGCGATTTTCTTTGAACAGGAAGAAGCCGCGTTTCAGGCGGTCAATTATCTGATCTCCCAGGGGCATAGCGATATTGCCTGCATTACCGTGCCGGGCCATACCCCTACCGGTAAATCACGTTTGATGGGATATCGTAAGGCGCTGGAAAAAAACGGTATTCCCTGGGATCCCAGCAAGGTTAAATACGGCGATTCAACGATGACGCGTGGCTACGAAGCCTGCCGTGAGCTGCTGGAGGAAGGGGTGACATTTAGCGCCCTGTTCGCCTGTAACGATGACATGGCATTAGGTGCATCAAAAGCCTTGCATCAGGCTGGCCTGAAGATCCCGACGGACGTCTCGCTGTTTGGTTTTGACGATGCGCCCAGCGCCAAATGGCTGGAGCCGGGATTGTCTACCGTCTATCTGCCGATTGACGCCATGATAACAACGGCAATCGACCAGGCTATCCGTCTGGCCAACGGTGAGAGCGTAGAGCCGATCCCACCGTTTACCGGCAAGCTGGTGTTGCGTGATTCAGTGACGATGGGGCCGTATAACAAATAACGTGCCGGATGGCGGCGCAAGCGCCTTATCGGGCCTATATCCCCGTAGGCCCGATAAGCGCAGCGCCATCGGGCATTCTCTCAGATAAGCTCCAGCGCCAGCAGCTCATCAATAGTCTGACGACGACGGATCAGTCGCGCCACGCCATTATCAAACAACACCTCCGGCAGCAGCGGGCGGCTATTGTAGTTTGACGACATTGACGCACCGTACGCTCCGGTATCGTGCAGCACCAGGTAATCACCCGGCACCACCGCTGGCAGCAGACGGGTTTCCACATTTCCGCCTTCCTGCTGGGTAAACACGTCGCCGGACTCACACAGCGGCCCGGCCACGACGGTTTCAATTTGCGCGGCTTGCTCCAGCGAACGACCATCCCCCGCCAGCGCGGAAATATGGTGATAGCTGCCGTACATCGCCGGGCGCATCAGATCGTTAAAACCGGCGTCAATCAGCACAAAGTGACGGCTGCCCATCGCTTTTACGCTGCGTACCTGCGCCACCAGCACGCCAGCTTCCGCCACCAGGAAGCGGCCCGGTTCGATCTCCAATTTAACAGCGTGACCCAGATGACGCGCAATTTGATCGCGCGCGGCGTTCCACAACCCAAAGTAGTGATCGGTATCGATCGCCTCTTCCCCCTCGCGATACGGGATCGACAGCCCGCCGCCCGCGGAGATCGCCTCCAGATCCTGACCAAACTCGACCACCTGACGCACCATCGCGCCGCATACCTGCTCCAGATGACCGTAGTCGACGCCGGATCCGATATGCATATGAATACCCACCAGCTTCAACTGATAGCGCTGGATCACTTCCAGTGCCGCCGACAGATCGCTGTACCAGATACCGTGCTTGCTGTTCTCGCCGCCGGTGTTGGTTTTTTGACTGTGTCCATGACCAAAACCAGGATTCACGCGTAGCCACACGCGGTGGCCTGGCGAAAGCTGGCCCAGTTGTTCCAGCATATCCACTGAACCAGCATTTACCGGAATGCTCAATTCATGCACCCGGGCGAGCGTCGCGTCATCGATCATATCGGCGGTAAAGACTATCTCATCTTTTCCCGGCTCAAAGCCCGCCGCCAGCGCACGTTCAATTTCGCCCAGCGAGACGGAATCCACCTTCACACCCTGCTCACGCATCAGGCGCAGAATATGAATATTCGAGCATGCCTTCTGGGCAAAACGCACCACGTCAAACTGGCTCAGTTTGGCAATCTGCGCGCGGATAATCTGTGCATCGTACACCCACACCGGGCAGCCAAATTCAGCGGGCAGGCGTAGCAGGTTGTCGGCGGTGAGATCGGTATCAGTGCTGTTGAGTGGGCGTGGCATGGTGTGCTCCGGTATTGGCTTTTTTATGATTACGCCACAGCTCAAAAAGAATAAAAAATATCGTTTTATCGTGAGTCTATGCAAAAATGATATGGCTTACATCATTCGAGGATTAGCCATGCCCGCCGTTAACCTGCGCCACATTGAAATTTTTCACGCCATCATGACCGCAGGCAATCTGACGGAAGCCGCGCGGATGCTACATACCTCGCAGCCGACCGTCAGTCGGGAACTGGCCCGATTCGAGAAAGTGCTGGGATTAACGCTGTTCGAACGCTCGCGGGGCAGGCTGCATCCGACCGTGCAAGGGTTACGTCTGTTTGAAGAGGTACAACGTTCCTGGTATGGTCTGGACAGGATCGTGAGCGCCGCCGAAAGCCTGCGCGAATTTCGTCAGGGCGAATTATCGATTGTCTGCCTGCCGGTGTTCTCGCAGTCTTTTTTACCACCGTTGCTGCAGCCATTCCTCACACGCTACCCGCAGGTCAATGTTCAGATAGTGCCGCAGGAGTCACCGTTGCTGGAAGAGTGGCTATCGGCGCAGCGCCACGATCTGGGGATCACCGAAACCCTGCATACTCCCGCTGGTACTAAACGCACAGAATTGCTGGCGCTGGATGAAGTATGCGTGCTGCCACAGGGACATCCGTTGAGCGAGAAAGCGGTATTAACGCCGCAGGATTTTCAGGGCGAAAACTACATTAGCCTGTCGCGGACCGACAGTTACCGTCAGCTTCTGGACACCCTGTTTAATGAGCATCAGGTGAAACGCCGCATGGTCATAGAAACCCATAGCGCCGCTTCAATTTGTGCCATGGTGCGGGCAGGCGTGGGGATCTCGGTGGTCAATCCATTAACGGCGCTGGATTACGCCAGTAGCGGGATCGTTATTCGCCGCTTCAGTATTTCGGTACCGTTTACGGTCAGCCTGATCCACCCGCTTCATCGCCCCGCCTCGGCGCTGGTAGATGCTTTTACCGCGCATCTGCAAACTCATCTGCCGAGGCTTATCGATCCGCTGAACGCTATTTTGCATCCACAGACGAAAGCATAAACGCCACCGCATCTTGCGCATGGATAGCCGCAGTATCGAAAACCGGTAGTGGGCTTAGTTCGGCTGGCACCAGCAGACCAATCTCGGTACAGCCAAAAATTACCCCTTGCGCGCCCTGCTTAGCCAGTTGAGCAATCACACTGAGGTAATAATCGCGGGACGTTTCACTGAATTCGCCGAGGCACAGCTCATCGAAAATAATCTGGTTTATTTTTTGCCGATCGTTAGCCTCAGGAATAAGCGTACCAATGCCAAATTCAGCCTGTAAACGCCCCCGGTAAAAATCCTGCTCCATGGTGTAGCGCGTACCCAATAGCGCCACGTTGCTCATCTGCTGCTTTTGTATGGCGCGGCCAGTGGCATCAGCAATATGCAGGAACGGTACATCACAGGCGGTTGCAATCGCCTCAGCAACTTTGTGCATCGTGTTGGTACACAACACTATGCCCTCAGCCCCCGCTTGCTGTAGCCCTGTGGCTGCCTGCGCGAGGATCTCCCCGGCCCGCTGCCAATCGCCGCTGGACTGACAGGCCTCAATCTCATGAAAATCTACGCTGTGCAACAGAATCTGTGCCGAATGCAGGCCGCCCAGACGCTGTTTTACCCCTTCATTAATGAGTCGATAATAAGGAATGGTGGATTCCCAGCTCATACCGCCTAACAGACCGATCGTTTTCATCGCTTCCCCTCATTCGTTGTTATCTCTCCAGTGAACCAAAGATGTGATCAACTTTCCACATCTGTTGGTGTGCATTTCTTTTTATACTTTGCTGGTATAAATTTAATGAAACATTGTTTCACTAACTTGCAGGAATGCCGGATGTTTATTTTTCATAAAGAGACCACGCTTGAAGATTTGGGCAATGGTGTTACCCGTCGCATTCTGGCTCACGACGGTAAAATGATGGCGGTTGAGGTGAACTTCGAGCAGGGCGCGATTGGTCCGCTGCACAATCATCCGCATGAACAGCTGACTTACGTTTTATCCGGCGAGTTTGAATTTACGATTGGGGAAGAAAAGCATGTCGTTTCCGCAGGCGATACCCTGTATAAACAGCCCAACATTATGCATGGCTGCGTCTGCTTAAAACCGGGAACGTTGCTTGATACGTTCACCCCGGTGCGCGAAGATTTTCTGCACGGGTAATTTCGCTGTTCTCAAACCGTGCGACTGAACGGTTTGAGAACACGCTAAAATGCGTACTCAGTTCCCTAAAAATGAATACGTTACAAGGTGAGGCATTTTCCTTCGATACCAGCTCGCATAAGCATTAATCACCCGATGCTTCTCGCCTTGTGGGCGATTACTGTCACGTTATCTTAATTAACGGTGACGGATCGCCATGACAAAAATGACAACAGCCACTCCACATGACGCAGTCTTCAAACAGTTCTTGTACCATCCCGATACCGCAAGAGATTTTCTGGATATCTATCTTCCATCAACCTTGCGGGAGCTATGTGATCTGCAAACATTAAAACTGGAATCAGGCAGTTTTATTGAGGATAGCCTGCGAGCCAGCTACTCCGACGTGCTGTGGTCATTAAAAACAAACGAAGGCGATGGGTATATCTATGTTGTTATCGAGCATCAGAGTTCACCTGACGCTCACATGGCATTTCGGCTGATGCGCTATGCCATGGCTGCGATGCAACGCCATCTGGATGCAGGTCATAAAACATTACCTTTGGTGATACCGATGCTGTTTTATCATGGCACTCTCAGTCCCTACCCCTTTTCACTCTGCTGGCTGGATGAGTTTGACGATCCCGCATTGGCACGACAGCTTTACTCTGCAACATTTCCGCTGGTGGATATCACCGTAATACCCGATGACGAAATTATGCAACATCGCCGTATAGCACTGCTGGAATTGATGCAAAAACATATCCGCAAGCGTGATTTAATGGGATTAGTGGAACAACTGGTCTCGTTGCTGGCTACGGGATACGCTAATGACAGCCAGCTCAAAACGCTATTTAATTACATGATGCAGTTTGGAAATACGCCGCACGTAGATAAATTTATCCGTGAGGTTGCCCATCGGGTACCACAGCAAAAGGAACGTCTGATGACTATCGCGGAAGTATTGCAACAGGAAGCCAAACAACAAGAGGCATTACGCATTGCCCAGATGATGTTAGCGAATGGTATTAGTCATGAAATTATACTAAAGATAACCGGGCTGTCTGCTAAGGACCTCCTCGCCAGGCAGACGACTCCACATTGAAATAGGTAGCAATGGGAGCCCGATAATCAGTTGATCTATTGGGCTCCCTGCTCACTTACACCCCAATATTTCTTAGCTTCTCACCCGACATCAGCTTGCGCTCGATGTGTTCCAGCGTGACGTTTTTGGTTTCTGGAATGAGCCAGAATGTAATACCGATAAAGACGACGTTCAGTGCGGTATAAAGCCAGAACGTACCTGCCGCGCCAATGCTGTCGAGCAGCGTCAGGAACGTGGCGCCAATGATCATGTTCGACACCCAGTTGGTGGTGGTAGAGCAGGTAATACCAAAATCGCGGCATTTCAACGGCTGAATTTCCGAACACAGGATCCACACCACCGGCGCGGCGCTCATCGCGTAACCTGCAATGCACATCATAGTCATACCGACTGACAGCCAGGATAGACCACTGGAAGCCGTGCCGTTATCAAACTGCATCAGGCAATAGCCGAGTACGAGCGTCCCAATAGCCATCACGCTGAAACCAATTTTAAGCGCCGGTTTACGCCCCGCTTTGTCGACCGTAAAGACGGCAATAAAGGTGGCAAACATGAACGTTAAGCCAACCACCAGCGTGGCAATCATTTGCTGTTCTGTGGTGGTAAAGCCCGCCATTTTAAAAATGCGCGGCGCGTAATACATAATGATATTCATCCCGGTGAACTGCTGCATCGCCTGCAACAACATTCCGAGGAAAACCGCGCGACGGACGTTACGGTTAATTTTAAACAGCGCCCATCCGCCCTGCTTCAGCTTCAGGCTTTCACGGATTTCGTTCAGCTCATCGCGAGCTTTTTCTGACGTATCACGCAGCATACGCAATACTTCTTCGGCTTCGATGTGGCGACCTTTTTCCGCCAGCCAGCGTGGACTGTTTGGCAGGAAAACCACCAGGATAATCAATAACACCGCCGGAAGCGCCAGCACTCCCAACATGGCGCGCCAGTTTCCGCTGTAGCTAAATGCTGTATCAGACAAAAAGGCCAATACAATACCCAGCGTAACCATCAGTTGATACATACTGATCATCTTACCGCGTACGTTCTCGCTGGCCATTTCGGAGAGATAAAGCGGCGCGGTGTAGGACGCGATACCCACCGCAACGCCCAGCACCACGCGGGCAAAAATGAGCATTTCAACGCTGGACGCGAACGCCGATCCCAGAGATCCGACGACAAAAAGGATCGCGCCCGCCATCAGACTGTATTTACGCCCCAGGCGGAATGACAGCCAGCCATTAAACAGCGCGCCAATTGCCGCACCCAGCATCATGCTGCTCACCACCCACTCCTGCAGGCGACTGCTCAGGACAAAGTGATCGGTGATGAAAGGCAATGCGCCAGCTATCACGCCAATATCCAGGCCGAATAACAATCCTGCGACAGCCGCAGAGATAGAGACAAACATATTCATACGTCGCGTATCGCGCACAGGGCGCGGCGCTAAAGCAGCATCATTATTTATTGAGACCATTTTTTCCTGCCAGATACAGAGTAAACCATGTCCCTGAAAGTAAGGGATCCCTTACATGAAGCGTCAGGCGGGAAACGGCAAAAACATGGATGAAATAGCTACACCACATCGTTATGTGATGGATATTCCAATTTTAAAATTTATCCACAATCACTCAATTAAATTTAATCAATTGATATTAAAGACTATTAAATATTACCAATTCATACATATATAATTATGTATGGATTAATTTATAAACAGAATATGGATTAAAATAACTTAAAACCAAAAAAAACCCTGCCAGAGGGCAGGGTTTATCGGTTCTGGAAAGCGGATTAACGTGCCAGCCAGCCGCCGTCTACCGCAACGGTATAGCCGTTAATATAGTCGGATGCGCTGGACGCCAGGAACACGACAGGCCCCATCAGGTCGCTCGGCAGTCCCCAACGTCCTGCCGGGATACGATCGAGGATTTCTGCGCTACGCTGCTCATCAGCACGCAGCTGCTGAGTGTTGTTGGTCGCCATATAACCCGGCGCAATCGCGTTGACGTTGATGTTATGTTTTGCCCACTCGTTCGCCATCAGACGGGTGACGCCCATTACGCCGCTTTTAGACGCGGTGTAAGACGGAACGCGGATACCGCCCTGGAAAGAGAGCATAGAGGCGATATTGATAATTTTGCCGCCGTTACCCTGAGCGATAAAGTGCTTCGCCGCAGCCTGAGACATAAAGAATACGCTCTTAATGTTCAGGTTCATCACATCGTCCCAGTCTTTTTCGCTGAAGTCGATCGCATCGTCACGACGGATAAGGCCCGCATTGTTGACCAGAATATCGATATGGCCAAATTCTGCCACTGCGCGCTCCAGCAGCGCTGGAATACCGTCAATTTGGCGCAGGTCGGCGGTCAGACTTAAAAAACGGCGGCCCAGTGCGGTCACGCGTTCGATGGTTTCCGTCGGTTCAACAATGTTGATACCGACAATATCACAACCCGCTTCCGCCAGACCCAGCGCCATACCCTGACCCAGGCCGGTGTCGCAACCGGTCACAACGGCGACTTTACCTTCAAGAGAGAATGCATTCAAAATCATTGTAAATCCTTAATTTTTTATAATGCCCGCCGCAGGCAGGCACGGCTGTCGCCCGCAACTAGCGCAGATCTTTGACGGCAACATGGTCCATATCATCAAAGACCTGGTTTTCGCCAACCATGCCCCAAATGAACGTATAAGCTTTTGTGCCAACGCCTGAGTGAATAGACCAGCTCGGAGAAATCACCGCCTGCTCGTTGTGCATCACAATATGACGCGTTTCCTGAGGCTGTCCCATCATGTGGAAGACGCAGGTATCTTCTTCCATGTTGAAGTAGAAGTAGACTTCCATACGACGTTCATGGGTATGGCACGGCATGGTGTTCCACAGGTTGCCCGGTGCCAGTTCAGTCAGACCCATGCTCAACTGGCAGGTTTCCAGCACATCCGGCACAAAATATTTGTTGATGGTACGACGGTTACTGGTGAGGTTGTCGCCCAGCGTCACTGGCGCAACGTCTGCTGGCGTAACTTTTTTGGTTGGATAAGTCGTGTGGGCTGGCGCGCAGTTATAGTAAAACTTCGCCGGTTTCGCCGTATCAACGCTGGCAAACACCACTTCTTTTGCCCCTTTGCCGACGTACAGCGCATCACGGTGACCAATTTCATAGCACTGACCATCAACGGTAATCGTGCCCGGACCGCCGATATTAATCACACCCAGCTCACGGCGTTCGAGAAAATAGGTTACGCCCAGTTGTTTACCAACTTCGCCACCCACAGAGACGGTTTTGGCCACAGGCATAATGCCGCCAACAATAATACGGTCGATGTGGCTGTAAGCCATGGTGTATTCATCTGCGACAAATACTTCTTCGACCAAAAACTCATTACGCAGCCCCTGAGTGTCGAGGGTTTTCGCATGCGCACTATGGATGCTTTGTCTTACGTCCACATTTACCTCCAGTGATAAATTGACCGTGAATGCTTTAACGAATAGCAAAACGCTGTTCCGTTTTATCTAATGCGCTCATGATATCCCTCCCGGATAGGGTTTTCAATTACAACTGAAACGTTGTTTCACTTTTTCCGCATCTTATTATCAAAAGTGTAATTGCGATCACGCTCGGGCATATAAATCGAGGGAAGATTTCGAATAAAATCATTTAAAACAATATGATAGACAAAAACACAAAGAAGTAACTCATTCGTGGCAGGGATAAGACATTGAAAACACAGCCGGGCACAGACGATGTTCGCACACCTTTGCTAACAAAGTGCGCAGTCAATCACATGAAATGAAACATCGTTTTGATATGTTGGCAGGGTTTAGAGTGTATGTTTCTGTAACTGGCCTTGCCCTCCTGTTGGAGGGCTTTTTTAGAGATACAGGGGTAACACACAAAAAAGCGTTTAAGAAGGGAAATTTAAGAGCCTTAATCTCGTTCGATAGCGAGCGCCACCCCTTGACCACCGCCGATACACAACGTTGCCAGCCCCTTGTGCGCCCGACGTTTCACCATTTCATGCACCAGCGAAACCAGAATACGACACCCCGATGCGCCAATCGGATGGCCGAGCGCGATAGCGCCGCCGTTCACATTCACCCGTCGTTCATCCCACTCCAGCATTTTCCCAACGGACAATGCCTGCGCAGCGAACGCTTCGTTGGCTTCGATCAGATCAACATCAGCCAGTTGCCAGCCCACACGCTCAAGGCAGCGACGTGTAGCATACACCGGCGCAATCCCCATGAGCGCGGGATCGACCCCAACGCTGGCGAACGCGCGAATGCGGGCCAGCACCGGTAAATTCAGCTCCTGCGCCTTGGCTTCGCTCATCATCATCACCGCGGCGGCGCCATCGTTGATGGATGAGGCGTTCCCCGCGGTGACCGACCCGAGCCGGTCGAAGGTAGGATCCAGACGCGCCAGCCCTTCTGCGCTGGCATCGGTGCGCGGTTGTTCGTCGGTATCCACCACGAATGATTGCCCATTACGCTGGGTCACCACCGGCACGATTTCATCTTTAAAGCGTCCGGCGTCGATGGCCATCCGCGCCTTGTGCTGCGAGTGCAGCGCGTAGGCATCCTGTAATTCACGGCTAATGCCATATTCCCGCGCCAGGTTTTCCGCAGTGACACCCATATGATAATCGTTAAAAGCATCCCACAGACCGTCATGCACCAGGCTGTCGACCAGTTGACTATTGCCTAACTGCGCGCCGGTGCGACTATCGGTCAGAACATGCGGCGCACGGCTCATATTCTCCTGCCCACCGGCAATCACAATGTCGGCTTCACCGCACTGGATAGCCTGGGTCGCCAGATGCAGTGCTTTCAGCCCCGAACCGCAAACATCGTTAATGGTGATGGCGGAAACGGTATTAGGCAGTCCACCATTGATGGCGGACTGACGGGCCGGGTTCTGCCCGGCACCTGCGGTAAGCACCTGCCCGAGGATCACTTCATCCACGGCGTGAACATCTACGCCCGTGCGTTCCAGCAACGCCTTGACCACCATACTGCCTAACTCAACGGCAGAATGGCGCGCCAGCGTCCCCTGGAAGCAGCCGATCGGTGTTCTTAACGCCCCGACTATCACAACCTCTTTCATCACTACCTCAGCGCAAAATAACACCGCAATAGTAGATGATTGTTAAAAGTAGTTATCAAAGTTGTTTAAAAATGGTGATTTTTATCACAAAGGAAATTCGTATCATTTATTGGTCATCTGAACGCCACTCTGCTGTAAATGGTCGCGCAGCCAACTTCCCGCCACGCCAGGCGGTGATTTCTTATTCCACAACAGATCGATAGAGATAGCCTTTGGCCAGCCGGGCACCTGTAGTTGAACCAGCGGTTTTTCCGCTGCAAACTCCTCCACCAGCGCACAAGGGAGCGCGCACCAACCGAATCCCTGAACCGCCATACTCAATAACAGCAAATAGTTAGGCGCCGACCAGACGGGGCCACGTGCCACGTTGCTGCCGCTTTCCAGATAGGTATTCAAACGCAGTTCACGCCAGGTGTGGAGTTGTTCCCATTGTAGTTTTTCCTGACTCGCCAGCGGATGTGAGGCCGCAACGTATAACCCCATCCAGGTTTGCATCGGCAGACGCGTAACACCCATGTCGGTCGGGTAATCCTCTCTCGCTTCGATCAACCCGACCTGCGCGCGCCCCTTTTGCAGCAGATCGATCACGTCTTCATCTTCACCAATCAGACATTCAAACTCGGTATGCGGAAACTTGCGGTCAAACTGCACCATCAATTCTTCCAGCACATCCGGGTGCAGCGTGTCCGAAAGCACGAAGGTCAGGCGCGCTTCCGTTTCACCCGACAGCGAGATTGCCGCCTCATCCAGCCGATCGCTGGCCGTCAAAATTGCCTGCACATAGCCCAACACCCGCTTACCTTCTTCGGTGAGCGTTGGCTGGCGGGATGAGCGGTCAAACAGCGCAAAACCGAGATCGGCCTCCAGATGCGCAATGGCCGTACTGATGGTGGACTGGCTTTTGCGCAGCCGTCGGGCCGCCGCAGAAAATGAGCCGCAGGACACGGTCTCAACAAATGCCGTTAACGCTTCAGGAGAATAACGCATGAACTATCTACTTTATCGATGGATACTATCTTTTAGATATCACATAAAGCGATAAAATTGCCACCATTCCGTTATCCGGGCATCAAAGAAGGTTTTAGGTTATGCAACACGATACAGTCCAGCGCCGCTCGTTAGTGGAGCGCATTTTTCACGCCGTTTGTTTTGAAGGCATTGCCACCGCGATCCTTGCGCCAACCACCGCGTGGCTGATGCAGCGCTCGGTGCTGGAAATGGGCGGACTGACCATTATTCTGGCTACCACAGCGATGATCTGGAATATCATTTATAACGCCCTGTTTGACCGCTTATGGCCGTCGCATCGGGTAAAACGTACGGCTAAAGTTCGCGCCTTTCACGCCTTAGGTTTTGAGAGCGGCTTTATTGTGATCGGGGTGAGCATCGTGGCCTATGTGTTGAACGTCAGCCTGCTTCAGGCATTCACGTTGGAAATAGGTTTCTTCCTGTTCTTCCTGCCGTACACCATGTTCTATAACTGGGCGTATGACACATTACGTGAGCGCGTTATGAAGCGCCGCCAGCAGCGTGTTACTGCCTGATAATTCAATAAATAGTCGGAATTATCTTGATTCCGGCTATTCATCCATTCACCAGCCCACTTGTTCACACTTCCCCCAGCCCCTCTCATTTGTGGTAAATTGCGCTTCTTTTTGTTTATTTTATAGTTGATACGTTCAAATAATGTCGAAAATTTGGTCAAAAGAAGAGACTCTCTGGAGCTTCGCACTATATGGGACTGCCGTCGGCGCAGGAACCCTCTTCCTCCCCATACAGCTGGGTTCTGCAGGCGCGGTGGTGCTGTTTATCACCGCACTCGTGGCCTGGCCTTTAACCTACTGGCCGCACAAGGCGCTGTGCCAGTTTATCCTGTCTTCAAAAACGTCAGCAGGCGAAGGCATCACCGGTGCAGTCACCCATTATTACGGCAAGAAGATCGGTAACCTGATCACCACTCTCTATTTTATTGCCTTCTTTGTCGTCGTGCTGATCTACGCCGTGGCGATAACCAATTCACTCACCGAACAGCTGGCAAAACATATCACCATCGATTTGCGTGTTCGCATGCTAGTCAGTCTCGGCGTGGTGCTGGTGCTGAACCTGATTTTTCTGATGGGCCGACAAGCCACCATTCGGGTCATGGGCTTTCTGGTATTCCCGCTCATCGCATACTTTTTGTTCCTGTCGCTTTACCTGACCGGAAGCTGGCAGCCAACGCTACTCACCGGCCAAATGTCTTTCGATCAGCACACGCTTCATCAGGTTTGGATCTCTATTCCCGTGATGGTTTTTGCTTTTAGCCATACGCCCATTATCTCTACGTTCGCCATTGACCGACGTGAGAAATATGGCGAGCAGGCCATGGGTAAATGCAAAAAAATCATGAAGGTCGCCTACGTCATCATCTGTCTGAGCGTACTGTTTTTCGTCTTCAGCTGTTTGCTTTCGATTCCGACAAACTATATCGAAGACGCGAAAAATGAAGGCGTGACCATCCTGTCAGCGTTATCGATGATGCCAAACGCACCGGCATGGCTGTCGATTTCCGGGATTATCGTCGCC
This sequence comes from Citrobacter freundii complex sp. 2025EL-00176, assembly GCF_053309355.1. Taxonomy (NCBI): domain Bacteria; kingdom Pseudomonadati; phylum Pseudomonadota; class Gammaproteobacteria; order Enterobacterales; family Enterobacteriaceae; genus Citrobacter; species Citrobacter freundii complex sp. 2025EL-00176. The sequence goes on along the minus strand of NZ_JBRYHT010000004.1, from coordinate 91,334 downwards.
GTTGTGGCGATGTCAAAATCGTTCCTCGGCACCTACTTTGGCGTGATTGAAGGGGCAACGGAAGTAGTAAAAACGTCGCTGCATCAGGTGGGCGTAAAGAAAAGCCGGGCCTTTAACCGCGCCCTGTCCATTATGTTAGTGTCGGCCATTACGTTTATCATCTGCTGCATTAATCCTAATGCGATTTCAATGATTTACGCGATAAGCGGGCCATTGATTGCCATGATTTTGTTTATCATGCCGACTCTCTCCACTTATCTGATACCGGCGTTAAAGCCGTACCGTTCAGTGGGTAATTTAATCACCCTGATTGTCGGTCTGCTGTGTGTATCTGTGATGTTTTTTGGCTAGAACGTGTAGTTAACGGCTCACTCTCCTGAAATTGGGTGCGATGTCGTTCAGTTAACGACTCAGTTTCAGAAAGTATCAACCTGTGTTGGCGGAAGTAATGAACATGCTATATCAGAGAAAGGGTTCCGTTCACCTCATGTTCATTGTTTCTCTGAAGCACCGATTCCTGTGAACGTGCAAGGGAGGCTCACCACCTCCTCCCTTGCATCCCAGGCTCCCGGCGGGAAAATTGCCGACGTGTTTCCGTAAGGCCGGGAGAGCCAGCATGGATGCTGGCTCAGGGCGCGCTTTGCAAGGACGCTACCTCGCGCCCGGCCCGGTAGCCTGGAGGAATAAGCGGAGGGGACCGCGGAGCGGCAATTTTCCCGCCGGGAGCCGGGATTGTAAAGGGCGTGGCGAAGAACGCCCTTTACACGTTCACGGGTATCGATGCTTCAGATAAATGACACTGCTGAGGTGAACGGAACCCTGAGCAAGAATCACATGTTCACCCTACATGCTTAACTTGACAGTATTGAACGTGGATGAGCCGTTAAACTAACTTATTTGATGTACGAATCCAGTACCTTCAACACCACGTCCAAATCTTCTTCGCGCTTTATTTCATCGCCCTGATGAACGATGTGCTCGGTCAGATGACCTTTAATCACCTCACGCATTAACCCGTTTACCGCACCGCGGATCGCCGCTATTTGCTGCAATACCGCCGCGCATTCATGCGGTTCATCCAGCATGGTTTTCAACGCCGCTACCTGCCCCTGAATCTTGCTGGTTCGGGCTTTTAGCTTTTGTTTGTCGCGGATCGTATGTGACATAGCTTTACCTATTTAACGTCTGGCTGTAGCGACAATACCATCCACATTCTACTGGGGGGTAGTATTTAATACTGGGGGGGAGTAGAATCGGGCGAAATTAAACAACTAAGAATCATTCTCATGGGTGAGTTTTCTTCGCTTCTTCAGCAAGGCAATGCCTGGTTTTTCATTCCCAGCGCGATTTTATTGGGTGTGTTACACGGTCTGGAACCGGGACATTCCAAAACGATGATGGCGGCCTTTATTATTGCCATTAAGGGCACCATCAAACAGGCGGTGATGCTGGGGTTGGCGGCAACGCTGTCGCATACCGCTGTGGTGTGGTTGATCGCGCTCGGCGGGATGTATATCAGCAAAGCGTTTACCGCCCAGGCCGTTGAGCCGTGGCTGCAGTTTGTCTCGGCGATTATTATTCTCGGCACCGCATTCTGGATGTTCTGGCGAACCTGGCAGGGAGAGCAGAACTGGCTGACCCAGACGCATCACGATCATGGTCATGAACACCACCATCATGATCATCACCACCACGATCATCATCACGATCACGACGGCGAGCACCACCATCATCATGACCACGATCATGACCATGCCGCGCTGGCAGGATTCACTGAAGGTTCGAAAGAATATCAGGATGCCCACGAACGGGCGCATGCCACCGATATTCAGCGCCGTTTTGCCGGCAAAGAGGTCACCAATGGACAAATTTTACTGTTTGGCCTGACCGGCGGGTTAATCCCTTGCCCTGCCGCCATTACGGTGCTGCTGATTTGCATCCAGCTCAAAGCCTTCACGCTGGGCGCGACTATGGTGCTGTGCTTCAGCCTCGGACTGGCGTTGACGTTGGTGACGGTGGGAGTAGGTGCAGCAATCAGCGTACAGCAGGCGGCCAAACGCTGGAGTGGATTTAATACGCTGGCACGCAAAGCGCCTTATTTTTCCAGTGCGCTCATCGCCATGGTCGGCTTATATATGGGGATTCACGGCTATATGGGGATCGTCGGTTAACGAGAGGAGCGCGCAGCAGCAATTGCCGCTGCGCGTTAATCCAGATTAGCTGGCGACATTCCCCCACACCAGTAGCCCTTTATGGAAGGTCGCGGTGCGGGGGGAGATGCGGGCAACCGCTTCCGCCGAACAGGAGGCATCCACCAGCACAAAGCTGGCTTCATCCTGCGCTTTCGGCCATACGCGTTCGCCTTTATCGTTTAGCGGCAGCACATCGCCGGTGGCAAGAAACAGCGCGCGCGACAGGTTAAGCTCGTTGGGGCGAATATAGAGCTGCGCGTACAGATTCGCCTTCTCCAGCATGTCTCCCAGCCCGTACGGCGACCAGTGGTCAATCACGCTGTCGGTCCCGGTAATCACCTCCACGCCTTTGTCTCGCAGCTGTTTGAGCGGCATATGCAATGTGCCAATCGGCACCGTCGAGGCAATGGTAATCTGCTGCGCCGCCATACGGGTCGCCAGCGCGTCAACCTGCTGTTCGTTCAGCGTTGCCAGCGCGAAAGCGTGGCTGATGGTCAGTTTTCCCTTCAACTGCGGCGTTTTCTCTACCGTTTCGACCATGTAATTCACCGCCGCCACGCCCGCCGGGCTGGTTTCGTGCAGATGAATATCCACGCCTTTATCGTAATCCAGCGCAATCTGGAACATGGTGTCGAGGGATTTTTCCATCGCTCCGTCTACGCTGGTTGGGTCCAGACCGCCAACGTAATGCGCCCCCGCCTGCATCGCTTCGCGCATCAGCGGTTCAGATTTTGATAACAGCAGGCCATGCTGTGGAAACGCCACAATTTCACAGGCAAAACCCGGCTGGCGACGCGCCAACACCGCCTGCAGGTTTTCCAGGTTTTTCAACCCGGAAACCGGTTCAATATTGCAGTGACTGCGGGCAATCGAGGTACCTTTAGATTGCAGCAAATCGATAAGCTTTTCCGCGCGCTCCTGGGTGTATGGCTGGAGTTCAGGCAGCAGCTTTTGTTCCAGGCGGATCATATCCTGAATAGTGGTGCCAGCCGGACGGTTCAGCGAACGCCACGGACCACCATAAAAGGTTTTATCCAGGTGGATATGCATGTCGCGCATAGCGGGCAGCATCAGTTTTCCACCCGCATCGTAGTGCGGCAGCGTCGCATCCGGATGCTGCTTATTCTCACGCAGCGCAACAATTTTCCCGTCCTGGATTTCAACGGTTTGCAGTGCGGTACGGGTATGTACCACCACCGCGTTTTCGTAATCAAACCCCGCTTCCAGCAGAACGTTGTCCAGGTAATAGTGTTTATCGTTAATTGTCATCGTGCTCTTCGTGTCACAGGTATTCCCGACAGGATTAGCAGCATACGCGACCGGAGCCACTGCGCCAAACAGCGCGGCAGCGGTCACCATTTTTCCGCTCTGGCTTAAAAATTCGCGGCGGCTGTTACTTTCTTTCATTCGCATCTCCTCTCAGGAATGGACAATGTGGGTACCCGTTTCGCCGCGTAGTGCGGCAGGCAGACATTCCGGCGTGGTGATGATCACCCGCTTACCGCCGCGCGCCAGGAACGCCAGACTGGCAACGATCTTGGGTAGCATGCTGCCCGGCGGAAAGTGTCCTTCCTGCATGTAGCGGGTCATCGTGGCAACATCCACCGTATCCAGCGCCTGCTGGTTGGGTTTACCGAAGTGAATACACACCCGCTCAACGCCGGTGGTGATCACCAGAATGTCGGCGCGGATCTCCTGAGCCAGCAGCGCGGTGGAAAGATCTTTATCAATCACCGCGTCCACGCTCTGGTAATCCCCCTGATCGCTACGCACCACCGGGATCCCACCGCCGCCCGCGCCAATCACCACAAAGCCTTGCTGGGTCAGGGCCTTAATCGCCTCGGCTTCGACGATGCGCCTCGGCTCTGGCGAAGCGACCACCCGACGGTAGCCGCGCCCGGAATCCTCAACAAAACGCCAGCCTGGATTAACCCGCAACAGTTCATCGCGCTGGGCTGCGCTAAAGAACGCGCCGATAGGCTTGGTTGGGTTAGCAAAACCCGGATCGTTTTTATCGACCTCCACCTGGGTCACCACGGTGACCGCTTTCTGCTCGCCGCGCCGCGCCAGACGATTGTTCAGCGCTTGTTGGATCAAATAACCGATGCCGCCCTGGGTATCGGCGACGCAGTTTGCCAACGGGGTCAGCGGCAAACCCTCGCGCTCATGCGCGATTTCCGCCCGCCGCAGATCCAACCCAACCTGCGGTCCGTTACCGTGCGTCAGCACAATGTTGTAGTCCGATGCCAACATTTCCAGCACCGTGTCCGCAACCGCTTTCACCGCTTCAGCCTGGTGCTCAATCGACTGGCTGGCGTTATCTTTGATAATGCTGTTGCCGCCAATGGCAACGACCACAAGTTCTTTCATAGTGTTATCTTCCGCTTGCAGACGATTCAGGTAGATTTTGTCGGTTGTTGCTCAGGCGCAGTCACCGCTTCACGACTGTCGAGCACGTGCTTGAGGACAAACATGCCGCTCATCATCAGGTAGGCCAGCACAAACATCATCGAACCGCCCTCCGCAAAGCCAACCGCCGGGGAGTGGATCACGCCAAACAGCGACAGCAGTGCGCCAAAGGCGGCGGCAATCGCCCCACGCAGCGGCTTATTCATAATGGCGAAGATCGCGACGCAGCCCCACAGCATGCTGGCCAGCGGCGCGCCGCTTCCCAGATGCACCAGCCCGTCGTAATAGACGCCTTTGCTGTGCAGCAGGTCGCTACCGAGCTTACCGGCTGACGTACCGGCCGCGCCCATCACGCTATTAACGATGGTTAGCGCCCAGTTAGCGATCCACGGGAACAGGCAGATGAAGATAACGGGAACCTCGACTTTGGGCGTTTCTCGCACCACCTGGTTGGCGGTCACCACGCCAATAAACACCAGAATCGGCACTATCGCGGTCATCGGAATAATGGCGAGCATAAACGCCCCCAGACCAAACAGCGGCACCAGGAACATGGTGATGCCTGAAGCGAGGGTATAGCCGATGCTGGCGCCCATCGCTTTCCAGCCCGCATGGCCAACATACACGGTCACCGGGAACGGATTGCCCAGCATGCAGCCGAGCATGGAGGCAAAACCATTCGCCATCATGACCTTACGGGTGTTGTACTCATCGCCCGCAGCATGCGCACTTTCTATGTTTTCGAGGTCAAAAATATAGTTCGCCAGACCCAGCGGAACCGCAGACGCCAGATACGGCAGCGCGTGCGGCAACCCTTGCAGGAAGCTATCGACATGAATTTCCGGCGGGTTAAAACCAAAAGAAGACATCGACGCTTTAATCGCTTCCGGGCTTTGCAAACCCGAGATCCACGCCAGGGCCGTACCGGCAATCAGCAGCAGCAATCCGGTAGGAATACGAGCAAAAATCGGCTTCTTACCGAACCAGTTAATGAAGATCAGCAACAGGACGATGAAAGAAACGGTTGGCGCTTCAAATGCCTGCAGCATGGGGTTCATCGCCAACAGCAGCAGGCCCAGGCCGGACAAACACGAGAGCAGTACCGTTCGAGGGATCATCTTGCGGATGGTCTCGCCAAGGAAGGAGCCGCCCACCAGGATTAACGCTTCCACAAAGCACCATACCAGCGCTATCTGGATCGCAAAGTTGGCATCTTTGGTTTGCTGATAAACCGGCATCAGCACCAGGAACGTGACGGTAAAGATTGACGGTGCGCTGGGACCGGACGGCAATGCCGTTACGTCATTACGCCCGGTGTGTTTTGCCATCTGCAGGCCAAACCAGGCGTAGCAGACGCTGGCCACCAGCACCGCCAGACCAAAGGCAGGCGCAATGCGGCCATAGACAATTTCGGTTGGGATCCCGACGACAAAAATGAGCAGCCCCATCATTGTCAGCAGGTTCGTCAGGTTGTTGGTCATCAGCCCAAAGTAAGCCGCCCAGTCACCACGTTTCCATTCTAGTTTTATGCTGTTCATGGAATATCCTTAACAGGTTAAGCATCGTTTGCGATCGCGGAGATCGCCCAGCCCTGCAGGTAAGCAACGTTTTTCGCTTCGCTACCGTGGGGCTAACGCCGTTAGCCCCGGTTATTGTTATTAGCAGTAGCGGTCACGCCAGTTGAGGATCGCCTTTTCAAAACAGGCGAACGGCGGGTGAACGATTCCGGCGCCGATCATGCCGATCCCCGCATCTTTGTGCGCAATGGCGGTGTTTATCACTGGCAAAATGCCGGTGCTGCCCACGCGCGTAATGTCGATAGCAGTCGGTACGCCCATAAAACCGAGCAGCGGAATGGTGACATTGGGGTTTTCACCGAGGGTGATTTCGCGCATCTGGCGAGAGAAATCAACCGCCTCCTCGACCGTACCACCGACCAGCGCCACAATGGCAGGTGCCGTCGCCATGGCAAAACCACCAATGCCATAGGTTTCGGTAATCGCGCTATCGCCGATATCGCGCCCGGAATCTTCCGGCTTATAGCCCGCGAACATCGGGCCAATCACCTGCTGCGCCGGACCGGTAAACCATTGCCCCGGCAGCCCGCTAACGCGCAGACCGAACTCGACGCCGTTACGCGCCATCGTCGTCACCACGGTGCTGTATTCAATGCCGTGTGCGGCGTCCATCGCGGCTTTACACATCGCCATCCAGGTCGGGCCGGAGAAGTAATCGCTGCTAAGGACGAACTCGAATACTTCACGCTGCTGCTCAACCGGATAACCGGTCTGGATGATCCACGGCGTTAGCGCCTGAATCAGTAGCGCCGTCCCGGCGTTGTTACGGTTATGGCACTCATCGCCCATGTGCAACGCCTGCGCCAGCATCAGACGCAGATCGATTTCACCCGCCAACTTCATGGCATCACGCAGCATCGGTCCCATCACATCGCGCATCCAGTTCAGGCGATCGATAACGCTCTGATCGTTCGCCCCCATGCGCAGGATCTTCGCCATCTGCTCGCTCATATTGGTATATGCGCGGTTGCCGTAGGTTTTATTCTCCACGATGTGCATAAACATCGACGCCGACGTCACCCCCGCCATCGAGCCGACACAGTCATGCTCGTGGCACGGTGAGAAGATGATTTCACCCGAGGCGGCCAGTTCGGCGGCTTCATCCAGATCTTTCGCCAGCCCTTCAAACACTAGCGCCCCGGTTACCGCGCCCTTCATCGCGCCGCACATTTTTTCCCAGCGGATCGGCGGCCCAGCGTGCAAAATGGTGTTGCGGGTCATCCCCGGCACCACGTTGATGGCCTGGTCGTAACCAATCAGCACCGGATGTGACTGGATGATGCGCTCCAGCGCCTGCTGGTTAGCGGCAGCGATTTTGTCCGCCAGCGGCGAATCAGCAATGTCATCCAGCGCGGCCACGACCTGCATATTGCCCTGGCCCGGCGGCGTCCAGTCGAGTTGAGTCACGGGCACATTCTGTTTTTTCAGGTCATCGCTGAACATCGCGATGCCGACGTTAATCACGTTCAGCGGCTGGTTAAACAGTGTCTGGCTCATCAGGCTTCCTCCCCTTTACAGATAAATTCACGCGCCAGCAATCCGGTGTTGGTACTACTGCTCGCCCAGATAACCCCGGCATCGGTCAGCATCTGGCACTGTTTTTCCAGCGACGGCGTATCGAGATCGGTTCCCAGCACATAGCCGAGGATTTCCAGAGGACGTCCCTCTGCGGCGGCGATCGCTTTGGCTTCAACGATCGCGTCCAGCATCACCCCGACCGGATCTTCATGCGATCCAAATCCAAGCACGAAATCCATCACGATCACGCCCACTTCAGGATCGCGTGCCTCCTGCAACAAACGACTAATACGGTTGGTGGGATCGATCATCGGGTGTGGTTTACCGTTGGTAAAATCGTCATCACCGAAATCAAGGAAGGTATGCGCTACGCTGCGGTTGAGATCTTTCAGACGGAACGCCGGATCCGGATGAATGTTGCTGTAAACCTGCGCGTGTTTTTCCATGGCGGCAAACATCGCCTCATCACACAACGTGCCGCCGCAGAACAAGCCACGGATATACTTTTGCTGCGGGGTCAGACGGGCGCGGACCTCTTCAATCAGCGGCCAATTGAGCGGGTGCAGATCCAGGCTCTCTTTTTTCACGCCGGTCAGCAGCACCGCTTTCAGCGCTGCTTCTTTGGTACCGCGTGCAAACTGCAGACCTTTTTCATCCGCAGGCGCGGCTTCGCGTCCGAGGAAGCACACCACGACGGGCTTATGGCAGGCGCGCGCGCGTTCCAGCACCTTACGCGCCACCGCTGGGGCAGGAGGTTTCGAGATAAGCGCGATGATCTCAGTTTGCGGATCGGCTTCCAGCATGCCAATCGCGTCAAGCATCATCAGGCCGCCAATCTTCTCGCTCAGATCGCGACCACCGGTGCCAATCAACTGGGAAATCCCGCCGCCAAACTCATGAATGCGCACGCTCAGTTCCTGGCTACCGGTGCCGGATGCGCCGACAATCCCAATGTTGCCGCGACGTACCGCGTTGCCAAAGCACAGCGCCGCGCCGTTAATAATGGCGGTCCCGCAGTCTGGCCCCATCATCAACAGCCCTTTTTCGTGCGCCAGCTGTTTTAGCGCCAGTTCATCCTCAAGAGAAACGTTGTCAGAGAACAGCATCACGTTGAGGTTATTTTGCAGCGCCTGGCGCGCTTCGCGTGCGGCAAACAGGCCGTTAACCGAGATCACCGCCAGGTTGCTGTCAGGCACATGCTTCTTCGCACTAGCAAGCGTGGCATAGCGCGCTTCATGCTGGCCGCCCTGCTCTTTATGCGTAAACAGATCTTCAATTGCCACCAGCGTCTGGTCGTTCGCCGCCTCGCTGGCACCTTTAATGACAATCATCAGGTCGCCACTTTTCGCCTCTTCCAGTTCAGGCGTCAGCAGGCCGAGATTCTTCAGTACGCCCTTATTCATTTCTGTCGCCATAGCCACGAACGCCTGCTCAACGCCATCGAGCTTATTGGCGCGTGTGGAGATAGACATCAGTGAGACAGAATCAAAATACGTGTTCTTTTTAACAACTATCCTGATCGACATAATTCCCTCCGGACCTGTGGCTCAGGGCGCAGGCGTCCGCCATGCCATACAGCATGTCGCAGCCAGAACTTGAGCCGATATTTTTAATGTCAGTAATATATTGCGTAGAAACGGGTTGTTGCTCAGTAATAATATGCTGCAGCAGCCGCACGACGCTTTCCCGATAACGTTGATGCAAAGCTTCTTCGAGCGTTATTTTGCTAAGTAGCGTCGTATTATTTCCGGCGCGTTGTAAGGCCGCTAAAAAATCCCTACGATATTTCTCCAGCGGATGTCCAGGGATGAATAAAATGGCGCTTAAGCCCACTAAATAATCGTCGGATGATGGCGTCAGGCCAATTCCCAGACCAATTAAATGGCTGGCCGCTGTAGAAATATTTACTCCCGTATATAGCGCCGTTATTAATGTTTGTCGGCGCTTGAGTAATTGACGGGCGATTTCCTGATAAAACGGGTTGTCTCCCTGATACAAAAATAATGTGTCGTCGCTGCTTAACTGTTGGCGGATAACCTCTTCCCAGCGCTGCCAGCGGACTGCGGCGAGGGTTACTACATCTGGCGTCCACTGTGGTATGCGCCACGGCATGCAACCAGAGGTCTCTATCCATTTATCTTTGCCAACGGCTATCCCCGACTCGGTAAATCTGACCTGCTCACCGGGGAGAAACAGGTCTGCACAATGCGTCAGCGCCAGCCGACAGCTGTTAGGCGCGTTATCACAACCTTCACTCAGCAGCGTCAACAGTCGCTGCTGGTCAGGTATCAACAGGTTCACCGCGCGGGAAAAAACCTGTTCAACTTGCCCCGTCCCCCGGAAAGCGAGAAACGCGCTATCTGCGGTTAGCGCCTGTACGCATCGCCGTGATGGCGTAGCGATAGCGGCGCTCCTCTGTCAGGCTCCGGCGGCAATCAGCAGCTCGGCAATTTCGTGATACCCTTTCTCCCGCGCCAGTTCCAGCGGGGTTTTACCATATTTATCCGTCATATGCGGGTTAGCGCCATGGTCGAGCAGCAGCTTGACGATCTCCTGCTGCTTCGCGCCGCCGTCATTAAGCACAATGGCTTCCAGAAGCGGCGTCCAGCCAACAAAGTTGGTATGGTTAACATTGATATCAGTACGCAGCAGCAGTTCGCGCACGATCTCCACATGACCTTTTTCACTGGCTGGCGTAATGCCTACGCCGCCAAAACGACTCAGGCAGTTAAGGTCGGGGTTAGCAGGTAATACGGTACGCAACAGCGTTAAATCGTTAGTCAGGCAGCTAATCAGAAAAGGATTAAAACAGGTTTGGTCCTGTTTATTAATATCGGCACCAGCGGCAATCAATAAAGAAACACAGTCATAATGCTTATTCAGGCTGGCAATAATAATGGCGGTACGTCCCTGGCGGTTCGTGGCATTAATATCCACATTTTTTGCCAGACAGGATTTTAATCCATCGGTATTACCTTGCTCTGCCGCCAGCAGAAATTCAGTAATGAGTTCTTTCTCTGACATAATTGCTCTCCTGCAGTTTTTTAGACTTTTTAAATATCCGATAAGCTGAGAATAGCAACAGAGTGTAGAGAATAACATCCGCTTAAATTTCATTCATCGTAAGCGTGTCAATTATTGAATAAAATTTAACAATGAGAGCAAACCGTGCTGTAGTGCAATCTTTCCCTTATGGCTGGGGCGTTTTTTGCCACTCATTACTAGTCCGGCAAATCAGGCGGTATGCTGCACAGATAGCGGCCTGCAATTAATATGCAGAAGTGTGATTGCCTTCAAATCAAATGTAAAACTAGTGTTAAATTCTGTTCAAAACTGATTGCTCTGTATAAGGATTACAAATACATTCAACAATCATTATGTGGCGGGGCTTGTTGGTAGCCTGAGGGGAGAAAAGATGAATTCCATTTTTACCGAGGAAAATCTGCTGGCATTTACCATGGCTGCCCGCTACAGCAGCTTCAGCAAGGCTGCGGAGGAGCTGGGCTTAACCACATCGGCAATTAGTTACACCATTAAGCGCATGGAGATGGGGCTCGATGTAGTGCTGTTTACGCGTAGCACCCGTAGCATTGAGTTGACCGAGTCTGGTCGCTATCTGTTTCGCAAGGCCACCGACCTGCTCAACGATTTCCACGCAATAAAGCGCAGCATTGATACCATCGCTCAGGGCATTGAAGCCCGGGTGCGCATCTGTATTAACCAGTTGTTGTACACTCCACAGCATACGGCCCGACTGCTGCAGGTACTCAAGAAACAGTTCCCTACCTGCCAGATAACCGTTACCACCGAGGTGTATAACGGCGTCTGGGATTCGATCATCAACAACCTTGCCAATATCGCCATTGGCGCGCCCGATACGTTGCTGGACGGCGGCGGGATTGACTATACCGAGATCGGCGCTATTCGCTGGTCGTTTGCCATTGCCCCAGATCATCCGTTGGCTTTTATGCCTGAACCGATTTCTGAGAGCCAGCTGCGTTTGTATCCGAATATTATGGTGGAAGACACCGCCCACACCATTAACAAAAAGGTCGGGTGGCTGTTACACGGACAGGAGTCGATTCTGGTTCCCGATTTTAATACCAAATGTCAGTGCCAAATTCTGGGCGAAGGCATCGGTTTTTTACCGGACTATATGGTGCGCGAAGCGATGGAACAATCGCTGCTGGTCACGCGCCAGATCCACAACCCACGTCAGGATTCACGGATGCTGCTGGCGACCCAGCATTCGGCAACCGGTCGAGTCACTCAGTGGATTAAAAAAGAGTTTGGCCCGCAAGGGGTACTGACGGGCATTTATCAGGATTTGCTGCATCGGGAGTGATATGCCGGATAAGACTATCCGGCGGAAATCAGACTTCAGGCGCGAATATCGTCGTACTCGCGAGTTTTATCAAATTCATGTTTGGCAAACGGACACAGCGGAATAACTTTGCGATTTTCAGCCCGCATTTTCTCCACCACCTTCGCCACCAGCTGTTTGCCGACGCCCTGACCTTTCAGACTGGGGTCAACATCGGTATGTTCAATGATGCTCAGATGCTCGCCCGTCGGCACAAAGACAATCTCGGCAACCTGATTGCCTTCGGCATCGTTGACATAAAATTTGTTGTGGCCTGCAAGAATTTCCATGGTTCCCTCACTTATTTCTGGCGATATTTCAGCGCACCGCTTGGACAGGTATCGATGACCTTAATCACCGTCGCGACATCCACTTCATCGGGGATTATCCAGGGTTTGCGTTTCAGATTGAAAAGCTTCGCGCTTCCCCGCACGCAGTTCCCTGAATGCTGACATATCGCCGTGTTGAAGTAGACGTCAATCTTCTCGCCGGTATAGGCCCGGTAACCTGCTTCCAGTAGTTCCTTTTCCACGACATTGCCTCGCATTTTTTATTGTCTGAGTCTAATCATAGACCGATGCGAAGCTGAAGGAAGTGGTGGGTAGCAGAAATATCACTCAGTCCCTTTCTGTAACGATGGCTCCCGCTCCGGCGGCAAATATTCCAGCATTGCAGGCGTCGGCGGCGGCAGGCGGTTATCGGCGATGTGCTTGTCCACATCGATATGACTGATTTCGCCATTCTCATGATGATGGACCGTCAGCACCCTCGCTTTGTTCAACTCCGTAACCAGTTCACGGGTAATGCGTAAACTTTCTGCCAGCTCATGGTGTTCCAGTCCTGGTCTGCGGCTGCGACGCTCCACCCGAAAACGAAACTGGTTGTATTTCGCCCAGCCGATCAGCACCAGTCCGTTGAGCAGCGCGACAAGGATATAAAACGTGACCGTATCCAGCGTGGTGAAAAAGGGACGCACGCCCATATACGGTGAATGCGCCAGGGCCGTGATCAGCCCTTTATAGATCAGGTATAAAAAACCAACCCAGGCGATGACCGTCAACAGCACGTCGATGATGCGCGGCAGTAGACGCCGTTCCGTAAAGATCAGTGGCTGGCTCATGATTCGATCCTCCCAATTCCACGGTCAGGACTCACCCAGCGCACCCTGCCGCGTTTGCGTTTAAGCATTACTTTCGGGAAAGCCACCAGCGTAGTGAACAGGCTTAGCATCCAGTACACCACCGGGAACCAGATAATCCAGAACAACGAAGCGCCAATACCTTTTTCATAGCGTCGTTCAATCATCAGGCTCACCGCAAACTGCAATAAGCAAACCACACCGAGAATAAGTCCGGTAAAGGCTGGCGGGAACAGATGCTGTACATACAGCGAGTCCGGCATCGGGATCATCAGTCCCAACAGGAACAGCACGATACTGATCGCATAGGCAAACGACCAGGCGGTAGAAAAACAGAATTCGAGAAACAGCGGCCACATGCGGCGGAACTCCCACGACCACAGACGACGCATGTTAACGATAAACACCTCCGCCCCTCCTTGCGCCCAGCGCAGGCGCTGCTTCCACAGCCCTTTTAAGGTTTCAGGCATCAGGATCCAGCACAGTGCGCGCGGCTCAAAGAATACCGACCAGTGGCGCAACTGCAGCTTCCAACTGATATCGATATCTTCGGTGATCATATCCGGGCTCCAGTAACCCACCTCGGCCAGCGCGCGACGACGAAACGCCGCAACCACACCGGAGACGGTAAAGATCTGACCATAGACTCGTTGAGTACGCTTAATCAAGCCGATAATGGAAGAGAACTCCCCGACCTGCACACGACCAATTAGCGTGGAACGGGTACGAATACGCGGGTTGCCGGTTACCGCACCAACGCGTGGGAACTGGATCAGCGGGGCCACAATATAGGCCACGGCATCACGATCCAGTAACGCATCACCATCAATACACACCAGGTAATCGCTGCGCGCAGCGGCTGCACCGGTCTTGAGCGCCAATGCTTTGCCCTGATTTTCAGCCAGATGAATGACGCGCAGGCTGGGGTATTCAATCGCCAGTTGTTCCAGAACGTCGTGCGTGTCGTCCGTTGAACCGTCGTTGATGGCAATCACTTCGATGTTCTTATAGCGCTGCGACAGTGCGGCCTCAATGGTTTCGCGCGCGTTGATCCCTTCGTTAAAGCAGGGAATCAAAATGGAAACCAGCGGATTTCCCTCCAGCGTCGGTGGCGGTGTATCGTCTCCCCATTTCCAGTGACGCTCACGATAAAACCAGAAATAGACCCCGCCGCTTATCCATAATGCAGACATGAATAAAGGCCAGAAGAAGACGAAGTTCAACATGACTTCACCTGTAAAGATGACAGCCACGCCAAACGGCAGGCTGAACATCAGGCAAAGTATCAGGAAAGCAATAATGCGATCGGTCATTTTTGCGGGTACCAGTATGAGGAGAACGTCGAGCGAATCTCTGACATCTCAGGTTTGTCGCTGATGAAATCATCCGGATAATAGCCATAGTTACCTGCACCACTAAGTTTCAGCTGGCGCATCCATTCGGCTATTTGTTTTCCGCTGATTTCTGCTTCGTCCCCGGATTTACGCCAGTCTCGTGCCTGCAGTTCAAACACGGTTTTGTCCAGCGCGCCGGGCGTTTGTGCAACGGCATTCACTAATCTGTCGAGCCAGGCGTTGGCATCATTAGCCGGGATCTGCTCCATGAATGGCATCGCCATGGGTGCCGTCCAGTCATAGGTATTGAGGAAATCATTCAGGTTTTGCGCAAACCAGGCTTCACTTTCAGGCTCCAGTACCGGCATGGCGTATATATTGCGGGCAGTTTGCACCTGCGGACCGCGAATATTGCGCACTGAGCGGGTCAGCTGTTTGGTGAAGTCGATCAGCATCTTACTTTTCAGGCGCGTCCAGCGCTCAAAGGTCTGCGGGTTGCTACGGATTTGCTCAATACTTCCCGGAAGACCTGCGGCGCGGTAGGCGGCTAACGCCTCCGGTGACGCATCTTCAAAGTCCGTCAGGAAAGCATCGTCGTGGAACAAAATCCCTTTAAAGCTGGCATGCTTCGCCAGGTCTTCATAGATTTCAGTGATGCGCTTACGTGCTTCGCTGTCCCAGGGAGACAGACGCACATAGTTCTCGCGGTTGATCGCAGTGCGTCCTGTTTTCGGATCCCATGCCGTCACGCGTGGAATGGAAGCGTCGAGGTCGAAAGCCAGTACCGGCATCCAGGCATACACCGTCACCCCGGCCCGCGTTTGTAACTGCCAGGAGATATAGTTAAAGAGATCGGCACGCATCGGCAGCCAGCGGTTAGGGAAATAGAGTTCGCGAATATTCCCGTCGCCTTTAGGGTCGGCGTACGCCTGCAGGAAAACATGAGAAATGCGCATGTCATACACACGCTGGATCAGCTTGTCGATGTTTCGCTTCTGCTGAGCAGGATCTTTGTCATATACGTAATCCAGATCGACGTGCATGACGCGCATCGTTTGCGGTTCACGTACCTGAGCGACCTGGCTGGCAAAGCGCTTGAGGGACGGGTTATCAGAGATCAGTACGCGCGGGATATCATCCAGAAACGCGGCGTTCGCCAGCCCTTCATTGAGCGTAAAGGCCATCTTATAGCCATGTTCTTTGGCCAGGTTTAAAGTGGTGCCGTTAGCCGCACCGTAAGGCCACACCCACGCGCGCGGCGACTTCCCGGTTACCGATTTAATCTTATTGGTGATCAGCGAGATATCCGTATTAATGCGACGATTGTACTGTTCGTCGGTTTCGTAAGTGCCGGTTTTCTTATCGAACAGGCGATTCGCCACCGCGGGCTCTTTACTTCCTTGCGGGTTCGCCTCAGCGCCGAAATGCGAGTTCCAGGTGTGCGCTCCCACTTCCACCAACGGCGATTTGCCCATTTCCTCGACCATCTTCCAGGTGGCAAATTTATCTCGCGCCGTCATCAAGCCACCAAAATCGACTTTTTTATTGGCTGGAGAATCAACCCAACTGCCCACTGGAGCCCAGAGCGCAGGCCAGTTGTAGGCTTTCAGCAGCGGCCAGACGCGGGTATAAAAACTGCTATATCCATCGTCAAAGGTGAGTAAGACCGCTTTTTCCGGCAACACAATTTTACCGTCATGGGCGTCCAGAATTTGCTGTACGCTGATCGGGTTATAGCCATTATCACGCAGCCAGGCCATTTGGTCGCTCAACGCGCTGGTGCGCACGGAGAGATAGCGCTGGTCTGCTGCGCCATCCTCAACATCATGGTAGCCGAGCACCAGGAAGCTGTTTTTCGGCCATGGATGATCTGCCGTCAACGGCGTTCTCTCTGCGGGAGGAACATAGCGAGGCGTTGTATTGTGCGCGCTACTGCACGCGGTAATCATCAACCAGCCAGCGATTAATGCGCTAAGCCACAGGCATCTTTTCAGCATGAACAATCCTTAAAACCTGACATTTAAATCGAAAGCGAGGGAGATATTCCGCTCACGTTTACCGTCATAGGGGCGTTTATCCCAAACCAGCATCACCCCGCCATCTACGACGTTGTTCCATTTGAGCCGTTGTCCATATCCCACCTGGACGATAGCGCCTACATCTTCACCTTGCTGCCAGTAGCCACCCACTCCGGCGATGCCTTGCTGTGTCCACACGGTGTCATAGTGGCGGTAAAGAACCTGCTCCGCACTCAGGCCTGGTACAACGGAAAAATCACTCTTCGGGTTGTAATACGGCACATTTTCTTTGGTGTTGGTGCTTCCGCCGATACCCGGGGTAAAGTCCAGCGTAAAGCGCGGCGTGGTCCACATGCGCTCTTTTCCGCTCAGCCCATATTCGATGCGATCGTTACCATCCGAGAAATGTGATGCGGCAAACGACAATTGGTATTCACGTCGTTCGTTTTGATACCAGCGAACAAACATATCGCCGCCGTTGGCATACACGCCGCTACGCAGCGCACGCAGTGGCGTGTTGCGCGAAAGACGCTCGGCCGAACCGCCAACGCGCCAGTTATCGTTGAAGTCATGCCAGCCGGATAGACGCCCACCGATCTTCTGACCATCACCATAATTTCGGCCAGACACTTCCATTTCGGCCCAGTAATCACGGGAGGTCCATTCCGCACCTGCCGCCAGATCGCGGCTGATCCCCTTCCCTTCCTCAAACTCGCCGGTCGCGAAGTTGAATCCGGTAAACAGTCGCCAGTTGTCGTCAATTGGCGGGCTGTAAATCGCCGTGTTGATGTTGAAATCATTCTTACCGCTGACCGGGCTATCGGACGAGATCCCCTGCGTGCCGCTAATACGCACTTCCGACATTTTATGCACATCACGAATGCGTGCGAGGCGCAGCGTCGCTTCATCATCCGGGCTGCGAGCAATAACGTCATCCGTCAGTTCATCGGCCTGCTTCCACTCCTGGAGATCCAGCGCCACATAGGCCTGCTGACGCTCCAGCTCCAGGTTACTCGGCTCAATCACTTCCGCCAGCTTAAGCTCTTTCTCCGCCGCATGCGGCAGTCCCCGCGCTTCCAATACAGAAGCATAGGATATGCGCAGCCCTTGGTTACCCGAGCCTGTTCGCGCCAGATGCTCTGCGAGTTTTTCTGCCTCCGGCAGTTCATTGGCTGCGATATGATATTGCGTCAGCAGCGACTGTCCGAGCAGCCAGTTGTCGTTTGGCTGCGGCGTTGGCGAACCATAGATACGTCGCAGGTACGGACTGTCTTTGATTAATGCATCGACCTGTTTTTTCGCCGCATCAAAGTTTTCATTATCGATATGCGCATAGAACAGATCCTGTTGATCCTCAGGACCGAGCGGCGTAACCGGAATCGGTCCGTTCGGATAGTAGATGCTCATCAGCATCGCTTCGGTTTTTTCCGGCTGACGTTCGCTTAACCATGCTGATGCTACCCAGCGTTTTGCGTAGTTTGGCACCTCGCCGCTCGCAGACAGCGATTCGTATTCTTTAATCACTTCAGAAGTGCGTTTACGGACCAGTAAGGCGCCCATGCGGTCAATTCTGGCCCGACGGACATCATTCTGCGCAGTAGGCTCATCTTTCCAGGCAGCCAGCAACTGGTCATAGCGGGCCAGCGCTTTATCGGCCACGATAAAACGCTCTTCTTCATTACGCGCAGAGGTATAAGAGGAACGTACCATTTCAGCAGCCGCATCAAGCTCAAGGCGACGCTTCACCGGGTCTGCCGTTGGTACCACCTCTGCCATATTTAAGGCGGGCCCGGAAACGCGGTTTGCTGACAGCGCAGACAGCAATGTGGATTTTGCATTTTTATTGCCCGGATCGACGTCATCCGCCTGGCTGGCGACTAACAATGCATCCCAGTTTTTCCCCTGCGAATGATAGACATAGGCAAGTAACGCATCAGAATCAGCCCCGGGATGCGCCTGCGCCCATTTATTCGCTTCAGTAAGGGCTTGCTGATTGTAGCGAGCATCCGCCAACGTCATTATCCAGCCGGTACGTACATCAACGTTATCAGGTTCTTCCTGTAAAACACTTTCCCAAACGGCTAAAGAATCATTCCAGTTCTTCTGATTGCGATACGCTCGTGCAGCGGCGACTTTGCCCCGGGCAGGTACATTCATCTGTCCACGATACTGCTGCCAGATTGCAATTGTGGTTTTATCGTTGTTATCGACCCAACTGGAAACCTGCAACCAGTCGGCAACCTGATTTGGCGTTAGCGCACTTTTCTTTCCCTGATCCTCAAGGAAACGTAATAGCGGTGCACTATTACCTCCCCGTGCTTCAATAACCAAAGCATCATAATCTGATACCGCCGCAGAGATTGGCATAGGGAAAAGAACGCTTGCCGTAAATAAACAGCTTACAGACTTAAAACGTTTAATGAAGTTGGCATGTCGACGCATACTTAACATATCTGCCCTTATATCTTACATCAGAGTAAAAATAAGCGTTTTCAATAAGTTACAGTCAGTCCCTGACGATTGCCGACCATGTAAGACGCACTACCGCTTATTTCGTAATAGGGTTATGAAGCAATTAATTCTTTTGTCTTATTGACTACCCATGCCTCATCCTCTAATCCTTGGAAAGGAGGCATAAACTCGAGAATTTTATCACCCAACGTAGTTCGTGGCTATGTGATAAGATAATACTTAGGCAAAAAAAGTATTTTAAACCAAATTATCCTAATACTCTTGGGATTGCATTCTGAATTGAGATTAATTTTCCGTGACGAAGCCATATGACGATGCAACTATTGTTGGGTAACATAGCTACCCTCCGCAACTGTTTGCACGGTAACTATTTGGTATGAATAGAGAAAGTTCTGATAACGTCCGCTCTGATAAACATAGAAATAACGAGAAAAACACTATAACGTAATTTCAGGTTCCAGGCAGTGTTGATGAAATAAAATTAAGAGTACAGCCACAATAAGAATTAGGTACAATTATAACGCAATGAAATCAAAGTGTTTTATCAATTCACAATTGAGTAGTAGTATTTTTTCATCCGGCCATATCGATGTGGACAATTATCAACTTCTCTATTTACGCCCCTGACTTGCTATTGATAGCATCAACCACAATCAATTCTTTAGCCTTATAATTAACAAGCCTACTTTCATTGTGAACTCCAGATTGAAACATAACTTTTTGCGCTTACCTTCCCTCCGGACTTTCAGGTAATCTGAAAAAAGACGCCAACCGGAGCTGGTCAATGAAAATCGTTAATGCAGAAGAAAAACACATCCCCGCCATACGCGATATTTACGCACATCATGTTCTTCACGGTACCGGCAGCTTTGAAACTGACCCACCGGATACCCATGAAATGCTGGCTCGTCTGGAAAAAATCCGCAGCCTGGGGCTGCCGTGGGTTGTCGCTCTGCAGGAAGACAAGGTCATCGGGTATTGTTATCTCTCCCGCTACCGCGAACGTTATGCCTACCGCTATACCCTCGAAGATTCAATTTACATTGACCCAACGGCACAGCGTCAGGGGGCGGGGAAAGCATTACTGCGCCATGTTATTGACTGGGCCGAAACGCAGGGTTATCGACAGTTGATCGCCATCGTCGGCGACAGCAATAATCAGGGGTCGCTGAAAGTCCATCAGCAGGTCGGATTTACAGAAATAGGCACGCTGAAAGATATTGGCTTCAAGCATGGCCGCTGGCTTGACACAGTTTTACTGCAACGAACCCTGGGCGAAGGAAATAGAAGTATTGAAGATGACCGACCAATAACCCTTTGATAATAAGGCTCAAAGAAAGGCAGTCATTAGGACTACCTCTTGGTCATACGCGGACGGAGGGCAGGAAATATTCCTCAGGGTGACCACAGAACAATAGGCTTTAACGATCTGGCCCCCTCGTCCTTTAATCTCAAGGGGGTAGTTGGATAAAACTCAGTGTTTTTTTGGGAAATGTAACCGCTTTAGGGATGACAATTAATTCAAAGACTATTCGGTACCCTTTTTGTTCTTAATACACTGATATGTTACAGAATCTATCCCTTCAATTGCCCCACCACTATTCATATATGAGCTATCATCTAAAGGTCTTGCCGAGTCAAATTCCCACCCTTGGCATATTACGGTGGCGCGATTCTGGGCCTCCTCACCAAATGCTGGGCTCCACCACATTGGAGTGGATGAAGTGTAATGGTAGGCCATAGTAACAGTACCCTCTGATTTATTCGCGTTGGCCGTATACATCGAAGGGTTCATGTTACATCCTGATAATGCAAACAAAGATGTTACAATAAAAGCAATTTTAATATTCATTTCATCACCATTAACATTTAATTTATTAAAGCTTGTTTTAATATCTGGAGCAAAATTTACACCTCTACATCCTTAGCACCTTTGATAGCTGGCTTTACGAGCAACTGCCGCTTTACGTGACGATGCATTGGGATTAAGGCCCTCAATAGATACTGTTTCGCGAGTAAAGATAAAGATTTGTCGAATGAATAGTATTGCTTTGAATCATGCTTATAAGCTAATAAGGGTTACACAATATGTTGCCGTCAACTGCAGCCGGGAAGCATTAAGCCGTTTCTTAGAGGGATTCAATGAACCAGGTAATGAAAGCAGGGTTATGGAGCGGGCGAAGGGAATCGAACCCTCGTATAGAGCTTGGGAAGCTCTCGTTCTACCATTGAACTACGCCCGCATTGAAGTGCGTAAGGGATTATAAACCTTACGCTCTTCTTGGCAAGGGACTAACCGACTGACTGGCGATTAATTCACCGTCAGCATTTGGGCTTACTGCCCTGCGGGGGTAAATAACGCAGCGGATCGATAGCCGTTGCGCGATAACGGATCTGGAAATGCAGCCGCACCGTCGTCGCATCCGTGCTGCCCATCGTGGCGATCTTCTGCCCGGCTTTCACGTTTTGACCGTTGTTCACCAGCATGGTGTCATTATGCGCATAGGCAGTGATGTAGTCCTCACTGTGCTTGATCATGATGAGGTTGCCGTAGCCCCGCAGCTGATTGCCAACATAGACCACCTTCCCTGCTCCGGCCGCGTAAATCGGCGTACCGCGCGCAGCTGAGATATCAATGCCCTTGTTACCACCGTCCGCCGTGGAGTAAGGCAGGATCACCTTACCGCTGGCAGGCCATTGCCAGCAGCGTTGTCCTACCGGCGGCCATGACGACTGAGGCACGGAAGAAGACGGTCTGACTGCCGCCGTTTTGGTAGAGGATTTCGAGCTTGTTTTACCTGAGGAAGTCGTGGATTTCGCGCCGCCGCTAACCTTTAGCTTTTGCCCCACTTCAATGGTATAGGGTGGAGAAATGTTGTTCAGGCGAGCGATCTCTTTCACGCTGGTGCCAGTGGCGCGTGAAATACGGTATAGCGTATCTCCCCGCTTCACGGTATACACGGAGCCGGAATAACTTCCTGCGTCAGACGACTTACTCCCGGAACAGCCAGATAGCAGCAGACCGACACACAGCAGCATCGCGACACTCAGGCCATTTTTCTTCAGGCGTCCTGCACTCAAAACAATACCTCGCAACATTTTCAGACGCTTTATCATAGCAGCCAGAAACCGGATGCCAAATCATATCGCGTAACGAACCCTCGGCGCTGGCATTTCACACCCACGGTTAATCAAACTGTCTTAATTAAGCATATAATGTGGGTGCTTAAGATTGATGGTGGACGCTATGCGACAGGAACATGTCATTTTATTGAATGAGCAGGGTCAGCCCTGTGGGACGCTGGAAAAGTATGCGGCGCATACCGCCACAACGCCTCTGCACGCGGCTTTTTCATGCTGGATATTTAACGAGCAGGGCCAACTGCTGGTTACCCGCCGCTCACTGCACAAAAAAGCGTGGCCAGGCGTCTGGACCAACTCTGTCTGCGGCCACCCACAATTGGGTGAATCCACCGAAGCCGCTATTGTCCGCCGCGCTAGTTTCGAACTGGGTGCAGACATTGACTCGCTCAGCTCCGTGTATGCTGATTTTCGTTATTGTGCCACGGACCCGAGCGGAATCGTGGAAAACGAAGTATGCCCGGTGTACGCCGCACATATCATGAGTCCGCTACAGCTAAACGCAGATGAAGTAATGGATTACCAGTGGAGCGATCTGGAGGATGTGTTAAGCGGGATCGACGCGACGCCGTGGGCATTTAGTCCGTGGATGGTAATGCAGGTTTCAAACGATAAGGCGCGAGAATTACTGCGCAAGTTTGCCAACGGGAATTAATTGCCTGATGGCGCTATGCTTACCTGGCCTACATAACGAATCGTAGGCCGGATAAGGCATCAGCCGCCATCCGGCATTTCACATCTTACTTAACCGGGCGCATCGCCGGGAACAGGATCACGTCGCGGATGGTGTGGCTGTTGGTGAACAGCATAACCATACGGTCGATACCAATACCCAGACCCGCAGTCGGCGGCAGACCGTGTTCCAGAGCGGTAACGTAGTCTTCGTCGTAGAACATCGCTTCGTCATCACCCGCATCTTTGGCGTTAACCTGATCCTGGAAACGCTGCGCCTGATCTTCTGCATCGTTCAGCTCACTGAAACCGTTACCGATTTCACGTCCACCGATGAAGAATTCGAAGCGATCGGTGATTTCCGGGTTTACGTCATTACGGCGTGCCAGCGGAGAAACTTCTGCCGGGTACTCGGTAATGAAGGTCGGTTGAATCAGGTGCGCTTCCGCGACTTCTTCGAAGATCTCGGTCACGATACGGCCCAGACCCCAGCTCTTCTCAACTTTGATGCCGATAGATTCAGCGATCGCTTTAGCAGAGTCGAAGTTATCCAGATCGGCCATGTTGGTTTCCGGACGGTATTTCTGAATCGCTTCGCGCATGGTCAGTTTTTCGAACGGCTTACCGAAGTCGAAGACTTCTTCGCCGTAAGGCACTTCGGTGGTTCCCAGAACGTTCTGCGCCAGCGTACGGAACAGTGATTCGGTCAGTTCGATCAGATCTTTGTAGTCCGCATACGCCATGTAGAGTTCCATCATGGTGAACTCTGGGTTATGACGAACTGAGATGCCTTCGTTACGGAAGTTACGGTTAATTTCGAACACGCGTTCGAAGCCGCCAACCACCAGACGCTTGAGGTACAGTTCCGGCGCGATACGCAGGTACATATCCAGATCCAGCGCGTTATGATGGGTGATGAACGGACGCGCAGCGGCACCGCCAGGGATCACCTGCATCATCGGGGTTTCCACTTCCATAAAGCCGCGACCCACCATAAACTGACGGATGCCAGCCATAATCTGTGAACGCACTTTAAAGGTATTGCGGGATTCATCGTTAGAGATGAGATCCAGATAGCGCTGACGATAACGCGCTTCCTGGTCCTGCAGCCCGTGGAATTTATCCGGCAGCGGGCGCAGCGCTTTCGTCAGCAGACGCAACTCGGTGCAATGGATGGACAGCTCACCGGTCTTGGTCTTGAACAACTTACCTTTCGCGCCGAGGATATCGCCCAGATCCCATTTTTTGAACTGCTCGTTGTAAACGCCTTCCGGCAGATCGTCACGAGCAACGTACAGCTGAATACGGCCGCCAACATCCTGCAGCGTAACGAATGATGCTTTACCCATAATACGGCGGGTCATCATACGGCCAGCAACGGATACCTCAATGTTCAGCGCTTCCAGCTCTTCGTTTTCTTTCGCGTCGAAGTCAGCATGCAGTTGGTCTGAGGTATGATCGCGACGGAAATCGTTCGGGAACGGGATCCCCTGCTCACGCAGGCTCGCCAGCTTCTCACGGCGCGTTTTCAGTTCATTGTTAAGGTCGGCTACCGCGTCAGCGCCCTGTACGTGTTGTTCAGACATGTTGGTTCCTCATAATCCTGCTTTCAAACTTGCTTCGATAAATTGATCCAGGCTGCCATCCAGCACCGCCTGCGTGTTACGGGTTTCAACCCCGGTACGCAGATCTTTAATGCGGGAGTCATCAAGGACATAAGAACGAATCTGGCTACCCCAGCCGATATCTGACTTATTGTCTTCCATCGCCTGTTTCTCGGCATTCTTCTTCTGCATTTCCAGTTCATAAAGCTTCGCTTTCATCTGCTTCATGGCCTGGTCTTTGTTTTTGTGCTGGGAACGGTCGTTCTGACACTGCGTCACAATCCCGGTCGGGATGTGGGTGATACGCACCGCCGATTCCGTACGGTTAACGTGCTGACCGCCCGCACCAGAGGCGCGATAAACGTCAATGCGCAGATCCGCCGGGTTGATGTCGATGTCGATATCATCATCAACTTCCGGATAGACAAACGCGGAGCTAAACGACGTATGGCGGCGACCGCCGGAGTCAAACGGGCTCTTACGTACCAGACGGTGTACGCCGGTTTCAGTGCGCAGCCAACCGTAAGCATATTCGCCAGCAATTCTGATGGTCACGGATTTAATACCCGCCACTTCACCTTCAGATTCTTCAATAATTTCAGTCTTAAAGCCGCGAGCTTCAGCCCAACGCAGATACATACGCATCAGCATGCTTGCCCAGTCCTGCGCTTCCGTACCGCCGGAGCCAGCCTGAATATCGAGATAGCAATCTGCGCTGTCATACTCGCCGGAGAACATACGACGGAATTCCAGCTGCGCCAGCTTATCTTCCAGGGTATCGAGTTCTGCTACGGCTTCGTTAAAGGTTTCTTCGTCGTCGGCTTCTACAGCCAGTTCCAGCAGGCCGGAGACATCTTCCAGGCCCTGGCTCATTTGGTCGAGTGTATCGACGATAGCCTCAAGGGAGGAACGCTCTTTACCCAGCGCCTGCGCGCGTTCGGGTTCGTTCCATACGTCCGGCTGTTCCAGCTCGGCGTTTACTTCTTCCAGACGCTCTTTCTTGGCATCATAGTCAAAGATACCCCCTAAGAACGTCAGAGCGCTCCGTGAGGTCCTGAATGCGGTTATTTACCGGATTAATTTCAAACATTGTCTGATTTCTTTTATTGGACTAGTCAAAATGCGGTTATAAGAGCGGGATTGTAACTAATCCACGCCCTTTTTTATAGCGATTAGTGACGCTAAAGTGGCCAGATATTATCGATTATTAGCTGCAAACTGCGGTTGCCGCGAAACTCATTAATATCCAGTTTGTAGGCCAACTGAACATCGCGCACGCCGTTGTCCGGCCAGCAACTGGTATCAACGTTGAAGGCAATTCCGTCCAGCAGAGGTCCGCCGCCAACCGGCTCCACCATCACCTTCAGATGACGCTCACCCACCAAACGCTGCTGAAGCAGACGGAAATGCCCATCAAACAGCGGTTCCGGGAACATTTGCCCCCACGGCCCAGCATCGCGCAGCATTTGCGCAACCTCCATGGTCATCTCCGCGGCGCTTAGCGGACCATCTGACACCACTTCACCCTGCAGCAAGGCGGGATCCAGCCACTCGGTTACCAGCTCGCCAAAGCACTGCTGGAAACGCTCAAACTGAGCCTCTTCCAGCGACAAGCCCGCCGCCATAGCGTGACCGCCAAACTTGAGGATCATGCCGGGATAAAGGGTATCCAGGCGCTCCAGCGCATCGCGCATGTGCAGCCCCTGAATCGAGCGGCCGGAGCCTTTGAGCGTACCGTCGCCGGCAGGAGCAAACGCAATCACCGGACGATGAAAACGCTCTTTAATGCGTGATGCCAGAATCCCGACTACCCCCTGATGCCACTCAGGATGGTACATCGCCAGGCCGCCCGGTAGCGTTTCGCTACTGCGCTCCAACTTTTCACACAGGGTCAGCGCTTCCGCCTGCATCCCCTGCTCAATTTCTTTGCGAGTCTGATTGAGCGCGTCCAGTTCATTAGCCAGCACGCGTGCCTCACCAATGTTGTCGCACAGCAACAGCGCCACGCCGACGGACATATCATCCAGACGGCCAGCGGCATTCAGCCGTGGCCCGAGCGCAAAACCTAAATCGCTGGCCACCAGCTTAGCCGGTTCGCGGTTGGCGATTTCCAGAAGCGCCTTGATACCCGGACGGCAGACGCCCGCACGAATACGGGACAAGCCCTGCCAGGTCAGGATACGGTTGTTAGCATCCAGCGGAACAACGTCCGCCACGGTCCCCAGCGCGACCAGATCGAGATATTCCACAATCTTCGGTACCGCGATACCACGCGCGTCAAACCAGCCCTTACTCTTCAGGTGATTACACAGCACCAGCATCAGGTAGAACGCCACGCCCACTCCCGCCAGCGATTTTGACGGGAAAGGACAGTCCGCAAGGTTTGGGTTCACAATGGCGTCGGCATTGGGCAGTATTTCCCCCGGCAGATGGTGATCGGTAACCAGAACGCGGATACCCAGCGCATGCGCATGATCGACCCCGGCGTGGGAGGAGATCCCATTATCCACCGTCATGATCATTTGTGCGCCGCGTGCATGGGCCTGATCGACCACTTCAGGGCTTAAGCCGTAGCCGTCCTCAAAACGGTTGGGAACCAGATATTCCACGGTATTACAGCCCATCGCCCGCAGCGAAAGAACACTTAATGCAGTGCTGGTCGCGCCATCTGCATCAAAATCGCCGACCACCATGATGCGTAGGTTTTTCTCAAACGCGTCATGCAGCATCTCAACCGCTTTTTCCACACCCGTCAGCGTCTGCCAGTGCAACATCCCTTTCAGGCTTCGCTCCAGATCGTTAGCCGTTCTCACGCCGCGGCTGGCGTATAAACGACGCAGCAATGGCGGCAGGTCGGCAGGCAGCTCGGTTGTCTCGTCGGCTTCACGCCGACGAAGTTGTATCTTTTGTTTCACGCGAATTATTTACCGCTGGTTTGTTTTGCATGTGCGTCGAGGAACTCTTTCATCTCTTTCGGGCCCTGATAGCCAGGCACGACATAGCCGTTGCTCAGCACAATCGCCGGCGTGCCGCTAACGCCAAACTGCACGCCCAGCGCGTAGTGGTTAGCGATGTCCACATCACAGGTCGCTGGTTTCACGTCCTTGCCCGCCATCGCGTCATCAAAGGCTTTGTTTTTATCCTTCGCGCACCAGATAGACTTCATGTCCTGCTCGGCCTGGCTTTCCAGACCCTGACGCGGGAAGGCCAGATAACGAACGGTGATCCCCAACGCATTATAGTCTTTCATCTCTTCATGCAGCTTGTGGCAGTAACCACAGGTGATGTCGGTGAAAACGGTAATGACGTGTTTTTCCTGCGGCGCTTTGTAGACGATCATCTCGTTTTCCAGCGCGTTCAAATGCTTCATCAGCAGCTGGTTGGTGACATTCACCGGGCTTGCGCCACTCACGTCGTACATCGGTCCCTGAATAATGTGTTTACCGTCTTCGGTCACGTACAGCACGCCGCTATTAGTCAGTACGGTTTTCATGCCCGCCACAGGAGCAGATTGAATCTCGGTGCTCTGGACGCCCAGCTTCGCCAATGACTGGCGAATCGCCGCATCGTCTGCATGTACCATGCCGGAAAACGCCGTTGCCAGCAGGGTGAACATCATAAAACGTTTTTTCATAACCTATCCTATCCTGTCAGCACTCACGCTCGCGGGTGATGCTGTTGATGAAGTTGACGCAAGCGCTCCGTTGCGACATGAGTATAAATCTGTGTTGTCGAGAGGTCGCTATGCCCCAGTAGCATCTGCACCACGCGCAGGTCAGCGCCATGATTGAGCAAATGCGTGGCAAAAGCATGCCGCAGGACGTGCGGTGACAGCTTTTCGCTGTCGATTCCCGCCAACACAGCATAGTGTTTAATACGATGCCAGAAGGTCTGACGGGTCATCTGTTGCGCCCGCTGGCTGGGAAACAGCACATCAATCGATACACCGTTGAGCAACCATGGACGCCCATGTTCCAGATACGTTTCCAGCCAGTACACCGCCTCTTCACCCAACGGCACCAGGCGTTCTTTGTTACCTTTACCGATCACCCGAACCACGCCCTGACGTAGGCTGACGTCACTCATCGTCAGTCCCACCAGCTCAGATACGCGCAGACCTGTTGCATACAATACTTCCAGCATCGCTTTGTCGCGGAGCTCCAGCGGTTGCTCAATCAGCGGCGCCTGCAACAGTCGCTCAACCTGCGCTTCACTGAGATCTTTGGGCAGACGCTGCGGAAGCTTCGGTGATGCAAGCGAGGCGCTGGGATCGTCTTCACGAAATTTTTCGCGGTACAGATGCTGAAAAAAGCGCCGTGTGGCACTGAGCAAGCGAGCGGAACTGGTGGCTTTATATCCCCCATCCATCCGCTCGGCCAGCAATGCCTGCAGATCATCGCTCTGCGCCGTCGCCAGCGAGACGCCACGGTGATGTAACCATTCGACAAGCATGGTCAGATCGCGACGATACGCACTTAATGTGTTTTCCGCCAGATTTCGTTCCAGCCACAGGGCATCAAGAAACTGCTCGATGCGCGCCAGATCCTGTTCCACTCGCGCCCCTTATTCCACTCTCATTTTTGATGCATTATGCCTCATTGTGCCGGGATTGCGGCGATTCTGTTACACTACCCGCAACGCTACAGCAGAATTGAGATGTTTACGTCATGAACATGGGTCTTTTTTACGGTTCCAGTACCTGCTACACCGAAATGGCAGCAGAAAAAATCCGCGATATCCTGGGTCCCGAACTGGTGACACTGCACAACCTCAAAGACGATTCCCCGACCTTAATGGAGCAGTATGATGTGCTCATTTTGGGCATCCCGACCTGGGATTTCGGTGAAATTCAGGAGGATTGGGAAGCGGTCTGGGAGCAACTGGACGACCTCAACCTGGAAGGCAAAATTGTCGCGCTTTACGGGATGGGCGATCAGTTAGGATATGGCGAATGGTTCCTGGATGCGCTGGGTATGCTGCACGATAAACTGGTCACCAAAGGCGTCAAGTTTGTCGGTTACTGGCCAACTGAAGGCTATGAATTTACCAGCGATAAACCCGTCATTGCTGATGGACAGCTGTTTGTTGGTTTGGCGCTGGATGAAACGAACCAGTACGATCTCAGCGATGAACGCATCCAGAACTGGTGCGAGCAAATTCTTGGGGAAATGGCCGAACACTGGTCCTGATAATCGAGTTGCCGGATGGCGGCGTGAACGCCTTATCCGGCCTACCTGGCGCATCAAACCGAAGGCCTTACCGCTGCACGCCATCAGGCATTCGTTGGCATTATCCCTGCTGCAGCATTAACCGCCGTAAATCTCGCCACTCAGCCTCATCCATACTGTCTGCCGCCAGCCACAAATGCTGGCGTTTCCCGGTATCTGAACGCAAACGCAGCATCATGCCCGTTTTGACCATCCAGGGCGCGCTAACGATAGACCACTCTTGCCCTTGCCAGCGCAGACGACCGTCCATCAACAGCCTAATCTCGCCCTGACAGGCGTTAATTCTACGTTGGCTGCGTACGCTATCGAACACCACCAGAGAGAGCAGAACCATCCATAATGGGGTGTAGCTCAAAGGCCAGGGCATCAATAAAATAAATACCGCGACCAGCCCATGAACGAGCAACGAAAGCCACTGCGCGCGCCACGAAACGCGTAAATCAGATTGCCACTGGACCACGTTCCCGATTCCGTGTCTGGATAAGTCGCACCATCTGCTCCAACTGAGCATCAGCTGGTTTCCCATGATTCATCAACCAGTTAAATAAATCTGGATCGTCACATTCTAGCAGACGGATAAAGATACGTTTTTCTTCGTCACTTAAGCTGTCATATTCATGTTCGAAAAACGGCATGATAGAGATGTCCAGCTCACGCATACCGCGGCGGCATGCCCAATGAATACGTGCTTTGTTATTAATATCCATGTTCTTCTTCCTGTCTCGCGAAAACGAAGTATCCGGCTATTGTAACGTGTTTTTCACGCGCTTTTGCGGGAATATCAGTTAACGGAAGCGCGTTCGCTAAATAAAACCGCATTAAGTCAAAGGATTCATCATTTTTGGATGTCTCCTCGCAAAGCTTACTATATGGCACAAATAGCCTGTTTAAACCGCTTGCAATGGGCCATAGCTCTTTTACCATTAGTCATTATCACGGCGTTAAGCAAATCAGGACATTATTATGGCTTTTACATCTTTTCCTCCCCGCCAGCCTTTTGCGTCAACGCGTTTACCTCTGACGCTAATGACGCTCGATGACTGGGCGCTCGCCACCATTACCGGTGTCGACAGTGAGAAATATATTCAGGGTCAGGTCACGGCTGATGTCAGCCAGATGACCGAGCATCAGCACGTGCTGGCAGCCCATTGTGATGCCAAAGGTAAAATGTGGAGCAATCTGCGCCTGTTCCGTAACAGTGACGGTTTTGCATGGCTTGAACGCCGCAGCTTGCGCGATGCGCAGCTTACAGAACTGAAGAAATATGCGGTCTTCTCAAAGGTGGTGATTGCGCCGGACGACGAGCGAGTTCTGTTGGGCGTAGCGGGATTCCAGGCGCGAGCGGCGCTGGCCAATCTCTTTAGCGAATTACCGAACAGCGATAAACAGGTCATTACCGAAGGGGCTTCCACAATACTGTGGTTCGAACACCCTGCCGAGCGTTTCCTGCTGATTGTTGATGTTGCAACGGCGGAAAGCCTGGTTGAGAAACTGCGCGGTGAAGCGGAGTTAAATAACAGTCAACAGTGGCTGGCGCTGGATATCGAAGCGGGTATTCCGGTCATTGATACTGCCAACAGCGGACAGTTTATTCCCCAGGCGACCAATATTCAGGCGCTGGGCGGGATCAGCTTCAAAAAAGGCTGCTATACCGGTCAGGAAATGGTGGCGCGCGCCAAATTCCGCGGCGCCAACAAACGCGCCATGTGGACTCTGGCAGGTACGGCCAGCCGGGTGCCGGATGCAGGCGAAGACCTGGAACTGAAAATGGGTGAGAACTGGCGTCGTACCGGTACCGTACTTGCCGCAGTACAGCTCGCTGATGGCCAGATACTGGTGCAGGTCGTGATGAATAATGACATGGAAGCCGACAGCGTGTTCCGCGTTCGCGATGACGCAAAAACGCTGCATATCGTACCGCTGCCGTATTCGCTGGAAGAGTAAAAGCTTAACGCCGGATGGCGCTACGCTTATCCGGCCTACAGGCACATTTTGTAGGCCGGATAAGGCGTTAGCCGCCATCCGGAATCAAGGGTTACGCCTGTCCAACATACAAATAAATCGCCAGGAAGTGGCAAACGCTGCCGCCCAGTACAAAGCCGTGCCAGATCGCGTGATTATATGGAATGCGCTTACAGACGTAGAAAATAACGCCCAGCGAATACACCACACCACCAACGGCCAGCAACGTCACGCCTCCCGCCGCCAGCTTAACCGCCAGTTGATACACCACAATCAGCGATAGCCAGCCCATTGTCAGGTAGGTCACCAGCGACAGAACCTTAAAGCGGTGCGCAATAGTCAGTTTGAATAAAATACCGAGCAGCGCCAGGCTCCAGATAACAATCATCAGTCCACGTGCCAGCGGTGAATCAAGCCCCACCAGCAGAAATGGCGTGTAGGTCCCGGCAATCAGCAGATAGATCGCGCAGTGGTCGAATTTTTTCAGCCAGACCTTCGCTCTCTGATGGGGGATTGCATGATACAAAGTTGAGGCGAGGAACAGCAGGATCATGCTGCCGCCGTACAGGCTATAACTGGTAATCGCCATAGCGCTGGCGTTGGTATCCACTGCCTGGACCAGCAACAACACCAGCCCGACAATCCCAAACACCAGCCCGATACCGTGACTGATGCTGTTGGCTATTTCCTCTGCCAGCGAATATCCCTGCGCGATTAATGGTTTCTGAACCATAGCTTACTCCCGAGAAACGAACACTTTCGTGATTGCTCCTCTAGCGTAACTGAGAATGGTTCCAGTGAACACATGTTAGCTGTATTATTTATCTGAAAATAAATAATCCATAAAAATCATATAATTAATTTTACCTTTTCAGCTAACAAGCGTACGCATTAAATCAAATGCATTTAAAATCAATAACATAAAACTGCGTTTGATCCGGGTAAATCTCGGCGATCACGTGTTTCAGTTCTTCAAGCGACATGTTTTCCTGTTGGGCATGTTTTTCGGTCAGCGTATCCAGCGTGACGGTTGACGTGCCAACAACTTCAATCGTGCAGAAGTATCCCTCATCTTCAAAGCGTCCAACCCGTAGAATGTCACCGGTTTTGAAGTGTGATTCGGACTCGTCACGAATGGTGATGGTTTTGCGTCCCGCCAGAATGTCATCCTGGAAACGCTGAAAAAAAGTGATGTCATTTGGCTGCATGTTATTATTCCCTGTAGATGAAGTCTGATGAGTGAGTTTTGCCATTGTGAGTATGTTCTCCCACGCTGCCATCGCCAGTCTCAACAATCTTGAGATGCTGATCTACAACTATGTCATCAAAAATCGTGACAAAGTCATGTACATGACCATTCGCGAACTCGCCGAGGCCGTGGGCGTTTCCACTACTACCGTACTGCGTTTTTGCCGCAAGCTTAAGTGTGAGGGTTACTCAGAATTTCGCCTGCGTTTTAAATTATATTTAGAGCAGAATGAACCGCAACAGGCTAATTTCGGCGCCAGCGAAATTATCAGCTTTTTTAAAAGCGTCAATAACGACGAGTTCGATAATCTGCTCGATCAGGCTGTTGATATTATATTATCTTCGGAACGTATTATATTCGTCGGAGCAGGAACATCAGGTGCGCTTGCGAAATACGGCGCGCGTTTTTTCTCAAACGTCGGGAAATTCAGTAATCATATTGACGACCCTTATTTTCCGGTAACCAATGACATGGCCAGAAACGCGCTGGCAATCGTGCTTTCCGTCTCCGGTGAAACAGAAGAGATCCTGCGCTTTGCCAGTCAATTCAGCCTGCACAACTGTAAAGTGCTCTCTGTAACCAGCCATGAACACTCTCGTCTGGCGAAAATGGCCGACTTTAATCTCTCCTGGCACGTTCCACAAACGCGCATTGCCGGAGTATACGATATTACCACGCAAATCCCCGTTATTTATATTCTGGAATCACTTGGTCGCAAGCTGGCGAAAAGAATAGCGTAAAAAAACGATCTGTTTTTTTGATGTAACAAATCACATTAACGCTATTTTGTTATATCGTGACATTTAGATTTGCTTTGTTAGACTCAAAATCAGATTGTATTAATTTGAGACTGAGCGCAGATGAAAAAACTTACCTTAGCAAAAGATTTTTTATGGGGCGGCGCGGTTGCGGCGCATCAGGTCGAAGGCGGTTGGAACAAAGGTGGCAAAGGCCCCAGCATTTGCGACGTACTGACTGGCGGGGCACACGGCGTTCCTCGAGAAATCACTCAGGAAGTCGTACCCGGTAAATACTACCCCAACCATGACGCCGTCGATTTTTACGGTCATTACAAAGAAGACATTAAGCTGTTTGCCGAAATGGGCTTCAAATGTTTCCGTACCTCCATCGCATGGACCCGTATCTTTCCCAATGGGGACGAAACCCAGCCGAACGAAGAAGGGCTAAAGTTCTACGACGACATGTTCGATGAATTACTGAAATACAACATCGAACCGGTGATCACCCTTTCCCACTTCGAAATGCCGCTACATTTGGTTCAACAGTATGGGAGTTGGACCAATCGCAAAGTTGTTGATTTCTTTGTTCGATTTGCCGAAGTCGTTTTTGAGCGTTACAAACACAAAGTCAAATACTGGATGACCTTCAACGAGATCAATAACCAACGAAACTGGCGCGCACCGCTGTTTGGCTATTGCTGCTCCGGCGTGGTGTATACCGAGCATGAAAACCCAGAAGAGACCATGTACCTGGTGCTGCATCACCAGTTCGTGGCCAGCGCGCTCGCAGTGAAAGCCGCACGCCGCATCAATCCTGAAATGAAAGTGGGCTGCATGCTGGCAATGGTGCCGCTCTATCCGTTCTCCTGTAAGCCCGAAGATGTCATGTTCGCCCAGGAGTCAATGCGTGAGCGCTATGTCTTCACTGACGTCCAGCTACGCGGCTACTACCCAAGCTATGTGCTGAATGAGTGGGAACGTCGCGAATTTAACATCAGGATGGAAGACGGCGACGAGCAAATCCTGCGTGAAGGGACCTGCGACTATCTCGGATTCAGCTACTACATGACCAACGCGGTGAAAGCGGAAGGTGGTAGCGGTGATGCCATTTCCGGTTTTGAGGGCAGCGTACCGAACCCGCACGTCAAAGCCTCCGACTGGGGATGGCAGATAGATCCGGTCGGTCTACGCTATGCCTTATGTGAGCTGTACGAGCGTTATCAGAAACCGCTGTTTATCGTTGAAAACGGTTTTGGCGCCTACGATAAAGTGGAAGAAGATGGCAGCATCAACGATGACTACCGCATCGATTATCTGCGCGCCCATATCGAAGAGATGATGAAGGCGGTAACCTATGATGGCGTAGACCTGATGGGATACACGCCGTGGGGCTGTATCGACTGCGTCTCGTTTACCACCGGGCAGTACAGCAAGCGCTACGGCTTCATCTACGTGAATAAGCACGATGACGGCACGGGCGATATGTCACGTTCACGTAAGAAGAGTTTTGAGTGGTATAAAGCGGTAATCGCCAGCAACGGCGAGAATCTGTGATTTTTAGCCGGATGGCAGCGTAAACGCCTTATCCAGCCTACAGGTATCTTCCCGTAGGCTGAATAAACGCAGCGCTGTCCGGCAATTAAATCCCTACTTCCCGCCCGCCAGTTCAAGAAAACTGCCCGTTACGTAAGATGCTTTCTCGCTCAGTAGCCAGCAAATCGCCTGCGCGACTTCTTCCGGCTGCCCGCCACGCTGCATAGGCAACATGGATTTCACGCGATCAACCCTTCCCGGCTCCCCTCCTGACGCATGCATCTCAGTGTAGATCAGGCCAGGACGTACGCAGTTTACGCGGATCCCCTGCGCCGCCACCTCCAGCGCCAGACCGGTGGTGAGCGTGTCCACCGCACCTTTTGAAGCGGCGTAATCGACATATTCGAATGGCGCACCGAGCCGTGATGCCGCCGAAGAGACATTCACAATCGCCCCACCCTGACCGCCGTGCTTAAACGACATGCGCTTTACCGCTTCCCGACAGCACAGAAAATAGCCGGTAACATTGGTCGCCAGTACGCGGTTAATTCGCTCAGCAGTTAAGCTTTCCACCGTGCTCTGTTCAAACAAAATCCCTGCATTATTCACCAGCGCAGTCAGCGGTTCCCCTTCACGGTCGATCGATTCAAACATCGCCAGCACCTGACTTTCATCACTGATATCCGCACGCAGAGCAAATGCTTTACCGCCTGAAGCAACGATATTGTTCACCACCTCGGTTGCCGCACGAATATTGTGATGAAAATTCACGGCGACCGTGTAACCCTCTCGGGCCAGTTGCAGCGCGGTTGCTCGCCCAATGCCGCGGCTGCCGCCAGTAACAAGTGCGATTCCCATGGATACCTCCAGATATGAAAAAGCCGGGAGGCGGCTTCGCCTTACCCGGCCTGGAAATGACTTAACTACGCGGCAAAGTTACTGATATTCGCTCATTGGCACGCAGGAGCAGAACAGGTTACGGTCACCGTAAACGTCATCAAGACGCTTCACGGTCGGCCAGTATTTGTTCGCCACGCCCGCCGGGAAAACAGCCACTTCGCGGCTATAACCGTGGTTCCACTCGCTCACCAGCTCATTCTGGGTGTGCGGCGAGTTTACCAACGGGTTATCTTCCAGCGACCATTCACCGGCTTGCACGCGATCGATCTCAGCGCGGATTGCCAGCATCGCGTTGATAAAGCGATCCAGTTCCACTTTGCTTTCAGACTCGGTCGGTTCCACCATCAGCGTACCCGCTACCGGGAACGACATGGTTGGCGCATGGAAACCATAGTCGATCAGACGTTTGGCAATATCCAGTTCGCTGATGCCGGTCTCTTCTTTCAGTGGGCGAATATCGAGAATACATTCATGCGCCACACGACCATCGCGACCGGTATACAGTACCGGATAGGCATCTTTCAGACGGCTGGCAATGTAGTTAGCGTTAAGAATCGCGACCTGGCTTGCCTGCTTCAGACCTTCCGCGCCCATCATACGGATGTACATCCAGCTGATTGGCAGAATGGATGCGCTACCAAACGGTGCGGCAGACACCGCGCCCTGGCGGGTCAGCATCCCTTCAATCTGAACTACGCTGTGGCCCGGCACAAACGGTGCCAGATGCGATTTAACGCCAATCGGTCCCATGCCTGGGCCGCCGCCGCCGTGTGGAATGCAGAAGGTTTTATGCAGGTTGAGGTGTGATACATCAGCACCGATAAAGCCCGGCGTGGTGATCCCAACCTGGGCGTTCATGTTCGCGCCGTCGAGGTATACCTGGCCGCCGAACTGATGCACAACTTCACATACTTCGCGGATCGTTTCTTCATATACGCCGTGGGTGGACGGATAGGTCACCATGATGCAAGAAAGGTTCGCAGCATGTTGTTCTGCTTTTGCCCGCAGATCGTCCAGGTCGATGTTGCCGTTCTTATCACAGGCGACTACCACCACCTGCATCCCCGCCATTTGTGCGGAAGCCGGGTTAGTACCGTGAGCAGAGGCCGGGATCAGGCAGATATCGCGATGGCCTTCGTTACGGCTTTCGTGGTAATGACGAATCGCCAGCAGGCCAGCATATTCGCCCTGTGCGCCGGAGTTCGGCTGCATGCAGACTGCGTCATAGCCGGTCAGTTTTACCAGCCACTCGGAAAGCTGACCGATCATCTGGTGATAACCTTCCGCCTGCTCTGGCGGGCAGAACGGATGCAGCTCAGCGAATTCCGGCCAGGTGATAGGGATCATCTCGGCGGCGGCGTTCAGCTTCATGGTGCAGGAACCCAGCGGGATCATCGCCTGATTCAGCGCCAGATCTTTACGCTCCAGAGAGTGCATGTAGCGCATCATCTCGGTTTCGCTGTGGTAGCGGTTAAACACCGGGTGGCTGAGGATCGCGTCGTCACGCAGCATGCTGCTCTGAATAGAACGGCTGTCGAGCGCCACGTCTTTATCCAGCGTGTCGATGTTCAGGCCGTGGCTGTCGCCCAGCAGAACATTGAACAACTGCACCACGTTTTCACGGGTGGTGGTTTCGTCGAGAGTAATACCTACCGCGTTATGAATATCGCTGCGCAGGTTGATCTCTGCCGCTTCCGCACGCGCCAGTACCGCAGCTTTATCAGCCACTTCAACACACAGCGTGTCGAAGTAGTGCGCATGACGCAGCTTTAAACCTTTCTGTTGCAGACCTGCCGCCAGAATATCGGTCAGGCGGTGGATACGATTAGCGATGCGCTTCAGGCCGACCGGACCATGATAAACGGCATACAGGCTGGCAATGTTAGCCAGCAATACCTGTGAGGTACAAATGTTGGAGTTCGCTTTCTCACGACGGATATGCTGCTCGCGAGTCTGCATCGCCATGCGCAGTGCGGTATTGCCCGCAGCATCTTTTGATACGCCGATAATACGGCCTGGCATGGAACGTTTGAATTCATCTTTGGCGGCAAAGAATGCCGCGTGCGGGCCACCGTAACCCATCGGTACACCGAAGCGTTGTGCAGAGCCGAAAACGATATCCGCGCCCTGTTTGCCTGGAGCCGTCAGCAGAACCAGCGCCATAAAGTCGGCAGCGACGCTGACCACAACTTTACGGGATTTCAGCTCAGCAATCAGTTGGCTGTAGTCGTGTACTTCACCAGTGGTACCAACCTGCTGCAACAGCACGCCGAACACATCCTGGTGATCCAGTGCTTTCGCCGCGTCATCCACAATGACGTCAAAACCAAAGGTTTCGGCGCGAGTACGCACGACGTCCAGCGTTTGCGGATGAACATCAGCCGCCACAAAGAAACGGTTGGCATTTTTCAGTTTGCTGACGCGTTTGGCCATCGCCATGGCTTCAGCCGCTGCGGTAGCTTCATCCAGCAGCGAAGCAGAGGCCATGTCCAGACCCGTCAGATCCAGCGTGACCTGTTGGAAGTTCAGCAGCGCTTCCAGACGGCCCTGAGAGACTTCCGGCTGATACGGCGTATACGCGGTGTACCAACCCGGATTTTCCAGCATGTTACGCAGGATAACCGGCGGCAACTGCACGGCGGTGTAGCCCATGCCAATGTAGGACGTGAAGCGCTTGTTACGCCCGGCGATGGCTTTTAATTCAGCCAGCGCAGCGTATTCTGTCGCCGCCTCGCCTACCTGCGGCGGGGTTGCGAGCTGAATGTCTTTCGGCACAATCTGGCCGATCAGCGCGTTTAACGACTCGGCGCCAACCGCATTCAGCATCTCTTGCTGCTGCGCGGCGTCCGGTCCGATGTGGCGTTCAATGAAAGCGCCGCTGTTTTCAAGCTGGCTTAACGTCTGTGTCATGGGCGATGGTTCCTGAAACGTGCAGTGAATCGTAGGTGTCTCTACTTACCTGAATACGCAAAATAATTCGCGTTGCAGGACGGCGGCGACGCGGCACATCCCCAGGAGCTTACATAAGTAAGTGACTGGGGTGAGCGAGGAAGCCAACACACCTGCAACGTGAAGAATGAAGCGTATTTATTCGTCTTCTAACAATGCTTCGTACGCAGTGGCATCCAGCAGCGATTCAATTTCGCTTTCATCGCTGGCTTTGATTTTAAAGATCCAGCCACCCGCATACGGCTCGCTGTTGACCAGTTCCGGGGAGTCGCTGAGCGCGTCGTTAACCGCGACGATCTCACCGCCAACGGGCGCATAGATATCGGATGCCGCTTTAACGGACTCCGCAACGGCGCAGTCATCGCCCGCGCTAACGGTGGCACCAACTTCTGGCAGGTCTACGAAAACCATGTCACCCAACAGCTCCTGAGCATGTTCAGTGATACCAACGGTGTAGGAGCCGTCAGCTTCTTTGCGCAGCCATTCGTGTTCTTTGCTGTATTTCAGTTCTGCAGGTACGTTGCTCATCAATCAATCTCCAAAAAGGATGAATCACGCGACGGCTTTGCCGTTACGCACAAAAACAGGTTTAGTGACTTTTACTGGCATTTCACGGTTACGGATCTGCACGATCGCGGTCTCACCGATGCCTGCCGGGACACGCGCCAGCGCGATGCTGTAACCCAGGGTTGGGGAGAATGTTCCGCTGGTGATAATGCCTTCATGTTGGTTACCGGAAGCGTCAGTGAAGCGCACTGGCAGTTCATTACGCAGCACGCCCTTCTCGGTCATCACCAGTCCGACCAACTGTTCATGTCCTTTGTCACGCTGCATTTCCAGCGCTTCACGACCAATAAAGTCACGGTCAGCAGGTTCCCACGCAATGGTCCAGCCCATGTTGGCTTCCAGCGGAGAAATCCCTTCGTCCATCTCCTGACCGTACAGATTCATACCTGCTTCCAGACGCAGCGTGTCACGCGCGCCCAGTCCGCAAGGTTTAACGCCTGCCTGTACCAACGCACGCCAGAAATCAGCCGCTTTTTCATTCGGCATGGCAATTTCATAGCCTGCTTCGCCGGTATAACCGGTGGTTGCGATAAACAAATCACCCGCCTGAACGCCGAAGAACGGCTTCATACCTTCTA
Source organism: Citrobacter freundii complex sp. 2025EL-00176 (assembly GCF_053309355.1). NCBI lineage: Bacteria > Pseudomonadati > Pseudomonadota > Gammaproteobacteria > Enterobacterales > Enterobacteriaceae > Citrobacter > Citrobacter freundii complex sp. 2025EL-00176. The sequence continues at coordinate 51,190 of NZ_JBRYHT010000004.1, read as the reverse complement.
CCGCATGGCGCTGTTCGTCAGTAAACAACGTTGCTGCTTTTTCCTGCGCGTTTGGCCCCTGCACCGCAATCAGCGACAGGTCGTCACGAACGGTGATGTCGATGGCGTAAGGTTCAGAGTGTTGGGTAATCCAGGAGAGGTCTTTTTCGCGGGTGGCAGAGTTTACAACGAGGCGGAAGAAATCTTCAGTGAAGTAATAAACAATCAGGTCATCTATCACGCCGCCCGATGCGTTAAGCATACCGGAGTAGAGGGCTTTACCCGTCTTCGTTAGCTTCGCGACGTCATTTGCCAGCAGATAACGCAAGAACTCCCGGGTGCGGCTGCCGCGCAGGTCGACGATGGTCATATGCGACACATCAAACATACCGGCATCGGTGCGAACAGCATGGTGTTCATCGAGTTGAGAACCGTAATGCAGTGGCATCATCCAGCCATGGAAATCTACCATGCGCGCGCCACATAGCGTGTGTTGTTCGTACAAAGGAGTCTGTTGAGCCATCTTTTCCTCGTTGAATAAGCGGGGCTACCAACTCTTTCGCGGTGAAGTTTTCGCCACGAAACCCAGCACCGCAGCCGCTCCTGGGGCTACGACGCAAACGTTCTCTTTGTCCTGAACTTACCACCGAAACAGACGCTAAACCATAAGACAAAATTAGCCATCACATTAGCTTATGGCAAAAAATGGCCAGGTCGACGACAGAATAAAAACCCAAAAATACGCCCAAAAACCAGAACAATAAGCACGAATAAGGCGAAAAAATCAGCGTCAAACCACATTAAATGTGGAAAAAATGTCAAAAATGGCGTTATGAAAAAAAAGTGATATAAAAAAAACTAATGCGAAAAAAGGTGTGGAATTAGATTATTTCAAATGAGAGGAGCATCCCGGCACGAGGGCCGGGAGAGGAAAATGTGACGGGTCTCAAACTCTTAGGATTGTCCTTACGGACGCTAGCGTAGCCACTCGGGAAGATCGTTCAGGCCCATCGCCTGACGGATGAGCTGCGGTTTTACGCCCGGAAGGGTATCGGCCAGTTTTAGACCAATATCACGCAGCAGTTTTTTCGCCGGATTCTCGCCAGCAAACAGTTCACGGAAGCCCTGCATACCGGCCAGCATCATTGCTGCGCTGTGCTTACGGCTGCGCTCATAGCGACGCAAATAGAGATACTGGCCAATATCTTTGCCCTGACGGTGTAGGCGCTTAAGCTCATCGATAAGCTCTGCCGCATCCATAAAGCCGAGGTTAACCCCCTGACCCGCCAGCGGGTGGATGGTATGCGCCGCATCACCCACCAGCGCCAGACGATGGGCGGCGAACTGGCGGGCATAGCGTCCCGTCAGCGGAAACGTCTGCCGTTCGCTTTCAACGCTGCACAGCCCCAAACGGTTATCAAAGGCGATATTCAGCGCCTGATTAAACTCGTCAACGCTTGCCTGCTGCATGCGTTCGGCTTCCTGCGGAGAAAGCGACCAGACGATAGAGCACAGATGCGGGTCACTGAGCGGCAGAAACGCCAGGATACCCTCGCCGTGAAACGCCTGACGCGCAACCGCGCCGTGGGCTTCCTGCGTACGAATCGTCGCCACCAACGCATGATGACGATAATCCCAGAAGGTGAGCGGAATATCCGCTTTATTGCGCAGCCAGGAGTTAGCGCCATCGGCACCGACCACCAGACGAGCCGTCAGCATGGTTCCCTCTTTCAGGGTCAGAAATGCCTCGTTCTCACCCCAGGCCACCTGCTGAATTTCAGCGGGCGCCAGCAGCGTAATATCCGGCGAACGTTGCGCCTTTTGCCACAACGCGTAATGGATCTCAGCGTTTTCAACGATGTGGCCCAAATGGCTATAGCCCATACTCTGGTCGTCAAATTCAATGCGCCCAAAGCTGTCCTTGTCCCAGACTTCCATACCGTGGTAGCAGCACGCGCGACGGGCAACGATATCTGACCAGACGCCCAGACGAGTAAGCAGTTTTTCACTGGCGGCATTGATGGCCGACACGCGAAGCTGAGGAGCTGCATCCGCCGCCAACGGCTGCGGAACATGTTGTTCTAACACCGCAACGCGTAACCCGCTGCCCTGCAAGCCGCAGGCAACCGCCAGTCCCACCATGCCGCCACCGACAATTGCTACATCAACACTTTGCACTGTTTACTCCTGGAAACCGGAACAATCAAAACCGTAGGCCGGATAAGGCGTTAACGCCGCCATCCAACCTACAGGCCATATTTAACGCGCAACCCAACCCAGGGTCCGCTCCGCCAGCGCATCGCGCGCAGGGGTGAATAATTCCATCGCCATCAGACCGACATTGCGCCCAACAACCAGCGGAGCCCAGCGATTGGCAAACAAATACACTAAATTGTTGGTCACACCAATCGTCGTTTCGCGATCGCGCTCGCGACGTTGCTGATAGCGCGCCAGCACCGCGTAATCACCAATATCTTCCGCGCAGTTTTGCGCTTGCGTCAACGTCTCAGCCAGGCTCATTACGTCGCGCAGTCCAAGGTTGAAACCTTGTCCGGCAATGGGATGCAGCGTCTGGGCGGCGTTCCCCACCAGCGCGGTACGATGGGTAATCGCCTTCAGCGCAGTGGTTAATGACAGCGGATAAGCGCTGCGTTTACCGGCCTGGGTAATACGCCCCAGCCGCCAGCCAAACGCGGTTTGCAGTTCACGGCAAAACCGTTCGTCGGACCAGGTCATGATCTCATCGCGCTGCTCCAGCGGATGGCACCACACCAGCGAGCAGCGACCATCAGACATCGGCAGCATTGCCAGCGGGCCATACTGCGTGAAACGTTCAAACGCGCGTCCGTCATGCGGTACAGAGGTCGTGACGTTGGCAATTACCGCCAGTTGCTCATAAGGCTGCTGCAGCCAGTCCACGCCGCAGGCGGTAGCCAGCGCGGAACGCGTACCGTCAGCGGCAACCACCACGCGACCGGTAATGACCTCGTCATTTTCCAGCGTGACCTCAACATGTTCCTGCGTGCGTGACACGCTGGCTACGCGATCGGGACAATGCAGCGTGACGCCCGGCGCTTTGCGCAGCAGCGCAAAAAGACGCAGTCCAACATCGTGGAGTTCCACCACCTGACCCAGCGCCGGGAGACGATATTCCTGCGCATCCAGCGTTACAAATCCGGCATGGCCGCGATCGCTGACGTGGACCGTTTTGATTGCCGTTGCGCAATCGGCAATCGCCTGCCACACGCCAATTCGCGCCAGCTGTTGGCAGGTTCCTGCCGCCAGCGCAATCGCCCGGGCGTCAAACCCCGGATGACGGTCAGTTTCAGGTTCGCTCGCTTCTATCAGATGAACTGGCAGCGTCCCATGACTGAGCTGGGAAATGGCCAGCGCCAGCGTCGCGCCGACCATGCCACCACCGACGATAATTACGCTCATTGCAGTCGCGCCGCAGCCATTAAGGCTTCAATATCATCCGCTTTCTTCACCACGCTGGCGGTCAGGTTTTCATTACCGTCTTCGGTAATGAGAATGTCATCTTCGATACGAATGCCAATGCCACGATAAGCAGCCGGTACATCGGCATCCGGCGCGATATATAACCCCGGCTCGACGGTAAGCACCATTCCTGGCTCAAGGATACGCGAACGATCCTGACCATAAACGCCAACGTCGTGCACATCCAGCCCCAGCCAGTGGCTAAGACCATGCATAAAGAATGGGCGGTGCGCATTCTCGGTAATTAACTGGTCGACGTCGCCGTGCAGTATGCCAAGCTTCACCAGACCGGTAATCATAATGCGCACGACTTCACCGGTGACGTCCTGAATAGATGTTCCGGGGCGATACAGACGCAGACTGGTCTCTAAGGATTCCAGTACGATATCGTAGATGTCACGCTGCGCGGGGGTAAATTTGCCATTAACCGGGAAGGTACGCGTAATGTCGCCCGCATAGCCTTTGTATTCACAACCGGCGTCAATCAGCACCAGATCGCCATCGCGCATTTCACTTTCATTTTCGGTGTAATGCAGGATACAACCGTTTTCACCGCTACCGACAATGGTGTTATAGGACGGATAACGCGCGCCATGGCGGGTAAATTCGTGGTGAATCTCCCCTTCCAGTTGGTATTCAAACATCCCCGGGCGACATTTTTCCATCGCGCGGGTATGCGCGAGGGCGGTGATCTCCCCGGCACGGCGCATGAGCGCAATCTCTTCCGGCGATTTGAACAGGCGCATTTCATGCACCATTGGACGCCAGTCGATGATCGCGCCAGGCGCGTGCAGATTTTGTCTGGAGCCTTTGCGCAGTTTATCCAACGCCGTGCAGACAATTTCGTCGGCCCAGCCATATTCGCCCTGAGCGTGATACACCGCGTCCAGACCATTGAGCAGCAAGTGCAGCTGTTGGTTGATTTCACTGAAGGCCAGCGCCCGGTCAACGCCGAGCTTTGCCGGTGCGGCATCCTGGCCCAGACGGCGGCCAAACCAAATCTCCGCCGTCAAATCGCGAACCCGGTTGAACAAAACGCTGTGGTTATGAGTGTCATCACTTTTAATCAGCACCAGCACGGCTTCAGGCTCGTTAAAGCCGGTGAAATACCAGAAATCACTGTTCTGGCGGTACGGGTATTCACTGTCCGCGCTGCGCGTCGCTTCCGGCGCGGCAAAAATCAGCGCGGCGCTGCCGGGCTGCATTTGCGCCAGCAAAGCCTGACGACGACGCTGGAATTCTTGCTGAGATATCTCACCCATAACACTCTCCTTGGCGTTGTTGTATTTAGTGCAGAGTCGGTTTGCGGACTTCCGGCGCTGTCGGCTGCTGACGCGTAAACGTGTCATGGCACAGCAAGGCGGCTACGCGCACGTATTCGATGATCTCTTCGAGCGACATTTCCAGCTCTTCCTGATCTTCGTCTTCGTCATAGCCCAACTGAGCGATATTGCGCAGGTCGTCAATCGCTTCACCGGTTTCGCCGGTCACTTTGTCAAGCTTAGGCTGCGTAACGCCAAGGCCCAGCAGGAAGTGGTTTACCCAGCCAGCCAGCGCATCGGCGCGATCGAACACGCTGACGTCATCACCTTCAGGCAGAAAAAGCTGAAAAAGGAAGCCGTCGTCCTCAAGAGCATCGCTGGTAGCAGAGTGCATTTTCAGCAGCGCCTGAGCCAGCTCGTGACCAAAGGCCAGGCCTTCGTTCGTCAGGTCATGCAACAGCGGCTGCCATGAGCTGTCGTTGTTGCCGCCACAAATCATCCCGCTGATTAAGCCGTGCATTTCGGCCGGGGTTAATCCAGCCCCTTGTTGGTTCAAAAACTGGTTAACTTCGCTGTAGCCAGGCATTTCGTTCTGTATAGACATAAGCATTCGTCATCAAAGGGAGGAATATTCATGATATGCTACCACTTTGGACCCTGGTGGACCAGAAAAGGGCTTGTATCTTGATACCAGGGTAGCTATAGTGTCGCCCCTTCGCGGACCCAAGGTCTGGAGACGAAGGCAGCGCAGTCAATCAGCAGGAAGGTGGCATGTCTGCACAACCCGTCGATATCCAAATATTTGGCCGTTCACTGCGAGTGAATTGCCCGCCTGAACAAAGGGATGCGTTGAATCAGGCTGCGGACGATCTCAATCAGCGATTGCAAGATCTGAAAGTTCGCACTAGAGTCACAAATACTGAGCAGTTGGTTTTCATCGCCGCGTTGAACATCAGCTATGAATTAACTCAGGAAAAAGCGAAGACGCGTGAGTACGCGGCGAGCATGGAACAACGTATTCGGATGCTGCAACAGACCATCGAACAAGCGTTGCTTGATCAGGGTCGCATAACCGAAAAAACGGGCCAAAACTTTGAATAACACTTTTCGGTTTACTGTGGTAGAGTGACCGTGAAGACAAAATTTCTCTGAGATGTTTGCAAGCGGGCCAGTCCCCTGAGCCGATATTTCATACCACAAGAATGTGGCGCTCCACGGTTGGTGAGCATGCTCGGCCCGTCCGAGAAGCCTTAAAACTGTGACGACACATTCACCTTGAACCAAGGGTTCAAGGGTTACAGCCTGCGGCGGCATCTCGGAGATTCCCTTCTACCTGGCAACAGCCATGACACTACTTTCTGAACTCCCTTTATCCCGACAAGAAATACGCAAACTGATTCGTCAGCGTCGTCGTGCGCTTACCAGCGATCAGCAACAACAATTTGGTCAGCAAGCCGCGACCAGAATGCTCAGTTTTCCCCCAGTGGTTCTCGCCCATACCGTGGCGGTGTTTCTCTCGTTTGATGGCGAACTCGACACCCAACCGCTGATCGAACAGCTGTGGAGAGCGGGCAAGCGCGTCTACCTTCCGGTTCTTCATCCCTTCAGCCCTGGCAACCTACTGTTCCTGCACTATCATCCGCAGAGTACGCTGGTGACCAACCGCTTAAAGATCCAGGAGCCACGACTTGATGTCCGCGACGTATTGCCGTTGGCAAAGCTGGATGTACTGGTTACACCGTTAGTCGCGTTTGATGAAGATGGGCAGCGCCTGGGCATGGGCGGCGGATTTTATGATCGTACGTTGCAAAACTGGCAGCAGCATAAGATCCAGCCAGTGGGCTACGCGCATGACTGCCAGTTAGTGGAAAAGCTGCCTGTCGAAGAGTGGGATATCCCACTGCCTGCGGTGGTGACGCCATCCAAAATTTGGCAGTGGTAGCCGTTTTTTGTCGATTGACAGCGTCGCTTTTTTGACCTAAATTCCTCGGTGAAGGGTGAGGGAGGCGAACCTCCCTCCTGCGTACTCTCTGTTAATATGCTGGCGTAGCGATGATTAACAGGATCAGCAGCATGATGACGTATCTCATCATCGTCCCTTTCCTTTTTAGAGCCCCTGCTTCGGTAGGGGCTTTCCCGTTTCAGCGCGATGCTGAGCCTCTATCGTAAATTCCTTTTATTGCTGTACAACACGCAACGCTGCCTTTAATCACCAATTGCGGCAAGGCTCGAAAACAGCATGTATGCGTTACACGAAGAGATGTTGAGGCAGGGAAATCAGAGAAAGGATGGGCAGGTCATCGCCTGCCCATTTAGAGCAAATTAGTACAGCAGACGGGCGCGAATGGTTCCCGGAAGGGCTTTCATCGCCAGCAGCGCTTTTTCCGCCACATCTTCATCCGCTTCAATATCGATAACCACATAACCCACCTGCGCGGAAGTCTGCAGATACTGCGCGGCAATGTTGACACCCTGCTCGGCAAAAATCTGGTTCAGCGCAGTCAGGACGCCTGGACGGTTTTCGTGAATGTGCATCAGACGACGACCACCGTGAAGCGGCAGCGAAACCTCCGGGAAGTTAACCGCAGACAGCGTGGAGCCGTTGTCGGAATACTTGATCAGTTTCCCCGCCACTTCCAGACCGATATTTTCCTGTGCTTCCAGCGTTGAACCACCAATGTGCGGCGTCAGGATCACGTTGTCGAAATCACACAGCGGCGAAGTGAACGGATCGCTGTTCGTTGCCGGTTCGGTTGGGAAAACGTCAATTGCTGCCCCTGCCAGGTGCTTGGTCGCTAACGCGTCGCACAGGGCTGGAATATCAACCACCGTACCGCGTGCGGCGTTAATCAGCAGCGCGCCCGGTTTCATCAGCGAAATCTCACGCGCGCCCATCAGGTTTTTGGTGGAGGCATTTTCCGGCACGTGCAGACTCACCACGTCGCTCATATTGAGCAGATCGGAAAGATGCTGAACCTGCGTGGCGTTCCCCAGCGGAAGTTTATTTTCAATATCATAGAAATAGACATGCATCCCCAGCGATTCCGCCAGGATACCTAACTGAGTACCAATGTGACCGTAGCCGATGATCCCCAGTTTTTTGCCGCGCGCTTCAAAAGAGCCGGTAGCCAGTTTATTCCACACGCCACGGTGCGCTTTGGCGTTCGCTTCTGGTACGCCGCGTAGCAGTAGCAGCAGTTCGCCAATCACCAGTTCAGCAACGGAACGCGTATTCGAGAACGGCGCGTTGAACACGGGGATGCCGCGCTTTGCCGCAGCGCTCAGATCAACCTGGTTGGTGCCGATGCAGAAGCAGCCAATCGCGACTAGTTTCTCTGCGGCATCAATCACATCTTCAGTCAGATGGGTACGGGATCGCAGGCCAATGAAATGGGCATCACGGATGGACTCTTTCAGTTGTTCGGTGTCCAGAGCGCCTTTGTGAAACTCGATGTTGGTATAACCTGCTGCACGAAGGCTTTCGAGTGCTTTTTGGTGCACGCCTTCTACCAGCAGAAATTTAATCTTATCTTTCTCCAGTGATACCTTTGCCATTTCCCCGACCCTGTCTTTTTTGTTCAATCTGATGTGTTGTGTGTGGGATTTTCATCCGCCTCTTCAACATATCAAAAAATAATATTGCGGCAATATGAACGTTTGCGTCGTCATGCTGAGGAAATGTCATTCAGCGGGAAATGTCAGAGGAAAATACTGGCGATAACTTTTTCTTTGGAGAGATCGGCAGGGCAATATTGTAAACGTGACACAAGTCACCAAATTTGCCCTGCCAAAATTTTTTTAACGGGAGAAGACGCTCCCATCAGATCATTTTACGATAGTTTTCACGCCGTCAGGGGTACCGATCAGCGCGACATCCGCACCACGGTTAGCAAACAAACCGACGGTTACCACGCCAGGAATCGCATTGATGGCGTTTTCCAGCGCGATGGCGTCGAGGATTTCCAGACCATGCACATCAAGGATCACGTTGCCATTGTCAGTTACCACGCCCTGACGGTATTCAGGACGACCGCCCAGCTTCACCAACTGGCGAGCCACTGCGCTACGCGCCATTGGGATAACTTCCACCGGCAGCGGGAAGTTACCGAGAATATCGACTTCTTTAGACGCGTCAGCAATGCAGATAAACTTTTTCGCCACGGAAGCAATGATTTTTTCACGGGTCAACGCTGCGCCACCGCCTTTAATCATCTGCATATGGCCGTTGATTTCATCTGCGCCATCAACGTAGACGCCGAGGCTGTCCACTTCGTTAAGATCGAACACGTGGATGCCAAGGCTTTTGAGTTTTTCGGTCGAGGCGTCAGAACTGGACACCGCACCTTCAATCTGACCTTTCATTGTGCCCAGCGCATCAATAAAGTGTGCGGCTGTTGAACCTGTACCTACGCCCACGATGGTACCGGGCTGTACATACTGAAGTGCCGCCCATCCTACTGCTTTTTTCAGTTCATCCTGCGTCATGATCGTTTCGCCTGTGGTGTGAATATGGTGGGAAAATTCACGCGCATTATAGAACATTGTGCAGAAAAATGTCCCCACACCCGCTACCAGGAGGCTGATTTCGTCTTTACCCAACCAAAATTTGTGTCATAGTGCAGAACAAGCAAAAATTTCAGGAGTGCGTCAAAGCAATGAAACGTCCGGACTACAGAACACTACAAGCACTGGATGCGGTTATTCGTGAACGAGGATTTGAGCGCGCGGCGCAAAAGCTGTGCATCACGCAATCCGCCGTTTCACAGCGCATAAAACAGCTTGAGAATATGTTCGGACAGCCGCTGCTGGTACGTACCGTACCGCCTCGCCCAACTGAACAAGGGCAGAAACTACTGGCGCTTTTACGCCAGGTTGAACTGCTGGAAGATGAGTGGCTGGGTGATGAGCAAACTGGCTCCACGCCGCTGCTGCTTTCGCTGGCGGTGAACGCCGACAGTCTGGCGACCTGGTTGCTTCCGGCGTTGGCGCCGGTACTGGCTAATTCGCCGATTCGTCTGAACCTGCAGGTTGAGGATGAAACGCGCACCCAGGAACGTCTGCGCCGTGGTGAAGTGGTCGGTGCGGTGAGTATTCAACATCAGGCGCTGCCAAGCTGTCTGGTGGATAAACTTGGCGCACTGGATTACCTGTTTGTGGGTTCAAAAGCGTTCGCCGAGCGCTATTTCCCCAACGGCGTCACCCGCTCTGCCCTGCTGAAAGCCCCGGCGGTAGCGTTTGACCATCTTGATGATATGCATCAGGCCTTCTTGCAACAAAACTTCGATCTGCCGCCAGGCAGCGTGCCGTGCCATATCGTTAACTCATCAGAAGCCTTCGTCCAGTTGGCGCGTCAGGGCACGACCTGCTGCATGATCCCGCACTTACAGATAGAAAAAGAGCTGGAAAGCGGTGAGCTTATCGACTTAACGCCGGGCCTGTTCCAGCGTCGGATGTTGTACTGGCACCGTTTTGCGCCGGAAAGCCGCATGATGCGCAACGTTACTGACGCGCTGCTGGCTTACGGTCACAACGTACTGCGTCAGGATTAAACTGTTTATAGCCTCTGAGTGCCGGATGGCGGCGTAACGCCTTATCCGGCCTACATCCTTTTACCGCTTTTTCATGTTATTCCCGCCACGTCTTTGAAATACATCACAAAATAAAACACGCCACGCGGCAAAAAACGACGCCCAGTTGGCTATTTTTTGCTGGCGACAAGCCAAATGAAAAAGCTCACCGTATCTCGTAAAGATTCAACTTATTGCGTAATACGGAGCAAAAAATGGCTAACGTGCAAGAGTGGCAAATACTTGCCAATAAAGAACTCAGTCGACGGGAAAAAACCGTTGAGTCACTGGAAAGACAAACGGCGGAAGGGATTGCCATCAAGCCGCTGTACACCGAGGCTGACCTCGATAATCTGGAAGTCACGGGCACCCTCCCCGGCCTGCCGCCTTACGTGCGCGGTCCGCGCGCCACCATGTATACCGCGCAGCCGTGGACCATCCGCCAGTATGCCGGATTCTCTACCGCCAAAGAATCCAACGCCTTTTACCGCCGCAACCTCGCCGCCGGGCAAAAAGGGCTTTCCGTCGCCTTTGACCTTGCCACCCATCGCGGCTATGACTCTGACAACCCGCGCGTGGCGGGCGATGTCGGCAAAGCGGGCGTGGCGATCGATACCGTCGAAGATATGAAGGTGCTGTTTGATCAGATCCCGCTGGATAAGATGTCGGTGTCGATGACGATGAACGGCGCGGTGCTGCCGGTATTGGCGTTTTATATCGTCGCCGCAGAGGAACAAGGCGTAACACCGGAACAGCTCACCGGGACCATTCAGAACGATATTCTGAAAGAGTACCTGTGCCGCAACACCTACATTTATCCGCCAAAACCCTCAATGCGCATCATCGCCGACATCATCGCCTGGTGCTCCGCCAATATGCCGCGCTATAACACCATCAGCATCAGCGGTTATCACATGGGGGAAGCTGGGGCGAACTGCGTCCAGCAGGTGGCGTTTACGCTGGCTGACGGCATTGAGTACATCAAAGCCGCACTGTCTGCCGGGCTGGAAATTGATGACTTCGCCCCGCGACTGTCATTCTTCTTCGGTATCGGCATGGATCTGTTTATGAACGTCGCCATGCTGCGCGCGGCTCGCTATTTGTGGAGTGAGGCGGTCAGCAGTTTTGGCGCAACCAACCCGAAATCTCTCGCGCTGCGTACCCACTGCCAGACCTCCGGCTGGAGTCTGACCGAGCAGGATCCCTATAACAACGTGATCCGTACAACCATTGAAGCGCTCGGCGCCACGCTCGGCGGCACCCAGTCTCTGCACACCAACGCCTTCGATGAAGCGCTCGGGCTGCCCACCGATTTCTCGGCTCGCATCGCGCGTAATACACAGATCATCATTCAGGAAGAGTCAGAGATCTGCCGCACCGTTGATCCGCTGGCCGGCTCGTATTACGTGGAGTCATTAACCGATCAAATCGTTAAGCAGGCGCGCACGATCATTAAACAAATTGATGAAGCGGGCGGAATGGCAAAGGCGATTGAAGCTGGACTTCCCAAACGAATGATCGAAGAGGCTTCAGCGCGCGAGCAGTCGCTGATCGACCAGGGTAAACGCGTCATCGTTGGCGTGAACAAGTATAAGCTGGAAAAAGAAGACGAAACGTCGGTGCTGGAAATCGACAACGTGAAGGTACGCAACGAGCAAATCGCTTCGTTGCAGCATATCCGCGCAACTCGCGACAATAATGCCGTCAACGCCGCGCTAACGGCGCTGACCCACGCCGCGCAGCATAATGAAAATCTGCTGGCCGCCGCCGTTAATGCCGCCCGCGTTCGCGCCACGCTCGGTGAGATCTCCGACGCGCTGGAAGCCGCTTTTGACCGCTATCTGGTTCCCAGCCAGTGCGTCACCGGCGTGATTGCGCAAAGCTATCACCAGTCCGACAAATCCGCCGATGAGTTCGACGCCATTGTTGCGCAAACCGAACAGTTCCTCGCGGAAAATGGTCGCCGACCTCGGATCCTGATCGCCAAGATGGGCCAGGATGGTCACGATCGCGGCGCGAAAGTGATCGCCAGCGCCTACTCCGATCTCGGCTTCGATGTTGATCTCAGTCCGATGTTCTCCACACCAGAAGAGATCGCCCGTCTGGCGGTAGAAAACGATGTGCATGTCATCGGCGCATCATCACTGGCTGCCGGGCATAAAACATTGATCCCTGAACTGGTCACGGCGCTCAAAGGCTGGGGACGTGAAGATATCTGCGTGGTGGCAGGCGGTGTGATTCCACCCCAGGACTACACCTTCCTGTACGAGCATGGCGTGGCAGCCATTTATGGCCCCGGGACCCCGATGCTCGACAGCGTCCGCGACGTGTTGACCCGTATCAGTCAACATCATGATTAACGCCGCCACGCTTGACGATGCCGTCCGGCGCTTGCGACTCGGTGAACGGGCCACGCTTGCCCAGGCGATGACGCTGGTTGAAAGCAGCCACCCGCGCCACCAGCCCCTGAGTACGCAATTGCTGGACGCGATTATGCCGTTCACCGGTAACGCGCTGCGTCTGGGCATCACCGGCACGCCGGGCGCGGGCAAAAGCACCTTTCTGGAGGCGTTCGGTATGCTGTTGATCCGCGAGGGATTACGGGTGGCAGTGATCGCAGTCGATCCCAGTAGTCCCGTTAGCGGCGGCAGCATTCTTGGCGATAAAACCCGGATGACGGAACTGTCCCGCGCAGAATCAGCATTTATTCGCCCGGTTCCTTCCAGCGGGCATTTAGGCGGCGCTAGCCAGCGCGCCCGTGAATTAATGCTGCTGTGTGAGGCCGCGGGCTTTGACGTGGTGATTGTGGAAACCGTCGGCGTCGGGCAGTCAGAAACCGAAGTCGCCAGCATGGTGGATTGCTTTGTCTCACTGCAAATTGCCGGCGGTGGCGACGATCTGCAGGGCATCAAAAAAGGACTCATGGAAATGGCGGATCTGATCGTCATCAACAAGGACGACGGTGATAACCGTAACCAGGTAGCCATCGCCCGCCATATGTACGAATCCGCCCTGCATATTCTGCGCCGCAAGTATGACGAGTGGCAGCCGCGGGTTCTGGCCTGTAGTGCCCTGGAAAAACGTGGCATTGAGGAGATTTGGCAGGCGATAACCGACTTTAAAACGTGCCTTACCCTCAGCGGTCGACTGGAAAAAGTCCGCCAGCAGCAAGCAGTGGACTGGTTACATAAGCAGGCTGAAGAAGAAGCTTTGCATCTACTGTTTACCCGGACTGATTTCGACCGCTATTTCCAGCAGACGCTGCAGGCCGTCAAAAATAACGCCCTTTCGCCGCGTACTGGTCTGCGTCACATCAGTGAATTTATCCAGCATCATTACTTTGAATAAAGAGAACATTATGTCTTATCAATACGTCAACGTAGTCATCATCCAGAAAGTCGCGGTTATTGAGTTCAATTACGCCCGCAAGCTCAATGCGCTGAGCAAAGTGTTTATCGACGATCTGATGCAGGCGCTGAGCGATCTTAATCGTGCGGAAATTCGCTGCATCATTTTGCGCGCCCCGAGCGGGGCCAAAGTGTTCTCTGCCGGGCATGATATTCATGAACTCCCCTCAGGACGTCGCGATCCGCTCTCTTATGACGATCCGCTGCGCCAGATAACCCGCATGATCCAGAAATATCCAAAACCAGTGATCTCCATGGTTGAGGGGAGCGTCTGGGGCGGCGCGTTTGAGATGATCATGAGTTCCGATCTCATTATCGCCGCTGAAACCTCTACCTTCTCGATGACACCGGTCAACCTCGGCGTGCCGTATAACCTGGTCGGCATCCACAACCTGACCCGCGATGCCGGGTTCCACATCGTGAAAGAGCTGATCTTTACCGCCTCGCCGATTACCGCTCAGCGTGCGATGGCCGTCGGGATCCTCAACCATGTGGTTCCTGTCGACGAACTGGAGGATTTCACCCTGCAAATGGCGCACCACATCTCGGAGAAAGCGCCGCTGGCGATCGCCGTCATCAAAGAAGAACTGCGCGTGCTGGGCGAAGCGCACACCATGAACTCAGACGAATTTGAGCGTATTCAGGGCATGCGCCGCGCGGTGTACGACAGCGAGGATTATCAGGAAGGGATGAACGCGTTTATGGAAAAACGTAAACCCAATTTTGTCGGCCATTAATTACGCTCGAGGAAGGAGACGGCCATGAAACGGATGAGTGCCGAAGAAGCGGCAGAAATTATCCAGCACGACGATATGGTGGCATTCAGCGGCTTTACCCCTGCGGGTTCGCCAAAAGCATTACCTAACGCAATTGCTCAACTCGCCTGCGAACGGCATCAGGTCGGGCAGCCTTTTCAAATCCGCCTGCTGACAGGAGCCTCAATTGGCGCCGCCGCTGATGATGCGCTATCTGCGGCGGATGCCGTTTCCTGGCGGGCGCCTTATCAAACATCATCCGGCCTGCGCGAGAAAATTAATCAGGGCCAGGTGAGGTTTGTCGATCTCCATTTGAGCGAAGTGGCGCAAATGGTCAATTATGGCTTTTTTGGCGATATCGATGTTGCCGTCATTGAAGCCTCCGCCATTGCGCCGGATGGTCGGATTTGGCTTTCCAGCGGCATCGGTAACGCGCCGACCTGGCTGCTGCGGGCGAAAAAGGTGATTATCGAACTGAATCATTACCATAACCCGCGCGTGGCGGAGTTTGCCGACATAGTGATCCCCGGCGCGCCGCCGCGACGAAACAGCGTGCCCATTTTTCACACCATGGATCGCGTAGGCAGCCAGTGTGTACAGATTGACCCGAAAAAAATTATCGCGGTCGTGGACACCGAACTACCCGATGCCGGAAATGCCGCGGATAAGAGTAATCCGGTCAGCCAGCAAATTGCCGATAACGTGGTGACATTTCTGCTGGCGGAAATGGCGCACAAACGCATCCCAGCGGAATTCCTGCCCTTACAGAGCGGCGTAGGCAATATCAACAACGCGGTAATGGCGCGACTGGGCGAGAACCCGGATATTCCACCCTTTATGATGTATTCCGAGGTGTTGCAAGAATCTGTAGTGCATCTGCTGGAAACGGGCAAGATAACCGGCGCCAGCGCCTCCAGTTTGACCATTTCAGCCCCATCGCTGCAGAAGATTTATGACAACATGGACTTCTTCGCCAGCCGGATTGTGCTGCGCCCGCAGGAGATTTCCAATAACCCGGAAATCATTCGTCGGCTGGGCGTCATTGCGCTCAATGTCGGTCTGGAGTTTGACATCTACGGTCATGCCAATTCCACGCACGTAGCAGGTGTGAACCTGATGAATGGCATTGGCGGCAGCGGGGACTTCGAGCGCAACGCCTACCTGTCTATCTTTATGGCACCGTCAATTGCCAAAGGCGGGAAAATCTCCACCATCGTGCCGATGTGCAGCCATGTCGATCACAGCGAACATAGCGTCAAAGTGATCGTTACCGAACAGGGGATTGCCGACCTGCGTGGGTTATCTCCGATGCAGCGGGCGCACACGATTATCGATAACTGTGCGCATCCTCTGTATCGGGACTACCTGCACCGCTATCTGGAGAAAGCGCCCGGCGGGCATATCCATCACGATCTCAGCCATGCGTTCGATCTGCATCGTAACCTGATCGAAACCGGATCGATGCTCGGTTAACTTGCCGTACCCTCACGATCTTCAGCAATATGCTGAAGCATCGTGGCGGTATAACGATGGTTTTTCAGCGAATAGAGAAACTCCTGCATATACATAGGACTGCCGGGCGCATCGAAATATTTCAACGTCGAGGGGTTAACCAGCCGCCAGGCAAAATGAGGGATCACCGTCAAAAACTGCCCGCGCTCCACCGCGCTAATCTTGGCCATAAAGCTGTACGGACGGTAAATAATTGTTGGATGAATTCCGCAGGGCCGCATGTAAGCATCCAGCATCGCCTCAAAGTTAGCGCGATTCTGGAAGCGCATTTGCAGCCAGGGCAGCTCGCGCAGCAGCTCATGCGGCTGTTTTTCTTCGTAGCGTCGGGAAACGAGAAACCCCAGACGCAGCGGAGATAGCTCGCTAATCGCCAGATTTTCCAGTTCCTGCACGCGAGGGGAAACGTGCTGCGGTGAGATAATAAAATCCAGTTTCCGGTCGAACAGGTTATCGATCACCCCATTCTCGCTGAATTCAACGGCCTGGGCCGTTACGCCATCGTACTTGTCGCCAAGGCTAATCAACTGGTCAAAAATAATCGTTGGATAGGTATTGTCGATGCCGATGACGATTTCTCGAGAGCGGCGGGAGGCATTATGGATTTCGTTATCAATGGCAGAGAGACGCTGATAAACAGGGAACAGCTTCTGATACAACTCCTGCCCGGCTTTATTCAGGCTGATGTTGTTATCTTTGCGGGTAAACAGCGTATAGCCGATTTGATCTTCCAGTGCGGCAATGCTTTTACCGAAAGGCGATGCGGTCATATGGATTTTTTCTGCCGCTCTGGCGATGTTATTAGTTTGCGCCAGCAGAATGAAATTACGCATCTTTTTCGAGATAAAAATATCCATAGCGTCCCCTTAAAAATCGCTATGGCCTATCCTCATTACGGCGAAAAAAAAGACTGGATGTCAGATCTCATTTTTACAGTTACTCACAGAAAAAACCCGGCTGGAAAGCCGGGTTTGAAAAGATTACTGGGTTTTGGCAGGTGTTGCTGCCGGCTGCCCCGCCGTCGGCTCAATCTGGAAAACCACATCAACCTGATCGTCAAACTGAATAACCGGCTGCTCGTAGGTTTCCTGAGCGGATACCGCAGGCGCCGCATCTGCTTTCATCATCCGTACCATCGGGCTCGGCTGATAATTGGACACATGGTAGCGCACGCTATAAACGGGCCCCAGTTTGCTGTTAAAGCCCGCAGCCAGCTGTTCAGCCTGATGAATTGCATCATCAATTGCCGCTTTACGCGCCTTATCTTTGTAGGCATCCGGTTGGGCGACGCCAAGCGATACCGAGCGGATCTCATTCAGACCGGCCTTCAGCGCGCCATCGAGCAGAGCGTTGAGTTTGTCCAGCTGACGCAACGTAACTTCAACGGTACGCACCGCACGATAGCCTTTGAGGATGCTTTTACCGTTCTGGTAATCGTAGTCCGGCTGCGTGCGCAGGTTTGCAGCGCTAATGTCTTTCTTCGCTATCTGATTCTGCTCAAGGAAGGACAGATATTGCGCCACGCGCTCATCGGCTTGCTTCTTCGCTGAAGCCGCATCCTTCGCCGCGACATTGACTTCAATCGCCAGGGTCGCGATATCAGGCGTCGCATCCACGCTTGCCGTTCCGGAAGTCACGATGTGCGGTCCATTTGGCAACTCATTTGCCTGTACCGATAGTGCGCTGAATCCGACTAATGCCGCCAGGGCCATTATTTTGAACTTCACGGTCGTTCCTCCATGTTTCATTAATTACCCCGAAACTCAGGGCACATGCAGGCAAGCTTAGCCGATCTCGCTGCGTTGTCCATCAGACAACACTTAGTTGAACAGCGCATGAACATGCGTAACGCCTTCTTTTGCCAGCTGAAAAGCGATAAACCACATCACTAATCCGACTAACGTATTGATGATGCGTTGTGCTTTGGCAGTACGCAGACGCGGCGCCAGCCAGGCCGCCAACAATGCCAGACCAAAAAACCACAGGAACGAGGCGCTGACGGTACCCAGCGCAAACCAGCGCTTAGGCTCCACGTCCAGTTGCCCCCCCAGACTCCCCAACACCACAAAGGTATCCAGATAAACGTGTGGGTTGAGCCAGGTCACCGCCAGCATCGTGGCGATGATTTTCCAGCGCCCCTGCTTCATTACTTCCGCGCTGGCCAGTTCCAGATTACTGCTCATCGCCGTTTTTAACGCACCGAAACCGTACCAGAGTAAAAACGCCACTCCCCCCCAGGTGACCAGCGCCATCAGCCACGGTGACTGCATTAGCAAGGCGCTACCGCCAAATATCCCCGCGCAAATCAGCACCAGATCGCTGATGGCACAGAGTAATGCAATCATGATGTGATACTGGCGACGAATGCCCTGATTCATCACGAAGGCGTTTTGTGGACCAAGCGGAAGTATCATGGCCGCACCAAGCGCAAGCCCTTGAAAGTAATACGATAACACGTTAAGCATCCCGAACTATTTCTCTTAGGAGCAGACTATAGCGCGGGAAAATCATTAGCGGAAATGGATAATTTTAATCAGGGATAAGAGGAATTAATACCAGGAGGGTAATGCCGGATGGCGCTTCGCTTATCCGGCCTACAGTATGGAAATCCGAGTAGGCCGGATAAGCGAAGCGCCATCCGGCACCGTGGTGCAGAAAAATATTACTCTGCCGCGTTCTCTTTCACACGCTTGAAGTTCACATCCATCTGCGGATACGGGAAGCTGATGCCGTTGGCGTCAAACTCGCGCTTAATACGCTCCAGTACGTCCCAGTAGACGCTTTGCAGATCGCTGCTGTTGCTCCAGACGCGTACGACGAAATTAATCGAAGAAGCGCCCAGCTCATTCAGGCGCACCGTCATTTCACGATCTTTAAGGATGCGCTCGTCGGATTGGATGATATCGGTGAGGATTTTCTTCACATGATCGATATCGGAATCGTAGGCCACGCCGATAATGAATTCGTTACGGCGAACCGGCTCGCGAGAGAAGTTAATGATGTTCCCGGCAATGATTTTACCGTTTGGGATCACCACAATCTTACCGTCTACGGTACGCATGGTGGTGGAGAAAATCTGCACGTTGAGGACGGTCCCCGCTACGCCGCCGAGATCTACATACTCACCCGCGCGGAACGGACGGAACATCACCAACAGCACGCCTGCGGCGAGGTTGGACAGCGAACCTTGCAATGCCAGGCCAACGGCTAAACCTGCGGCACCAAGAACAGCGATCACGGAGGCAGTTTGCACCCCAACGCGGCCCAGAGCGGCAATCAGCGTGAAAGCGATAATACCGTAGCGCACCAGTGCGGAGAGGAAATCGGCAACGGTTGCATCAATTTTTCGCGCCACCATCAGGCGGTTAACGGTGTTTGACACGATACGCGCCACAATCATACCGATAATAACAATGGCGATGGCCGCAACGATGTTGACGGCATAGCTCAACAGCAGCTCCTGATTGCGGACCAGCCAGGTGCCCGCACCGTTTATGCTGTCGACAACATTCAAATCTTCCATTCACTATTCCTTTTTTGCTTACCCAAACGGGAGAAATAAAGCCGCCCCAATGGGACTGGCAATCTGACAAGGTTAAACAATAAACCTGGCTTTTGCCAAACAGATCACAGAATTCTCTACCAGCAGCCTGTTGAAATGGCAATAAAAAAGGCCCGCATTGGCGGGCCTCATGTCACAGAGAACGGCGTAAATTACAGAACGTCAACCGCGTTCAGTTCTTTGAAAGCCTGTTCCAGACGGGTGATCATGGTTGCCTGACCAGCACGCAGCCATACGCGCGGATCATAGTATTTCTTGTTCGGCTGATCTTCGCCTTTCGGGTTGCCCAACTGGCCCTGCAGATAAGCTTCGTTCGCTTTGTAGTAGTTCAGAACGCCTTCCCAGGTAGCCCATTGGGTATCGGTGTCGATGTTCATTTTCACTACGCCGTAGCTTACGGAGTCTTTGATTTCCTGAGCAGTAGAACCAGAACCGCCGTGGAAGACGAAGTTCAGGCTGTTGTGCGGCAGGTTATGTTTCTTAGAAACATAGTCCTGGGAGTCGCGCAGGATGGTCGGGGTCAGAACCACGTTACCCGGCTTGTAAACGCCGTGTACGTTGCCGAAGGAAGCGGCGATGGTGAAGCGCGGGCTGATTTTGCTCAGCTCGGTGTACGCGTAATCAACGTCTTCCGGCTGGGTGTACAGTGCAGAAGCGTCCATGTGGCTGTTGTCCACACCGTCTTCTTCGCCACCGGTGCAACCCAGTTCGATTTCCAGGGTCATGCCCATTTTGGACATGCGCGCCAGATATTTGGAGCAGATTTCGATGTTCTCTTCCAGAGACTCTTCAGACAGGTCGATCATGTGAGAAGAGAACAGCGGTTTGCCGGTTGCTGCGAAGTGTTTTTCACCCGCGTCCAGCAGACCGTCGATCCACGGCAGCAGTTTCTTCGCGCAGTGGTCAGTGTGCAGAATAACCGGAACACCGTAGTGTTCAGCCATCTGATGAACGTGATGCGCGCCAGAGATAGCACCCAGGATTGCAGCGCCCTGAGGCACGTCGGACTTCACGCCTTTACCCGCGATGAAAGAAGCACCACCGTTGGAGAACTGTACGATTACCGGCGCTTTAACTTTTGCAGCGGTTTCCAGTACGGCGTTGATGGAGTCGGTACCAACGCAGTTAACAGCTGGCAGAGCAAAGTTGTTTTCTTTAGCTACCTGGAAAACTTTCTGTACGTCATCACCAGTGATTACGCCTGGTTTTACGAAATCAAAAATTTTAGACATGTTGCGAGTCCTGTATCTTCGGCCTTGGAAAGGGCGCGCGCTCTAAAGCGCGCTAATAATTGGGCAGGTTTCCCTGCCCATTAAATGCTTACTTTTTAGCGCGCTCTTCGAGCATCGCTACTGCTGGCAGAACTTTGCCTTCCACGAATTCGAGGAATGCGCCGCCGCCAGTGGAGATGTAGGAGATTTTGTCAGCAATGCCGAACAGGTCGATTGCTGCCAGGGTGTCGCCGCCGCCCGCGATGGAGAACGCTTCGCTGTCTGCGATAGCGTTAGCAACGATTTCAGTACCTTTGCGGAAGTTCGGGAATTCAAACACGCCAACCGGGCCGTTCCACAGAATGGTTTTCGCATTCTTCAGGATGTCAGCCAGCTGCTGTGCAGAAGCGTCGCCGATATCCAGGATCTGCTCGTCTTCTTTTACATCGCTAACGGATTTCAGCGTCGCCGGCGCAGTTTCAGAGAACTCAGTCGCTACGCGAACGTCAGTCGGAACCGGGATGTCGCAAGTGGTCAGCAGACGTTTTGCTTCGTCAACCAGGTCAGCTTCATACAGGGATTTACCGACGTTGTGACCTTGAGCGGCAACGAAGGTGTTGGCGATACCACCGCCAACGATCAGCTGGTCAGCGATTTTAGACAGGGAATCCAGAACGGTCAGTTTGGTAGAAACTTTAGAGCCACCAACAATAGCCACCATCGGACGAGCCGGTTCTTTCAGCGCTTTGCCCAGCGCGTCCAGCTCAGCAGCCAGCAGAGGACCTGCGCAAGCCACGTCAGCAAATTTGCCGATACCGTGGGTGGAAGCCTGTGCACGGTGAGCCGTGCCGAAAGCGTCCATCACGAATACGTCGCACAGCGCCGCATATTTTTTGGACAGTGCTTCGTCGTCTTTCTTCTCGCCTTTGTTGAAGCGAACGTTTTCCAGAACCACCAGTTCACCGGCAGCGACTTCAACGCCGTCCAGGTAATCTTTAACCAGGCGAACCGGGGCAGACAGTTTGTCTTTCAGGTAGTTTACAACCGGCAGCAGAGAGAATTCTTCGTTGTACTCGCCTTCGGTAGGACGACCCAGGTGGGAAGTTACCATCACTTTAGCACCCTGCTTCAGGGCCAGTTCGATGGTCGGCAGGGAAGCACGGATACGCGCGTCGCTGGTTACTTTCCCTTCTTTAACTGGTACGTTCAGGTCGGCACGGATAAAAACGCGTTTACCAGCCAGATCCAGATCGGTCATCTTAATTACAGACATGGTGAATCCTCTCGTTGATACTTAAAGTTTTGTCGACGCTGAAGCGTCGAGCCTGAAACCAATAGCAGCCATCGCTAACGTTGTATCGAGCATACGGTTAGCAAAGCCCCATTCATTATCACACCAGACCAAGGTCTTGATCAGGTGAGCACCACTCACGCGCGTTTGCGTGCCATCAACGATGGCGCTGTGCGGGTCATGGTTAAAATCTACAGAGACCAACGGTAATTCCGTATAGTCAACTATACCATGAAATGCACCTTGTGCTGCTTTTTGCAGCAACTGGTTGACTTCACTAGCTTTTACCGGTTTTTTCACCGTCACGCTTAAGTCGATCGCCGTCACATTTATGGTCGGTACACGCACCGCGATCGCTTCAAAACGATCGTTAAATTGCGGGAAAATTCGCGTAATACCCGCTGCCAGTTTGGTATCAACCGGAATAATTGACTGGCTGGCCGCTCGCGTACGACGCAGGTCGGGATGATAGGCATCAATCACCTGCTGATCGTGCATCGCAGAGTGGATCGTCGTGACGGTACCAGACTCAATGCCGTAAGCATCATCCAGCAATTTAATGACGGGAATTATACAATTCGTGGTGCAGGAGGCGTTGGATACAATTCGGTGCTCGGCACGCAGCTGATCCTGATTAACGCCAAATACAACCGTTGCGTCGATGTCGGGACTGCCAGGATGTGAAAAGAGCACTTTTTTTGCACCAGCGGCAATATGCGCCTCGCCGTGTTCGCGGTTACCGAAGACGCCCGTACAGTCCAGCACCACGTCCACACCCAGTTCACGCCATGGCAGCGCGTCGAGCGTTCGCTCATGCAGAATGCGGATCGCGTCATCACCAACGATGAGCTGGTCACGTTCCTGACGAACATCCCAGGCAAAACGCCCATGGCTGGTGTCATATTTCAACAAATGCGCCATGCCTGCAGCATCCGCCAGTTCGTTGATTGCCACCACGGTGATTTCCGCCCGACGCCCGGATTCATACAAAGCACGAACCACGTTGCGTCCGATGCGACCGAAACCATTAATCGCTACGCGTACGGTCATAGGTCTCCTGCAAGGATTTCTCAGAAACGATGTGGCTGACAGAGTAATGCAGCAAATCGCTCAGGGAAACCTTACCTGTCGCAAACTGCGACTAATTGGTTAATTGTCGAACATTTAATCGACTGAAACGCTTCAGCTAGAATAAGCGAAACGCGGAATAAAAGGAATGTTTGTCCAGAGAGAGAAGCGTGCTATATGACATACATCACATTTTTTGATGGAATAACGTCGTGCAACGCAGAATATTGTAGACGTGGCAGACGAAAAGAAACAGTCCGGGAAGTATACCCCTTCCCGGACAGATCAGACGTTTAGTTCACTAATAGTAGTAATAACCGTGCGGCACGGTCAGGGTCGCTGCCAGCACTTTTTGCCCGTCAACAATCTGATACACTTTAAGATCATCGTCTTCATTCACAGTGACGCTGGAATCCGCGGTGTACATGATTTTTTGAGCACCATAGTAACCACAAGTCATACGGTCTGCTTCACACTTACCCGTCTTCAGGATATGAGCGCCGGCGACATACTGGTCGTTAAGATACACCTGGTACTGGGTGTCGATATAACCATCGATCAGGAACTCAATGGCGTGAAGCCCCCCGCTGGTACCGCCATTCACAATATAGACAGCTTTTAACTGACCATTATCAGTAACAACCGCGTTACCAAGCATTTGCTGAGTAACCGTTTTCGAGATATCAATATACTCTTCATCGCTATCCTGACGGACGATAGAGATAACATCCCCCTCGTTGAACGTTGCATCATTGGTGGTAATTTCAACCGTCTGGCCTACGATAGAAAACTTACCATTAGTGACCTTACCTTTATTAATTTTAGCCACCGAGACATTATTCGCGCGAATGTCAAAGACGCCATCCTGGAAATCCGTTAACGGCATTTCGCAATATACGCCGGGATACAAAATAAACTGGGCCGTATCACCGTTGTAATCCAATCCCTTTTTGGCGCCGCGCGTCAGCGTCAGGTAAGAGACAACGTGGGTTTCAGCGCCATCATCATCGTCATCATCATCGCTATCGGTAGATTTCAGGGTGGCGACAATTTTCCCCAGCGAGTGATCGCTGGAGTCTCCGCTGATATCCCAGATAATGGCCCCGCCAAATCCTTGTTCTTTGATGTAATTCACTTTGTCAGTAATAGACGCTTCATCATCATAGGTCAGGAATTCTTTCGTTTTTGCGTTATAGAGATAAGGAACGTGCGACTCGGTATCCCAGTAACGGGTGTAGTCGCCGCTGGCGAGTTTCTCCTGCAACACATAGAACGGGTTAGTCCCAGTGTACTGGTCTTCATCATCCCATGCGCCGTGGACGGTAGCGGTGCCTGAAACAAATAATCCTGGTAAGCCTTTCACGATTTCAGTGGGTTCAACGTTACCCCAGCCACGACCGTAGAATGGAACCCCCACGGTCAGTTTATTTTTAGCCACACCCCAGGTAGTGACGTATTCGTTCATCGCAGAGGAGACGTTGAGTTTCTGATCTTCATCCTGACGGTTCGCATACAGTGGGGCATTATGACCGGTGATCGGATCAAACGCGCCATGGATGTCGTATGCCATCACGTTGACAGAGTCGAGCAATGAGGCCGTAACCGTCGGGTTGATATACGCCATATTTTTATGGTTTACCGTCACGGCAGCAGAGAGCTGGTAATAAATATCGTTCTGTTTACCCAGAACATCCAGTTTGTTGCGTAAGCTGGTAATCAAATTGGTGAATTGCGTTTTTTCAATATCGGTATCGGGATATTCCCAGTCGATATCAACCCCATCGAATTGCCATTTTACGACATAGTCGACAATACTTTGTGCAAGTTTCTCAACACCTTCAGGCGTAGACGTTGCGGATTCAAACACGCCTTCTTCTGAGTTGGTCCAACCGCCTACCGAAAGAATATTCTTCACACCGGCCTGTTTGCTGGCGGTAGCAATTTCTTTCATCAGCGTCGGGCCTTTCTCTGTGTCATGAGTAATCACCACACCATCTTTTACCACGCCAAAAGCATAGCTAATATGTGTCAACTGATCCCAGGCGATTTTATCTGGTGTAAAATAATTATGCGCAGCATAGACACCCCATTCAGGGAAGTAACCATAAATTCTTGACTGTTTAGACACGTTTTCTTTTTGCTGCTTCTGATAATCATCCGCTTGCTGACCCTGCCACGGGGTAAAGTTGTAGGAGGCGATGACATTGGCTTCCAGATTGGTCGCTGCACCTTTTAACCATACTGCATTACTGCCGGGTATTTCCCCTGGGTTCGCCCACCATTGGTTGGTCCAGTAATAGCCGTTATAACGCACTTTAGTATTCGGTGTGCCATAACTCTGCGTTGCATCATACAGCGGCGTGGCTATAACATCGGCAAGTTTATTGGCGACAACCACCGTTTCGGTGCCCGGGAAGTCGTTATTTGTTCCTGCGCTAGTGC
Organism: Citrobacter freundii complex sp. 2025EL-00176; assembly: GCF_053309355.1. Lineage (NCBI taxonomy): Bacteria > Pseudomonadati > Pseudomonadota > Gammaproteobacteria > Enterobacterales > Enterobacteriaceae > Citrobacter > Citrobacter freundii complex sp. 2025EL-00176. The sequence continues at coordinate 25,639 of NZ_JBRYHT010000004.1, read as the reverse complement.
CATCACTCGCTACGAGTTCCAGCCAACTTTCGCCATTATCGGTTGATCGCATTAGAGCATTATTATACGTGCCCTCAATCTTATTGGTATCGTCATTTGCAGTTAACGCCGCCAGCGCATTTGTAGAGAGAAAACATGCCGACACCGCCATCGCAATTATTGATGGTGATAATTTCATACAATATCCTTATTGGTTTATTGATGATGTTAATGAAAATATATTACTAGTGAACAACTTAATCGAGAGTAACAAAACACATCATTAAAAACCAATGTAGATATTTTAGTAAATTACCAAAAGGCATTCACAATATTAATAAAAACAAAAAAAATAAAACATATTAATTGAGTGCGAATAATATACGGACATTATATATAATTGCTGCTGGATGAGCCCAGCTGGGATTTTGATGCGCACTGGCTGGCGGTATGCCGTGCGCGTGGCGCAAGCGTTGTGGCGATCGGTCATGACGCTGCGTTTACGCAGCGCCATTTCTCGCGTGTGGTAAAGTTACACAACAAAAATCTCACGCAATCCGATATTCACCATCGACCGTCATCTCCAGCATAAAGTCGGCTGGTCGGCTCCCCTCCAGTACCCGACGAACATTCGGTCCGTCGGTACGCTCATAAAACGCCTCAGCGTCAGCTTGCGAGAGTCCGCCAGCCAGTTTACGGCCTACCAGTCGTGTACGAAGCGCATTGGCTGGAGCACGAATAAACAGCGAGTAATCGCAAAATTCAGCTAACGCCCGCCATCTTTGATCATCACGCAATAACCAGTTTCCTTCCACAATGACAATCGGCGCAGTCACTTGTATGGCGTCTTCGACCGGATCGTGCTTTTGCCGGTCATACTGCGGCCAGGAACCTTCCCCGTCTCTTATTTGCTGCAAATTCCGTGCAATTTTCTCCACATCAAAGGTTTCCGGCGCCCCTTTGTATGCCCGCAGGTTATGGGCATCCAGCCAGGCATTGTAGTGATGGAAGCCATCCATTGGCAGCGTCTGGATCTCCGGCAGACCAGGCTCCTGACGGGAGAGATATTCCCAGAAGGTGGTCAGCGTCGATTTTCCCGTTCCCGGCGGCGCGCTGAGAAAAACAATCGTTCGTCGCTGCGGATTAGTGGAATGTAGTTTGGCCAGTTGCTGTAATATCGGTTTGTGAACGTTCTTTATCTCATCATCAAGGTAATGTGCTTCAACCTGTAGCCCATTCACCGTTAGTTCGATTTTCACGGCGTCAATTCCTTTAAAATCGCCGTCACTGCCAGCGTCATTGCCGTCTTGACCATTGCGCTAAAACGCACTTCAGACCACGCAGCAAAGTCGGCAAATTTCATCGACTCCAGCGCACCATAGAGTGTCGCGTTGCGGGTGATACTGTTCACGTTGCTGACAAAATCCCAGGTAATGTCATCGGCAAAACTGGGAATGTTATCCTGCTCGTTCAGATACTGATAAAACTGAGAAAAATGGGTAATGTCGGCATAAAGCCACTTATCCATTTTACCCAGCGCATAAATCAAACGTAACGCAACGTCGATATCGTCAAGCGGCCCACTCTGGGCGAGTAACGGCTTCACTGCATATTCCACGATCTCTTCATCGTTATTGACGAACAGCGACGGTAGAAAGCGCTTAATGCCCTGGAGCAAAATGTTATGTGCCGTCGTCATAAACGAGAGTAAATTATTTTGAGCATCCAGTTGCTCAAGCACATCGTCTTCTGTCAGCGTCGTCATTCGTTTCTCGATAAATCACCATGAATGCAGAGAGTCTATTATATTACACGTTCGATCCGCGCCGCCGATCAGTAAAGTTTGCGTGCGCACACCATTCGCAACCTGTTGGATCCCTTTAACAAGATCGCCACCCGTGACACCCGTCGCGCTGAAAAGGATCTTATTTCCCCCTACCAGTTCGTCGAGCGCATAGATACGGTTGACCTCAACGCCCATCTCCGCGCAGCGCTGACGTTCCTGTGCCGCAATCAGACGATTATCGGCGCCATCCCCTTTCGCTTCGCAAAAATCGATTAACTCAGCCTGCATATCGCCCCCCAGCGCTTTAACCGCACAGGCAGAAATAACGCCTTCAGGTGCCCCGCCGATGGTGTACATCAGGTCATAGGGATTCTCTTGCATACAGGCCAGCACGCTGGCAGCCACATCACCATCGGGCAGCGCAAAGACCTTGACGCCAAGTCGTGTCGCCTCGGCAATCGCCGGTTGAAGGCGTGGTTTATCCAGCGTCACCATACGCAGTCGTTCCAGCGGTTTGCCCAACGCCGCTGCCACATTATGCAGATTGTCTGCCAACGGCAGCGCCAGATTAATCGCCCCTTTTGCAAACCGATTAACAACCAGTTTTTTCATATACATATCAGGAGCGTGTAACAAACTACCGCGGGGAGCAAACGCCATGACCGCCAGCGCATTGCTTTGCCCCATCGCCACCATTCGGGTGCCTTCAATGGGATCGACGGCGATATCCACCTCTGGTCCGGCGCCATTTCCCACTTCCTCACCAATCCACAACATCGGGGCGCGATCAATTTCGCCTTCGCCAATAACGATTCGCCCACGAATGGCAACGCTGTTCAATGCTTCCCGCATTGCCGTCACGGCCAGGCCATCAATCTTGTTTTTATCACCGCACCCGGTTTGCGGCCAGGCCGCCAGCGCGGCCTGCTCAGTAATGCGAAATAGCTGCCATGCCAACGACATCATATCGCCGCCTCCCCAACATCCACGCCAAATTGCGCCAACAGGTATTTTTCCGCATCTTCATTCCAGATACCGTGCGTTTTTTCCACCAGCCTTGCCAGCTCTTTGAACAGCGGATCGGTTTTCCCTTTCTCTGCAAAATCCGTTATGGCAGTGAGCGGCATCGTCACACCGTTATAAATCAGCTTTTTACCTCCAGGGATCGTAGGTAAATTCAATACTGTGTCGGGCACTGCATCCAGCCCGCCAATATGCGTCACCATAAACGAGGGCTGTAGTTGACCGGTTGCACTGAGCGCAATAGCCTCTTTCATATCATCCGTTGAACCGCCGGACGTTCCGACAACGTGGGTACTGTTATAGTGAACGTTGTAAAAATTAAACGGCACTTTGAAGTTGCTGTCAGTCGGGCCGGCAAAGAAGTTCAGACAACCATCTTCCGCGAGGAGATCATCTGCCATTTCAACCACAGCTGGCACAGCCGCATACACAAAGACATCATCAAAACCCGCATCGTCGGTTAGCGCGCGTAACATCGCTGTGGGGGAATCCATGCCGGTAGTGTTCACATAGATAAGCTCAATTCCCTTTTCTGCCGCTAACTCAACCGGCAACAATTTTTTAGCCTGTGTCAGTCGCGCTTCGTCGATATCCACGACCACCACGCGTGACGGCTGAATATTGCCGTTAATGGCATAATCTATAGCGCCAATCCCCATCGGCCCGGCGCAGGCCAGAAGCGCAATGCTGCCTCCCGGCTTAATCCCCATACGATGCTCATACACGTAAGGCGTGGTGTGATAGTTCGCGTTGTAAGCGCCAATGATGCAACACATCGGCTCCGCCAGGGACGCTGCGGCAAAATAAGAACCGTGGTACGGTAAAACACAGCCCAGATTAATCGCCACCTCAGGAATAATCATGTAGGTAGCATTACCACCAAAATATTCATAGCTGTACCCCGCTGAATATCCGCTTGGCAAGCCCATCGCGGGTTGCAAAACAAAACGCTGACCTTTTTTATATTTATCCGTCAGGTTTTTCCCAACTTCAACGATGATACCTGCGCACTCATGGCCGGTAATAACCGGATGATTTTCCAGGTCATCTGGCACACGTTTATGATCGCTACCCAATGCAGCCGCTTTCCAGGTTGATAAACAAACGCTATCGGATATTACGCTTACTAACAATTCATTATCTGTAATTGCAGGCAGTTCAAATTCACGGATACGAATATCCTGCTTGCCGTATATGGCAGCGACTTTCGTTTTCATATTCACTCCAAAAAAAGAAGGTTAGTTCGCAGTAATGCGTTTAAATAAATCGTCTAACAGCGGGTCACCAAGATAGTTCTTTATCAGCACTAATGGTTTTTCACTTACGCGTTTAACACGACCTTCAAGACTGGCATGGGTGACAATAATATCGGCATCTTGTGGAACGTTTTCGATGGCATAATGCGCCACATTAATATTCAATCCCGCTTTTTCCAGACGTTTACGGAATGTGGTTGCTCCCATAGCGCTGGATCCCATTCCAGCATCACAAACAAAAGCGACACGCTTTATATTTTTATAAGAGAATTTACCTTCCTGCTTCATTGCCTTGACGGTTCTGGCAGATTCAGCGAAGTCATCTTCACTTTCTGTTGCGACGTTCTTTTCCATTTTCAGGATTAAAGAAGTGATAACAAAGGTGACAATCGTGCCCGCCGTGACGCCTGCAATAGTCGCGAGGAAAGAACCTTTTGGCGTTAATGCCAGGTAAGCGAATATTGATCCTGGGCTCGGTCCTGCAACCAACCCACCGTCCAGCAGATGGAATATCCACGTCCCCGTCATTCCCCCAGCGATCATGGCAATCAAGGTCAGAGGTTTCATCAGGACATATGGGAAATACAGTTCATGAATCCCCCCCAGGAAGTGGATAATCATGGCCCCTGGCGCAGATTTTTTACTCATCCCTTTACCAAAGATGGCAAAGCCAAGTAGCAAACCCAATCCCGGCCCTGGGTTGGAGGCCACCATGAAAAATATCGATTTTCCCGTTTCTGAAGCTTGTTGCATTCCGAGCGGATAATACACGCCCTGATCGATGGCATTGTTCAGAAAGAGGATTTTCGCAGGCTCGTTAATCACGGATAACAACGGCAGATAACCCGCATGAACCAACGCTTCAATACACTCCTTCACAAAATTATTAGCCACGAGAACCGCCGGGCCAATGACTTCAAACCCCAGCAAGCATAAGAGCATTCCCGCAATACCAAGGGAGAAGTTATTGATAACCATCTCGAAACCTGCAGGAATGCGTTTTTCCAGCAGACGATCGATATGCTTAATCACCCAGCCGCCAAGCGGCCCCATCACCATAGCGCCAAGGAACATCGGGATATCAGCGCCCACTATCACGCCGATAGAACCAATCCCGCCCATAACTGCGCCACGTTTCCCGCCCACCAAATGTCCCCCAGTGGAGCCAATCATGACGGGTAGCAAATAGGTAATCATCGGACCGACAATTTTGGCGAAATGCTCGTTCGGCATCCAACCGGTAGGAATAAACAATGCAGTTATAAAACCCCAGGCAATAAAAGCACCGATGTTGGGAATGACCATCGCAGTCAAAAACCCACCAAAAGCCTGGACTTTGGCACGAGCAGACTTGTTTTCCATAATAATGTCCTGAAAGGAGGCTGTGAATTATGCGTGGGCGATAATATCCGCCAGTTGCTTTTCTGATTTAGCCGTTAATAAAGCGGTTAATGCATCCTCTTCACATAATAATTCGCTTAAGGCCTGGATAGCGCCAATATGTGAGTCAGCATTTGCTGCCGATAATCCGATTAATAATCTAATACCTTCATCATCTTCGGAAAATTTTACTTCCTGTTTGAGAAGTGTTAATGACATCCCGGTTTTTAACGCACCGCATTCTGGTCGAGCGTGCGGCATCGCAACGCCAGGTGCCAAAATATAATAAGGGCCATTGCTGATTGTTGACTCCTTAATGGCCTGAATATAATCCGAATTAACATAATGGTTAGCCAGCAAAGATGACATAGAAAAATCTATTGCCTCTTGCCAGTTCCTTGCTGAATTTTTTATTGAGATAGATGACTCTGGAAAGTAATCAATTAGCCGCATACATTTTCCTTATTTTATTTTTAGGGTACGAGTTAGCGTTAAAAATAAAATACTCGTGCGGCAAAACGAAATCAATCGAGGGAGAAAAGACATGCAGTGCCAACTGCGTTTTTATGAACCCTTTAAAAACAAAACGTTATTGAGAGATAAATAAAAAGCAACAGTAATAATGAGACTTGCTCCACATAGTTATAACATCACTAAATATCACATTTGTGACAGCGATCTACAATTAAGCGTTGCGCAGACAAAAATAAATATGGTCTTGCTAAAAAAACGGGCCGCCTAAGCGACCCATTTTCATCTGTAACCGTAATTACAGCAGTTCTTTTGCTTTCGCGACAACGTTGTCGACGGTGAAGCCGAACTCTTCAAACAGCAGCTCTGCCGGAGCAGATTCACCGAAGGTAGTCATACCAACGATAGCGCCGTTCAGGCCCACGTATTTGAACCAGTAGTCAGCGATACCCGCTTCCACTGCAACGCGAGCGGAGACCGCTTTCGGCAGTACGGATTCACGGTAAGCGGCATCCTGTTTGTCGAATGCGTCGGTAGACGGCATGGAAACCACGCGCGCCTTCACGCCTTCAGCAGTCAGTTTGTCCCATGCAGCCACAGCCAGTTCAACTTCAGAACCGGTCGCGATGAAGATCAGTTCTGGCTGGCCAGCGCAATCTTTCAGCACGTAGCCGCCGCGAGCGATGTTCGCCAGCTGCTCTTCGGTACGTTCCTGCTGTGCCAGGTTCTGTCGGGAGAGGATCAGCGCGGTCGGGCCGTCCTGACGCTCAACGCCATATTTCCACGCCACAGCGGATTCAACCTGGTCACACGGACGCCATGTGCTCATGTTCGGCGTCACGCGCAGGGAAGCAACCTGCTCTACCGGCTGGTGAGTCGGGCCGTCTTCGCCCAGACCGATGGAGTCGTGGGTGTAGACCATCACCTGACGCTGTTTCATCAGCGCAGCCATACGCACCGCGTTACGGGCATATTCTACGAACATCAGGAAGGTAGAGGTGTACGGCAGGAAACCACCGTGCAGGGAGATACCGTTAGCGATGGCGGTCATACCGAATTCACGTACACCGTAATGGATGTAGTTACCGGCGGTATCTTCGTTGATCGCTTTAGAACCAGACCACAGAGTCAGGTTAGAAGGCGCGAGATCTGCGGAGCCGCCAAGGAATTCCGGCAGCAGAGGACCGAACGCTTCAATCGCGTTCTGAGACGCTTTACGGCTGGCGATCTTGGATGGGTTCGCCTGCAGCTTAGCAATGAACTCGTTCGCTTTCGCGTCGAAATCAGCCGGCATGTCACCTTTCATACGACGGGTGAATTCAGCCGCTTCCTGCGGGAAGGCTTTCGCATATGCAGCGAACTTCTCGTTCCACGCCGCTTCTTTTGCCTGGCCTGCTTCTTTCGCATCCCACTGAGCATAGATTTCAGACGGGATTTCGAACGGCGCGTATTTCCAGCCCAGCTGTTCGCGGGTCAGTGCGATTTCAGCATCGCCCAGCGGCGCACCGTGAGAGTCGTGGGTACCCGCTTTGTTCGGGGAACCGAAACCGATAATGGTTTTGCACATCAGCAGAGACGGTTTGTCGGTTACTGCGCGCGCTTCTTCAACTGCGCGTTTAATAGCGTCAGCATCGTGACCATTAACGCCACGAACCACGTGCCAGCCGTAGGCTTCGAAACGCTTAGCGGTGTCATCGGTGAACCAGCCTTCAACGTGACCATCGATAGAGATACCGTTGTCATCGTAGAACGCAACCAGTTTGCCCAGCTTCAGCGTACCGGCCAGAGAACATACCTCGTGAGAGATACCTTCCATCATGCAGCCGTCGCCCATGAAAGCGTAGGTGAAGTGGTCAACAATGTCGTGACCTGGGCGGTTAAACTGCGCCGCCAGCGTTTTTTCAGCGATAGCCATACCGACTGCGTTCGCAATACCCTGACCCAGAGGACCGGTCGTGGTTTCAACACCCGCGGTGTAACCCACTTCCGGGTGACCCGGGGTTTTGGAATGCAACTGACGGAAGTTCTGCAGCTCGGACATCGGCAGGTCATAACCGGTGAGGTGCAGCAGGCTATAAATCAGCATGGAGCCGTGGCCGTTAGACAGCACGAAGCGGTCACGGTCAGCCCAGGACGGGTTAGTCGGGTTGTGGTTCAGGAAATCACGCCACAGGACTTCGGCAATGTCAGCCATACCCATCGGGGCACCCGGGTGACCGGATTTGGCTTTCTGTACTGCGTCCATGCTCAGCGCACGAATAGCATTGGCAAGCTCTTTACGTGAGGACATTTTGACTCCAGATCGGATAATGAAGGCCACGCCCTAAACGACTTGACGACAGCGCGTTTTGGGCTACGCCGGAAAAAAGTGCCAACAATGTAACCCAAGCCGCGTGTCATGTACATGGAGCATCCTTTTACCGCTTCAGAAATCTCTGGATCATGCACGCATGTTGCGCAATCTTCTCGCCCGCTTATTGTTCTTTTCTTTATACTTATGCTGAGCGTCGGTTTACCTGCAAACGACGCATTTTTTAGAATAATCCTGACTTTGTGCGGAAGAGAAAAAATGAAAATTCGCGCTTTACTGCTTGCTACGAGCATGGCGACGGCATTGACCGGCTGCCAGAACATGGACTCAAACGGACTGCTTTCCTCTGGCGCAGAGGCTTTTCAGGCCTACAGCCTGAGCGATGCTCAGGTGAAAGCGCTGAGCGATCAGGCCTGTAATGATATGGACAGCAAAGCTACCATCGCCCCGGCTGGCAGCGAGTATGCAACGCGTCTTGGCAAAATCGCCTCCGCCCTTGGCGATAACATTAACGGCCAGCCGGTGAACTACAAAGTCTATATGGCGAAAGACGTGAATGCTTTTGCCATGGCGAACGGCTGTATCCGCGTATACAGCGGCCTGATGGATATGATGACGGATAACGAAGTCGAAGCAGTGATCGGCCACGAAATGGGCCACGTCGCGTTGGGTCACGTGAAAAAAGGCATGCAGGTTGCGCTGGGCACGAACGCGGTGCGTGCAGCGGCGGCCTCCGCTGGCGGCATTGTCGGCAGCCTGTCGCAGTCGCAATTGGGCGATCTTGGCGAGAAACTGGTGAACTCACAGTTCTCCCAGCGTCAGGAATCTGAAGCGGATGATTACTCGTATGATTTGTTGCGCAAACGTGGGATCAATCCGGCAGGCTTAGCCACCAGCTTTGAGAAACTGGCAAAACTGGAAGCCGGACGTCAAAGCTCCATGTTTGACGATCACCCGGCATCCGCCGAACGTGCGCAACATATTCGCGATCGCATGAGCGCGGACGGAATTAAGTAATCTTCAAACAGTGCCGGATGGCGGCGTGAATGCCTTATCCGGCCTACAGATTTCATCCCATTATCGGACGTAATTGGCGAAGTCAGTTTGGGCCCGGCCAGCGCACAGCCACCGGAGCGTACACGTAGTACGTGAGGATGGCGAGCACTGCCCGGACCCAAAATGACGAGTAAAATAGTCCGACTACTATTCGCCTTTCTTCGCCGCCTGAATATACAGCATTTCCAATGCTAACGTCGCCGCCGCCAGCGCGGTGATCTCAGACTGATCGTAAGCCGGCGCCACTTCCACCACGTCCATACCCACGATATTCAGATCCTTCAGACCACGTACCAGCTTGATCGCACGATCGGAAGTCAGGCCGCCGATCACCGGCGTGCCGGTCCCCGGAGCGAACGCCGGATCCAGGCAATCGATATCAAAGGTCAGGTACACCGGCATATCACCGACGATCTGCTTAACCTGAGCGATGATGTCGTCCACGCTGCGATCGTTCACCTGGCAGGCATCCAGTACGGTAAAGCCATTGTCTTTGTCGAACTCGGTACGGATACCGATCTGCACAGAGTGGTTCGGGTCGATCAGCCCTTCGTTCGGCGCAGTATAGAACATGGTGCCGTGGTCGAATTCGCAGCCGTTAGCGTAGGTATCGGTGTGGGCATCAAAATGCACCAACGCCATTTTACCAAAGTGCTTAGCGTGCGCGCGCAGCAGCGGCAGCGTGACGAAGTGGTCGCCACCAAAGGAGAGCATGCGCTTACCCGCAGAAAGGAGTTTCTCTGCGTGTGCCTGCAGTTTTTCACTCATTTCACGCGCGTCACCGAACGCATAAACCAGATCGCCGCAGTCCACGACGTTCAGACGCTCGCGCATATCGAAGTTCCACGGGAAACGGTTGTGCTCCCACGCCAGGTTGGTGGATACCTGACGGATCGCCGCCGGACCATGACGGCCGCCAGCACGACCGGACGTTGCCATATCAAACGGTACGCCGGTAATCACCCAATCGGCGTCGCTGTCGTAGGGCATGAAATTCATCGGCAGACGCAAAAAACCAAAGGCGTTAGAAACCAGAGAGTTGTCGTATTGATGACCTAAGGTGCTCATGTGCTGACCTCTTGTAAAATCGAAGTGGTAAAAACAGATGAAAAAAAATCCCTCCCGCGTCGTTAAGCCCGACGAGGAAGGGATTGATGTTCCTGCTAGATTGGCTCTAATGCTAGCGTCTGTCAGATGAAGATTCAAGCCAGAGGGAGAAAAGAGAAATCAACTCAGCTTCCTGATTTTATCGCCCAATAAATTCATATAAAGAATATTATTTAATAAAATTATAATATTCCTTCCAATCTTCCCCTCCTGCTTTTATTACAGCAGCCATACATAAATTAAATATATGTTTAATTTTAAGATTATATTTATGACCAGTGCATAGCCTTTGAAATATAGGATATATATAATTCAATTTCCAAGATTTTACATGGGTATTTTTATATGAACAAGTTGAACAAGGCTTTATTAATGACCGTGCTTTCCTGCGTCGGTGCCGCAGCGGCTGCTGATGATGGGAAAATTACCTTTGAAGGAACAATTAGCGATGCTACCTGTACGATTACAGGTGGTGACGCACAAGGTGAATCCACTTCTCCTGATTTCACCGTACATTTACCTTCTATCAGTACTACCGCGCTGGCGGCGGACGGGCAACGTGCAGGTGATACTCCATTCCATATTACGTTAAGTGGCGCGAACTGCACCGACGGTAAGATTGCCAGCGTTTTCTTTGAACTGGCACAAAGTACCAATATTGATACCACTACCGGTAATTTAAAAAACACCGTCGCTAAAGACAGTGGTGGTGCAGATAAAGTTCAGGTTGGCTTACTCGACTCTAATAAAGCGATTCTGAACCTGAATACCGCCAACGATAATGCGAAAACTGTAACCGTTACCGGAAATACGGCTCGCTTTGATTACTGGGCACAATATGTCGCCGTTGGCGGTGCATCAACTGCAGGCCAGGTTTCCACCGACGTCATTTACTCCATTAAATACCAGTAATTATTGACGATTGTCCCGCTTAGTAATTTTCTAAAGGATTAGGCCAGATGTTAAAGATATCTCTTAAAACTTGTGCTCTGTTTTTTACACTGGCCTTTTCTTTTGCAGCCAGTGCGACAGTTCAAATTTTGTCTACCCGCGTGGCGTTTAATGCCAACGAGCAGGAACAAACTGTGCGTATTAACAACATCGGTAAAACGCCGGAGTTAGTACAGATGTGGCTCTCCAGCACCGATAAAACCGATGGTGTAGAAAAAGAGCAGTTGCCGTTCTTTATCAACCCACCTGCTGCGCGCATCAATGCGCAGAAAGGTAAAGTTTTCCGCATATTCCAGACGGCTGAAGCGCCAGCAAAATACCCTAAAGATCGTGAAACGGTACTGTGGCTCAACGTACTGGATATTCCGCCAGAAACACCAGAGGACATGAACAAAAACCAGCTAAAAATGGCGTTCAGAACACTCATTAAATTTTTCTACCGCCCGGCAGGTTTAAAAGGTAATCCAATGCAAGCGGCAGATGAATTAACGTGGCAACTGCAAAAAGCAGCGAAAGGATATGATGTTATTGGCACCAATAAATCCCCTTTCTACGTAAGCATGTCTAACGTATGGCTAACGGATGCTAAAGGTAATGATGTCATGATCGACGGACAGATGATAGCACCGTATAGCATGTTGGTTTATCACTTCCCGCAGGTTAACGCCATACAGGGAAAAGGCATATTCAAATATAATTATATCACCGACCTTGGTGCTTATATTAAGCGAACGCATAACTTCTAAGAACCATCAGGAATATTGACCAGGACGGTATAATGCTTATGTTTAATAAACACACCTGCAGACGGCTGGCTGTCAGTAGCGTTTTTACGTTAGTGCTAACTGCCTCCTCAATCGCTCACGCTCAGAACGAAAATAAAACCATCAGTTTTTCGCATGGCTTTATGAGTTATTACGATAGCGGGATCGATCTGTCACAATTTGACGGTGCTGCAAAAATACAGCCAGGCGAGTATAAACTTGAGGTTTATAGCAACCGGCAACTCGTCGATACCTGGTCGGTTACGTTTATTACCGCCAAAAATAAGCAAGGTTTCAACGCCTGCATGACGCCAGAAATGATCATCCGCTTTGATGTAAATACATCAAAGCTTCCCCCAGACTGGAAATCGTCAAAGTGCATCATTCTTCCTGAGATAATTAAAGGGGCAACGGTAAATTACGATCAGGATGAAGAGCAGCTTAACGTCACGATTCCACAGGCGATGCTGCTTAATACTCCCGTAGGCTATGTCAGTCCGGAATTATGGGATGAGGGCGTTCCGGCGCTGATGTCTTCCTATACACTGAGCGCAAGTAGCTCACGCTACCGTTCAGCCCAGGACAACTCGAACTATATTTTCAGCAACCTGCATAACACCCTTGCGTTGGGGGCATGGCGTTTTACTACCTACGATAGTCTGGCTACGGGCAGCGACACGGATAACTCCGGCATACAGCACATTCAAGCCTATGCCGAGCGAGCGATTGCCCCACTGCAGTCCCAGATAGTAGTAGGCGATCTCAATACCAGCGGTGATTTTTTTGAAACCACCGCAGTGCGCGGTGTGCGCCTTGCCACTGACGATCGGATGCTTCCTGACTCGGTGCGTAACTATGCTCCCATCGTCCGTGGTGTTGCCAACAGTAACGCAACCGTGACCATCAAGCAGGCGGGTAATACCCTTTATGAAAAAGTGGTTCCACCAGGCGAGTTCGCCATCAGCGATCTCTATGCCACCGGCTACAACGGCGATTTGGAAGTCACGGTAAAAGAAACCGACGGCAAAGAGTCGCATTTTGTGGTGCCCTATTCCAGCGTGCCGCAGTTGTTGCGTGAAGGCTATTACCGCTACTCCCTGGCGGCGGGCGAAATCCGCGACACCTGGCTTCAGGAAGATCCTCAGGTGATTGAAGGAACGCTGCAGTACGGCCTGTTCAACAATTTTACCGGTTATATGGGCGGTCAGAGCGCCTTTGAGGGCGACTACGCCGCACTGATGGCCGGTTTCGCTATTAATACTAGCCTGGGAGCGTTGGGTATTGACGTTACCCGTTCGTTTACCCACTTCGATGGTCAGCCTGAGAGTCAAGACTGCGGCACATTCTGCGATATGAGCCTGCGTATCAGTTTGGCAAAAACGTTACCGACGACGGGCACAAACTTCAGCCTGATTGGGTATCGCTATTCCAGCGCCAATTTCTACTCTCTGAACGATGCGGTGAGCCTTAAGCGTTCGATTGAATCAGACGACAACGACTATTTTCCAGAACGCTATCGCGAGCGCCTGGAAGCCAATATTAACCAGACGCTTCCCGATGGCTGGGGCAGTTTTTACCTTAGCGGGTTTGTGGGCAACGTCTGGAACGAAGAGCGAGGGCATAACGAAAAGTCGAACTACGTTGTGGGCTATAACAACCAGTTTGGAGTTTCCACTTGGGGGATTTCGCTCGGTCGCACCAACAATGACGACGGCAGCCATGAAAACACGCTCTATTTAAACATGAGTATGCCGATAGGCCATCACTATGAAAAACAGGCTCGGCTGGGCGCTAACTTTAGCTATAACAGTGACGAAGCCAGCTTCCGCACCTCATTAAATGGTTCTGCAGGCGAGCGCTCTCAGTTTGGCTTTGGTGGCTACTTTAGCCAGACCAACACCCCGGATACTAACTTCGGCATGAACCTTTCTTACACCGGCGAAAGTGCCTCCGGCGGCGTGACCTACAGCCAGTCTCGGGACAGCTTCATGGGTGGCCTCAACATGAACGGCGGAATGGTATTGCACGAGGGTGGCGTGAACTTTGTCCCTACCCTGGCGGACACCATTGGCATTGTTGAAGCGAAAGGAGCTGAAGGATCGCGAATTTATCCAGACGCAAATGCGGTAATCAAAGATAACGGCTACGCCATCGTCAGCTATTTAGTGCCTTATAAATACAACGAGATCTATGCCGACCCTAAAGGCACGGCAATGAACGTTGAGGTAGACGATACCCGTAGAACCATCGTTCCAACCTCCGGTGCCGCGGTATTGATCAAGATGGATACCCTGGCGCAGAGCCAAAGTTTCGTCCGCTTCATACTGCCTTCCGGGACTCTTATTCCTTTCGGTGCATCGGTGCTTGACGAGTCCAATACTGCCGTTGGCATGGTAGGACAAAATGGTCTGGCAATGGTGTCGCTCAAAGAGGGTCAAAACGCCCTCACTGTGCAGTGGAAAAAGGATAAAAAGCCGGTGCAATGCCGTGCTCACTATAAGAAGCCAAAAGCTGTAGATAAAGAGACAGCCGAGGACGCCTTAAAAGCTGCAGAAATAATCTGTACTATCAATGAGATAAAATCATGAAACGGACCTTTACGGCAGCACTGTTTGTCTTGTTCGCTGCATTTATTTCCCTGACAGGAAATAACGCCTGGGCGGCCCACTGTACGCTAACCTCTCCGTTAGCCACGCTAAATATTGCTGATAACATTACCCTAAATCCGGCTGAAAAAGGGGTTACCGGCACCGTATTGTGGAGTAAAACCTACCAGGTTCCGAATGTTAGCTATAATTGCGACGCATCCACGCAGTCCAGTTGGCATTCCAGCTATACGCGAAGCTATATCACATCACAGATCGATCACGTCTACGGCACGGAAATTCCTGGCATCGGTATTCGCATGCGCTGGCCTTCACAGGGAACGTCATCATGGCTGCCCGGTAATTCCGGCTCTCCGGTGACTTGTTCAACAGGCTGTTCAGTCAAAAACAGTACCGTGCTGGTGGAGTTTGTGCAGACTGGGGCGCTTAACCCAGGGGAAAGCTATATTCCGGCGGGTGCCATAGCGGAAGCCTCCGTTATTCCTACTGTAGATACCAGCGAAAAACTGCCTATTCTGGCCATTAACTTTAATACCGCCATTAAGGTTATCACGCGATCTTGCTCTATTTATTCCTCTGCAGTTAACGTCGATCTGGGAACCTACAGCATTGCTGATTTTCAGAACAATGAATCGAAACAGGGGGATAAAAAAGAGTTCTCTATCACCGTTGGCTGTCCGTCTGATTCGTCGATTACTCTGACCTTTACCTCGATGAATAAAACTCCCCTTGGCGCGTTAACAGGGGTTATCGGTGTGGAAAGCGGTGAGGGTTATGCAAAAAACTTTTTAATTCGTCTTTACGAGAAGGGATCTTATTCCAACCCGCTGAAGATTGACACCCCGCTGACATATTCAGCCAACCCCACCTTAATTAAAACCTATCAGGCGCAAATATATGTTACCGGGGATGTCAATCGTCGGACCGATCTCACCCCCGGGCAGGTTGTCGGCGCTATTCAATACACAATGGTAATCAATTAACACTCAGGGAGAGAGAAATGCGTTGTGTTTCATATTATAAAAAAATCATTTACTTATTACCGTTGTTGCAAGTGGCGCATGCCGCCACGCTGCCATCGATGCAGAGCAAACAGGAACTGGACCGTTTAGAACGTCAAAGCAATCAGTATTTGATTGAAGAAGCCAAAAGAACGGAGGCGCTACTGCAGCAACAGCGTGCGATGCGCGGCGAGGATACATCATCCGGGCTGCCGGCCGATTCTACGTGGAAGTTTACTATCAGTCACATTGAGGTGCTTGATGACACCCTTTTTGACAACTCTCCGCAGCGGGAAGAGATTATTCAGCGCTATCTGAACCGTGAGCTGGGTAAAGTCGAAATATTTAGCCTGGTGAAAGAGTTAACGGATTTTTATATTTCCCGTGGATATGCTACCACCTTAATAAGTATTGACCCCGGAAATATTAAAAGCGGTACGCTCAAGCTACGCGTGCTGTGGGGGAAAATAAACGATTTTAAGGTTAATGGCCAGGAACCTGGCTTCCGCGATCGGACGAGACTATTTTCCGCCTACCCCTTTGCTAAAGGTAAAGTGCTCAATATGCAGGATATCGACCAGACGGTCGAGAACCTGTTACGCGTCTCATCTGCAGATAATATTAGCGTAGAGCCGTCTGTAATTAACGGCTATTCAGACCTGAATCTCCTGAAACAATCCACCTTTCCGCTTGAAGCTGCAGCGGGTCTGAATAACTCCGGTACCGAAGCCGAAGGATGGCAACAGTATTACGGCAGCATTACCGCCAAAAATATAGCTGGGGTGAATGACGTATTTAACGCCTACTACTCCTGGAACGACCTGAAAAACAATAATGATAAGCAGGACTCGTGGTCCTTTAGCTATAGCGTGCCGCTGGGCTACTGGGCTTTTGATGCCAGCTATTACAAATCAGAATATGAAAAAGAGTTAGATGGCGGATTCGGCATTTACGATTCCGACGGCACCTCCGATCGCGCGTCACTGCGCGTCAGCCGGATGCTGGTACGTGGCGCTACGGGTAAAACCAGCGCCTGGGTGAAGGTCGAACGCCGCGACAACTATAACGGCATTGAAAACGCTCAGATTGATGTTAGTTCCAAAACCTACACTTCGCTGGCGTCAGGCCTGACTTACGTCGGTGCCCTGGGCGGAGGCTGGTTTTATGGCGACCTGAGCGTGACCGCTGCCGTTCCCTGGTTTGGTTCAGCCCATAACGACGATAAAGATTTAGAGGGCTTCGACGTCGACTATCTGAAGTACAACGGGATTGCCTCCTGGACACGTCCGTTGTTTAAGTTCGGCAGGCTGGGCATGACCTATGAACTGAACAGCGGCTTCCAGTACACGCCGGATGTATTAGTGAGCGATGCGAAAGTCACCATTGGCGATGAATATACGGTACGCGGCTTCAAAGACGACAACGTCATGAGCGACAGCGGCGCGTGGATCGCCAATAGTCTGCAATTTCCCTTCGATATTGGGCTAGCGGGTATTTCCCAGCTCACTCCTTTTATTGGCTATGACATCGGCCTGACCAAAGATAACTGTCCTGAAGGCGTAAACACCTGTGACCGCCAGTTCATGATGGGCGCATCCGTGGGTGTGAAAGCCACGGGCAGCCATTTCTCGTCCTCCATTACGGCAGGGTGGCCAGTTAGGAAACCAGACTCCATGGAAGAGGATACTGTCGACAACGCAGTGGTTTATTACAAAACGGAAATTAACTTCTAATAAATAAAGGGAAAAAAATGAAAACCAAAAAAATACTCGGCGAAAAAATTTCCGCCAGAAATTTGCACAAACGTCTTTGCCCACTTTATCTGTCGCTAGCCAGCATTTTATCGCCAACAGCTGAAGCGGCCACCACACCGGATCCCAGTCAGTCGAAGGGTCCTACGATGGGTCAGACCGCCAACGGTACGCCAGTAGTCAATATTGCCGATCCTAACGCGAAAGGCATTTCCCTGAATAAATTCAGTGATTTTAATGTTGATAAGCAGGGAATGGTATTTAACAACAGCATGCAGGACGGCGTCACCAAAATCGGTGGATATGCGATCAAAAACGCCCAACTGCAGCACGAAGCCAGCGCTATCATCAGCGAAGTAACTGGCGCGAAAGCCTCCTATATTAACGGTACGATGGAGGTCTTTGGGAAAAAAGCCGACATCATTATCGCCAACGAAAATGGCATCAGCGTTAACGGTGCAACCACCATTAACGCCAACAGTCTGACGCTGAGTACGGGTAAGGTAAAAGAAAATGATGACGGCACCTATCGGCTGGCGGTCGAAAAAGGTGCGGTAACGCTGACCGGCCAGGGCATTAATACCGATGGACTGAGCTATTTTGATATCGTAAGCCGCAGCGCGCAGCTTGAAGGCGAGATCGCTGGTAAAGCCGACATCAAAGTGTTGGCCGGCCAGAACGATTACGATCTCGCCAGCCGTAGCCACACCGTGCGCAGCAAAGGTGACGGTAATGGCCCTTCTGTAGCCATCGACGGTAGCGCACTGGGTTCAATGTACGGCGGCAAAATTCAGCTCATTAGTACTGAATCCGGTGCGGGCGTGCGTCATGCGGGCGGGATTATCGCTAGCAGCGATTTGGAGGTGAGCGCCGACGGCGATATCTCGCTGGCCAACCTGTCTAGTGACAGAAACATTTCGCTGTCGGGTAAGAACATCACCCTGAATAAATCCAGTTCCGGTGTCCAGGCGAAGAACGATGTCATCGTTAACGCACTGGCTGGCGCTACTATTAATAACGACGTGATCTCTACAGCGGGCAAAATTCGCATTGACGCTAGCTCGCTGGTGCAAAACGCCGCTTCACTGGTCACCAACAGTACTGCATCTACCACCGTCCCTGCCATTGAGATTAACGTGGCGGGTCAGTATACCCTGAGCGGGAAACTGCAGGCGCTGGACGCCAACGGTACGCCTATCGCAGATGGCGTCGTCACGCTGAAAAACGGCGATTTCGTGGTGTTGGTCAACGGCAAAGAAGTCCCCTTCGCCTCACTGGTCTCTGACGCTCAGGTCGTTAGCCATAGCGGCGACGTGCAGATTAATGCAGGCAGTATGACCAATAACGGCGGCTCCATGCTGGCCAAGAAAGGCACCCTACAGTTCACGTTGAAGGATACGTTCGTCAACAGCGGTTCGGTCAGCGCCACGGGCGATCTGATTATCGCCTCGGGTTCAATGAAGAATGACGGCATTCTTTACGCGTCGAACAACCAAACCCTTAACGTAGGCAATCTGGATAACAACGGTCGGATCTTCGCCGACAAACGTTTGGTGATGAATGCCAGTGCCCTGAACAACCGTGGCATCGTCGGGGTAAACGCAGGCGCTCTGCAAATTACCAGCACGAGCCTGACCAATAGCGGTACCCTCAGCGGCGATGATGCGGCGATTACGCTTGAGGTGAATGGCGACGTAGATAACAGCGGCGATATCATCAGCAATAAACAAGACGTCACCGTCAACGCACACGGCAAATCACTTAAAAACAAAGGAAAAATTGAAGGCCGCAACGTTTATGTGACGGCGTCTGACGCAGATGCGGCGCTGGAAAACAGCGGCACACTGAACGCGAAACAAAAAGTCCAGGTCAAAACGGCAAAACTGAGCAACAACGGAGGAACGGTCAGTGCGGCTGGCGATGTGGCGCTCACTGTTAGCAAAGAACTGGCAAACACTAACGGCGGTCAGATCCTGGCGGGAGAATCACTATCGCTTGACGGAGCGCATACAACCACCTTAACCAACGATTCTGCGGGCTGGATACAGGGTAAAAACGTCAACCTGACCAATATGGCCTCCATTGCTAACACCGGCGGTGCCGTACTACTGGCTACCGATGTCATGGACCTTTCCGGTGCAGCAACCCTGACCAACAATGCCTCTAATATTCAGGCTACGAGCCTGCTGCTCAATAATATTGATACGCTCAATAATACTAACGGCGCGTCAATCTACAGCACCGACAGCCTGAGCCTTTCCCATCTCAACACACTGAAAAACGACGCTTCCCAGATCGTAGCTGACGGCGCGCTGTCGATGATGGATATCACCACCCTTTCTAACGTAAACAACGCGGCCCTTGTCAGCGGCGCGGAGATGGCCATTAAAAACGTCGCCACTCTCACCAACACTGATGGCGCAGTACTCCAGGCGGAAAAAGATCTTAACGTTAGCAACGTAAACGTGCTGACCAACGGAACTGACGCCGCTATCCTCGCGTCCGGAAACATGACGCTGGACGGTGTGAATACACTCAATAACGATTCAGTGATCCTGAGTGACGGCAGTATCACTGTGCAGAATGGTGATACGCTCAATAATAGCGGTACCGTTCAGGCAGGGACCGATCTCATCGTACGCAACATCAAAAACCTCATTAACGAAGGTAGCGATAGCGTGCTGATGGCTTTGCGCAACCTGACGATTGAGAACATCAATGCGCTGACAAACTCCAACCAGGCGGTTATCACTGCCGGAATGAATACGGTGCTAAACGCCATTGGCGTGGTGAGCAACTTCTCAGGCAGCGTAATTCAGGCCGTGGACGGAGCCCTTACCGTTACTGCCGATACGCTAACTAACGGCGGTACGGTTAACGGCGAATCCTCCACGCTAGTGGCGGGTGGCGACGTGACCGTTACGGCGAATAACGTTACCAACCAGGACGGTGCGGCGATAGTTTCTACCGATAACAACCTGACCCTGAACGTAACGAAAAACCTCGCCAACAGCGGCGGTGCCGTGCTGGCGGGGGGCAAAACGACCGCCCTGAACGTGCAGAATGGCAATATCACCAATACCAATAACGCAGTCATTGCAGGCTACGACGTCAAGATGGAGACTAAAAACCTGCAGAACGACGTTAACGCCTCTATCAACGCCGATCGCGATATGACCCTCACGCTGGCCAGCCTGAATAATCAAGCGGGGGTGATTGAAGCTGGGCGCGATATGGCACTCACGGTCGACAGCAGCCTGACGTTTGACGGTGACAGCAAGGATATTAACGCCGGACGTACGCTGGCGATTACGACTCACGGCGATTTCACCAACAACGCCCAGGTCGAAGCGATTGGCGATATGTCCATTAATGCCGACGGTAACTTCGTTAATAACATGTCTATCGTTTCCGCAGGTGATCTGGGCATCAACGCCAGCAACATTACTAACAGCACCAATAGCCTGCTCTGGACGATGGGCGACATGAATCTCGAGGCACGCAACGGCACCTTTACCAACGGCGTCGGCGGCAACGTGTTGAGTATGGGTGATATGTCGATCATTGCTCAAGAGATATTCAACCAGGCCGGTATCATTCGCTCCGAGCAGAATGTCAATCTTGACGCCGAGGTCATCAGAAACGAAAGCAGCTATTCCGGTGATGAAATCTCGATTACTGGTTACCAAAATGCTTCAGCCTGGTATGAAACGGTCGAGCACGTCACTACCAAGTCCAAGACTAATGTGTCCCTGACTATGCCCATAGTCACATCGGGGCTGCAGTTGGAAAACCTGGCGGAGATCAGCGCCGGTGGCGATATCAATATCAACCAGCGCGGTATCTACAACACCCATGATGTCATTAACAAGGGCGGACTGATTCAGGCCGCGAAAGATATAACCATCACCGGTAATATCTACAACTCACCGGAATACGGTGAGATGTCTATGTATGACTACCTCACACTGCCGTTAGATCATCAGGCGAGTATTTACTACACGTGGCATTTCTGGGACTGGAACCCGACAACCTGGTACTTCGATACAATTTATCAATTCCTGGATTTCGAATTCGGCAATGGTTCTGCGGCGAAAAAAAGCGGCGACAACGATGCGGAAAAAGCGATTTGGTATAACGCCGTGGTGATGACGGGGAATGATTCCACTCTCTTTAATAAGATGATGTCGAGCATCTTCGGTGAAACCTGGCAGACCAACAGCTATGACAAGATGCGTCAGATCTGGGCCAGCGAAACGTCGAATGACAACATCGCGTTAAAAGATAATAAAACGTATTTTGTGCCGGAAGAAAAAGGCGAAATTACTGCGGGCGGTAAATTTACCCAGAACGGCGGCACGATCGATAACGGCATCGCCGATGCAGGCGTAATTAAGAGTAACGGTGACGTCAGCAATATTGACGTGGGTGATTACACCGTGGATACAGTTATTGCCGGTTATGATGTGCAGGTCAACACGAAGAAGATTGATGAGCTGGCTATGGGGATCAGCCCACTGCCAACCATCAAGGATATGGTTTCCATTCCAGGCATGTTTGAAGTCTCCCCGGACTTTAAGAAAACTACGGAAGCAGCTAAGAACGGCACACCGTATCCGGGTCCAGACAATAACATCGTCCCAATTTTTGAAACGCGTCCGTCGATGATAGATCAGAGTGGCTATACCGGATCCGACTATTTCTTCAACCAGGTGGGTTATGATCCGCAACAGCCTGTTAACGTAATCGGGGATAACTACTTCACCTCCGAACTGATCCGCCGTGAGATCTCCAGCTCTGTCGGTAGCTTCTTCGCCATCCGTGACGGTCTGGAAGGCGACGCGCTGGTACAGTATCTGATGGATAACGCCGGCGTAGCGGCCAAAGACAGCGAACTGGGTCTTGTTGTAGGCGAGCCGCTCACTGATGAGCAGCGCAACAACCTGGATTCCGACATCGTCTGGTACGTCAACCAGAACGTGAACGGCGTGGACGTTCTGGTACCAGTCGTTTACCTGTGTCCGGAAACGCTGCACGAGATGGAAACCGGAGAGGTGAACGGCGGCACAGCCACCGTTCACGCAGGCGGCGACATGAATGTGGACGCCGATACCATCAACAATGCCAATGGTTCCATCTCTTCCGGCGGTAATATGACGCTGGTCTCCGATGGCGATATCAATAACATCAGCAACGGTATGAATTCCGGTATATCCGCGGGCGGCGACATTAACATGAGCAGCACCAGCGGAAATATCAACAATAACGGCGCGGCGATCAAAGCCGATGGCGACGTTAATATGTCTGCAGCCCAGGGCGATATCAACATGACCGCCAGCGTCGGCCATGACGAGAGCGGCAAACAGGTCATTCACGCCTTTGACGATGGCGTAACCGCAGGCGGCAGTATCAATATGGAGGCAAAATCCATCACCTCGAACGCCTCCGATATTACCGCAGGTAAAGATGTGAATATGAAGGCCACCGACGGTGATGTGACCTTTAACGATCTGCATGAAATCGACGCCACGCGCGTCATCGATAACGACGTCAGAAACGGCATGAACTTCACCATGTCGGATACGTCGACGACAACGGGCAAAGCTATTGGAGCCAACGTTACCGCCGGCGGTAACATGAGCATTGACGCGAAGAACGATGTCATTATGGAAGGCGGTACCTACAACGCTGAAACCGGCAGTATCAGCGCCGATAATAATGTCACGATCAAAACATCAGAGGATGTTTCGCACTCTGAGGAACACACCAAGAGTCGCGAATTTGTTATGTATGCTGGTGCTAATGGTGGCGGTCAGTCCGTTGAAACCAGTAAAGGGAGCATGAGTGGCGCGTCCACGACGACCTCATCCGGCGACTATGAAAGCGCAGGTAATGAGTCCAAAACATCGGCCATCGGTGAAAAACCAGGTCGTGCGCCAATGAGTGACACTGCGGGATTCGGCTTCCAGTTTAAATCGACAACCGACGATACGGTTATCGACAGCAAGCAGAATACGAATGCTTCGATTAACTTTGGTCAGTCCGGTTCTGTCAATGCTGGTAAAACGGCAGATATTGGCGGTGCCGACCTTAGTGCAGGTGATTCTCTGGCAATTAACGCAGAAGATGTTGCCAGCACGAAGTATCTGGATGAAGAAAAAATCTCTTCGAATCATACCGATACCTCTTTTGGCATCACCGGCGAAGCGCACAGTGCGATTGCCGACACCATTGATAAAACAGGCAATCTGATTGAAAAAGGGAGCGATGGGGAAAATATCAATGCTGGCACGACTACCGCAGAAATTCTGGGTGATGCCTCAAACCTGGCGCTGAACGATCTGGCGGGAGGCTCAATAAGCATAAGCGGCAGTCACTCAAAATCAACGTCAACGTCCTCTTCGGCAACAGAAAACATCAGCCATGTTGATGCTAAAAACATCACAATTAACACCAATAAGGACACCGTCCTTAACGGTGTTGATATGAATGCCAGCAGCGTTGAAATCAACGCAGGCGGCGATGTAGAGATAAACGCGGCCAAATCCACTGCCACCTACGTCGATGATACCCAACAGCACAGCGGCGGAGTTACGGCGGGCGTAGGCGTTGATATCACAGGTATCAGCGGCGGAGCTTCCGTTGACTACAGTGGCAGCAAAGAGCACGGAACCGGAAACTCGACTCACTATACAAACAGTGAAATCACCGCCGACAACGTGAAAATTAAAACCGGTGGCGACATGTCAATGGCGGGTGCGAACATTGAAGCCAATACGGCGGATGTGGATGTCGCAGGCGATATGAATGTCATCTCGCAGCAAGATATTGAACATACCGACAACGCTCGTAAGAACTGGGGGGGTTCAATAGGCGTCGCCGTCACCACCAAAGGAGGCGTTCTTCCAACAGCCGCAGTTAACGCTGGCGGAGGATCTGAAGCTTATGATTCCGCTACGACGGCAAAACAATCGGGCATCCATACCACTGGCGAACTGAATGTTAAGACCGGTGGAGACCTGAATATGGCGGGCTCTCATATCGTCTCCGAAGACGGTACCGGATCAGTGAATGTTGCAGGTAATATCAACGCGCAAGACCTGCAGGATACCATTGAGCAAGACGGTCTGTATGGTGGCGGCGGTATTGGGGGTGCGGGAGTGCCGGGTAAAGGCAAGTTCGTTGCGCCATCGGCTAACATTTATGTGGATACCGTGGATGAAATTCACCATAACGAAACGCAGAAAACAACGATTTCTGTGGGCGATACCACAAGTAAAGCCGTTAACGGTGATATTAACACCAATAAGGATGAGATGTCCGTTGTGACGCGCGATGAAAAAGAAGCGGGTAACAACATCTCCTTCACCCTTGCGGATCCTGGTATTCGTAAGAAGAAAAAAGGCAGCTATGACGTTGACCAGCCTGATGCGCCAAGCGCACGTCAGCATGCTGATAGCACCGACTCCCAGGGGCATGCAGATAGCACTAAACATACTGACTTCACGCCGGCTAAGCCTCCACGCAGTGAGGATGTTCCTGCCGTTGAGCCATCGAAAGCTGATGATCTGAAGCCTGCGCCAAAACCAGCAGACGACACCAGGAAAACGGACTCGACGCCGGTGAAAACTGACGACGTGAAACCGGAGCCGAAACCAGCAGACAGCACGACGGAAACAGACTCGACGCCAGCGAAGACTGACGACGTGAAACCGGAACCGAAACCAGCAGACAGCACGACGGAAACAGACTCGACGCCAGCGAAGACTGACGACGTGAAACCGGAACCGAAACCAGCAGACAGCACGACGATAACGGACACGACGCCATCTGATACCGCGCACAGTGAAGCCGTCCCGGCAGAGACGCCGGCTAAAGCTGACGAACTGAAGCCTGCGCCAATACCAGATAAACCATCTGTGCCAGCGGATAGCTCTACGCCGAAGAAAAAATGGGATGTTCCGAACACCAAGTACCCAACTCTCTCTCCAGGCTCTGCAACAGGCAAGACCGGCATGGATATGCCGAAAACGCCAGCGCACCGAAAGTGGAATGGCGATATGACCAACGGTGTTGCGCCGTCGAGTAATCCGAATGGAACCGACGTCAAGCTCTCACCAGGCTCTTCCACCGGCCAGAGCGGTATGGATATGCCGAAAACGCCGGAACATAAGCAGTGGAATGGCGATATGACCAA
>NZ_JBRYHT010000003.1:0-367734 GCF_053309355.1 Citrobacter freundii complex sp. 2025EL-00176 | reverse complement strand
CCGAAAACGCCGGAACATAAGCAGTGGAATGGCGATATGACCAACGGTGTTGCGCCGTCGAGCAATCCGAATGGAACTGACGTCAAGCTCTCACCGGGCTCTTCCACCGGCCAGAGCGGTATGGATATGCCGAAAACGCCGGAACATAAGCAGTGGAATGGCGATATGACCAACGGTGTTGCGCCGTCGAGCAATCCGAATGGAACCGACGTCAAGCTCTCACCAGGCTCTTCCACCGGCCAGACCGGTATGGATATGCCGAAAACGCCAGAACATAAAAAGTGGAACGGCGATATGAACACCACGGGTGCCATGGTCCAGCCGAAGCAGTGGCAGCAATTGCTGCCATCAAGCCCTATTGATATCTACGCAGCAGTGATTATCGGATTCGATGATAAGCAATTGAGTTAAGCCAGTCCCCCGCCACACGCTGGCGGGTATTCATGTAGCCAAAAAAAGGGTCTGACAGTAGTCAGACCCTTTTCTTATCCACTGGGGAATATTACTCGTCTTCGAGATAGGTATATCCGTACAAACCCGCCTCGAACTCTTCGAGGAACTGTTGTTGCAACTCAGCGTCCAGATCGGTGTTTTTCACCTGATCACGGAACTGCGTCAGCAGCGTTTTCGGATCCAACTGCACGTATTGCAGCATATCCGCTACGGTATCGCCTTCGTCAGACAGCTCAACTTCCACGCTGCCGTCAGGGAAAACAAACACGTCGACTGCTTCGGTATCACCAAACAGGTTGTGCATGTTGCCGAGGATCTCCTGATACGCGCCGACCATAAAGAAGCCCAGCATCGGCGGGTTCTCCGGGTCGTATTCCGGCATCGGCATGGTGGTGGCAATACCATCCCCGTCAACGTAATGGTCGATAGCGCCATCAGAGTCACAGGTAATATCCAGCAGCACCGCGCGGCGCTCAGGCGCCTGGTTCAGCCCTTCCAGCGGCAGCACCGGGAACAGTTGGTCGATTCCCCACGCATCCGGCATTGACTGGAACAGTGAGAAGTTGACGTAAATCTTATCCGCCATCCGCTCCTGCAGCTCGTCGATAATCGGGCGGTGCGCGCGGTTACTCGGATCGAGTTGTTTTTGCACATTATGGCACATGTTCAGATAGAGCTGCTCTGCCCACGCGCGTTCCTGCAGGCTAAAGGTGCCAGAAGAGTAGCCAACGTGAATATCGTGCAGGTCCATCTGACTGTCGTGCAGCCATTCACGCAGCGAACGGCGTGTGCCCGGCTCGTGCATCTCTTGCCAGGTTTCCCACATGCTTTGCAGGGAGCGCGGCGCGTTGTCTGCCGGCGGCGTCGCTTCGGTGATTTCGCTACGTTCAACGCCAATGATGTTGGAGACCAGCACGGTATGGTGTGCGGTAACGGCACGACCCGATTCGGTGATTACCGTCGGGTGCGGCAGACCATGTTCTTCACAGGCGTCGCCAATCGCCCAGATAATGTTGTTGGCGTATTCGTTCAGGCCGTAGTTTACGGAGCAGTCAGACTGCGAGCGGGTACCTTCGTAGTCCACGCCCAGGCCGCCGCCCACGTCGAAGCACTGAATATTCACGCCCAGCTTGTGCAGCTCCACGTAGAAACGAGCCGACTCACGCACGCCAGTGGCGATATCGCGAATGTTCGCCATCTGCGAGCCGAGGTGGAAGTGCAGCAGTTGAATGCTGTCCAGACGGCCGCGCTCGCGCAGAATTTCCACCAGTTGCAGTACCTGGTTTGCCGCCAGGCCGAATTTAGATTTTTCACCGCCGGATGACTGCCACTTGCCGGAACCCTGCGACGCCAGACGCGCACGTACGCCCAGACGCGGAACGACATTCAGGCGTTCAGCTTCATCCAGCACAATGGCGATTTCAGACATCTTCTCGATAACCAGATAGACCTTATGGCCCATCTTCTCGCCAATCAGCGCCAGTCGGATGTATTCACGGTCTTTATAGCCGTTACAGACGATCACGCTACGGGTCATTCCGGCATGGGCCAGAACGGCCATCAGTTCAGCCTTGGAGCCCGCTTCCAGTCCCAGCGGTTCGCCGGAGTGGATCAGTGATTCAATTACGCGACGGTGTTGGTTAACCTTGATCGGGTAAACGAGGAAATAGTCACCGTTGTAGCCGTAGGATTCACGGGCGCGTTTGAACGCGGCGTTAATCGAACGCAGTCGGTGTTGCAGGATCTGCGGGAAGCAGAACAATGCAGGCAGACGCTGGCCCTGTGCTTCACGGGCTTTCACCAACTCAGCAAGGTCAACGCGCGCTTCTGGTACGTCCGGATCCGGGCACACGCTGATGTGACCCAGTTCATTGACGTCATAGTAGTTATTACCCCACCAGGCAATATTGTAAGTACGCAGCATCTTGCTGGCTTCCTCGGAACTCATTGCAACCTCCTGCATGGAGCGTAGTACACCGTGTTCGCCTGCTGACGAAGGCGAACCCAAAGAAATGTCGTCAGACATAGCGAACCTCAAATTTTATTAACAAGTGTAAAACAGTTGACTACTATCGCAATCCAAAGACGCGATAACAACCCAAATACAGGCAGAATTTCCAGCAGATAGTGCTGACGCTCCGACTGTGCGACCGGTTTCTTTTTCATATCATTGTAAACACGCAACCGAACGTACTGCTGACGGTTCGGCGAAACCACGAGAAAACTCTTGTTTACCAAGAGCGCCCTTGTTCAGTTCTTAGTGACCGTTACCGGCTCTTGAGTCCTGAGAAGCGCCGAGATGGGTATAACATCGGCAGGTATGCAAGATGCAGATTGCGGGGGACATATGTACACCAGAACGGTGCGACAGATTCAGCAGAATACAACAGTTCATTATCTCTTATCACCTCCACGGTTGATCCTTACGGAACGAACCCACAAGCCAAAGCTAAAGTTTTAACCCGGCTGGAAGTGGCAACACGATGAAAATGTCGTGTGCTTTTTGTCTATCCTAAATAATTCGAGTTGCGGGAAGGCGGCAACGCAGAGAGTCCCCGGGAGCTTACATAAGTAAGTGACTGGGGCGAGCGAGGAAGCCAACGCACATGCAACTTGAAGTATGACGGATATGAGCCGCGCGCCGCGTTTTATACCGATATGGGGAGTAAAAAGCAAAAGATAAATGCACACATTGCCAGCACCGTCAGGAAAAATTTCCAGTTACATTTTCAGTACAATGAGACCTTACTCAAAAAAAGCTGGAAATCAGGCGAAGAACTGTCCTAAAATAGCCGTCCAGATGTTAATCCATCTATACCGATTAACACTCAGACTGCCAGTGTCCGTCATCTGCAGACTCATGGTAGAATCTTCTACACATGGCTATCCCACTCGACAGTTTGAGCTAACCAAATTCTCCTTAGGTGAAATTAAATATGGCAAAACACCTTTTTACGTCCGAGTCCGTATCAGAAGGGCATCCTGACAAAATCGCTGACCAAATCTCTGATGCCGTGCTGGATGCAATCCTGGAACAGGATCCGAAAGCACGCGTTGCCTGCGAAACCTACGTCAAAACCGGTATGGTTTTAGTTGGCGGTGAGATCACCACCAGCGCATGGGTCGATATCGAAGAGATCACCCGTAACACGGTTCGCGAAATTGGCTATGTGCATTCCGACATGGGTTTTGACGCCAACTCTTGTGCGGTACTGAGCGCAATTGGTAAACAGTCTCCGGACATCAACCAGGGCGTTGACCGTGCCGACCCGCTGGAACAGGGCGCGGGTGACCAGGGCCTGATGTTTGGCTACGCGACCAACGAAACCGATGTGCTGATGCCAGCACCAATTACCTATGCTCACCGTCTGGTGCAGCGTCAAGCTGAAGTGCGTAAAAACGGCACCTTATCCTGGCTGCGTCCGGATGCAAAAAGCCAGGTCACCTTCCAGTATGACGACGGCAAAATCGTCGGTATTGATGCGGTTGTTCTGTCGACTCAGCACTCTGAAGATATCGATCAGAAATCGCTGCAAGAAGCCGTTATGGAAGAGATCATCAAACCGGTACTGCCGACTGAGTGGCTGACCTCTGCAACTAAATTCTTCATTAACCCAACGGGTCGTTTCGTTATCGGCGGCCCGATGGGCGACTGCGGTCTGACGGGTCGTAAGATTATCGTTGATACCTACGGCGGTATGGCACGTCACGGTGGCGGCGCATTCTCTGGTAAGGATCCGTCTAAAGTTGACCGTTCCGCAGCCTACGCGGCCCGCTACGTCGCGAAAAATATCGTTGCCGCTGGCCTGGCTGACCGTTGTGAGATTCAGGTTTCCTACGCAATCGGCGTGGCTGAACCGACCTCTATCATGGTAGAAACATTCGGTACCGAAAAAGTGCCTTCAGAACAGCTGACCCTGCTGGTGCGTGAGTTCTTCGACCTGCGCCCGTATGGTCTGATTCAGATGCTGGATCTGCTGCACCCTATCTACAAAGAAACCGCAGCCTATGGTCACTTTGGTCGTGAGCATTTCCCTTGGGAAAAAACCGACAAAGCGCAACTGCTGCGTGACGCTGCCGGGTTGAAGTAATTCCCCCACGACTGAACGCGTATGCTTCCTAAGACCAGCCCCGGCTGGTCTTTTTTATGCCCATTTTCTCGCTACCTCCCATTCCCAGAATAGCCTGGCAAATCTCTTTTCGAACGAAAATGAAAGCGATTACATTAAGCAGTGTTTCAGCCCACTTCGAATTAACATCTCCTGGCCATCTCTTGTGCATCATTGTTACATTATCTTTCAGTATTGTCTTAATTTCAGGCAACTGGCTTTATCATATCCTTATAAAAAACGTTATTTTTCAATTAAATAAATGATAAACACCATGAATGCCAGTGTAAGCGATTACACTAATGTGATGTAATTCGCATTTTTTTACCCCGTACTCACCTACCCTTAACATCAACAAAATAGCTACCCAACCGGAGGGCATCATGCCTGACAATAAAAAAACGGGGCGTTCCAACAAAGCCATGACATTTTTTGTCTGCTTTCTTGCAGCCCTGGCTGGATTACTTTTTGGCCTGGATATCGGTGTTATTGCCGGTGCTTTACCGTTCATCACCGACGAGTTTCAAATAACCCCACACACTCAGGAATGGGTGGTGAGCTCAATGATGTTTGGTGCGGCTGTAGGCGCTGTCGGCAGCGGCTGGCTCTCCTTCAAACTGGGGCGTAAAAAGAGCCTGATGATTGGCGCAATCCTGTTTGTTGCCGGTTCATTGTTCTCCGCCGCGGCGCCAAACGTTGAAGTGCTGCTGGTTTCCCGCGTGCTGCTGGGCCTGGCCGTTGGTGTTGCGTCTTATACTGCGCCGCTGTACCTGTCCGAAATCGCACCGGAAAAAATCCGCGGCAGCATGATCTCGATGTATCAGTTGATGATCACCATCGGGATCCTCGGCGCTTACCTCTCCGATACCGCATTCAGTTATAGCGGCGCATGGCGCTGGATGCTGGGCGTAATCATTATCCCTGCCCTGTTACTGCTGGTTGGCGTTATCTTCCTGCCGGACAGTCCGCGTTGGTTTGCAGCTAAGCGTCGTTTTGTCGATGCCGAGCGCGTTCTGTTGCGTCTGCGTGATACCAGCGCCGAGGCCAAACGCGAGCTGGATGAAATTCGTGAGAGCTTGCAGGTTAAACAAAGTGGCTGGGCGCTGTTTAAAGAAAACAGCAACTTCCGTCGCGCAGTGTTCCTTGGCGTACTGTTACAGGTGATGCAGCAGTTCACCGGGATGAACGTCATTATGTATTACGCGCCAAAAATCTTTGAACTGGCGGGTTATACCAACACCACCGAGCAGATGTGGGGAACGGTTATCGTTGGCCTGACCAACGTACTGGCAACCTTTATCGCCATTGGTCTGGTTGACCGCTGGGGCCGTAAACCTACGCTGATTCTTGGCTTTATCGTCATGGCTGTGGGTATGGGCGTGCTGGGCACCATGATGCATGTGGGTATCCACTCCGCTGCCGCCCAGTACTTTGCCGTGCTGATGCTGCTGATGTTTATCGTTGGCTTCGCGATGAGCGCCGGTCCGCTGATTTGGGTACTGTGTTCTGAAATTCAGCCGCTGAAAGGCCGCGATTTCGGCATCACCTGCTCTACCGCAACCAACTGGATTGCTAACATGATCGTGGGCGCAACCTTCCTGACGATGCTGAACTCGCTGGGCAGCGCTAACACCTTCTGGGTCTACGGCGGTCTGAACGTCCTGTTCATCTTCCTGACTCTGTGGCTAATCCCGGAAACGAAAAACGTCTCTCTGGAACACATTGAACGTAACCTGATGAAAGGTCGTAAACTGCGCGAAATTGGCGCACACGACTAATCACTCAAAGCTTCCTCCCAGGCGGGAGGAAGCCTTCCTCTTGCAGTCCCTTCCCTGTCGCACTATCCTCTGGCGTTATGAAAACCTCCCGACTTCCCATCGCCATCCAGCAAGCCGTTATGCGCAGCCTGCGGGAAAAACTCGCCCAGGCCAATCTCAAGCTGGAACGTCATTACCCGGAGCCAAAGCTGGTTTACCAACAGCGCGGAACCGCCGCGGGCACGGCGTGGCTACAAACTTACGAAATCCGCCTCAACCCAGTTCTGCTGATGGAAAACGTCGAGGCATTCGTTAACGAAGTGGTACCTCATGAACTGGCGCATTTGCTGGTGTGGAAGCACTTTGGCCGCGTCCCGCCGCACGGGAAAGAGTGGAAATGGATGATGGAGAGTGTGCTGGGCGTCCCGGCCCGACGCACACATCAGTTTGAGCTGCAATCCGTGCAGCGTAAAACCTTCGCTTACCGCTGTAAGTGCCAGGAACATCAATTGACCGTTCGCCGACATAACCGTGTTGTTCGCGGTGAAGCCACCTACCGCTGCGTCCATTGCGGCGAACCACTGGTTGCAGAATAATATTCAGAATTATCAGGAACCTTTCTGATCTAGCTGATTGCATACAAGAACAACTTTCGCTACGTTGCGGGCTCGTTTTGACACGGAGTTCGTGATGTACCGTAATCTTTCTATTGCCGCGGCCCTGCTAGCCGCTGCGTTTTCTGGTCCGGTTTTAGCCGAAGGTATCAACAGTTTTTCTCAGGCGAAAGCAGCAGGCGTCAAAGTTAACGCCGATGCGCCGGGCGATTTCTACTGTGGTTGTAAAATTAACTGGCAAGGTAAAAAAGGGGTCGTTGACCTTGAATCCTGCGGCTACAAAGTGCGAAAAAACGAAAACCGCGCCAGTCGTATCGAATGGGAACACGTTGTTCCTGCCTGGCAGTTTGGCCATCAGCGCCAGTGCTGGCAGGACGGAGGGCGTAAAAACTGCGCCAAAGATCCGGTCTATCGCCAGATGGAAAGTGATATGCATAACCTGCAGCCTGCGGTGGGGGAAGTGAATGGCGATCGCGCAAACTTTATGTACAGCCAGTGGAACGGTGGCGAAGGTCAGTATGGACAGTGCGCCATGAAAGTTGATTTCAAAGAAAAAGTCGCTGAGCCGCCAGCCCGCGCCCGCGGTGCTATCGCACGCACTTATTTTTACATGCGTGACCAGTACGACCTGACGCTCTCCCGCCAGCAAACCCAGCTTTTTAATGCCTGGAACAAGCAATATCCGGTCACCGAGTGGGAGTGTGAGCGTGACGAACGCATTGCGAAGGTACAGGGAAACCATAACCCCTATGTGCAACGCGCTTGCCAGGCGCAAAAGAGCTAACCTACACTAGCGGCAATATTTTTAACCATGCCCAGGCCTTTCGCAGCCCAGGGCCATGACGCGGATGTTTAACTATGCGCATTCCTCGCATTTATCACCCTGAGCCACTCACTTCCGGCAGCCAAATTTCACTGTGTGAAGATGCCGCCAACCATATTGGTCGCGTGCTGCGTATGGGGCCTGGCCAGGCGCTACAGCTGTTTGACGGCAGCAACCAGGTGTTTGACGCCGAAATCACCCACGCCAGCAAAAAAAGCGTGGACGTGAAAGTGCTTAACGCCGAACTCGACGATCGTGAATCACCGTTGCATATCCACCTGGGTCAGGTGATGTCGCGCGGCGAAAAAATGGAATTTACTATCCAGAAATCGATCGAACTGGGTGTAAGCCTCATTACGCCACTTTTTTCTGAGCGCTGCGGCGTTAAACTGGACAGTGAACGCCTGAACAAAAAGCTCCAGCAGTGGCAGAAAATCGCCATTGCCGCCTGCGAACAGTGCGGTCGTAACCGGGTGCCTGAAATTCGCCCGGCAATGGATCTGGAAGCATGGTGCGCTGAGCAGGACGAAGGACTGAAGCTGAACCTGCATCCTCGCGCCAGCGCCAGCATCAATACGCTGCCG
The DNA here is from genome assembly GCF_053309355.1 of Citrobacter freundii complex sp. 2025EL-00176. NCBI lineage: Bacteria > Pseudomonadati > Pseudomonadota > Gammaproteobacteria > Enterobacterales > Enterobacteriaceae > Citrobacter > Citrobacter freundii complex sp. 2025EL-00176. Next base: position 359,394 of record NZ_JBRYHT010000003.1, on the reverse strand, counting down.
CTGCCGGTTGAGCGCGTCCGCTTGCTGATTGGCCCGGAGGGTGGGCTGTCGGCAGATGAAATTGCCATGACCGCACGTTATCAGTTTACTGATATCCTGTTAGGACCTCGCGTTCTGCGTACTGAGACAACTGCGCTCACCGCCATTACCGCCCTACAGGTGCGTTTTGGCGATCTGGGCTAAGACCGCCCTATTAGGCGTAATTGTCGCAGCCAGTTTGAACGCGGACAGCGCGCAGCAACCGGAGCGTACACGCAGTACGTGAGGATTGCGAGCACTGCCCAGGTTTAAACTGGCAAGAAAAATAGCCTAAGAGGTTGGGCTTTTAACGGAGAAGAACAATGATCAAGCTCGGCATCGTGATGGATCCCATCGCAAGCATCAACATCAAGAAGGATTCCAGCTTCGCAATGCTGCTGGAAGCACAACGTCGTGGTTACGAAATTCACTATATGGAGATGGCCGATCTTTATCTGATCAACGGTGAAGCCCGCGCTCGTACGCGGACCCTGAGCGTAGAGCAGAACTACGACAAATGGTATGAGTTCAACAGCGAGCAAGATCTCCCGCTGGCCGATCTGGACGTGATTCTGATGCGTAAGGATCCGCCATTTGATACCGAGTTCATTTACGCGACCTATATTCTGGAACGCGCAGAAGAAAAAGGGACGTTAATCGTCAACAAACCGCAGAGCCTGCGCGATTGCAACGAAAAACTGTTCACCGCATGGTTTGCCGACCTGACACCAGAAACGCTGGTCACACGTAACAAAGCGCAACTGAAAGCCTTCTGGCAAAAACACAGCGACATCATTCTCAAGCCGCTGGACGGCATGGGCGGCGCATCTATTTTCCGCGTGAAGGAAGGTGACCCGAACCTCGGCGTCATAGCCGAAACCCTGACCGAACATGGTACTCGCTACTGCATGGCGCAGAACTATTTACCGGCGATTAAAGATGGCGACAAACGCGTGCTGGTCGTGGATGGCGAACCCGTTCCGTACTGCCTGGCGCGTATTCCACAGGGTGGTGAAACCCGTGGCAACCTGGCCGCCGGTGGTCGTGGCGAACCGCGTCCATTAACCGACAGCGACTGGGAAATTGCCCGCCGTATTGGGCCAACCCTGAAAGCGAAAGGGTTGATTTTTGTCGGACTGGATATCATTGGCGATCGCCTGACGGAAATTAACGTCACCAGCCCAACCTGTATTCGTGAGATTGAAGCAGAATTCCCGGTTTCGATTACCGGTATGCTGATGGATGCCATTGAGGCACGTTTGCAAAAATAAAAGAACTCGCCGGTAGAAGGGATCCTACCAATACTCATAGTGACAGCGCTCGTATTTGTACGCATACTGGGCGCTGTTGCTTTTTTGAACCAGGAAACAGAACCTCTGACAATGAATTTACAGCATCACTTTCTTATTGCCATGCCTGCTCTCCAGGATCCGATTTTCCGCCGTTCCGTGGTGTATATCTGTGAACACAATGAGAACGGTGCAATGGGGATTATCATCAATAAACCTCTGGAAAACTTACAAATTGAAGGGATTCTGGAAAAGCTGAAAATTACCCCTGAAGCACGCGATCCGGCTATTCGTCTGGATAAACCGGTGATGCTCGGCGGACCGCTGGCGGAAGACCGTGGGTTTATTCTGCATACCCCGCCGTCACGCTTTGCATCCAGTATCCGCATTTCAGATAACACCATCATCACCACCTCCCGCGATGTATTAGAAACCTTAGGTACGCAGGAGCAACCCTCTGAGGTGCTGGTTGCGTTAGGTTATTCATCATGGGAAAAAGGCCAGCTCGAACAAGAACTGCTGGATAACGCCTGGCTTACGGCCCCCGCCGATCTCAACATCTTGTTTAAAACGCCGATTGCCGACCGCTGGCGCGATGCGGCGAAACTTATCGGGATAGATATCCTTACCATGCCTGGCGTGGCGGGACATGCCTGATGAGCGGAACATTACTCTCTTTCGACTTTGGTACAAAAAGCATTGGCGTTGCGATTGGTCAACGCATTACCGGTACCGCGAGACCCTTGCCCGCGATCAAAGCCCAGGACGGTACGCCGGACTGGAATTTGATTGAACGCCTGCTGAAAGAGTGGCAGCCGGACGAAATCATTGTCGGCTTACCGCTCAATATGGATGGCACCGAACAACCCCTTACCGCACGCGCACGCAAGTTCGCTAACCGTATTCACGGTCGTTTTGGCGTTACCGTGACGTTGCATGATGAGCGTTTGAGCACCGTCGAAGCCCGTTCCGGTCTGTTTGAGCAAGGCGGGTACCGGGCACTGAATAAAGGTAAAGTGGACTCCGCTTCTGCCGTTATTATCCTCGAAAGCTATTTCGAGCAGGGCTACTAAAGCCTCCCCTGCGCCTGGCGTTGCTGCTGGCTCTGCGTAAACGTCTGCATGCCTGTCTGTTGCCCGGTTTGCATTATGCCGGGTAGCTGATGCGTTTTCCCTTCACGGATCAGGTTACCGACAGCGGGCGTGTTGACGAGCAGTTCGAATAGCGCCACGCGCCCTCCCTGCTTATCTTGTTCCAGCTTTTGCGCAAGCACTACCCGCAGGCTGTCTGCCAGCTGATTACGCACCGGATCTTTCTCCTGTGCGGGAAAGGTATCCACCAGCCGCGCAATGGCCTGCGCTGCCCCTCGCGTGTGTAATGTTGCCAGCACCAGATGCCCGGTTTCCGCAGCCGTTAACGCCAGCCGGATGGTTTCCACGTCGCGCAGTTCCCCCAGCAGAATGACGTCAGGATCTTCACGTAGCGCGCCGCGTAAACCGGCGGCAAAAGAAGCGCAGTGTACGCCCACCTCCCGTTGTTGAATAAGACAACGCTGGCTGGTGTAGCGATATTCAATGGGATCTTCCAGCGTCAAAATATGTCCCGCAACGTGCTGATTAAGATATGCCACCATCGCCGCCAGGGTCGTTGATTTACCGCTGCCGGTGGCGCCTGTCACCAAAATTAATCCATTTTCACTGTGCAGCAGCTCCGGTAAGACGGCGGGAGTCTGGAGATCATCTAAACATGGGCAATCAAGCGGCAACAGCCTTAGCGCCAGAGAAATTCCCTGCTGATGAACAAACGCGCTCGCACGCAGACGCCGTGAGTTCGCCAGCGTAACGGCAAAATCCATCTGCCCCTGTTCCCGCCACTGTACCTGTTGTTGCTCACTGAGCCAGCACATCAGCAATTTCTCCACGTCAGGCGTGGAAAACGGTGCATTTTCGACTTTTCCGCGTATGCGCCAGCGCGCAGGCCATGCATTGCACAGGTGTAGATCCGACACGTTATGCTTTACACTAAGGGCCACTATTTCTTCCATATTCATATGAACATCCTCGGAAAATGAACGATATCGCGCATAACCTGGCACATGTCCGGGACAAAATCTCAGCCGCCGCGACGCGTTGCGGGCGGTCTTCAGAAGAAGTTACGTTGCTTGCAGTCAGTAAAACCAAACCTGCGAGCGCCATCGAAGATGCCATTGCCGCAGGTCAGCGAGCCTTCGGTGAAAATTATGTTCAGGAAGGGGTGGATAAAATTCGCTACTTCCGGGAACAAGGCGTCAACGATCTGCAATGGCACTTTATCGGCCCACTACAGTCCAACAAAAGCCGTCTGGTCGCTGAACATTTTGACTGGTGCCATACCATTGATCGTCTGCGTATCGCTACCCGTCTGAGCGAGCAGCGCCCGGCACAACTGCCGCCGCTGAATGTGCTGATACAGATTAATATCAGCGATGAGAACAGTAAGTCGGGTATTCCGCTGGCAGAGCTTGATGCACTGGCCGCTGAAGTCGCCGCATTGCCACATATTACTCTGCGTGGTCTGATGGCGATCCCGGCGCCTGAGTCAGATTATGTAAGGCAGTTTGAAGTTGCACAGCAAATGGCTGTAGCATTTGCCGGGTTGAAAACTCGCTACCCAGGCATCGACACCCTCTCACTGGGGATGTCTGATGATATGGATGCCGCAATTGCGGCAGGTAGCACGATGGTGCGCATTGGCACTGCCATTTTTGGTGCTCGTGATTACACAAAAAATTAAGGAAAACTAAGGAACACCATGAATACGTTGACCTTCCTGCTCTCAACGGTAATTGAGCTGTATACCATGGCGCTGCTGCTGCGCGTGTGGATGCAATGGTCTCGCTGCGATTTTTACAACCCGTTCTCGCAGTTTATTGTGAAAATCACGCAACCTATTATTGGGCCGTTACGCCGCGTGATTCCCCCGATGGGGCCGATTGACAGCGCATCGGCATTAGTTGCGCTCGTTCTCAGCTTTATCAAGGCAATCGTGCTGTTTAAGGTGGTCACGTTCCAGCCGATTATCTGGATCGCCGCCGTACTGATTGTCCTCAAGACCATCGGATTGCTGATTTTCTGGGTACTGCTGGTGATGGCGATTATGAGCTGGGTCAGTCAGGGCCGCAGCCCTGTGGAATATGTACTGATCCAACTGGCGGACCCGCTGCTGCGCCCTATCCGTCGTATCCTCCCGGGTATGGGCGGCATCGATTTCTCACCAATGATTCTGGTTCTGCTGCTCTACGTGATTAATATGGGCATTGCGGAAGTGTTACAGGCGACAGGCAACATGCTGCTGCCGGGGCTGTGGATGGCGCTATGAGTGCCGTTACACCCTGCGACGATGGTCTGGTTTTACGGCTCTACATTCAGCCTAAAGCCAGCCGTGACAGTATTGTGGGTTTACATGGCGACGAAGTAAAAGTCGCCATTACCGCCCCGCCGGTGGATGGGCAAGCGAATAGCCATCTGGTGAAGTTTCTCGGCAAACAGTTCCGTGTGGCAAAGAGCCAGGTCATCATTGAGAAGGGCGAGCTTGGCCGTCACAAACAGGTTAAAATCATTCATCCGCAACAGATCCCGCCCGAAATTGCGGCGCTAACTGATTAGGTATCCCATGCAAAAAGTTGTCCTCGCGACCGGCAATGCCGGTAAAGTGCGTGAACTCGCCTCTCTTCTGAGTGATTTCGGACTTGATGTCGTTGCCCAAACGGATCTGGGTGTTGATTCTGCAGAAGAGACCGGGCTGACGTTTATTGAGAATGCCATTCTGAAGGCGCGTCATGCCGCGCAAATTACCGGACTGCCGGCCATTGCTGATGACTCTGGTCTGGCGGTGAACGCTCTGGGCGGCGCGCCGGGCATCTATTCGGCCCGCTATTCCGGCGAAGATGCGACCGATCAGCAGAACCTGGAAAAACTGCTTCACACCCTGCAGGATGTCCCTGATGACAAGCGCCAGGCACAGTTCCACTGCGTGCTGGTCTACATGCGCCACGCAGACGATCCAACGCCTGTTGTTTGTCACGGAAGCTGGCCGGGCATTATTACCCGGGAACCTGCCGGAAACGGTGGTTTTGGCTACGACCCGATCTTCTTTGTACCGTCTGAAGGTAAAACGGCGGCTGAACTGACCCGTGAAGAGAAAAGTGCGATTTCTCACCGCGGACAGGCGCTGAAGCTGCTGCTGGATGCCCTGCGTAATGGTTAAGCTTCCGCCGCTAAGTCTTTATATTCACATCCCGTGGTGCGTGCAAAAATGTCCGTACTGCGACTTTAACTCGCATGCGCTGAAGGGCGACGTCCCTCATGACGACTATGTGCAGCATCTGCTGAGCGATCTGGATACTGAGGTAGCCCACGCCCAGGGACGTGAAGTAAAGACCATTTTTATCGGTGGTGGTACGCCGAGCCTGCTTTCCGGCCCGGCAATGCAAACGCTGCTTGACGGCGTGCGCGCACGTCTGAACCTGGCCGCGGATGCAGAAATCACGATGGAGGCGAATCCTGGTACGGTGGAAGCCGATCGCTTTGTTGATTATCAACGCGCTGGCGTAAACCGAATCTCCATTGGCGTACAGAGCTTTAGCGCCGCCAAACTTGAGCGACTGGGACGTATACACGGACCGGAAGAAGCCAAACGTGCCGCGAATCTGGCGAGCGGTCTGGGGCTACGTAGCTTTAACCTTGATTTGATGCACGGCCTGCCGGATCAGACGCTGGAAGAGGCGTTGGGCGATTTGCAGCAGGCCATTGCGCTCAACCCGCCGCATCTCTCGTGGTATCAGCTGACTATCGAACCCAACACGCTGTTTGGTTCACGTCCGCCGGTATTACCGGACGATGACGCGCTGTGGGATATTTTTGAGCAAGGCCACCAGTTGCTGACTGCCGCGGGGTATCAGCAGTACGAAACCTCAGCCTATGCGAAGCCGGGCTATCAGTGTCAGCACAATCTCAATTACTGGCGTTTTGGCGACTATCTTGGCATTGGCTGCGGCGCACACGGCAAAGTGACGTTCCCGGACGGACGCATCCTGCGCACCACCAAAACGCGGCATCCACGCGGATACATGCAAGGACGTTATCTGGAAAGCCAGCGTGATGTTGCCGAGGCCGATAAGCCGTTCGAGTTCTTTATGAACCGTTTCCGGTTACTGGAGGCCGCGCCACGTGCCGAATTCACGCAATATACCGGGCTTGCCGAAGACGTTATTCGTCGACAGATTGATGCAGCTATCGCCCAGGGTTACCTGAGTGAATGCGATGAATACTGGCAGATTACCCAACACGGTAAGCTGTTTTTGAATTCGCTGCTGGAGCTGTTCCTGGCGGAGTAATACGGTAACGATGTAGGCCGGATAAGGCCTTGAGCCGCCATCCGGCAAATTGCCTGATGGCGCTGCGCTTATCAGGCCTACAGGGTTAGGGCGATAAGCGCAGCCACCTTCATCGATTAATACTGATTAAACATTTCCTGGATCTGCTTAGGATCCTTGGTTTGCGTCAGCGCAAGCTGCAGCAGCACACGCGCTTTTTGCGGGTTTAGAGAACCTGAAGCCACAAAGCCGTATTTCGCATCATCAACTTCTGCATCCTGCGTGGTAGCGCCGGTTGGTACACGGGATGAACGCACGACAACGGTACCTTTATGCGCGGCAGTTGCCAGCGTATCGAAAATGGTTTTGTACAGGTTGCCGTTACCTACACCCGCACTCACGATCCCGGCATAACCTGCATCGACCAGCGCTTTAGCCGGCAGATCTGATGCGTTAGCGTAGTTGTAGACAATCCCAACTTTCGGCAGTTCGTTCAGCTTAGACACATCGAACGGAGTGGATGTGGTGTGCTTACGCGCAGGCGTACGCTGGTAGTCAATCTTACCGTTATGGATGTAGCCCAGCGGGCCATAGTTAACGGATTTGAAGGTGGCGACATCGGTAGTGTTGGTTTTGGTCACGTCGCGACCATCCATAACGGTGTCGTTCATCACCACCAGCACGCCACGGTTGGCAGAGGCTTTGTCTGCAGCCGTCACCACTGCGTTATACAGGTTGAACGGGCCATCGGCGCTCATCCCTGTAGACGGACGCATTGCGCCAACCAGCACTACCGGCTTGTTGCACTTGACGGTCAGGTCGAGGAAATAGGCGGTTTCTTCCATGGTATCCGTACCATGTGTCACGACGAAACCATCGGTTTTATCACACTCGGTGTTAATCTTTTTCGCCAGCGTTAACCAGACGTCGTCATTCATATCCTGAGAGCCGATGTTCACCACCTGCTCACCTTTCACAACCGCGATGTCTTTCAACTGAGGTACGGCTTCAACCAGATTCTCTACGCCTACCTTGCCTGCCGTGTAATTAGATTTTGTCGCGGAATCACCACCGCCGGCAATAGTCCCGCCGGTTGCTAAAATAGTGATGTTTGGCAGTGCAAGCGCCGCGCCGCTGAAACCCATAACCAGTGCGGCAAGTGCCGTTTTCTTGAAAAACTCCATGTTATTTCTCCAGTTACTTGAATTTGCAGCATTATGTCTATCTTACAGATGAATAATGTGACGGCATCCAATTAACCAGATTTATATCTCTATCAAATTGCCATTCTTAGAGATGGATATCAAAAAAACAGAAAGATACAAAATAAAACGGCACAGAATGTTTCTGTGCCGTTAAAAAGAGGTGAAAATTATTTCAGCGTGCTAACCAGCGTTTTACGATCGTCTTCCAACGTCACGACGCGGGCGCAAACATCTTTGCCAAACTGCTGGAAGTCTTGTTCCTGATTCTTCCATTCGTTCTGAATTGACGTTTGCAAACCACCCAGGCTCCCGAGTACGCCCTGCAGCGGGTTACCGCCGCCTTTGAGCACAGCTTTAGCGCCCATCTCGTTGATGCTGTCCTGCAAAATGCCGCCCATCGCCTGATTCACTAATTGCTGCCCGTCGGCGCGAACCTGGTCAATCGCCTTATAGTGGAAGGTCAGCCCGTCAGTACGATGCTCAATTATGCGGTTCATCTGCGCTTTCAGTTGCGCATCAAGCTTGGTTAAGCGGCCACGCATGTTGCTGCTTTCACCAACCTCTTTGGCGATGATTTTGTCCAACGCCACGCGACCTTTCTCAACGCGAGCTCTGGCACCTTCGTCAATCCACGGCAGACTGCTACGCAACGCCGCCTGATAATCTTTAGCCTGCTCACGCTGTGCGGCGCTGAGGTTGTACTGCTTGCCATTAAAGGTGACATCACCGGCCTGGGTAATCACCAGATCGCCGTTTTCGCCTTTCACCTGCACCGTTTGTGGACTCAAAATCACATCGTCACGTGGGGTGACGCTGCACTTGTAATCGGCATGTGCGGCCATCGCCGTGAACGTGAGGACTGCCGCCAGCAGCGTTTTGCGCATCATATCTTTCCCTCAATACAAATCGGGCCGGCATTTGCCGACCCTGTGCTACTTAGTCCCACCAAATATCGAAAAGTTCGCTGGTACGCACTTCTTCAAGTTTGTGCTCTTCCAGCCACTTACGCACGATAGCCTGATGTTCTTCGGTGCATTTGCCAATTTCCTGCAGACAGATCAGACCTTCCCAGGCCAGATAGCCACTGCCGTCAAAGGCCAGTTTGTTCGGTTCGATAACCTCATTGATAAAGTCATCAACGATTTTGTCGACCTGCTCTCCAGATGTACCTTCCGGGAAACGCCATGCAACCGAAAATCCTATTTCCTGGAATTCGTCGATGTGCATTTTTTTACGCAGACGACGGCTACGGTTCTTTGCCATTATTTCACCCTCTCGAACATTAAGTCCCATACGCCGTGGCCAAGACGATGGCCACGTTGTTCAAATTTGGTTACCGGGCGCGATTGTGGGCGCGGTACATAATCGTTACTCTCTGACTGGTTTTTATACCCGTCGATAGAGGACATCACTTCCAGCATATGCTCCGCATAAGCTTCCCAGTCAGTCGCCATATGAAACACACCGCCCAGCTTCAGCTTGCTTAAGATATGTTCAGCAAACGGTACCTGAACGATACGGCGTTTATTATGACGTGCTTTATGCCACGGGTCAGGGAAAAACAGCTGAACCATAGATAAAGAATTGTCAGGAATCATTTTATGCAGAACTTCAACGGCATCATGACACATGACGCGCAGGTTCTCGACGCCCTCTTCATGGGCGGAAGCCAGACACGCGCCAACGCCCGGCGAGTGTACCTCAATGCCGAGGAAATTTTGTTCCGGGCATGCTTTCGCCATCGCCACCAGCGAAGCCCCCATACCAAAACCAATTTCAAGCGTGACTGGCGCATCGCGACCAAACAGCGCAGCGAAATCCACAGGCTCTTCGCTGAATTCAACGCCCATCACCGGCCAGTAGTTTTCCAGCGCGTGTTCCTGCCCTTTCGTCAGTCGCCCCTGGCGACGAACAAAACTACGAATCCGGCGCAGCGGGCGGCCGTTTTCATCAAATTCCGGTGAAATGACGTCGTTCTTCATAAAAGTTTAGTCTGCTGTGTTTGAGTTCTGAAAACGGGCATTATCCAAAGTTAGTTGCCGGATGCAAGTAAAGGAAGAAAGTAGCAGCGGAAAGTTCCGGTTTACACCCCGTTGCCTCTGTGCTGCAATCTTGCCCCCGGCAATAATGAAACGGTAATCATGCAAGCCTCTCAATTTTCAGCTCAGGTTTTGAGCTGGTACGACAAATACGGACGCAAGACGCTGCCCTGGCAAATTGACAAGACGCCTTACAAAGTATGGCTCTCTGAGGTGATGCTGCAACAAACACAGGTTGCGACCGTTATCCCCTATTTTGAGCGCTTTATGGCGCGCTTCCCGACGGTAACGGATTTGGCCCATGCGCCGCTGGATGAAGTCCTGCATTTATGGACCGGGCTGGGCTATTACGCCCGTGCGCGTAATTTACATAAAGCCGCGCAGCAGGTTGTGTCGCTGCATGGTGGCACATTTCCACAAACTTTCGATGAAGTCGCCGCCCTGCCCGGCGTTGGGCGTTCCACCGCCGGCGCGATCCTTTCACTCTCTCTGGGTCAGCATTTTCCGATTCTCGACGGTAACGTCAAACGCGTGCTGGCTCGCTGTTATGCTGTAAGCGGCTGGCCGGGGAAAAAAGAGGTCGAAAAGAAACTGTGGGAACTGAGCGAGCAGGTTACGCCTGCCCACGGCGTTGAGCGTTTTAATCAGGCGATGATGGATTTAGGCGCTATGGTTTGTACACGTTCAAAGCCTAAATGTTCGCTGTGTCCGTTAGAAAATGGCTGTGTAGCGGCCGCCAATGCAAGCTGGGCGCTGTATCCTGGTAAAAAACCCAAACAGACGTTACCGGAACGTACGGGCTATTTTTTACTGCTGCAGCATGATGACGAGGTGTTGCTATCGCAGCGTCCGCCCAGCGGCTTATGGGGTGGTTTATACTGTTTCCCTCAGTTTGACGATGAAGATGGGCTGCGTAAGTGGCTGGCGCAACGGCAAATTAACACAGATAATCTGATCCAACTTAATGCGTTTCGCCATACCTTTAGCCATTTCCACTTAGATATTGTGCCTATGTGGCTTCCCGTGTCTTCATTCACCGCATGCATGGATGAAGGCAACGCGCTCTGGTATAACTTAGCGCAACCGCCATCTGTTGGACTGGCGGCTCCCGTGGAGCGTTTGTTACAGCAATTACGTGCCGGTACACAGATTTAACGTAGCGGTCGATAGAGAGGATTTTTTATGAGCAGAACGATTTTTTGCACTTTCCTGCAACGCGAAGCAGAAGGTCAGGATTTTCAGCTGTACCCAGGCGATCTGGGAAAACGCATTTATAACGAGATTTCTAAAGAAGCCTGGGCGCAATGGCAGCATAAGCAAACCATGCTGATTAACGAGAAGAAACTCAATATGATGAACGTCGAGCACCGTAAACTGCTGGAGCAGGAGATGATCAACTTCCTGTTTGAGGGTAAGGACGTGCATATTGAAGGCTATACACCAGAGTCATAAGAACCGTTGCCGGATGGCGCTGCGCTTATCCGGCCGACGATTTAATCTGGTCCTTGCAAATAACAAACACAACACGCACTCCCGGAATGATGAAAAAATTTCTCGCGCTTGCCGTTATTGCGCCGTTGCTCATCTCCTGTTCCAGCTCGACCAAAAAAGGCGATTCCTATAACGAAGCCTGGGTCAAGGATACCAACGGTTTTGATATTCTGATGGGGCAATTTGCCCATAACATTGAGAATCTGTGGGGATTTAAGGAAGTGCTGATTGCGGGTCCGAAGGACTACGTCAAGTATACCGATCAGTACCAAACCCGCAGCCACATCAACTTCGATGACGGTACGATAACCGTCGAGACCATTGCCGGAACAGATCCTGCCGGGCATCTGCGTCGGGCAATTATCAAAACGTTGCTGATGGGCGATGATCCGGGTTCTATCGATCTCTATTCCGATGTCGACGACATTAAGATTTCCAAAGAGCCGTTCCTGTACGGACAGGTGGTCGATAATACTGGCCAGCCAATTCGTTGGGAGGGACGTGCAACCAACTTTGCCAACTACCTGCTACAAACGCGACTTAAAAGCCGCAGCAATGGCCTGCGTATCATCTATAGCGTGACGATTAATTTGGTGCCGAACCACCTCGATAAACGTGCACATAAATATATCGGTATGGTGCGTCAGGCATCGCGTAAGTATGGCGTTGACGAGTCGCTAATTCTGGCCATCATGCAAACCGAATCCTCGTTTAACCCGTATGCGGTCAGCCATGCCGATGCCCTGGGGCTGATGCAGGTGGTACAACACAGCGCCGGGAAAGATGTGTTCCGTTCGCAAGGGCGCTCAGGCACACCAAGCCGCAGCTTCCTGTTTGACCCAGCCAGCAACATTGATACCGGCACGGCTTATCTGGCCATGCTTAACAATGTCTATTTGGGCGGCATTGATAATCCAACCTCGCGTCGCTATGCGGTGATCACCGCGTATAATGGCGGTGCTGGCAGTGTGCTGCGCGTGTTCTCGAATGATAAAATTCAGGCCGCGAATATCATTAACAGCATGTCGCCAGGAGATGTTTATCAAACGCTGACTACCCGACACCCCTCTGCTGAATCACGCCGATACCTTTACAAGGTCAATTCCGCACAAAAATCATATCGACGCCGCTAATGTATCCCTCTTCAGCCCGCTAAAACGGGGGGCTGAAGAGTCAAAAATGTTAACTCCATCACTCTTTTGCTTTGCAATTAGAAATTGTTTGCAAATATTTGTCACAGGTAACAAAAAAAGAGTGCTGCTCGTTGATAGAATCACATCATATAGCCACGGCAAATGTGCCTTTTAAAACATTCATCCGCATTACGGTGTGAGGAAATTAACATGAATCTTAAGCTGCAGCTGAAAGTTCTCTCGTTTCTGCAGTTCTGCTTATGGGGTAGTTGGCTCACTACTCTCGGCTCCTATATGTTTGTCACCCTTAAATTCGATGGTGCATCCATTGGCGCGGTGTATAGCTCGCTGGGGATCGCCGCCGTGTTTATGCCTACGCTGTTAGGGATCGTGGCCGACAAATGGATCAGTGCGAAATGGGTATACACCATTTGTCACCTGGTCGGTGCCGCAACGCTGTTCGCCGCAGCCGAAGTCACCACGCCAGGCGCCATGTTCTTTGTGATTTTGCTTAACTCTCTGGCCTATATGCCAACGCTGGGGTTAATCAACACTATCTCCTACTATCGCCTGCAATCAGCCGGAATGGATATCGTAACTGACTTCCCGCCAATCCGTATCTGGGGGACCATCGGCTTTATCCTGGCGATGTGGGGCGTAAGCTTCTCCGGCTTTGAACTGAGCCATATGCAGTTGTATATCGGTGCGACGTTGTCCGTGGTTCTGGCGCTGTTCACCCTGACGCTGCCGCATATTCCGGTTGCCAATCAGCAGAAAAACCAGAGCTGGTCGTCTATGCTGGGTCTGGATGCCTTTGCGCTGTTTAAAAACAAGCGCATGGCGATTTTCTTCATCTTCTCTATGATGCTGGGCGCGGAGCTGCAAATTACCAATATGTTTGGTAATACCTTCCTGCACAGCTTCGATAACAACCCGCTGTTCTCTGGTAGCTTTATCGTTGAACACGCATCGGTGATGATGTCGATTTCACAGATTTCTGAGACCTTGTTTATCCTGACCATCCCGTTCTTCTTAAGCCGATACGGTATTAAGAACGTGATGCTGATCAGTATCGTCGCGTGGATGCTGCGCTTCGGTCTGTTTGCCTACGGCGATCCGACGCCGTTCGGTACCGTACTGCTGGTTCTGTCGATGATTGTTTACGGCTGCGCCTTCGACTTCTTCAACATCTCTGGCTCCGTGTTCGTGGAGAAAGAAGTTCGCCCTGAAATTCGTGCTAGCGCACAGGGTATGTTCCTGATGATGACCAACGGCTTCGGTTGTATTCTGGGTGGTCTGGTGAGCGGCAAAGTGGTTGAACACTATACGCTGAACGGTATTACTGACTGGCAGACCGTGTGGCTGATCTTCGCAGGTTACTCGCTGGTTCTGGCATTTGCCTTCGTTGCGCTGTTTAAATACAAACACGTTCGCACTCCGGCAGGCGCCCAGACTATCGCGCACTAATCTTTATTGATGAAAGAAGGTCACCAGATGGTGACCTTCTTTTTGTCCAGATGGCGCTTACTTCACAACGTATCCATACAGACGCTTAATGCCGTCTGCATCCGTCTCACTGTAAACACCTTGCAGCTCCGGCGAGAAGCCAGGCAGCAGGTTTACCCCCTCCTCCAGCGCCAGGAAGTATTGCTGCACAGCCCCGCCCCAGACTTCGCCAGGCACCACGCACAGCACGCCCGGAGGATAAGGCAACGCACCTTCCGCCGCGATGCGGCCAGCGGCATCACAGATCCGCACCAGTTCAACATCACCACGGATAAAAGCGCTGTTCGCATCCTGCGGATTCATCGCCACGGCAGGCAGACTCTCCTGGCGGAACATCGCTTTTTGCAGATCTTTCACATCAAAGCTGACGTACAGTGAGTGCATCTCCTGACACAGTTCACGCAGCGTGTAATCCCGGTAGCGCACCGGATACTTGTTGAAGATAGTTGGCAGCACTTCAGCCAGCGGCGTGTCGTTCTCAATATGCTGTTCAAACTGCGCCAGCATCGCCACCAGTTGCGCCATTTTCTCTGCACTTTCAGCCGGGGTCAGCAGGAACAGAATCGAGTTGAGATCGCATTTCTCCGGCACAATGCCGTTTTCACGTAGGTAATGGGCCAGAATCGTCGCCGGAATACCAAACTCAGTATATTGCCCGGTTTGCGCATCAATGCCCGGGGTGGTTAACAACAGTTTGCAGGGATCGACAAAATACTGGTCGCGCGCGTAACCGGAAAAACCATGCCACTTCGCGCCAGGCTCAAAGCTAAAAAAGCGACGCTCGCTGGCAATCACCGCAGTCGGATAGGTTTCCCACGGTTTGCCATCAACCAACGGGGGAATAAACGGCTGAATCATCTTACAGCGGGTAAGTATCGCTTTACGGGCCTCGATTCCCACCGCCACGCACTCCGCCCATAGCCGACGACCGCTCTCGCCTTCATGGATTTTGGCGTTCACATCCAGCGCCGCAAACAGCGGGTAAAACGGACTGGTGGAAGCATGCAGCATAAACGCGTTGTTCAGCCGCTTATGCGGGCAGAACCGCGCCTGGCCGCGAATGTGGTTATCCTTTTTGTGGATCTGCGAGGTTTGCGAGAACCCAGCCTGTTGTTTGTGTACTGACTGCGTCACAAAGATCCCCGGATCGTTAGCATTAAGCTCCAACAGCAGCGGTGAGCCATCGGCCATCATCGGGATAAATTGCTCGTAGCCGACCCATGCGGAATCAAACAGGATGTAATCACACAGGCTACCGATCTTGTCGATCACCTGCCGGGCGTTGTAGATCGTGCCATCATAAGTGCCGAGCTGAATGATCGCCAGACGGAACGGACGCGGCTGGTCAGCCTTTTGTGGCGCAACTTCACGGATCTGCTGACGCAGGTACTGCTCATCAAAGCAGTGCTCATCAATGCCGCCAATAAAGCCAAACGGATTACGCGCTGCTTCCAGATAAACAGGCGTGGCGCCCGCCTGGATTAGCGCGCCATGGTGGTTCGACTTATGGTTGTTACGGTCAAAAAGCACCAGATCCCCACGCGTCAGTAGCGCATTGGTGACCACTTTATTGGCCGCAGAGGTCCCGTTCAGCACAAAGTAGGTTTTATCCGCGTGGAAAACTTTCGCGGCAAATTTCTGCGCATGTTTCGCTGATCCTTCATGAATCAGCAGATCGCCAAGCTTAACGTCAGCGTTGCACATGTCCGCGCGAAACAGATTCTCACCAAAGAATTCGTAGAAATGCCGTCCCGCAGGATGCTTCTTAAAAAACTCACCGTGTTGGTGTCCCGGGCAGGCAAACGTGCTGTTTCCCATTTCGACATACTGGGTCAGTGTGTCGTAGAACGGCGGCAGTAGGTCGTCTTCATACTGACAGGCAGCAGACTCCAGTTCCAGCCACTCCTGAGCCTGACCGCGAATGACCGCATTGACTCCCGCTGGCACCTCCACATCGGACTCCGCGAACAGAAACACGGGTAAATGAAAACCTGTGCGTTTAAGCAAAGCAAGGATCCCGCTGCGGCTGTCCGCAACGGTAATGACGACTGCCGCAACGTCAGTAAAATCGGTACTGTCCAGCGAGACCACCTGACGATGGCTGGACAGACGAGAGACCAGTTCACCACTGGCGGCAATTTTCATTGATTTCATAAGCGCAATAACCCGTTTCGGGAAAACCAAAAGTCCCGGCAAAGCCGCATTGCTTTGCCCACGAAATGACAGGTCAAACTGGTTACCAGCCCCGACCGCCAGACATCAGTAAAAGCAGATAGCCTCTGATCTTACTGTTATCCTGCAGTGAGCGTGCGCTGACCTCACCGCATGGTGGAAGCGTGAAGATATGTTGCAGGAAGGGGCAAGCGTCGCGCAAAAAGGCGATATGGAAGGCGATGTAGGGGGAGTAATTTCATCCCAGGCAGCCCCATTCAGACAGGAGAAAATTCGCGCAATCATGGCACCTTTCACTTACAGGCGCAAGATAAAATCCGGCGCTAAAATCTCACAGATAAACAAACATTTTGTCTGAAATTAGCGGCATAATAATGCAATCTGAAACATAATTTCACCCAGTCAATTGCCTTCAGTATCAAGACGATAATGGGTATGCAGGAGCAAACGTGGTAATCGGACCCTTTATTAATGGCGGCGCCATTTTATTTGGCGGCGTTCTCGGCGCACTACTCAGCCAGCATTTACCGGAGCGCATTCGGGTCTCGATGACCTCCATATTCGGGTTGTGCTCTTTGGGAATTGGTATCTTGCTGGTTATCAAATGCGCCAACCTGCCGGTAATGGTTCTGGCAACGCTGGTTGGCGCCTTAATTGGCGAATTCTGTTATCTGGAGAAAGGGATTAACGCCGCCGTCGCCAAAGCACAGCAGCTTTTCACCCGTTCGGACGCCAACGCAACGCATGAATCATTTATCCAAAGTTATGTGGCCATCATCGTGCTGTTTTGCGCCAGCGGTACCGGGATCTTCGGCGCGATACATGAAGGCATGACCGGCGATCCTAATATTTTAATCGCGAAATCGTTTCTTGATTTCTTCACGGCCATCATTTTTGCCTGTTCGCTGGGGATCGCGGTCTCTGCCATTTGTGTACCGATGCTGGCAATCCAGTTAACGCTTGCCACCTGCGCGGCGCTGATTTTGCCCCTGACCACGCCAGCGATGATGGCCGATTTCAGCGCCGTAGGTGGCTTACTGTTACTGGCTACCGGCCTGCGTATTTGCGGCATCAAAATGTTTGCCGTCGTAAATATGCTTCCTGCCCTGCTGTTGGCAATGCCGCTTTCCGCCGCGTGGACGGCATTTTTTGCCTGAGAATGCGTGCAATAGCAGCAATGTGGTGATAGATTGTGCAGTCTGCATTGATTTGAAGAAATTTCGTTGACGAAGCGAAGCGAATCGGGTTTAATGCGCCTCGTTGCCCGGATAGCTCAGTCGGTAGAGCAGGGGATTGAAAATCCCCGTGTCCTTGGTTCGATTCCGAGTCCGGGCACCACTATTTAAAGAACCCGCCCACAAGGCGGGTTTTTGCTTTTGGAGAAACGGACTCTCCATCGAACTGCGTTCGATTATTCGCCGCCAGCGGCTCACCCCTCCGGGGCCAGCGCGACAAGCGCGCTGTTCAACGCCTGCGGCGTTAGTCCGAGTCCGGCACCACTATTTAAAGAACCCGCCCAAAAGGCGGGTTTTTACTTTTGGAGAATAGAAACTAATCCCTCCTCACCTCGCTTTGTTTCAATAGCATATAACGATTAAGAAGCTGATTAATCCGCATATCGAGCTGCTGATACAAAACGGGTGATACACTCCCCTGCTTTTTTAATTCTTCATCTATTTGACGCAATAACTCTTCTGTCGGCGGCGTTTGGTCAAGCTGGCGGCGGATAGTGAAAATGGCTGATTTCAGCTCCGACCCCGTCAGATATTTACCCTTACGTTCATCAAGCGTATTTAGCTGCGCGGTTAACGCTTCCAGACCCTGCTGGGCATCATGCCAGTTTTGCAGAGCGCTTTCCGGCAACGCTTCCGTGGTTAACGCTTTCTGTAATCTACTAACGAATATCGCAGTCTGCGATTCCTCCGGCCATAGGGTGACTAACTGCTGCGCTAATGATGCAGCATATTCCCTCGACCATAGAGGTGGCAGGTCATGTAAAACGTCCAATTGCCCTTGCGTTGCGGTAATTATTTCCTGCTTCTGCTCCTTCAAATCTGAAGATTGCCTCAACGTGGACAATTGCTCTGGCGTCAGCATCTGCGGCAATGGCTTCACCAGTTCATATCCGTCGGCGCGCATATGAGTGATACCAAGAAAAGCACCTGTACTAACGACCGCAGTCACCATGACACCGACAGCAAACCCTAACCACATCCGTCGGGTTCCCTGTTCGTTTTGAGTAGCAAAAACCGTTGCGCGCGAATGCTCAGATGACACGGGTTCATTAACCACAAAGACCAACTGTGGCAAAGACGCCTCAACGTTAATGGTCGCCCCCGAAGCCGGTATCATCACAGCGGCCGCTCCCAAATCCGCTTCGGCCTTCTCCAGACGCAAAGCAGCATTGTGCATCCAGGTCACAACAGCCTCCAGTTTACTCAGCGTTTTCAACTCAAGCCGTTGCAGCACTTCGCAGGTATGTTTTAAACTCTGTTCAACCCGATACACCATTGATAAATCAGCATATGACAGCGTCAGCGTACGCAATTCTTGCTGTAAACGGGCAGACAGCCATGCCAGAATCTCAACGCGGGCATGCGTCTGCTGCGGCCATATAGCACTCCAGTGGTGCGTCAATAAGGCTTCCATGAGTTCCGCGCCTTCGGCAAGCCCCATCAGGCCCACATTACGTATTCTGCCGACGGTATACCAGGCCAGGGTTTGCAGTTCGATGCCGTTATGACGAAACAATGTCAGGCTTAACTGTTCAACCTTGTGCCAGTCAACATCCGGGCGCGCGGGGTGAGTCAGTTTGCTGATTTCATCGCGTAGCTGCCCGAACTCCGTAAAAGCGCGCGGGTCGCCACCGGTGATGATGCGATTCTTTTCCATGTCAGTACACTCTCGTCTCAAGCCAGCCCTGCTTCTTAAGATGACGAATAAGAACCCGCCCCTCAGGGGTAAAGTCAGTGCCATAGCGAACAATACCCAGGTCCTGCAGTTCAGCATCAATTGCATAACGCAAATGCCCCGGCGTTTCCTGCTCCTGCATCGTGACCTGAATACCTTTTAACCGCGGTTCATACTTCAACAAAACCTGAGCAAGCGTGCTGATAAGCTGATGCGCCGTTCCTGGCATACCCTGGAGGATTTTGGTCATATCCGGCAGACCGTAGTCGGGTAAATGTTTGAGGCTACCGGCACGAGTATTCAAAATGCGCTGCATATTATCGAGGACGGACAAGATGACCTGGGTGTTTTCGCTGACTGCGTGCAAAGGAAAACCAGCGGAAAAATTACCCAGCAAGATGTCATAAAGAGAAGGCCGTTTAATCATTATTCATCCTCCGGCATCAGGAGAACCAAAGCCTGAGAATTTAATTCAATCACTCGCGCTTTATCAGAATCGAGATCTTCACGACCTAATACTACGCGCCATGAATCCTCAGACTGATCGGGAGAAATGAACATTCCCGCCACGCCAACATATTGCGCTTCCTTTTCGAGTGGAATATCGACAGTTACACTTTCACCAGGACGTACCCGAATATCTTTCTGAGCCAATAAATCTGCTTTCACCACCGTGCTGTCTTGCGCAAATAAAGACTGATAGTTTGCCGAATCAAATGCTTTACGATCTTTGAGTTGGTAAATACGTACGACTGTTGAAAGCGCGATGCCCTGCTCATTTTTATTAGCGGCTTCTCTGGCGGAAAGGTCCAAATGCAATGTTTTAATTTCCTTATAAAAAATTGACTTCGTTAATGACACCGTGCCTTCAGATACTTTTTGTGTCAGACCGCATCCGGTTACCAGACTGGCCATTGCGGTTATTACGGCAAAATTAATAGCGATAATCGCCAGTCTCATCGGTTTCCCTCCGCAGATCGTGTTGACTCAGGCACTGCCAAAGCCCAAGTTTAATCGTTATGAGTTGATTATTAGTTTCCGGCTTATCCAGACGCATTACCGCCGTGCGGCCGAGCTGTACTGCACGTTCGCTTTTATTACTGATAAGTTGAGCATCCGGAAGCGCCGAGCGAGGAATGCGTAATTGCAGCCTCGCATTCACTCTGGCACCTAAATAAACGTGCAGCAGCGCGAAAAAATCATGGTAAAGCTGACCACCGGGTAACCAGTCACGAACCTCATCGGGTGCATCCGTTGTCAGAGTAATTAGCACCTGACTGTTAATATCTACGGCGCTATGTCCCATGACCGGACGAGAATGGAGGCTAACGGGGTGCCGCGCACTCATTTTTAACGCCTTATCCAGCAGGATTAAGCGTTTATCATGAGGGGTCACGGTGATATTTGTTGTTGGCGATAATAAAGAAACCAGCGCGGATATTCCTTCCGCCGTACGCGTTGGCATTCTCATTATTCCCAACAGCGCCAAAAAACGCGATAGCGGGGCGTGCGTTTGTGTGGCGCATCCTGGAATCCCCAACCCGGTTAGCCCCAGTAAATATTGCGATGTTTCATCTGTACCGCCTGGGCGAAAGGTCGCTGGATAGCTGTATTTACGCCAGATTCGATAAAACTGCGTAATTAAGCGGTGATTAAAAATATCCAGAAACTCGGCGGCAACGTCCGCCCCTTCCTGACGCTGGGCGATATCATCCTGATAGGTTGTCGGCAGCGGCGATTCCACGCCATATAACCCCATAAAAGTGACCCTAACCGTTGGAGGAAGGGTGGTTTTTTGCGGATCATATTCTGCACTTTTTAGCTCCCCCGCCGGGAACCCCATTCCCGGATGAGGGCGAAAACGAACGGCATCGAAGCGCGGGCTTTGTTGGCTCCCAGTACCTGGCGCTTGCGGGTTCCACTGTTCCAGTAACTGGCAGAAACGATAAAAATTGGTACGGGGCAGGTTTTCACCAAGGCTATTTAGCAGCCGGGTAGCCGCTGGTTGTGATTCTCTTTCCATCGCAAGCTTTTCCCTGCCGGCTGTATGATTAAAGTAAGCTGATTAAACAAATGAATATCCGCATATAATGCAAAAAAGCGGTTAAGCATTTCTCCAAACAGATGAATATCGCCCTCACCGGTAAAACCGTTCTCATCAAGCGTTATTTCGATGTCCACCCCTCGTAGTAGAAATCCTTTGTCAAAGCGCTGTATTTCATGCTGTTGAACATCCATGATCGCATCCAGGCGACGATAATTAAGCTCATCATCCTGCCAGTTATAGAGAGACAACGTCCCCTTGAGCACTTCAGCGCTGGCCATCATATTCAGAAAGCTGGATCCCAGGTGGCTCAACACTCGCCAGTGAAAACGATCCTCAGCGGGAGGATAAGCGGGGAGAGTCGGTTTACACAGATTACGCACGGCCAGCGGCGTCTGGAGGATCTGCTCACAACGATTAAGCAATGAACTCTGCAACGCTCGTCTGGGTAGCTGACCGTTTGTGCCGGTCACTTTCAATGACACGGTTTCATACTCAGCCAGACGATCCCGCTCCCAGGCATCTCCTCCGAGTATCAGCCAGGTATCATACAATCCGGATACGCCGCGTCTGACGCGAGTATGGTAGTAACGTTCGGGCGCATTACGACGCATCATGCCTCCCTTGTGGCGAAAGCTGGTAAATGGGACATAGACGGCATTACGCGTTCGCTGCGAACCTGAAACCGCATCCACCGAATAAATTTCCGTGTGGCCATCCTGCAATCTGCGCGGACGCAGCAAATATTCGCTTTCAAGCCCATTAACCACCAGCGGATCGGCTTCCAGAGTGAAGAGATTAATAACCGGAACGCAATGAAGACGGATGTTTTCACTCCCCAGAGGAAGCTCAGAACTCCACTGTTGAGTCAGTACAGCTTCTATTTCAAAACACTCTATACCGGCAGGAAACGTTACCTTTTCCAGACCATTAAGAAGGACAAACATAAATTTTTCGCGGAACGTAAAATACTCAAGCAATAATTGCCAGCCGCCAAACGCCGTATCGCCTTTTGACCATAAACTGTCTTCACTGGCAAATCCGCCTGGGGAAAAGTACCCCTCCAGTCGAATACGTTCGACGCTGTTGGGGAGTCTCAAATAAAGAGAGGCCAGACGCTTTGTCAAAGCAAGGTGCAGCGCGTGGGTCACCGGCGCGTCACCGCTCAGATAAAGGCTGAGGCGCGCCAAATCGGTTTGCGACCAGTCCATCTGGGGATTGCACTTTATTCGCATACGGATGACCGAGCGTCCGTCAGGTTCGGCATCAATATTCACCGCCGTGACAGACAACGGATTGAGCGTGACGGGCTGAGTAGTACGATACTGACATACCGTTTTTTTTGGACCAACTGGCTGGGACAATACGCCAAACCCCGCATTAATCCGTTCGCTCATTTTCAGTACATCAATATCAGGTAAAAGCTCGACAATACTTAAGGAGGGAATGGTACGTAAGTAATGTGGCCACAGCAGACTCATCAAGCCTTCGGTAAATTCAGGGAGATGATCATCTATTTTGGCGCGCAAGCGTCCCATCGAAAATGCAAAACCTTCAAATAATCGCTCCACATACGGATCGGGAATGCCGACTTTATCCAGATCCAGCATCGCTGCACGATCCGGATGCGCCTGTGCAAACTCTCTTGCCGCTTCCCTTAAATAACGCATTTCCGCGTCATAATAACGCAGAGTTAAATCTTCCATTTTACTGTTCGCTTATTTAGTTTTAGCCACACAAGACGGCGGCTCTGGCGGGATCAATGGCGACCAAACCGGACAACAATGAGTCCATCTCTGGCGCCAGACGCGCTTTGTCACTTTCACTGCGGTTGGCTTTTAAACGCAGAAGTTTCAGCCGTCGCGCTTTGACTTCAAACAGCAGTTCAGGCTCCCATTGTTTGAGGGTGAGAGAGTGTGCTGTCGTATTCAACTCGCCAAGCAAATGGAGCGCGAGATCGTTGCGCCCACATTGTTCGGTCAGACGGGCCATCAACAACTGGCGTAACCAACGCTGTCGACGTGAAAGAATGCCAGGGCGTGTCTGAAGCCAGGCAAGCGTTGCCTCAACGCCTTCGCTATCTGCCAGCGCCAGCGCCTCGCTTTCAAGTAGCAGAATATCGTCATCCGCCCCAGCGGTAGTCGCAGCGACTTTTTCCGTCTGCCAGTCGCTTTCCTGCAGCACGTCACGGGCTATCCACTCGCGGGTGACATCATCAGCAAAGGGAGTTCCATCGTTAAAAGCCAGTGTTTCCAGACCCGGCATCCGATGTAGTAGCATTTTCAGATCGCTGATGATAATCGTGGCATTTTTATCCCATGGCGAACCCGCCCTGGTTAGCGCCTGATGAAGGTACCACTGCACGTCCAGCCAGAAATGATTCACTCCCTCGACAAATAAGCTGTCAGTTAACTCAATCAGTTCAGTCCAGTTTTGCTGTAAATACACACGCTTGAGCTGCGCGCGGTAATCACTCTTGGGTGATTCCAGGCGTGTACGCCCGGCGCCATCTGGCGGAGGAAGCTGGCTGACCGTATCGAGGCGCACGCTTTTCATCAAATGATGCGCCGCCAGCCAGCCATCCGGCTGATCGCTTAAGTATTTTGCCAACACCCGTGCCTGTTCCAGCAGCTCACGGCCAGAAGCAATACTTTTGAGGACGTGGGTTTCTGCGCTGTGCCGGCTGTGTTGAGCACTGATATTTTGCGGTACTAATGCCTGAGCGCCGCCAGACTGCGCCAGCCGATTCTCCAGCGCGCTATACAACGCCCCAAGCCCTGGACGAATACTCTCCTCTCGCTGACTAAACTGTTGCTCCAGCAGCATCAGCGCACCGGCGATCCGTTGCGTGTCAGGTCGTGAAACCTCGGGAAAACGCGCCAGACTATCCAGCATCCGCCCGCCTGCCAGCCATTCAAGGGCGGCCTTATGGCTGTTGGCTCTTAAGGGATGGAGAGAATCGCCATATTGCTGCATCAGGCCAGCCAGCAAAATCAGACCATCCGCCAGGCCGGACTCACCCTCCTGATGCAAACGCGCCCATGTGTAGTAGGTGACAACACGGACATCTTTACTAGTATGGGTCAGAATTTTTTCCGCGAGCTCAATGATGAGATCCGTTTGCGCGCCAGACAGTTTATTCACCTCCTCTCGCATACGCTGAAAATCATCATCATAGCCAGGATCTTCACCACCAGGGTTGGCTGCTGAAATGGGCAATAGCCAGTTTTGCCATAGCGCAGTCTGCGTTTGCGCCTGTTCCATTAGTGGCTGTTGTTCATCTGGCGAAGCCGTGCTGGCAGCCAGTAGACGTTTCAGAGCGCTCATTCTTCTTCCTCTGAGGAAATCTTGCTGCTAACAACAAAAATTGCTTCTGGTAGTTCAAAGTCGCGGAGTTTGAGTAATGCGAGCGGACCTTCACCTGCTTCCGTTCGCAGGGTGTAGTTCAGCGGCAATCCATCCTGCGCTGTCCAGCGCAGGTTAAAACCGCTGTTCACGCCAGCGTTATCGGTTATCTCCGCTTTCTCAAGCAGTCGGATCCACCCCCAGGTACCGGGGTTATCTGAGTAGATTCGGGTTCCCGTATTGGTGCTCACCCAGCTTAGGGTTGCCCCTGCCGCTTGCGTATCGGCAGGCCAGATAACATTTTTCCACGCTGGCATCTGATTAACGTAGGTGAGTTTCTGCCCATCCAGCACGAGGTCAGTCTGCATTACATCCCGGGCCGTTCCAGGACGCAGTTCAAAACGCATCCCAGCTTCTCCACGAATAAATGCAACATCCGCAATTTGACTGAGCTGGTCCATCGCCTCGAGGAACGCCGGATTAAACACCAGTCCCTGAGCATTCACCGTGTCGGCAACCCAGTGGCTTCCCTGTTTATGCAGCACACCGCTTAAATGACTTTCGAGAAAATGCGGGATCCGGCCATTATCGCTTCGCAGATACTGCGCCAGCAGCGGCAGAGAAGCCTCACTGCCAACATCGCGAAACGGATATCGTCCGCCGAATGCGCTGTTCCAGTCATTCACAATCAGCGCCTTCCATTGCGCATTCAGGCCCGCCGCGGTTGGTTGCAACACCTGCTGCCATGACTGTTCCAGCGGCTGAACAAACATAGTTTGACCAAATCCACTCCATGCTTGCCCCAGACTGGCCGCCACCAGATTGCCATAGTCACGCGTGGTGGTGAGATCGATGGTTTTGCCCTGAAACACCGTTTGCGCCAGGGCCTGACTCATTCCCTGCGGATCTGCAGCGTTAGTAATCTGCTGGAGTTTCAGCCTGACCTGCGTTACCCGGGTCAGGTAGGTTTGCAGACTCAGGTGGCTGATATCCTGCCCGGCCGATTGTTCATCCATCAATGCCAGGATTGGCGAGAAGGTACTCGCCATTGGGCCTTCTTCCCGCGCATGCTGGTCAATGGTTTGATGTTCTTTAGTGTTAAAGAGATCCTTTGCCGACTTCACCAGTGAGTCTGACAGCGCTTCACCGGTTAACCCTGTGCGTCCCTGAACGGCGAGCGTATTCATTAACGCAACCAGAGGAGACTGACGGATATCGGCAATCAACGTGAGTTGATCGATGGCATCGCTTAGCGTCTGGGTGCGCTTCCAGCGAATACTGTTGAGAAAATCGAGCCAGTTGTCGGCAAAATCCGTGAAGTAACGCTCGCTAAGACGCGTCTTTAATGCCTGGGGAGAGAGAGGGTCGCTTGCAGAATGCGTATCATCCCCCAGCACCTGATCCATTTCTTCCCGGCGGTTGTTTACGATTTTCTCTATGGCAGGCAAAACCTCCTCTTCCCAGGCTTTGCGGGTATACACGCCAGCCACCGAACTGCGGGTATAAAATACGTGCTCTGCCCGGGTATCGCCGGTCATGTCTTCCAGACGAAGATCGGTGTAATGCGGTGTTACCTGTTCAATGATTTTCTGATACAGGGCAGCTTCGCCATTGCGGATCCCCATCTGACGAATTAACAGCGTTCGCACCTGGCTAATAAGATTTTTATCGGCTGCTATTTTCCATTCGGGATGCGCCTGAAGGTGTTCTCCCCAGAATTGCCAGAGGCCTGGCCCAACGCCCTGCCATGATGCACGCGAAATACCCGCTCGCTCCGGCCAGTCTTGCATCAACGCCTGACTAAAAAATGACGCCTCCATCTGTTCAGGCCGGGAGAGCATCAGATACATTTTCAGCTGGTTGTAGGCAATCTTTGCCTGGGCAGCAAACTGCGCGCTGTCTGGAGCCAGTCGGGTTAAAGCCGTTAATTCCTGAGTAAGATGTTGAGCAGCTTCATCACGCAGGAGCGGAATAGCGATACGCGTATAACGCGGCCATAGCGCATCCAGCAGAGCATCATTTTGACTTAAACCGAAGCGGTAGTACCACGGCACTCCATTCTGCTGACGCCAGCGAAGCATGCCTGGCGTTTGCTGAAGAGCAGATAGCGCCGTAAGACGCTCGGCGAGCGGTTTATCCGGGCCGCCTGCCAGTCTCGCCTGATCCAGACTTTCGCCGATCAGATTGCGATTCGCCAGGAAAGACACCACCATTCCCGCCCCCCATAGCAGCATCAAACCGGCTGTACAGACTGCCAACACACGCATCCCTGAACGGCCTGTACGCTGTGCCTTAAGTTCAGCAGGTAACGCAGGGAGTGAATCAAGCAGCGCACGCCAGCGCTCATCACGCATCCAGGCATGCGCAACGCGCGCTGAATTATTTTCCGCATACTGGCTCAGGATGACCGCCGCCAGTGGCAAAGGCCGATGCGGGCTAAAAAAAGTGGACAACGATTCGCTGATGGCTTCTGCGCCAGGCATCAGCAAATTAGCCATTTTCAGTAAGAAGTTATCGCGGATATTCCGCGTAACCTGCTGCGTGCCCTGCTCCGCCATCTGCATTGCGAGCGAGGTCAACTGCGAACGACATAAAGCCGTGGTGCATCCTGCAGGGAACAAACACGTCGCAGAGTGCAGGGTTACGTCATCCCGTGTGCCATACAGCGACCAAAGGTACAACGGCACTCGCCAGCGAAGCGTGGTAAAAACAGCCTGAAGATGGCGGGCGGCATTATCTGTTTGTTCTGCGCTTAAAGAGACAACAGGTGCTGATTGAACCAATGCCTGCTGGTGCTGAAAGGTGGGGGTTACCCATACAATCCCATCCAGCGGGCGCCGATGCAGCTTGCGTATCGCATCAAACAGCGTGACATCTGGCGTTTCAGTGAGCCTACCTCCCCAGATTAACACCACGCCATCCCCTTCAACCCAGCGCAGAGAGGTGAGTTTTGGCACCAACAGCTCAACCTGAGAGGCATCCCCCATCACCAGCAGGATGCGCGTTTTGGCGCGCCAGCGGCGGCCGTAATTCTCTTTAAGTGTAGAGTGGAAGTTAATTAATATATTACTATCCAATGTAGTGGTTATATTACTTCCAACATTTGTCTTATCAGCTGATTTCCATGGCAAAAAAGAATAAACAATTGATTTATATTTTAACAATGGGACATACGATATTAACACTGATTTCAGCGCATTCAGCTGCCATAATTTAAAAAAATAACACAGCGCTAATAAAATAGTTGCAAGAATTATTATCCTTGTTGTTTGGTCCCTCACCCCCAAATACTTTCCGTAGTAAAAAATCACTGCATAGCATATCAAACCAACGACAACCAAAATACATAACCGACCAAATAGTCGCAACAAGGTAGACTTTTTCATATATCTATTCCTGATTTATAATTTTTTTACCCTCGACAATATAATTCTTCCATCCGATTCCGAGAATATTAGGTCAACAGCACTCACGTTTTTTCCATTTAATAAAGAGAACATCAGCATCATCCAAACATCAAACTCTCCGTGAATACCGATATATAACTCTGCATAATATTGCTCTAGCTTATCATTGTGTTCGTTAAGAAGAATGGCTACCTTAGCTACATCTTTTTTATCGCTATGTTTCCCTATCAAAAAATTGTCAACTATCCCAGCCCTAGCCTGATAAAAAATAAGATCGTTAAGATCTTTTAGCAGTTCACCTTCATTTGTAGAAATAGACCTATACAACCTTGCTTTCTCGACAATATTATTCTGTTTAACTAACATCGGCGGAGCAAAAAGAAAAGCACACATACCATCACCTGTTCTATGGTGCTTATCTTTGATATCCGTTGATTTTCCCCCTACAATAATTAGCCTGAATTTATCCTCCGTAACGCTTAGCCATCCATTAATATTTAATACATAATCGTTTAAGATAAATTCACTGTTATTAATTATATCATCAGAAAACCCAAGTTTTTTCCAGGCCAATAAAAAAGGTTGCCATATTGAAGTGCCTGATATCTGGCCAACAATAAAATTAATAACCAACCCTTTTTCAAAAGTAACATCCATTAATCTGGCCCTCATGGGAGCCAATAACTCATGGAATAAAGCAGTGTAATCAATCGATTCTGGAAAACGTAACGCCTTGGGTCCAATTGCATTGAACTCATTCGCTTCAAGTAAACTGTGTATCCGTGATTCTACGGGAAGTAGATAACTATAATCTACAATACTTATATAATCAGATGCCCATTCAGACCACTCACAATCAATATTATAACCTTCCGTTAATATCATTTCATTTTTTTCAAGAGACACACCCAGTTGAAATAACCTAAGCCCTATGTATATAATGAATGTTAAAAAAACACTTATCGATATTACAAAGGCATAATAAAAAAAATCACTATCATAAGTAATATAATAAAACAGAGTGAATAGCAGAACAATAGCTATTAACAATGAGAAAAAAACACCACTATCACGCCCCCACCTTATAGAAGGTACAGGTTGTATTTTCTTTTTGCTTGGGATATTCCAACTCATTTTAATTTACCAAATCCCGCTACAGGGAAGAGTTGAAATAACATAACAGCCGCATTGACACATACATTTATGTACAACTACTGGTTTTCCATCTGAGATCCACTCTGTAGACCCTTGGATTATTTTATTTACTCCATGAAATGGAATAGGGCATATAACAGTATCATCAAGCAATGCGACACCTAAACCATCGATAATTATCGTTGACGAAACTGAAATTACTTTACCACCACTACTTAATGGATCATTGAGTCTGACCAAGCCTAAAAACATAAATCCTCACTATAAAACAATATAACTATCCAGATGTGATTTTTTGAAAAAAAGATCACCCAGCATATTTATATAATAAGATAAAGTTCAGATAATAACATCTTACCTGGCAATAGATGTTAGCTTTAAAATTAAACCCACACATAAAATTCGTCTAATAGTAAAAAAACCACCATCCTGATTTAAGTAATCGAATAGATCGCCCTTGTTTCTTAAATTCCCTTATCTTTTTCTTGTCGTGTTTCAGAAGGTCAATATTGGTCACATTATCCCAGCCAGCAACAGTCAATATCTCTTCCGTCAGCTGTTCTTTCGGAAAAGGATGTCGTCGCCAGATCGTCCATATTGCGGGCAGGATATACAGAAAGGTCCCCATAGTCAGAAACATCGTTACCCCGCTCACTATTTTTTCAGTAACAACCCAGCCGTCCTGGTAAATAAACACTACCAACATCGTAATAATCAACAAAATAACGATCGAAATGGGGACTTTCATCGCGTCTATTCGTGCCCGTCGTATTCCCTGGTAGCACCACGGCGGCATGGTCAGCGAGCGTGCATGCGGCCGGATAAGGGCTTATACCAGATACTCCTCTCCCACCGGCGCGGCAATCAGCTCCACTTCCTCACCTTCCCGGCAATAGGGGGCGCCCAGCCACCCAGAAAACTGCCGGCCATTGATTTCGCCCGTAACGTACCACGCCGCCGCTGGAACCCTGTCTTCATTGCTCGCCACCATGCCCTGTGCCGTTGCCGCTGAGCCCGTCGAGGCCAGCACCATCGCGGCAGACGCCATGTTCTCATCCTGCCTGCTGAAATATTCCCACGTCTGCGGATAGGCTTTGGTGTCAAAATAGTGCGTCAGGCAACGCTGGTGGTAGTTTGTCACCACGCCACTGACCTTTATCAGCGGGGCTGGCGGGGGCAGTACCGGGTCCGGTGGCATATCGACCAGCGCTTTTGCCAGCTGTTGTTCTTCACGATACAGTTCCGCCAGCCGTTTTTTATGCTCCTTCTTGCCTTCCGATTCATAATGCGCAATGGTTTGTCTTAATTTTATCCATTCCCTGCGCTCCCGGAGATAATTCTCTTTCACATACCCTTTCCCCTTCTCCAGTCCCCGGATATAGGCTCTGGGCATATCGGCGAACAGTTCATCATCTTCTGTCATAGTATTTAATCTTTAAACTCCGGCTAATAATAAAAAAACCACCATCCTGATGTCATTACCCATACAGATTTTCCATTTTTTTTGAATTCTTTTATTCTTCTGCGTTTTAATCTTCGCAAATCAATATTGGTCACATTATCCCAGCCAGCAACAGTCAATATCTCTTCCGTCAGCTGTTCTTTCGGAAAAGGATGTCGTCGCCAGATCGTCCATATTGCAGGCAGGATATACAGAAAGGTCCCCATAGTCAGAAACATCGTTACCCCGCTCACTATTTTTTCAGTAACAACCCAGCCGTCCTGGTAAATAAACACTACCAACATCGTAATAATTAACAAAATAACGATCGAAATGGGGACTTTCATCGCGTCTATTCGTGCCCGTCGTATTCCCTGGTAGCACCACGGCGGCATGGTCAGCGAACGTGCATGTGGCCGGATAAGGGCATATACCAGATACTCCTCTCCTACCGGTGCGGCAATCAGCTCCACTTCCTCACCTTCCCGGCAATAGGGGGCGCCCAGCCACCCTGAAAACTGCCGGCCATTGATTTCGCCAGTAACGTACCATGCCGAAGAAGGAACCCTGTCTTCATTGCTCGCCACCATGCCCTGTGCCGTTGCCGCAGACCCCGTCGAGGCCAGCACCATCGCGGCAGACGCCATGTTCTCATCCTGCCTGCTGAAATATTCCCACGTCTGCGGATAGGCTTTGGTGTCAAAATAGTGCGTCAGGCAGCGCTGGTGGTAGTTTGTCACCACGCCACTGACCTTTATCAGCGGGGCTGGCGGGGGCAGTACCGGGTCCGGTGGCATATCGGCCAGCGCTTTTGCCAGCTGTTGTTCTTCACGATACAGTTCCGCCAGCCGTTTTTTATGCTCCTTCTTGCCTTCCGATTCATAATGCGCAATGGTTTGTCTTAATTTTATCCATTCCCTGCGCTCCCGGAGATAGTTTTCTTCAATATACCCCTTACCCTTCTCCAGACCCCGGATATAAGCCCTGGGCATATCGGCGAACAGTTCATCATCTTCTGTCATAGTATTTTGTTGCTCCAAAATTAAACCACAGCAGGGACTTCCGGCTCATCATAGATAATAAATGGCCAGTAAATTATTGGTTTTCCACGTTGTTGTTTTTTAGCGGAAGATAATTGACGTAAGCTTTCTTGCAGTGAACTCCTGGTCTCATCAATAAATATATTGATTTTTTCCGGCGCGTAACTGTCGATATCAATCGAACAATTATCCCCAAACAAGCCATTCTCAATCCACGACTGTAAGGCATCACGTGAATAATATTCCGTCAGAATATATTCAGCAACCATCAATAACAGGGCCACCTCCCAGGACGCCAATAACCCCACCCATTCGACGCCTAATTTTGTGAATTGTGGCGCAGCTGCTTTTCCCAGCCATACGGCTAATTCCCCTTCAGGAGTCTTCCAACCAAAGCGTTCAATCAGTACCGACATCAATTTCCCTTCTGCTTTAGCAATGATGGCAACATCGCTAAGTGTCTTGACTAAATATAATCCCGTAAATGCCCATTTTTTACTGGAATTCGGTAAACTAACTTTATTCAATAATGTGGAAAAATCTAATCCCAGCGAAATACCTGCACTTATCAGCGAACATCCTGCGCCAAACATTTTCATATAGTGGAGACTATTTTTCTCTTTAAGAATAACCTCCATTGCAGGGGTTGCAATATCAATCATCCCGCTCGCCGTTGCCGATATTGCGCTGACTACCTTCGCGTAGTTAGCAGGTTCATTTTTAAAATTATCGAGTTGGTTATACAACTCAACGACATTGAAAAATAAAACAAAAATTCTAATACTGGTCACCGCATAACCAGAAGATCCCGCTGGCTGGCTAAGATAATCTGCATAAGATTTTTCAAGTGCGGCATATTTCTTACCCGCCACCCGGAGAAGATCAGCCCGAATGGCTCTTTGCGGGCTGTAAAAAACAGTGCCGGTAATGTAAGCCCTGCGTTCCGTGGCCCAGCCAAAATATTTACTGAACAATATTTTGGTTTCTAACTCTGACTTTCCCGCAGACAGTGAGAAAAGGGCTCGAACAATGAGGTCATTCATGGTATTGAGAACAGGCCCAATCCGTGAGATTGAAAAAAACCTGGCCCCTACAGTTGCCATGTGCTGGTCCATTTGATACAGCACTCTTTTCGAAAATACGGCATTGCCAGTCAGAGGTTTTGAAATTTCACTCGTTGCTTTTTCAAAACCTTTAAATATTTTATTAAGTTTAGCGCCATTCTTCTCAAAAAAGTAGAGCACATCATTTTCAGAAACCGGCGCTATGCTACACTGACGCAAGCTAGCCAATAATGCCTCCGCATCTGCCATGATCTCTGGATTATTATAAAAATGTGTTCTCCAGACAAGATTCGTTTCACTTGTCGTAGTATATGCGTCTATCCAGTCATCCAGCAATTTTACACCTGATGACGACTCACCAAGACCAGCCATCGCGAAGGCAGCAATTTCACGATAGTTCGCGTTATCAACAGGATCGTTAGAGAAAAAATCCTGTAATGTTGTTATAAATAACGAAGCCTGTAACCATTCACAACGATAGCTAATCAGCTTCGCGAGCTGTTCATCAATTTTATGTGTTAGATCAGCACAACATTTATTAAAAGACTCCAATTTATTCTGATTGATCATTCGGGCATATTTAGACCAATCATTAGCTACCTGGTGTTTTTTATATACTTCATTTTGTTTCCCCTTTACCTGCTTTTCAAATTCTTCGCGAGTTAGTATATCCTTCGGGTCTGTTCCTTTAGATTTCTCATTCTGGGCATACATATCATAAGAATAATCCATTGCAGGAGGGGAAATATATGTTTCCTGGGGTAATACAGAAAGTTGAGCTGCAACATTCTGTTCCGAGCTTTTGTTAACAATCTCCTTAACTCCGTTAATTAGACTCTGGGTGCAGAACTCCAGGGCACGTTCTTCACCAAATATCTTCGCCATCGCCAGGACATCATTCGTCCATCCCGTCAGCTCATGCGTTATCCCTGCTGCATCATGCAGCGCCATCAGCAACGGCGTGACGGGGGAACCGTCTGGCTTTACTCCCCGTTCCTTCATCTGCCGGATTGTGTTTCCTGTCACTCCGCTCTTCCACGGGTACAATGTCTCCTGCAGCCCCGGCTCTTTGACTATGGCATAGCGTTCACTCACACACTGGCTGACGCGGATTTTAGTATGGGTACCATAAGGTAACTGCATTGCCGGACTCAGCTTACTTCCCTGCGGGACGATGTAATCCAGAACCCCTGCAAGATTGCCTGTCGTTGCCTCTGTTGTTTGCTCTGAAGTCTGCGGTGACGTCCAGTTTGATGCACTCAGGCGCTGCATTCTGCGCTGCCGTTGCCCGCCATCGCTTGCGTAACGCTCCAGCGTCTTTTCCGTCCAGGGACACTGTGTGAATGCTATCCAGATATCATTTTCCAGAACTTCATATGGCAGCGTCAGAAAATCCTTTCCGCCATTACTGTAGGTTCCCTGCCGACAGTCAGGCTCTGATTTCTCCAGAACATTTTTCGCCGACAGCTGTTTCCACAAACTGCCGTCATCACACACCGACCACGCTTCCCAGTCCGTCAGGTACGGATAATAGATATAGATATAGCCCCTGCGCATCGCACGCAGCGCATAATGATAATTTTCACTTTCTGCCGGATAAGACGACGCTCCTGGTTTTGCCCACGCCGGCAACGATTCTTTAATATATTCAGGAACCACCGCATAACGGACAGGTAGTAATGCCGGTCCCTGTGACATACAGTCACATTTATGATTTGTCATCCCTGTTCTCCTGTATATTCAAACTGTAAATCGCTTAATTAATGCTCTACACGAATTTCATTCCATTGTTGTTCTGTGACATGAGATATTATTTGAGTAAATTTTTCCTTCCCACTTAGGCTATTTATTTCAAGCAACCTTTTAATAACCCCATGATTATAAAACTCCGGAGCAATATTAATTGAACACTCACCCCACTTAATAAGATCTTCTTCATCATCAAAAGCACACATCTCGGCTCTTTTAAGTGACTGCTGCAATAGCTTAAATACCGCTGATTCCGAAAAACGTTCACTACTCAAATGCGCTAAGCGATAATTACAGATAATCCTGTTTTTTATCCCTATGAAATCTATATCACGCCAATTGCCAGCGCTTAGCGATAACGTATATGAAAGTCGCAATTGATTATCAGATTGATTTATTTTATTGATAAACTGCCCATCGCCATCAATAAAACTCCACACTTCGACTGGTCCTAACAAACGTTGTTGTTGCCAATCATCCAGGATGGATAAAAGAGAGATCATAATTGCAGGGTCATAATATCGAAGCAAAACATCTTTGCCATCACGCTGTTGGATAGCGAATTTTCCCAGGTAGGCAGCGAGATTGATAATATCTTCTGCACAAGTAAGCCAACCACAAACCATCCTGCCCTTACCTAGCAGTATCTCAGTAGGTTCGATCTCTTTCAGGGCCTGCATAATACTTTCATGTAGTATTGTACAATCCTCAGCTAAAGATAAATCCAGGGAAACCAAACAAGGCTCAAATTCTGATGTTAGATAACCATTAGCAACTGGTATCCTCACAACCTCTCTATCTATTATTTGGTTGTAGAATGATGAATCTTGACTCCTTAATCTTATAATTGCAGCATCAATCATTAATATGCAATTTCTATTTAGAGCTCTAAAACGATTAAATATTTCCTCACCAATATAATCCCCCTGATTTTGCATTGCCTGTAAGGAGTAATCATAAGTTATTAAAGATTCCTTCATTATTGGCCCTCCATCAACCCAGCGTTACCGCTGGGCTTTGTGTACCCCCCGCAGCATCAATGGCAGTGGCGCAAGGGTCCGGTAGCTCTATGCTGGCGTTCAATATTGCAGGCGCCATTTTTTGAATTCCAATACTCTTTACGCGAACGTTGCCAGGTGCCCCTACTTCTATTTCACCATCTTTAAGCCTGATATATGCTCCACCACAACTGAGCACTAACTCTGTCGCTGCGGTAATGATCACCTGCTCATCCTTGCTGGCTATACTCAACGTTTTCTTTGCCAGCAGATCCATTGCATCTCCCTGCGCCTGAATTTCCACTTTTCCTTTGCTGGCGAAAATTTTAATCCCCATCCACTGAGCGAAAAGACTTATTGTTTCTTTCACACTAAGGCGGAATTTTTTAGCGACACTGACATCTGTGTCCGCTCCAGAGGTCACAATGACATTCTCACCTGATGAGAGTTGGATACTGGCGGGAGTTACCTGCGCTATACCAGCAGGGGCAGAAAAAAGTAAAGCCTGTTTCTTGAGCTCTGTCATAGACTCCATCAACAATGCTTTTTGCCTCTCTATATCAGCCAGTTCTGCTTTCGCTTTTTCTGCCGCAGAGCGAATACCTTTCGCATCCTGAAGCGCAGCTTGTAAGCTAGCTAGTGCTTCATGCATATCTAGCTGCAAACCTCCAGCTAATTCCTGGCGATCGGCACTGATAAAGATCCCTTTCCCAGCCCGAATAGCTCCCCACTGGTCTGTACGCAGTTCAAAGCCCTCTCCCCGCAGCGCACGCTGTGCATCCACGTTATGCCCCAGATTAAGTTGCGTTTTCCCGCCATACTCGGTACTGAGCTTGACGTGCTCCTCACCCCGTTTGTCCTCCATGCGCAGCTTGTTGTTCGCGGGCGTGCGGATGACGTTGCGAGTATGGTTTGCCTGTGTCACGTGGTCAGGATGCCGGGAGTCATGCAGCACATGGGCGATATAGGGTCGGTCCGGGTCACCTTCATGGAACGCCACCGCCACTTCTGTGCCCTGTATCAGCGGGAAGTGAATACCGTAGGTGTCGCCGCCGTAGGGTTTGGCAAGGCGTACTGGCATACTTTCGTAGCCCTGTTGTTTAGCATCGCGGTCCGCATCAAACTTAACCCAATAAAGCCCGCTCTGATTTAAATGAGCATATTCATCATTCTTTTTCGGGCTTGAAACACGTGCCATTAGCGTGCCGCTAATCACTGGCCGCGCTTTGAATGGAGGTCTCCAACAGCGCGTTTCACTGTAAATGGTCGCCATCAACACCACTTGTAGCGCTTCCTTTCGGCTTGCGCTGAATGAAACCGCCGTAACCAGCAAGCTGTTACGCACACTAGCAGGAAGCGTTGGGACAGGTGTCGATTCCGTAATATTCAGGACCTGCGCCGGGCTGAGGCTCACATCGGTTGATAATCCAGTGATTGTCGCTTGTGAGGAGAGATAACGTTCATGTTCCAGACGCGCCCAATAATTCCCTGTCTCAGGCGCCGGCGAAACCTTATCACCCGTTTCAAGATGGCGTGGGCGATAGTGGTAAACATCCCCGTAAGTCACCCCGTCACCTTCACCGTAAGTCATATCGGCTTGTGCAGAAAATAATATTTTCTGAGCCTGGCGATGGTTATAATCCCCGGCTGTAACCGATGCCTGCACCGTAGACTCTTGGAACTGAATATCCCAGACTGAGTCGACTCCATTGTCATTCATTCCGGAGGGACTATTCAGCGGTAATGTTTTACCAAACTCCCATGCGCTTTGTTTGTCAGCAAAATAGATCACCTCAGTGCCAGCATCAGGCTGAAGCCGGAAGAAGAAGAATATTCCAACTTCAGAGAGCAGGCGTTCAATAAAAACCAGATCACTCTCCTGATACTGATTAATTTGCGCTCTTTTGGGATATTCCATTACCAAATCAAAATTATATTCCCAGTCTTTTAAACCATGCTCCTGTAAA
Source organism: Citrobacter freundii complex sp. 2025EL-00176 (assembly GCF_053309355.1). Lineage (NCBI taxonomy): Bacteria > Pseudomonadati > Pseudomonadota > Gammaproteobacteria > Enterobacterales > Enterobacteriaceae > Citrobacter > Citrobacter freundii complex sp. 2025EL-00176. The sequence continues at coordinate 322,068 of NZ_JBRYHT010000003.1, read as the reverse complement.
ATTTGAGTAACCACTTCAGGAACTGACATATTAATAAAGAAACGGTGTGTGCGAAATTGATTTTTCAGTAACGCGACAAAAGGCTCGATGATTATCTGATAGATAGCCTGGTCTTTTGAACCACTGATACGATGGAAAGATGTCACAATACCATGTACCATTTTGCGGGCAGTTAACTCATTTAACTTCCCCATCCCCATGGTTAATGTCGTTGATTTTCTGAGTATTGATTCGACCGCAATATCTTTATCCTTGCTGGAAAAATGTACTACGTATCGATACAGCGAACTCATTTCCTCTGTACCATTAAAGTTAATAACATCCAGTACAGACTTGCATGAAGGGATATACAATTGATAGCGATTCAGCGTATTGTCAGATATAAATGACATCCCGCCGCCAAGTGATTCATCCATTCCCATATATTTAACCCCTGTAATTTTATAAAGAACCACTTCCAGAACGAAAACTTACCCTCAACGCATTGTTTTTATTAAACTGACCAAATCTTTTTTCTTGTTAGTGACAATAGAAAAAGTAAATCGATGATTATCATTTGATATCCAAAGTTCTTCTCTTCCATTATCACTATAATCATAAAGATGAAAACCAAGACCTGTTAGATAATCACGAATAACTCCCACATCACCACCGTGAAAAACAATAAGATTTATTTCCCGTGTACTGCCATCAGGAGAAATATATTCAAAGCGATAATTATTTGATATTCTTGGAGCCTGCTTGATATCAATATCAGTGTAAAAATAGTAGTCAAAAAGATCGCTTTCACGATATTCTAATTTATCTGGCCAGGGTATTAACAGCGGTGACAAGAAAATCAAAACAATCGTCACCAGTATTATTTTATAGTAGTTCATTACCATTCACCTCGACAAAAATGAATAATAACCGCCATCCCCGGTGATAATTTCTACCCGACCCGAAGTGAAATCACTCCACGGTTGCACCCATGTCATAAATGAAGGCAGACTCCCTTTATAGGGTTTATGGACAGCACAGTTATCCTGGGGGTCAGGAAACAGTAATGGTAAAAATCCTTTATTCTTATAATTGCCTATCGGCCCATAAAAATCCCATCTACTCAGTGCCCGTTCTTTACTGACTAAGCTCAGTCTTGACGGGTAGTCTGAGGGAAGGATTGCCCGGTAGAAGCCTAAAAGATCGGAGGTAAGATCCTCTCCGCTAAACCCACTGTCGGTATACCAACTAAAACACCAATTAGATTGCAAACTTTCAAACAAGCGCGCCGTCATCATCATCATGGCTAACGCAATGCTGTTTTTCTCACATGCAGATAAACCTTGTTTGATACGCCACTTAACAAACTTTCCTGTACCAAACTGGCGATGATATACAAACATCTTTTGGCTATAGGTGACGTCATAATAACCATCACGACTTGATTCACCTCGTTTTATATCTAACAGTAGGTTTTTAATATCACTTCCCTGTGCATGACCTATATCTATCCATCCCAATATTTCGCTGTAAACAAGCCCTGTTTTACAATCCAATGTCCATTCGGAAGGTTCAATAATATCGTTACGTTTACTCATCATTAAACTCCAGCATCATTCCCTCTTCATCACTCCAACTTAAAGTGAGTTGCTGAGGTTTTTGCTGCCGGGAAAGATACGTTAACAACTGCTGACTGAGTACAGGTAAGATTTGTTGATTCAGCAGACTATCGATATTCCTCGCCCCCATATCCGGTAGCAGGCAAGCGGCGGTCAGAGCATCAAAAAGGTTCTCGGATATCGTTGTGGTGATGCCGTAGTGACGCAGTAATCGCTGGCTAACCTGATCCAGTTTCATCTGTACAATCGTACGTAACGCAGATTCACTGAGCGGATGGTAGATAATCGTCTGGAAGCGGGCCAGTAGCGCCGGCTGGAAATGGTCACGCAAAAGTGGGCGCAGCATTTCGTGCAACTCTGACTCGGTGGTTTCCGGCTGTTCTTCCAGCAGTTGCATCACTGCGTCGCCGCCAAGATTGGAAGTCATCAAAATAACGGTATTGCGAAAATCAATTTCACGACCTTCGCCGTCACGCATGAAACCACGGTCAAATACCTGGTAAAACAGGTTCATGACGTCGCGATGCGCTTTTTCTACTTCATCCAGCAGTACCACGCTATAGGGGCGTTTTCGCACCGCTTCGGTCAGGATCCCTCCCTGTCCATAACCCACATATCCCGGAGGTGAGCCCTTTAGCTGGCTCACGGTATGCGGCTCCTGATACTCAGACAGATTAATCGTGATCAGCGATTTTTCACCGCCAAAGAGAATGTCAGCCAGGGCCAGCGCGGTCTCTGTTTTGCCGGTTCCGCTTGGCCCGGTAAGCAGAAACACACCCTGTGGGCCGTTTTCCGGCGTAAGCCCTGTTTTTGAAGCCCGCAACCGCTGTGCGATTGTATTCAGCGCATAATCCTGCCCGATAACACGGTTTCCCATCTGGGTTTCAAGCGTCAGTAAATCCGCCTGGGAATCCTTCATTAATGAAGACAAAGGTACACCGGTCCAGTCGGCGATCACCGTAGCAACGGTGCGCGCGTCTACATCCGGAAACAGTAACGGATGGCCCTGCTGAAGCACACTAAGCTGCTGCTGCAATTCAACCGTTTCCGCCTGACGAGAAATATCACGGCGGCTGGCCAGCAGTTGCTCAGTGAGCGTTAATTCCTGGCCGTACTGTGTTTCGCGTTCATCCAGTTCGACAAGCAGACGATTTTCCCGCTGTTCAATGCCGGCCAGCCTTTCACCATGCTGACCATTTCCTACCGCGAGGTCTGCAAGCAATGCCTGCTTTTCAATTTCAAGCGCAGTGATCTCCGACTTCAAACGCGTCAGTGGTTCAGGAACGGTATCAAGGCTCATCCGCACTCTTGCACCTGCGGTATCCAACAGGTCGACGGCTTTGTCGGGTAATTGCCGCCCGGTAAGATAACGGCGAGAGAGCGTAACGGCGGCTTTAACCGCTTCGTCGGTGATGTGAACGCCATGATGTTCTGCATAGCGTGATTTCAGACCACGCAGCATTAAACAGGCAGTGTCATCATCCGGCTCATCAACTTTAACCATCTGAAAACGCCGCTCCAGCGCAGCATCACGCTCAAAATACTGTTTATATTCGCTCCATGTGGTCGCCGCGATGGTTCGTAGTTCACCTCTGGCCAGAGCGGGTTTTAGCAGGTTGGCTGCGTCAGCGCCCCCCGCCTGATTACCGGCCCCGATGATGGTATGTGCTTCATCGATAAAGAGCAGAACAGGCGTTGGCGATTGCTGAACGGCATCAATGATATTTTTTAACCGCTGCTCAAACTCACCTTTCACTCCAGCGCCGGCTTGTAACAGCCCAAGATCCAGCGTGCGTAGCGTTACTGATTTCAGGCTATCAGGCACATTACCTTCAGCAATACGCAGCGCCAGCCCCTCCACCAGAGCGGTCTTGCCGACGCCAGGTTCCCCGACCAGAATGGGATTATTTTTTCGCCGCCGGGACAGAACATCCACCATTTGCCGGATTTCATTATCGCGACCAAATATCGGGTCGATAGCGCCGGCACGCGCTTTCGCGGTCACGTCCAGCGTAAACTTATCGAGCACGCCTTGTAATGCTGGCGACAACGTCGACTGAGCAAGGCCTGGACGTACTTCGTCATCTGGAGAAACCTGCACCAGAGCGGCTTCTTGCTGCCTTTCCGGACGTTCATCCGACTGGAAATTTAATAGCGGCAGAAGCCGTTCCAGTTGAATATGTCCGGCACTCAAAAGAGGCCACAGGCCGTCACACTGCAATAGTGAAGGCTTTCCTACCAGCGCCATCAGCAGATGTACACCACGTATCTGCGAATTTTCATCCGTTGCGGCACACAACCACGCTTGTTGCATTAAAGAAAGGAGCGCATCAGACAACTGCGGGCGACTTTTCACGGAACGCGGCTGAACATCCAGATGCGCCAGCAATGACTGCCAGAGATTGTCGATATCCCATTCATAACGACGAGCAATGACAGTGATATCGCCCTCTCCTTGCTCCAGCAGCTTTAGTAACCAGTGTTCGGGCGTGATTTCTGCATGCGCGCGCGTCTGACATAACGATGCCGCTGCTTCAAGCGCCTGAGCACAATAGGGGTTTAGACGTCGTAATAGCACTGCTGACTGGTGTTCCATTTGCTTCCTGACTCCCTGTATTCAGGCACGCTACCGCCCGTGGCCGTAATCCAATGCCCATAAGGTAATAGTTGTGTTGATACTCTCTGCTTAACCCCCGCCCGGACGTTCAGCAGAGGGCATAAAAAAACGGATGAGGAAATCCTCATCCGTTAGTGCGTTACGCGGTGGTACGCTCGTTCCAGGCGTCAGAATGGATGATATTGCCATCCTTATAGGTCCAGACGATCTTCTCGTAGCGCAGTTCAATCTGTTCCAGGTGGTTATGCTTCTCTTTAGCGGGATCTTTAATGTCGTACATCACAGGGTTTACTTTCACCACTTTCACGTTGTGCAGCGTGGTGTTGAAGTATTCAACTTCCTGACCCGCATCATTGATGCGATACCATTTGAACTCTGCCTGACGCAGGGTCTGACCGGTGGTTACAGCCTTGTACAGATACGGGCTGGAGGCATCGATTTCCTTAGTGAAAAGGAACGGGGTATGGATGCGCGTTCCGGTCAACTTACCGGTGTTGTTATCCGTAGGGATGTACAGGTTATGTTCCTGGGCCACGACTTCGATACTGCCCACACGCTCTTTCACATCAACAGAGCCTTTAATATCCGCGCCGCCGTCGTCTTTCAGCCAAAGGTAGACTGGAATTGCCATAACTCTTTCTCCATTTTTACTTCGCTAATGCGTCACCGCCTTGCGGTGACGGTTCCTTCATGTCCGGCACCCGACAGGCATCAGCCTGCGGTACCAGACTGATCTCTACACGGCGGTTGGCAGCCCGACCCTCCGGCGTATCGTTGCTTTTGTAGGGACGTAATTCGCCATAGCCCTGAACGGCAAAACAGCTCTCCGCAACATCACCGGTATCGCGCATCCAGTCGCGAACAGATTCCGCACGTTTGAGAGAAAGCTGCTGATTAGATTTATCGTCACCCACATCATCGGTATGTCCGGCGATGACTATCAGCCAACCGGGTTTAGCTTTGATATTGACCAAAGCCCTAATAAGTACTTTTGTTGAACCGGCTTTTAACGCCCATTTGCCCGTATCAAACAGCGACATACTGTCCAGACGTACGGTTTGCGGGGAGGTCGCTTTCGGTTTTTCAGGTGGTAGCCAGTCGCTGATGGCGGCCAGCAAAGGCGGGATCAATCTCATCCCCTGATACAATCCCATTGAAAGAGAAAGGGGTTCACCTCGCTGATACCAGCGATCCAGCCGCTGCGCATCCCGACGAAGTTGATCCTGAGCCTGAATCTTTGGTTCAGCAGGATTACCACTAAGATGGCGGTATACCGTCAAATGATCGTTGGTGATCCTGATGAGATGTTGGTTATTGATAAAGCTGCATGTCATTGCCAGCCCGACAAAAAGGCCGCACAGAAGACCACTTACGCCCACCGTTCGTTGAAAAGCTGTCAGCGCCCGACGGCGGGATAAAAAAGGCAACGCTAAATCAGGAAAAGGCAACGCTAAATCAGGAAAAGGCAACTGTACGGGCGCTGCTGACGCGGCAGGAGGAAGCGTTGTTTGAGCCGTGATATGTCGTTGCCACAGATTATTTTCACAGGCCGCTAATGAGGTGAAACACACTACCCGTAAAGCAGAGAAAAGAGGCAGAGCATGGCGCTCAGTGTCGCCTTGTACCTTCTGCAGCCATCCCAGTAAGTTATCTAGCCACACTGCATGTGTAAGATGAAAATGGCGAGCCGGGCGCTCTTGCGAAGAGAAAGGCGCAAAGTCGTCTAATCCCGTAGCCGACTGCACTTCCGCATCCTGAGGCGTACGAATAAACCAACGTACACTCTCATTGCACTGAGGAGAATTCAGCCAACAGCACAGCCAAAACGGCGGTATACCTGATAACCAACGCCGGCTCTGGGCCACCACACGCCGCCAACTGAGCAGCATATGCTTAAGCGCGTCTTCATCATTATGCCGTTCTGGAGCCAAGGCCAGCATCACGGAAACGCGCATAAGAAGCCCCGGACGCTGCGTAGCTAACTGACGAACCAGAGCAATATAATGCTCCGGGGACTGGACAGATAAATACCAGCCCTGTGAACTCTCGCAAGAATCGCCGCGCCCAGTAAACAAGAGGTCATTATCGCCACACACCAGCACAACCGGCCCACTGAAACTCTCAGGAGGGAGCGGAACTTCATGAACCGAATGAGCAGACTTCAACTGACCATACTGACGCCAGCCATAAACCATCCCAGGAATGAAAAGCAGTAAAATAAAGACGGTAAGCCCACTCCTGACGCCCGCACTTAACGGACTAAATCCCCAGACCAGCAACAAAGCCAGCACGACCGCCAGCACATAGTTAACGATCCCTCGCAACTGAGCCATGTCTTACCCCTGCCCAATAAGCTGAGCTACCTGCCCTTGTAAGACATGAGAAAATGTCAGCCACAGGGCACCCAACGCCAGCACACCGACAATCCATGCCAACCACCAGCGACGCTTACCACCTGAGAATCCGGAGGCCAGCATGATAACTGGGGCATCGTGCTTTAACTTAAAAGGCATCGCCTGAGTCGCCAGCGCTTCAAGAACATCTTCACGACGCTCGTCACCTTGCTCACGATAGCACCCAACAAAACCGAGCGTGATTGCACGATAAAAGCAGGTTAATACGGCGATATCAGGAACGGATTCGCGCAGAACGGTACGGATGCGCTCCCAGAGCTCTTCTCCTGCATTGGTCGTGTTGAAATAGCGGGCCTGTAAGGGGGTCGCTAGCCAGGTGGTATAACCGCTATCCTGCCGATTGCGGTTCAACACGCTTTCATCCAGTAACGCACATTGCGTGTAGAGCATGTGTTCAACGCTGCGTTCGCTGTACCCCATCTCACGCAATTCTTCTCGTGCAGAATCAACCCATTGGCAGGCCTGGCGATAGAAAACAGCCCCATCATCGACTTCAGCCCCGCCACGTAACTGGCTTACAGCAAGCAAGGTTGGCCAGAACACCTGATCAATATCCTTATTCATTTATTTCAATCCCTTAATACTGCGAAAAGCTCAAGTTGAATCTCTCCCAGCGTTCCCGGCACATAGAAAGCGCAATTACCGGCATCCAGCATGGCCTGGGCTGCTGGATGATTAATCTCAAGAGCAAAGTATTGATTTTCCAGGCGTAACGGGATGGCAGCGGGTACATGCGTGAGCGGTTTTAATGGAATACCGCTAAGCGCCACATTGACGACATCAGATACATCTGCCCGGCTCCCTGCTTTACAGAGCTGTGGGAATTGCGTCAGGAGGACATGCGCAGGAAGATCCGAACGAACGGAAAGATAAAAATCAGCGCCTTCACGCAGTCGGGCATCCGACAAAGCGCCATACCAGAACTGTCGCTCTTGCGTCAGTTCAATAGCGACAACGCGAGATGGCAGACTGGCTTCCAGCAGTTCAACCAGCAGGGCAAACAGTGGTGGGAATACCTGCTGCGGATTTGCGTGCTGGTATGGAGGTACAACGCTGACATCATGGTCTAATGAAAAAGTCAGCAGGCTGCCCGCTAACCGCGCCAGCTCACGCCACAAAAGTTCGGGGTGACGGCCTGGGTTTTGCAGCATTTCTTTCAGAACAGGCTCTGAGCTATTAAGCGCATTCAGCAGCCAAAACAACGAAACATCTGCTACCGCAAAATCCGCCATCCGTTCATTACTTTCTCGGCGCAAGGCCATCAGGCGGCGACAACGAGCCTGGATACGATGCACCAAATCACTGAGCGAATTGATTAATGAGGGGCTGGCTGAAAGTGAAAGCGATGGGGGTAAAAAATCACGTCCCAGCTCCCATTGCCCCTGAGCATTACGAATAAGGCAAGCTACCGGACAAGTCAGGTAAGCGCTGTTATCGTCATGGCCATACCGCAGGGTTGTAGCATGCCGCAGCACTGCCATATCAGTCCGTTCCTGACCAGAGAGATCCTGTACTGGCAGCCATTCCTGCTGCCAGCGACACGGACGGCTAACGCCGTTATCTGATGAAAGATTGCCGCCATTAGCCGAAAGCAGCGGCAACGCCAGCACAATATCAACACTGCTGTAACCAGTAAGATGCGATAAATCACACGCCGGAGGCAGGTTATCTGAAATACCTGTATCCACTAACGTACCGTCAGGAAAGCGCACAACCAGATTAACGGGATTCAATCGGGAAACCGTTAGCGCACTTTCATCAAACTCCACGCTGATGACGCCCCACGGTGATGAAAGAGACATGTGAGCAACAACGTCAGCGACATAGGCATCCCAACGAGTCTGTTGCTGAAACTGCTGGGGAGCCAGAAAGGCCCCCTCGCTCCATAACGGACGATAGATCTTCATCGCACCTCCTGTGCTCTGCGTCGTTAAGATTTTGACTTAGGCATTTGTGAAACTAACGACAAGCTGACGTCCATACCTTCAACCTGGAAATGCGGAATGGCATACAGGCGCACACGGAAGAAACCGGGGTTATCCTCAATATCCTCCACCACGACACGCCCATCACGCAGCGGGTGTGATGCCTGCAAATCATCGCCAGGATCGGTCATTTCGGTTACCAGACTGCGCAACCAGTTATTAAGTTCAAGCTCAAGCAGGCGGCGGTCTTTGGTCGTACCAATATTTTCTCGCTGCAGTATTTTCAGGTAATGAGCGATACGAGAAAGCAGGAATATATACGGCAAACGGGAGTTAATCCGACTGTTAGCCGTCGCTTCCGGCGTATCAAACTGCGCAGGTTTCTGAGCCGAGTTAGCAGAGAAGAAGCAGGCGTAATCACGATTCTTGTAATAAGAAAGCGGAATAAAACCAAGGTTGGCGAATTCAAACTCCCGGGTTTCCGGAATCATCACCTCAGATGGAATCTTCACCTGATTACCCGTACCCAGATCGTACAAATGGATAGGCAAATCTTTAACTGCGCCGCCCGCCTGCGGCCCACGGATCTGGACGCACCAGCCATTCTTGATAAAACTTTTCACCATGTTCACAGCGAAAGAGAAAGATGCGCTGGTCCACAGATATTTTTCGTGATCCGGCCCCTTCACCTCTTCAACATAGTTAAAGCTACGTACCGGCACGGTATCAGGGCCATACGGCAGACGACCCAGTACACGGGGCATAGTCAGCCCGATGTAACGTGAATCATCGCTATCACGAAATGCTTTCCACTTGATGTATTCAGCACGTTCGAAATAATCATTGATGTCTTTTATGGCCGCGACTTCTTCCATATTTTCTTTCAGGAAAAATTTCGGCCCAACGGAGCCAATGAACGGCATATGACAGGCTGCCGACACGCCAGAAATATTGCGCAGCAGTGCAATATCCTGCGGGCTGTTATCAAATTCGTACGCTGAAATCATTGCCGCAATGGGTTCGCCGCCAGGCTGATCATATTCTTCAATATAAACATGGCGGTATAACCCACTCTGGATAAGCTCCGGCGCGTCGTCAAAATCATCGCGTAACGCATCCTTGCTGATATCCATCATTTCTACCCGGACATTGCGACGAAAATCGATGCCGGTGATCATCGAATGTAAACCGCGCCAGAGCGATTCTTGCTTCTGAAACTCAGCATGATGCATGACTTCATTAACCTGATCGCTAATCTGCTTATCAAGACGAGCAATTTGTTCATCAAGCAGTGTTTTATCCAGGCGCTCTACTGGCTGTGCGGCGTCCGCCAGACATGAGACCAGAACCTGAATAGCGGCGGTCACGCGTTCAGCCGGAGCGGCATCAGAAAGCGCTTCATCGCTCTGCCACGCATCTACATTTTTTAATGTCGAAACCGGGGAAAGATTAATTTTGTCAAAGAGGGATTGATAAACGCTGCGTTCACTGGTCGTAGTGGCCGCGACTGAAGAGGTATGTTCCTGAACAGACATCAACATATTCCTTTTATGGTCCTTTACTATTCCTGCCAATTAAACGGAGGAAACCCTGTATAGCGTTAAATCTCTTCTGGCATCATGGTTGCCAGTTCATCACGCAGTTCCTGACTCAGGGCTGGATCCTTAAGGATGGTTTCCAGCTCGCGACGAAAAGCAGCGTTATCGAGTAAGTTAGATTTCAGGTCACGAAGTAAGTTACGCATAGCCAACAGAACGCGTAATTGTGGGATATTTCTGGCTACCTGCTCAGGCTCAAAATCGCGGATATTTTTAAAGGTAAGATTAATATTGTCTTTTCTATCATCACCAGCTAACGTATTTTTAACACTCAGATTAACCACTGGTGAGAACTTAGCTAACACATCATTGAAATTATTTTTATTAATATCAACCTTTTCGCGTTCCGATAGTGGTCGTTGTTCTCTACCATTACTGAAATCACCCACAGTCAAAAGTTTTAATGGCAATTCAACCTTTTTCTGAACGCCTCCGGTGTGTAAATCTAACTTGATATTAACGCGTGCCGTCGGCACTTCATTCTGAAAACTGTCACCCATACGTCCCTCTCAGACCGGCGATTCCTGCCGATATTTTTGCGTTTTCTGGCGGAGCATTTACTAATCGCTCAACGAGTCTCATACAACGTCATTTTTGTGGGCAGCCAACAATGACTGTTAATGACAATTAATGATTATAATTAGTATGGCGACATAATCCGATATATTCCCCCAGAGAAAACATGATCAATATCACTAACCAACCAAATAATACATTAGTATTATTTATTTAAAGAAGGGATCAAGAAGCTCTTTATCTAATACAAGTAACAGAAATTAATTAACGTTAAATGCATTCACTGAATAAATATATTTTTATTAGGAAGCATCACCAAAGAAAATACTTATCATTATATATATAGACCACGGCATTTATTAAAGCATCATTGAAATCAATTTAACTATAAATAAAAAAAAGCCGGACATATACTCCGGCTTTTCGCACCTCATTCCTGAGCTCGCAGAAAGATTACGCTTCCTTCACCACAATCAGCGGCTCGATATCGCTCTCTTTTTTAATTACCAGCGACTCGTCGCCGCGCAGGCAGGTACCGCCGTAGTTACCACCTACAGTGAAGGTACAAACCTGAATATATTTACCGGCAACCTTCGGCAAACACCAAAGCTGCTGATAAATGTTCTTCTGCTCGGCGAACTTACCGCTGGTTTTATCCAGGAGCTCTTCCTGATGACTCACCAGATCGATGTTGCTGCCACAACGTCCTGCAATAGGTTTCACCGCATAACCGGTTTGTGCCAGCTCTTCATTAACAGTGAAATCCGTATCAAGCAGATAGCGGTGGTGCGGGAATAATTGCCACAGGATCGGCAGAATCGCTTTGTTGCCAGGGATCACCGTCCACAGAGGCTCGAAGACCAGCACTTCCGGGCGTAGCAGCACGTCTATCAAACGTACTTCCTGATTGGTATGCCCGGTACGGATGGGCACTGCGGCATACTCCGTTTCGCTGACCTCTCGCACCTGCTCTATCGCGGTTTCCCACGCCCAGGTTTTCCAGACGCAGTTCACCAGACGGCCATCACCGTCAATCAACTGACCGGCGTCATCCCAACGTAGCTCATCGAGGCCACGCAGAATTTTGCTGTCAAACCCGGCCTGACGCAGCGCCTGCTGCATAAACTGCGCGTGGTAGTTTTCCTCAATATCCTTATCCTGCATGATGTGGACAAAAGGACGCGCGCGGCTATGTTTCCAGGCACCAGCCAGTTCGTTGATCAATCCTTCAGCCGGATTATGTCCCTGCCCTGTGTAGCCCCGCTCGGCCCATCTTTCGAGGATCAAACCGGCTTCCGTATGGCACGATGCGGAATCGGCATTGTACTCATACACCTTCAGTCCGCGTTCATCCATGCAGAAATCCATACGCCCGGTGATCATGTGATGCCGACGACGCTGCCAGGAAAGACGCAGACGCGGCCAGAGGATTTTCGGGATGTCGAACAGCGCCAACAGGTTGTCATCTTTTAGCACTTTGTCGGTTGCGTGCAGATACATCAGGTGCAGTTCGTTGGTGGCTTTAATCAGCTCCTGCTCCGCACTCTCGGTAATGGTGAAGTACTGATGCGGATCCTGATTAATGACGTGGCCGTTCGCCAGCACGTAGGCTTTTTGCAGCGGGTCCTGTTCATCCAGCCATTTTCCGTCAAACTGCCCGTTATCTTCCAGTCGCGCGCCGCCAATGTTCAGTGAGTCATTAGCGATCTCCGGCTGCGGCAGGCTGTCACGGGTATCATCGGTCTGGATCATCCAGCCAAGGATGGTGGTGTCGTCAAAGGTATCACGCAGGGTGTAACAACCGTTTTCAACCACCATTTCCAGTTCGCGGGTCCACTGCTGTCCAGGAGGCAGCGGCGTGTGGATCACGTTCTGTTCAGCAATGCGGATTTTGTTTTCCAGCAATTGGGTGACTACCGCCACATGGCCGGTGTCTTTAAATTCGCCGCCTTTCTGCCAGATAAGCAGAGCACCTGCAACCGGCGCACGGGGCGAACCATTCGGAAATGCCTGTAACGGCAGAATATTGTCATTTACCACTTCACGCAGGAAGCGTAAGGAGAAGATCTCCCACGCCATGCCTACATCGGTGAAGACCATGCCATAGTTCAGGAAGAGAAAACGGCGGGCAAACTCTACGCACTGCCATTTGTGGCCCATATATTCGTCGTCGATATAGCTGCGAAATGCCGCGTCATCGTCGTAGTCCCGTGGGTCGAGGGAGCTGTAATCTGAAGAGTAGATTGCTACGCCGCCTGGGGCGTAGCCCAATAATGTCCCGAATGGGGCATCCTGACTGGTCGTTCCTTTGCTCATGCACCTTACCTCAAAACAATACAGCCTGAGCAGGTTGGCGTGAATTTTTCGCTCTGATTGCCTGCTCTGCGACACTAACCGGACAGAGGTCGACATCATCATACACCTCAACGCAGCGGCTGGCGCTCAGAGGCGAAAAATTCACAGCAGGAACTACGCTTTTGTCAGGGTGACCGGTACGCTTTTATACGCTGGCGTCAAGCTGTGTGTGTCTACCGCATCCAGCGAAAGCAGGACATTCGCTTCAGGCAGATAAGCGCCAACAGAGCCGGTCGCCATGTTATAGATCACCACCGTTAAGCCGTACATGATGCGTTCCGCACAGGGCTGGCCATTGTCGTCCAGCGCCTGAACATTGACCACATCTCCCTGGCTCAGACTGCGAGCCGCCGCTTCTTCGGCGCTTAAAAATACCACATCACGCCGACCGGTAATGCCACGATAGCGGTCGTTCATGCCATAGATAGTCGTGTTGTACTGATCGTGACTACGCAGCGTCGCCAGAACTAACGCATCGGCAGGTTGATTTTCTCGCTCCACCGCCCGTTGATGACTGACAACAAAGTTAGCTTTACCATTTGGTGTTCGCCATTCACGGCGTGAAGCGGGCGTATCCATGCGAAATCCGCCCGGCTCGGCAATACGTGCGTTGTAATCATGGAACGCCGGGATCACGGCGGCAATGGCGTCACGGATCAACGCATAGTCTCCGATTAACGCTTCCCAGTTGATTGGTGAAAGAGGGAGCGTGGCGCGAGCGATACCAGCGACAATAGCAGGTTCTGATTTTAGCCAGCGGGAAGCGGGTTTTAGCGCGCCACAGGAAGCGTGAACCATCGACATCGAGTCTTCGACGGTCACCGACTGAATCCCCGTCACCTGAATGTCACGTTCCGTTCGGCCTAACGCAGGCAGCAGGTAGTTATGTTTTGCCAGCAGCAAATGCGATCGGTTCAGCTTGGTCGCAACATGGACCTGCAGATCCAGATTTTTCATCGCCGCAAAAGTACGCTGCGGCTGCGGCATCGCCACCGCCAGATTACCGCCCATGCAAATGAGCGCTTTTGCCTCACCCCGTTCGATGGCCCGGATACTCTCCACGCTGGAACGGCCATGCTTGCGCGGCACGCTGATAGCGAAATGCGACTCAAGGCGTTGCAGGAACTCTTCGGACGCCGCTTCGTTGATACCCACGGAACGATCGCCTTGCACGTTAGAATGACCGCGCAACGGACAGATCCCCGCGCCGGGCTTACCCATATTGCCTTTCAGCAACAGCAGGTTTACCAGTTGCTGAACGTTCTCGGTGCCGTTTTTATGCTGAGTGATCCCCAACCCGTAACAAATAATGGTGGCGCGGGATTTGTTATAGCTGTGTGCCAGATCCTCCATCTGACTGCGCGTCAGTCCGGAGTCCTGTTCCAGTTTTGCCCAGCTACACTGGCGTAAATCGTCATACAGCGCCGAATAACCCTCGGTATGCTCATGAATAAAAGCATGATCGAGGCAGGGCTGTCGATCCAGTAAGATCCGCGCTTCGTCCATTTCGATCAGCGCTTTCATTATGCCTTTGAGCAGCGAGGCGTCACCGCCTATTTTAACCTGATAGTAATCGCTGCTTAGCTCCGTGGCCTGGCCGCCAAACATCTCTTTTGGGCTTTGCGGGAAGCTAAAGCGCTCAAGTCCCCTTTCGTTCAGCGGGTTGATGGAGATAATTTTGGCTCCGCGTTTGGCAACCTCGCGTAAGGTGGTCAGCATGCGCGGATGGTTAGTGCCGGGGTTATGTCCGATACAAATGACCAGATCGCAGTGGTCAAAGTCGTCCAGTTCAACGGTCCCTTTCCCAAGGCCAATGGCCTGCGTTAACCCAGAGCTGGTGGGACCGTGGCACATGTTTGAGCAATCAGGGAAGTTGTTGCTGCCATATTCGCGGGCAAACAGCTGATACAGAAATGCCGCCTCATTTGAGGTTCTGCCGGAGGTATAAAACTCAACCTGTTCCGCTGAGTCATAGCTGCGCAGACGCTCACCGATCTCGTGGAAGGCGATATCCCAATCCACCGCCTGCCAGGTGTCTGACGCTGCATCGTATTTCATGGGATGCGTCAAACGACCAATGTTTTCCAGTTCATAATCGCTGTAGTGCCAGAGCGTGGAAACCGGATGACGGCTGAAAAATTCCGGTGACGCTTTCTTGCTGGTTGTCTCCCAGGAGACCGCCTTCACGCCATTTTCGCACAACTCCATTGGCGCACGATGCCCCGGGTCCGGCCACGCACAGCCCGGACAATCGAACCCTTTCACCTGGTTCATTTTGAACATTGCGATAATGTCGCGGGCGACAGCCTTTTGCGAAAATACCGAAGCAGTGACGGCTTTTACCGCGCCCCACCCACCCGCCGGGCCCTGATAATCGCTTACTCCTGGAACACCATTTTTCATTATTACTGCTTATTCACCGCCAATTTTTGATGGTGAATACGGTAGCAATTTCCGTCCAACATTGATTTCCTCTTCATGGAGTACGGCCCGGCTACAATGAACGGGTTAGATTTATCTTCCCCTTTCAGCACAAAGCGACATAAAGTCCCAATCTGTTAAATTGAGTTTTCCCTAACTGCTACACTGCATCAACACAACCACTCAGAAGGCAGGTCAACATGTCAGATAATACCTATCAGCCCGCGAAAGTCTGGACGTGGGAAAAATCGAACGGCGGCGCATTCGCCAATATCAACCGCCCGGTTTCCGGTGCCACCCATGAGAAAACGCTGCCGGTCGGCAAACATCCGCTGCAGCTCTATTCGCTGGGTACGCCAAACGGGCAGAAAGTGACGATTATGCTGGAGGAGCTGCTGGCGCAAGGCGTCAAGGGCGCGGAATACGATGCCTGGATTATCCGGATTGGCGACGGCGATCAGTTCTCCAGCGGCTTTGTTGAGGTGAATCCGAACTCGAAGATCCCAGCGCTGCGCGATCACTCGCAAAACCCGCCGGTTCGCGTTTTCGAGTCTGGCGCAATCCTGCTCTATCTGGCGGAAAAATATGGTTACTTCCTGCCGCAGGATTTGGCGAAACGCACTGAAACGCTGAACTGGTTGTTCTGGCTACAGGGTGCAGCCCCCTTCCTCGGCGGTGGTTTTGGTCACTTCTATAACTATGCGCCGGTAAAAATTGAGTACGCTATTAATCGCTTCACAATGGAAGCCAAGCGCCTGCTCGACGTGCTGGATAAGCAATTAGCGCAGCATCAGTTTGTGGCCGGAGATGAATACACTATTGCCGATATGGCGGTCTGGCCGTGGTTTGGCAATGTGGTTCTGGGCAACGTGTACGACGCGGCAGAGTTCCTTGATGCAGGAAGCTACAAGCACGTGCAGCGCTGGGCAAAAGAGATTGCAGCGCGTCCGGCGGTTAAGCGTGGTCGTATTGTAAACCGTACCAACGGGCCGCTGAACGAGCAGCTTCATGAACGCCATGACGCCAGCGACTTCGATACCAATACCGAAGATAAGCGCCAGGGTTAACGTAAGATGCCGGATGGCGGCGCAAACGCCTTATCCGGCCTACATATAAGGCGCGGGCCTGATAAGCGCTGCGCCATCCGGCATAAAATCACGCGCTGGTGACGTCGTACTCCATACGGCGAAGTGCATCTAACGTGGCTTTAGCTTCATCTTCATCAATGATGCTCATGGCGAACCCGACGTGCACCAGCACCCATTGCCCGACCAGCTCAGCCGTATTACCTTCACAAATCAGGGCAATATTGACATCACGTTTGATGCCGCACACTTCAACCTGCGCAAGCTGGTGAATATCTTCACCAACGGCCAGAACCTGACCAGGGACTCCAATACACATATCTGACTCCGCCCCATAGCAACCTATGGGTTATTCGACTTCAATACTTTTCACTTTCAGTGAATCGCCCGCATCAACCCGCAGACGATCGCCCTGACATAGCGGACACTGCGCATCATGCTGGGTGATTTCCACAACCTGACTGCAATCCCAGCACCACGCCTGAGCTGGCTTGTAATCAATATGCAGCTCACAACCTTGCGCCAGCGTACCCTGACAGACGATGTCGAAACTAAAACGGACGGCACTCTCCTCAACGCAGGAGAGTGCGCCAATTTCCAGCCAAACGCCGGTTACGCGTTTGACACCGTGCTGCTCTGCCTGCTGTTGAACAATCTCAACCGCGCTTTGACAAAGGGACAGCTCATGCATTTTCGCAGTTCCGACGACCCAGCAGCAGCGCGCGGCGATTTAACTGCGGCGCATTCGGATCGCTCACCGGCAGCGATAACAGCATGCGCGCGCAATCATCAGTCAGACGGACACCTTCTTGTGCCGACATGCTGTGCGAAAGCGGCGACATCAGCGAACAGGAGAGGTATTGCGATACGCCCTCCAGTTCACCCACGGTAAAGGTCATTTCGCCATACGGCAGACGCAACCCGATTTTTTCGCTGACTTTACGCACCGGCCAGATCTGATCCGGTCCGGGGAAAATCAGTGCGCTGAGCATCCAGGGTGTGATAACACACCCCGTCCACTGACCTTCAAACAGCGTAAAATCAGAGATATATACCGGCATATTCGGATGCAGAAATGAAAGATCGTGCATTGAACGCCGGGCAACCTCTTCAAACGCCGCCTGAATTTGCGTCTTCGGGGCCGTCTGAAAACCGACAAACTCCTCAGACATGAGCCGCCTCCCGAGGGATCGCTTCAACGCCTGATTCACGAAGCGCGGCAAGAACCTGCTCAAGCGCAGGTTCAATCATGGCTTCAACCGTCGGCGTTAGCCCAATATGCGGTTCAAGCGATTCCGGAATAACACCGACTAACGTCAGCTTTTTCGGAAACTCACCGGTGAAACGCAGGGCCGACAATACGTCGGCCAGGCCAAGCTGGTGCGGTGAGATTTTGTTCGTAAACAGCGCCGGGATCTCTTCATCCCGCAGGACCATCATCGTTCCCGGCGTGTTTTTCTTCGACACGATGGCGTCAGCAATGATCAGATGATCCCTGTTCGCCATATCGCCGAGAAGCTCCATCCCAGCCGTACCACCGTCCAGAACATCAACAAAGTCTGGCAGGATGTACCGTTGCTCTAACGCCTCAACGATACGCACCCCGATGGCTTCGTCGGTCAGCAAAATATTGCCGACCCCTAAAACTAATATCCGCATTACAGAACCTTAACTGAGACCACTTCGTTCCCGTCAACGTCCACCACATGCACCGCACATGACATACAAGGGTCGAAGGAGTGAATGGTACGAACCACTTCCAGCGGTTTGTTTGGATCGGCGATTGGCGTGCCTACCAGCGAGCGCTCGTACGGTCCGACTTCATCGTTGAAGTTACGTGGGCCTGAGTTCCAGGTTGACGGAACAACCGCCTGGTAGTTGCTGATAATACCGTCTTTAATCACCATCCAGTGAGACAGCATACCGCGCGGCGCTTCGAGGAAACCAACGCCTTTAAATTCGCCCGTTGCCGGAATATCCGGTTTCACGAAGGTGGTGTGGTCGCCTTTACCGATGTTCACAATCAGCGCGTTGTACTGATCCTGCAGAACGTTCTGCAGTTCACAGCAGTGAACGGTACGGCCAATGATACGGCCCAGCGTTGAGTGCAGTTGCGACACTTCGATGGTTTTACCGGTCAGCTTGGTGTAAATCGCGATGATTTCATTCAGCTTGGCATGGGTAGATTCGCGTTTGGCCGCCAGTTTACACAGCATGTTGGCCAGCGGACCCACTTCAACGGTTTTACCGTAGAAGGTCGGCGCTTTAACCCAGGAGTATTTGCCGTCATCAGACCAGCCGGTGTAATCCGGAACCGTTGTGCCTTCCCACGGAGCCTGCGGCGCTTCGTCTTTGTACCACGCGTGTTTCGCACTCTCCTGAATCCCTTTGATCAGGTACTCATCGGAGTGAGAGGTGATCGGACGATAGGTCGACAGATCTTCATTGGTGATGTAACCACCCGGGAACAGGAAGCTGCCGTTTTTACCGTCAGTCGGGAATTCCGGCGCGCTCAGGTAGTTAACCGCACCCTGTCCGCGTTCCAGCCACTCAGGGTAGAACGCAGCAATAACAGCGGTATCAACCTTGTAAACCTGCTCAACGAAGTCGCTCAGCTTATCGATGAAGGACTTGATGTACATCAGGCGTTCAAGGTTCAGCACGCCGAGGCCGTCGAGGTTAATTGGGTTAGCAACCCCACCTACTGCCAGGTTCTGGATATGCGGCGTTTTACCGCCCAACAGCGCTACAACGCGGTTGGCATCACGCTGGCATTCCAGCGCTTGCAGATAGTGAGCAACCGCAATCAGGTTCACTTCCGGCGGCAACTGCATTGCCGGATGACCCCAGCAACCGTTGGCAAAAATGCCTAACTGACCGCTGGCAACAAGGTCTTTGATCTTATTCTGAACCTTGGTGAACTCTTCCGTGCTGTTCAGGTGCCAGGAGGACACACCGTTCAGCATAGCGGACGCTTTCGCTGGATCGGCTTTCAGCGCCGAGGTGATGTCCACCCAGTCCAGCGCCGAGAGCTGATAGAAGTGAACAATGTGGTCATGCGTGGTGTGCGCGGCCAGAATGATGTTACGGATGTACTGGGCGTTCACCGGAACATCAATATTCAGCGCGCTTTCTGCTGCACGAACGGAAGAGATAGCGTGAGTGGTAGTACAAACGCCACAGATACGCTGAACAATCATCCAGGCATCGCGCGGATCGCGGTTT
Organism: Citrobacter freundii complex sp. 2025EL-00176; assembly: GCF_053309355.1. Lineage (NCBI taxonomy): Bacteria > Pseudomonadati > Pseudomonadota > Gammaproteobacteria > Enterobacterales > Enterobacteriaceae > Citrobacter > Citrobacter freundii complex sp. 2025EL-00176. The sequence goes on along the minus strand of NZ_JBRYHT010000003.1, from coordinate 302,314 downwards.
TTCACGATCTCTTCCATGCCGCGCCACATGGTACCGGAAGCCCATGCTTTAGATACCACGCCATTTTCGATTTCGCAGTCGATGCGTAAATGACCCTCAATACGGGTTACCGGATCAATAGTAATTCTCTGGCTCATGCTTTGCTCGCCTCATGACGATTTTGATCGTTTTGTTTTAAAGGAGGAAGTATCGGCAGTAGACGAATGAGTACGATGTATGCACAAATCTCAATAGCCACAAAACCAATAGAAATCAACAGTTCTTCCCAGGTTGGGAAGTAGTGGTAGCCACCACCAGGATTGAACGCCACCAGCGAATAGGACAGACGCCATGTCGCACAACCCAGCAATGCGCTCAGCGCAGACAGATACAGCATGCGTGAGTCATTACGCAGCTTAGTGACGCGCAGCACCACCAGCGGGAAGACCATCAGTACGACTTCAATCCAGAACATTACGGAGTAAAGATCGCCTGCAAACGCATAGGACAGTTTGTCGCGATAGATCAACTCGCCAAAGCGCAGAACCACGAAAATCGCCAGCAATATGCTGATGGTATTCGTCAGCTTAATGAACAAACTTTTCTCGTCCGGACCGTTACCTTTCAGACCGGCTTGCACCAGTGAGCCTTCAAAGATGACGATCGAGAAGCCCATAATAAAGGCGGTTAAGACGGAGAAAAGCGGCAACATTTCATACGCTTGCCATAGCGGATGCACCTTATAACCCGCAGAAATCATCAATGAACCCATTGAAGACTGGTGCATGGTTGGCAGCAGCGCGCCGAGAGCGATAATGAAGAACATCACTTTATTCAAACGCTTGAGAGAGACTTTCCAACCCAGACGTTCAAACAGAGCCGGAGCAAATTCCAGCGCCATGATGCCGATATAGATGGTCATACAGACCGCCGTTTCGAACAATACCGAGTTCACGTTGAAGTGACCTGGAATGTAGAAATACGGCAGGTTCCAGTAACGACCGACGTCAATGGTGATCGACAGACCACCCAGCGAGTAGCCAAACAGGCTTGCCAGCAGCGCCGGACGCACCAACGGATGGTATTGCCCTCTGTTGAAAACATACACCGCCCACGCCAGCGCCCAACCGCCGCACGCGAAGCCAGTACCAATCAACAGGTCAAACGCGATCCATACACCCCATGGGAAACCGCCGTTCAGATCGGAGACTGAGCCCAATCCGAAGACCAGACGTTTCACGATCAGGAGCATACACAGGACGATTAACGGCCCAAAAATAATGACCGGTTTGCTGATTATTTTTCCGCCCAGCGGTTTAGGATCATGACTCATGATCGTCTCCTCCGTCGTGATGGTCGTTTTTCGTGTTACGACGAACCAGCACGGTTAAGCCCGCCAGCGCAGCCAGGGGTAATATCATGCCCTTATACAGGGAATGTTGAACATGTTCAGAACGCGCACCGGTTGAAAGATCATCCAGTTTTGGCAGATCCAAATCCTCGTAAGGAACACCCGTCAGCACCATCACCTGCGTACCACCACCTTCCTTCTCACCGTACAGGTGTGGGTAGTACTTCGGTACCGTATGCAGATAGGTATCGCCCGCTTTCACCGTCTGACGCGGATAGTGGTATTCGCTGCCAGGCTTCAGCGCGAGACGTTTTTTCGCCTCAGCCATCAGCTCTTCACGCGTACCAAAAATCACCGCACCGGCAGGACACACTTCAACACAACCCGGTAAACCGCCTTTATCCAGACGTTCCACTCCTTTCTGGTTACACAGTTCACATTTATGAAGCGCACCAAACGGGTTGTTATAGTCGTACTTAGGTACGTTGTACGGACAGGCGACCATGCAATAGCGGCAGCCTGTACAGACATCTTTGTCATAGTGGACGATGCCGGTTTTCGGATCTTTCTTCAGAGCGGAGACCGGGCAAACGGAGACGCAGTTCGGATCGACACAGTGCATGCACTGTTTCTTAATGTATGCGTAGCCATTTTCTTCCTGGTCTTTGTTAACGCCTGTTCCGCTACGCCACACCTGAATGATGTTATTGGTATACGGCGACAGTTTGTCGTTGTTTGACCAGGTCTGCTCGCCTTCCGGGTTACGCGCCGGGAAGTTGATGTCCTGACACTTGGTGACACAGGCCTGGCAGCCCACGCATAGCGTCGAGTCATAGAGCATCCCAAGAGAACCAGGGATTGGCGGACGGTTTTCTGCAGCCGCATGGCTGATGGACGGCGCAGCGCCCAACAGCAATGCCCCGCTGGAGGCTGCTTTAATAAAGTTACGTCTGTTCACGGTTATTCTCCCCGTGAGTCAGCGTTATCTTTCTTCTGCTGACGACCCAGTTCACGAACCGCCATCACGCTGACGCCGGCAACCAGTCCTACTACGCCGCCAAGCAGCCCAATAGCCCCAGCTGAAATGTTGCCGCCTTCTTTCATGTTGACATCAGGCTTCTCTGAACGCGGGGTTTGGTTTTCCACATGAGCAAGCTGGTGAATACCTTTATGGAAACCGACGCCTTCTTCGTTACAACCGTAGCAAGGGTGACCGATTGCTACCGGCCAGACGCCGCCAACATCGCAGAACTGCAGCGTTGAGCAGTTACCGTAGGTTTCTGGTCCTTTACAGCCCAGATGGTAGAGACACCAGCCTTCACGGTGGCCTTCATCGCCAAACTCTTTCGCAAAGCGGCCTGCATCGAAGTGCGGGCGACGTTCGCAATGTTCGTGAATCAAACGACCATAGGCGAATGTTGGACGGTTTTTGGTATCCAGCTTCGGCGGCTTACCGTAAGTGATGATATGCGCGACCGTTGCCAGGAAGTTATGCGGGTTCGGCGGACAGCCGGGAATGTTGATGATGGTTTTGCCTGGCAGAACTTCCTGCAAGCCGACTGCACCCGTTGGGTTAACGCCAGCGGCAGCAACACCACCCCACGCGGCGCAAGAGCCGATGGCAATGATAGCGGCTGCGCCTTCAGCGGCCCGGCGGATATGGTCCACGATCGGCTCACCGGCAACCATGCAGTAAATACCATTATCTTTCAGTGGGATAGAACCATCTACAACCAAAACATATTGCCCCTTGTACTTCTCAAGAGCGTTATGTTTATTCTCTTCAACCTGATGGCCGAAGGCGGCAGAGAGTACCTCGTGGTATTCCAGGGAGATTGTCTCCAGGACGAGGTTTTCCACTGTAGGGTGTGTCGCACGAAGCAGCGATTCAGTACAACCCGTACACTCCTGAGCACCAATCCAGATAACCGGTGGGCGCTGAGGGCGGGAAACTGATTCGGCCATTTCTGCGGCGGCTTTGCTACTGAGCCCCATGGTAGCGGCCAGTGCTGCACAAAGCTTCATGAAATCACGGCGATTGATGCCGTTCGAATTGATGAGAGAGTTATCTCCAGTCATTTTATAGTTATTCCGTTGCGAAGACCTGGCTTTTTATTTTGCACCATTCGCATGTTGCATATTGCGATCGGCGCGCCATTTACCACACTTTTTATATGGTTATGTGCGATATAATACTTCGACGGAGCAACAAAACGAAGGCGTAGGTCAATAGTGTAATTAATTAAAGCAAGATAATACCCCTTTCGGATCAAGCTTCGAGCCGATAGCCGGCCATGAAAAAGCGAATTGTTGTACTGGACTGGTTCTCTTTAAAGAAATCCATCACCATCTCCTTATCCAGTCCATAGCGACGCGTCAGGATGCCCGCTTCCCAGGCGCTGAGCTGTCGATCTCCTGTTTTTTCAAACATTCGATGTGAAAACCCCAGTACAAAACCGCGTTTATAATCCGCGCAAAAATGCGCCACCGAACGTGCGCTATCCGCATTTGCCGCGTTTAATCCAGCCATCAGGCCTTTACCAAAATGGTTGTCCATGCATAACCTCCAATCGCTATATAATAAATTATATAGCGATTTTTTAAGCAAAGACCAGAGGTATCAGGGACTTTTTTGTGCCAGCTTAAAACGACACCCAGTCATCCGTTTTAGCTGTTGCAGAAGTTTTGCGTTCTGCGGAAGGGGAAGCGGTCGCAGTGGCAGCGAATTGCACGTCGTTAGCTGACAGACGGAACTGTTGCACCGAACGTTGCAGATCTTCCGTTTGCCGTTCCAGCGCCACTGCTGCGGCGGAAACCTGTTCGACCAGCGCGGCGTTCTGTTGCGTGACGCTGTCCATCTGCGTGATCGCCACGCTTACCTGTGAGATGCCCTTGTTCTGTTCTTCCGAAGCAGAGGCGATTTGTTTCATGATGGTGGTAACTTCGGTCGCACCGCGCAGAATCGCCTCCATCGTTAATCCGGTCTCTTTAACCAGACGAGCGCCCTGATCGACACGACGCGACGATTCGCCGATCAGTGTCTCAATCTCTTTTGCCGCTCCGGCGCTACGGCTGGCAAGATTACGCACCTCACCGGCAACTACAGCAAAACCGCGCCCCTGCTCGCCCGCTCTGGCCGCTTCAACCGCCGCGTTAAGCGCCAGAATATTGGTCTGGAAAGCAATGCTGTTAATCACTGAGGTAATTTCCGCGATCTGTTTAGAACTGGCGGCAATGCCGTCCATGGTCTCAACCACTTCTGAAACCAACGAACTGCCTTTACCTGCCGTTTCTGTCGCCGTATCAGCGAGTTGGCTGGCCTCACGCGCATTTTCGGCGTTCAGTTTTACCGTTGCGGTCAATTGCTCCATGCTGGCGGCGGTCTCTTCCAGCGCCGCAGCCTGCTCTTCAGTACGTGAGGAGAGGTCGTTATTACCGGTGGAAATTTCCGTCGCCCCTCGCCAGATGTTGTCACTACCAGAACGAATGGTACTCACGGCTTCGCGCAGGCTGTCCTGCATCGCGCACAGTAACGGCACCAGTTGGCCCACGCAGTTACGACCAAAATCTTCAATAGAATGGCTGAGATCGCCCTGCGCAATCTGTTGAAATTGTTGGCGAATACGTCCCAGAGGTTTCACCATCATGGCGACGAGATAGCGGTCGGTAAAGAACAGGAGAGCAATACCGAGAATTACGGCGGTAATAATCAGCGTCCGGATGATAGACGTTTTGCCATCGACCATCACGCGGGTGCTATCGAGCCTTTCACCCGCAGTGGTGTTAAAACGCTCAGCACTGGCGCCAAATTCACGGCTCAGGGCGGGCGTAACGGTGCTGGCATGCTCCGCAAAGGCCGTGAGCGTACCCTGCTGCGCCAGTTGCATTTGTGGGATCACGCCGTTGTCCAGCAGCGCCTGCCACTTGGTTAGCACCGCCGCGGCGACTTCCGGATCCATGGGGCCCGGAGACAATGTTTTCATCTCCTGGAGTTTTTTACTCATATTCTCCAGGGACTGTTGCGCCGGCGCAAAATCCGGCGTTCCGCCGCTCATTTTGACATCCATTGCGCGACTTAACCGCGTCACAAAACGAAAATATTGATCGTTACCCTGGCTGAGAACCGTCATCTGATGGACGAGATGACGGTCAATATCATTGCCTTCTGATATTTTTGATAAAGAATGAAGACTGAATAAACCCACGCCCGACCACAGCAGGCAAAAAAGTCCCAGTATTGCCAACATGACAATACGAATAGTGAAGTTTTTCAGCAAACGCATAATAATTTCCTTGCCGTTGATGAGGAATTCGCCATCAGGCGATACTTATCCTTGTTATCGGCAGACGGTAGAGAAGATATAATGCGTTCTTTATTTTTTTACTTTCTTAAGTCCAACCAATATCTCTCCAGACGATATCAACATGAATGCTAATGAAATTAGCTAGCATTATTATTCAGATAACTCACCTAAATTATTTAATAATGCTTTGTTTTTTATCGTAAATATTTATTAAACCCTGCAAGAGTGCGCTCCCACGCTAAATCAGCGGCAGCTTTATCATAACGACAGGTCGGATCATTATGAAAACCGTGATTAACGCAGGGAGATATATAGCCTTCACAGGCAGGTCTCCTTCAATAACTCGCGTAACGAATTCTGCCCAGTTTTTCATCCCAGTGTGACCTGTGAACGGAATATTCACCGAGAACCCGCTAGAATAGAAACGCTGTTTCGAAATTCACCTGCACTAAGGAGATCTCATGGCCTGGTTTGCCAATCCTGAACGTTACGAGCAGATGCTCTATCGCTACTGTGGACGCAGCGGTTTACGCTTACCCGCGCTGTCGCTGGGTTTGTGGCACAGTTTTGGGCACGTTCAGGCGCTGGAGTCACAGCGCGCCCTGCTGCGTAAAGCCTTTGATTTAGGCATCACCCACTTTGATTTGGCCAATAACTATGGGCCGCCTCCAGGCAGCGCAGAAGAGAATTTTGGCCGTTTATTGCGCGAGGATTTTGCACAATATCGAGATGAGTTGATCATCTCCACCAAGGCGGGCTACGACATGTGGCCAGGGCCGTACGGTTCTGGTGGTTCGCGTAAATACCTGCTTGCCAGCCTTGACCAGAGCCTGCAACGCATGGGTGTCGACTATGTCGATATCTTCTACTCGCACCGCGTGGACGAAAATACGCCAATGGAAGAGACCGCCTCAGCGCTGGCCCATGCGGTGCAAAGCGGTAAAGCGCTGTACGTCGGTATCTCATCCTATTCCCCGGAACGAACGCAAAAGATGGCCGAACTGCTGCGGGAATGGAAAATTCCGCTTCTTATCCACCAACCCTCTTACAACCTGCTTAATCGCTGGGTAGACAGCAGCGGCTTGCTGGATACGCTGGAAGCTAACGGCATGGGCTGCATTGCCTTTACGCCTCTGGCCCAGGGACTGCTGACGGGGAAATACCTCAACGGCATCCCGGAGGGTTCACGTATGCAGCGTGAAGGGAAAAAAGTTCGTGGGCTGACAGAAAATATGCTGACGGAAGCAAACCTTAGCAGCCTGCGTTTGCTCAATGAGATGGCGCAACAGCGCGGACAGTCGATGGCGCAAATGGCCTTAAGCTGGCTGCTGAAAGACGGCCGGGTCACGTCGGTATTAATTGGCGCCAGCCGACCGGAGCAACTGGAAGAGAACGTTCAGGCATTGGCTAATCTGACGTTCAGCGCTGAAGAACTGGCGCAGATCGATAAACACGTCGCAGACGGTGAGCTGAACCTGTGGCAAGCCTCATCTGACAAATAGCCGTTTGTCACTCCGTGCCGGGTAGCAATGAAGATCTACCCGGCCATGGTAACGCGCTATAATCTTATACGTCTTCTGCTTTGATCTGTGGACGCTGGTATTCCGGCCACACCAGTGCGACGAGCGCAGGGTAAGCCTCCAGACTGAACTCTCTGAAACACTGACGTAAGTTGAGCACGTCCAGATCGGCATGCGGGACCTTCTCCCCGCTAAGACAGCGTTTTTTTATATTGTCGTAATATTTATACACCGCCGAGTTAAGGTCGCTACAACGCCGCTGCGCATCAAATAAGCCTGGCGTCTCATTCAGCTCCACCATCGTCATCCGTTTGATCGTCGAGTGGATAAAATCGATATATTCGTGATTAACGCGCCAATACCATACCGGGGTAATCGAATTCATCAATACAGAAAAATGATCTTCACCCTCTTCTTTACTCAAGATTTCCGGCTGATGTCCAGCATTACCATTTTCTGCATAGCGGTTTTTATTTGCGCTGCGCATCAACAACAGTACCCCGCAGGTAAGCAATAGCAGGGTAATAACAGAATAAAATATACTGTTCATATACTGGCTCCATTTTTTTTGATTTTAAAATTACGCCATGCTATTGTCAACGCAGCCTGACATATTAAAAACAATACAGTATTGGCATCAAAGGATATTTCAACATGCTTCCCGAGCATCTTGTTCCCGCGCATTATCATTTGTCTCAAACATCGACTAATACAATCCCCACAGAAAATAGTGAAAATTTGACTCAGGGAAAGAGAACATTAAGCGATTATGAAGCAGATATTTTGATCAGCGCTACAGCGACCGGCCAGGCGCGCAATATGTTGTTTGAAGAGTGCGACCGTCATTTAAAAGAACGTTTGTTTTGCGCGGCAAAGATTGAGTCATTCACTCGCTTGCTCAATTCATTGCAAGCCGAGGGCGACATTAACGCACAAGAATTAAGTAAAATTTTGACCGAAAAAACAGCCATCATCAATGAGCAAGGAAATAAAATTTGGCTTAATTTAATTACCCGCGAAACCAGCGATCCTATTTTTTATTCTCTGGAAGAGAAATAAAATGAAAGATGTTGAGGATAATAATGTTTATTTGGCTTTAGATGACCATAAAAGTGATGAGTTTGTCTTAAAGCAGAATTTAGCCATCCTGATTGCCAATAAAAACGCGACGCTGGAAAGCGTTGCCCAAGAGATGGTTTCTATACCCGCCGCACTGGTGCGGATGAAATGGCAAAATCGCCGTGAAATTTATGCGCTACAGGCGAAAGAAGAGATCTATGGCGCCGCGATTGAGGCCATCATCGCCCAACAACCCGAACTGCGGGACAAAATCATGGCCCGGCTGGAGAGCACCTACCAGCATATACTCGCGCGAGAAACGGCCACCTTACGCCTGACGCGCAAGCTGTCCGAAGGCAACTACGAACCGACCAGGATAACCACGGTCGCATTGGATGAAAACAGATAAGAACAGGTTTGTGGGGCGTGGAATCAGGATAAGCAGGCCGGGTAGGTGAAAACCACTACCCGGCAAGAAAGCTACTTCGCTTTCACGGTCTCTTCACCGACCAGACCAATCTTCAGGAAACCCGCCTGATGCAGCGTGTCCATTACCTTCATCATGGTTTCATAATCGACGGTCTTATCCGCGCGGAAGAAAATCGTGGTGTCTTTTTTCCCTTCTGTCAGCGTATTTAGCTCGCTAATCATGGTTTCATCCGTCACCTGATTGTTGCCGATAAACATACTCTTATCGGCTTTGACTGACAGATAAACCGGTTTTTCGGGACGCGGCTGCGGCGTACTGGTGGAGGCAGGGAGATTCACCTTCACATCCACTGTTGCCAACGGCGCGGCCACCATAAAGATGATCAACAGAACCAACATAACGTCGATAAACGGCGTCACGTTGATTTCATGCATTTCACCGTTATCGTCCAGGTTTTCATTAAAGCTCATTGCCATGGAACATTACCCTACACGTAATTTCTGCGCGGCACGTACCGGATGCGCGGAGGCGCTTGCGTTCAGGTCCAGATCGCGACTTTGCAGCAACAGCACCTGCGCCGCGACATCGCCCAGCATCGCTTTATAGCTGCCAATCTGACGTGCGAAAATATTGTAGATGACGACCGCAGGAATTGCCGCAACCAGACCAATCGCGGTCGCTAACAGCGCTTCTGCAATGCCCGGCGCAACAACGGCCAGGTTGGTAGTTTGGGTTTGTGCAATCCCGATGAAGCTGTTCATGATGCCCCATACCGTACCGAACAGCCCCACGAAAGGCGAGATAGCCCCGATGGTGGCCAGGTATCCGTTACCGCGTCCCATATGACGTCCAACTGCCGCCACACGACGCTCCAGACGAAAACCGGTGCGTTCTTTAATACCTTCGTTGTCGTCACTGCCTTCCGACAGTTCCAGCTCGTTCTGCGCTTCGTTAATCAACTGTGCGCCCAGGCTTTTAGCATCGAATCCTGCGGCAATCTCGCTTGCCTGGTCTAAAGAGCGGGCATCCGCCAGCAGTTGCTGTTCACGCTTAAGACGGCGTTTCTGAGTAAAGAACTCAAGGCTCTTACTAAAGAAGATAGCCCAGGTGACCACTGACGCTAAAATCAGCCCAATCATCACGCACTTAACAACGATATCGGCGTGCTGATACATACCCCAGACGGAAAGGTCCGTCTGCATCAAATTATTACCCACTCTGTATCTCCAGGACGCAAATCACAAAATCTAAGCGTAATCATATCAAAACAACGTCGAATTGATAGTCGTTCTCATTACTATTTACATATTGCCGCACCTTTGGTTTCTTTTCCTTGCGCTTACGCAGTAAAAAAGTCACCAGAAGCATTTTGAGATTATTTTCTACTGTATGGCCGTTCTGCAGGATGCGTCATCTTTGATTCATGGTAGTTTAGACATCCAGACGTATAAAAACAGGTAATACACCATGGCAGACAAACAACTTGAAACCAAACTCGTGCACGCAGGACGCAGTAAAAAGTACACGCTGGGCTCGGTAAATAGCGTGATCCAGCGCGCTTCTTCGCTGGTGTTTGACAGCGTTGAGGCCAAAAAGCAGGCCACGCGCAACCGTGCTAACGGTGCGCTTTTCTACGGACGTCGCGGTACCCTGACGCATTTTTCGCTGCAGGAAGCCATGTGCGAACTGGAAGGCGGCGCGGGTTGCGCGTTGTTCCCTTGCGGCGCGGCGGCCGTCGCCAACACCATCCTTGCCTTTGTTGAACAAGGCGATCATGTGTTGATGACCAATACCGCCTATGAACCCAGCCAGGACTTCTGCACCAAAATTCTCGGCAAACTTGGCGTCTCAACGGGCTGGTTTGATCCATTAATTGGCGCCGATATTGTGAAGCACATTCAGCCGAAAACCAAAGTTGTCTTTCTGGAATCACCCGGCTCCGTCACCATGGAGGTACATGATGTGCCGGCAATTGTTGCCGCCGTCAGAAGCGTTGCGCCTGATGCTGTGATCATGATTGATAACACCTGGGCTGCCGGCGTACTGTTCAACGCGCTGGATTTCGGTATTGATATCTCGATTCAGGCGGGTACGAAATACCTGATTGGTCATTCCGACGGCATGGTCGGCACTGCGGTATCCAATGCCCGTTGCTGGGATCAACTGCGCGAAAATGCCTATCTGATGGGACAAATGCTGGACGCCGATACCGCCTATATGACCAGCCGTGGATTACGCACGCTGAGCGTACGCTTACGTCAGCATCATGAAAGCAGCTTAAAGGTCGCCGAGTGGCTGGCCAGCCACCCACAGGTCGCCCGCGTAAATCACCCGGCGCTGCCCGGCAGTAAAGGCCATGAATTCTGGAAACGTGATTTTACCGGCAGCAGCGGGCTATTCTCCTTTGTATTGAATAAGAAGCTTAATAATGAAGAGCTGGCCGCGTATCTGGATCACTTCAGCCTGTTCAGCATGGCCTACTCATGGGGCGGTTTTGAGTCGCTGATTCTCGCCAACCAGCCGGAACACATTGCGGCAATCCGTCCGCAAGGCGAGGTGGACTTCAGCGGAACGCTTATCCGTTTGCATATCGGTTTAGAGAATGTTGACGATCTGATTGCCGATTTAGCCGCAGGATTTGCCCGAATCGAGTAACATTGCCATAGATGGACATATATGCAGACACTTCTGGTGGAAAAGTCTGCAATTGTTGCGTCCGGGATCAAGGCATCCCGGACAATTCAGGAGTACAATCCACACATAAACGCTGTTCCACAGGAAAGTCCATGGTAGTTATTCAAGATATTGTCTCCGCGCTCTGGCAACACGACTTTGCCGCGCTGGCGGATCCACACGTTGTGAGCGTGGTGTACTTCGTAATGTTCGCCACACTGTTTTTAGAAAATGGCCTGCTGCCCGCCTCCTTTTTACCCGGAGACAGCCTGTTATTGCTGGCTGGGGCGCTGATCGCTCAGGACGTGATGAGTTTTTTACCTACCATAGCTATTCTGACCGCCGCCGCCAGCCTGGGCTGCTGGCTGAGTTACATTCAGGGACGCTGGCTGGGCAACACGCGCACGGTAAAAGGCTGGCTGGCACAATTACCTGAAAAATATCATCAGCGCGCCACCTGCATGTTTGACCAACACGGCCTGATGGCGCTGCTGGCCGGGCGCTTCCTGGCGTTCGTGCGCACCTTACTGCCGACCATGGCGGGAATTTCAGGGCTGCCCAACCGTCGATTCCAGTTTTTTAACTGGCTGAGCGGCCTGCTGTGGGTCACCGTCGTCACCAGCTTCGGCTATGCGCTGAGCATGATCCCGTTCGTTAAACGCCATGAAGATCAGGTGATGACCTTTTTAATGATCCTACCGATTGCCCTGTTAACCGCAGGTCTGTTGGGAACCCTGTTCGTGGTGATTAAAAAAAAATACTGTAGCGCCTGAATCGCATCCGTAGGCCGGATAATCTCCGGCATTTTGCCTTATGACGCGCAGCTGTAAGGCCTACGGTGTTCCTGTCGGGTTTACAAGAAATCAACTCCCCTGCATCATCCGAATTCTGGCTGCATCTTCCCCCGGCGTCACGCCAAAGAAACGTTTGAATTCCCGACTGAACTGCGATGCGCTCTCATAGCCGACACGCATGGCTGCCGCACTGGCCTTCATCCCGTCATGAATGATCATCATCCGCGCTTTATGCAGACGATAGCTTTTAAGATATTGCAGCGGCGACGTGCTGGTCACCGCTTTAAAATTATGATGAAACGCCGACACGCTCATGTTCGCCTCTGCCGCCAGCTGTTCTACATTGAGATTTTCGGTGTATTTGGTTTCAATCCGCTTCAGCACCCGGCTTATCAAGCTGAAATGCGTCTGACGACTGACCAGCGCAAGTAACGCGCCACCGCGCGGCCCGGTCAGTACATGGTAGAGGATCTCGCGAATGATCTGTTTGCCCAGAATACGCGCATCCAGCGGGCGCTCCATCACATCCAACAGGCGCTCAGCGGCGCAAAGAATGTCGTCTGAAAGCGTCGCGGAGTTAATCCCACTGGCCGCCATGGCGGGCTGAAACAGCTCATCTTCCCCAATGTCCATCAACAGCTCCTGCAATTGCAGGATATCGACATTCAGGTAGATTCCAGCCAACGGAACCTCCGGTGTCGCATACGTTTCACATTCAAAGGGTAAAGGTACGGTTAGCAGCAAGTATTCATTGGCGTCATAACGAAACACACGTTCATTGATATAACCAATTTTATGTCCAGAGAAGAGAAATATGATGCCTGGCTGATACATGACCGGTGTGCGCGCCGCCGGCACCGTTCCGTGTAGAAGGCGGACATCTGGCAGCAATGCACTGAGTTTGTTTTCATTGTTTTTCAGCTGCTTAATTTTATCTGTCAGCAGAAGGCAGATCTCTTCACGGTTCATAAAGCACCATTTCATCATCGGTTTTCGACCCTGACATCATGCGCAGATTTATCCGTTTTCTCCAGTAGTCTGTAGAAATGGGCAAGACATCGGCAGAAATGAGCATTGAGAGCGGCGCGGCTGGCGACCACAATGTTCATCATCCGGCAGACACTCTCCTGCCCTCTTTTTTACCCACACAAGGGAACGAGCAATGAACAATTTTAATCTCCATACCCCAACCCGAATTCTCTTCGGTAAAGGCGCTATTGCCGAACTGCGCGATCAAATCCCTCAGGATGCTCGCGTACTGATTACCTACGGCGGCGGCAGTGTGAAAAAAACCGGTGTCCTGGCACAGGTTCAGGATGCACTTAAAGGCCTGGACGTGCTGGAGTTTGGCGGTATTGAGCCGAACCCGTCTTATGAAACGCTGATGAATGCGGTAAAGATCGTGCGTGATGAGAAAGTAACGTTCCTGCTGGCCGTGGGCGGCGGTTCGGTACTGGATGGCACCAAATTCATCGCGGCAGCAGCACAGTACGCTGACGGCATCGATCCATGGCGTATTCTGGAAACGCACGGCAACGACGTAACAAGCGCCATCCCGATGGGCTCCGTATTAACCCTGCCCGCCACCGGTTCTGAATCTAACTCCGGCGCGGTCATCTCGCGGAAAACCACCGGCGACAAACTGGCCTTTATGACCCCGTTTGTGCAACCGGTATTTGCCGTACTGGACCCGGTTTACACCTATACCCTGCCGCCACGTCAGGTTGCGAATGGCGTCGTAGATGCCTTCGTGCATACCGTTGAGCAGTATGTCACTTATCCGGTCGACGGGAAAATTCAGGATCGCTTTGCCGAAGGCATTCTGCTTACGCTGATCGAAGAAGGTCCGAAAGCCTTGCAGGAGCCGGAAAACTACAACGTGCGTGCGAACGTCATGTGGGCGGCAACCCAGGCGCTGAACGGCCTGATTGGCGCAGGCGTACCGCAGGACTGGGCAACCCATATGCTGGGCCACGAACTGACCGCGATGCATGGTCTGGATCATGCGCAAACGCTGGCCATTGTTCTGCCTGCGCTGTGGAATGAAAAACGCGATACCAAGCGTGCCAAACTTCTGCAATACGCAGAGCGTATCTGGAATATCACCGAAGGTTCCGACGACCAGCGTATCGACGCCGCCATTGCCGCCACCCGTGCTTTCTTCGAACAAATGGGCGTACCAACCCGCCTGTCTGACTACGGCCTGGACGGTAGCTCCATCCCGGCGTTGCTGGAAAAACTGCAAGCGCACGGCGGTACGAAACTGGGTGAGCATCAGGACATTACGCTCGACGTCAGCCGTCGGATTTACGAAGCTGCTCGTTAAGGTTTTTTAAGCTCCGCCTCGTTTTTGGCTATTTATACTCTAAATAATTCGAGTTGCATAAAGGCGGCAAAGGAGAGAATCCCCAGGAGTTTACATAAGTAAGTGACTGGGGTGAACGAGTGCAGCCAACGCATATGCAGCTTGAAGTATGACGAGTATAGGCCAGACTTAAGTCACACCTAACTCACCGGGGCTTGCTCCGGTGAACTCAATTCATGGGGGGAATTATGACCAGTCCAACCATTATCAAGCTACAGGATGGTAACGTCATGCCGCAACTGGGCCTGGGGGTCTGGAAGGCAAGCAACGAAGAAGTCATTACCGCTATCCATAAAGCGCTGGAAGTGGGTTATCGTTCGATTGATACCGCTGCCGCGTACAAAAACGAAGAAGGTGTCGGCAAAGCGATACGTGATGCGGGCGTGCCGCGGGAAGAGTTATTCATCACCACCAAGCTGTGGAATGATGATCAGAAACGCGCCCGCGAAGCCTTGCTCGAAAGTATGGAGAAACTCCAGCTCGATTACCTCGATCTTTACCTGATGCACTGGCCTGTTCCGGCGATCGATCACTACGTTGAAGCGTGGGAAAACATGATCGATCTGCAAAAAGAAGGGCTGATTAAGAGCATCGGCGTGTGCAACTTTCAGATCAATCATCTCCAGCGCCTGATCGATGAAACTGGCGTTCCTCCGGTGATCAACCAGATAGAACTGCACCCGCTTATGCAGCAGCGCCAGCTTCATGCCTGGAACGCCACGCATAAGATCCAGACCGAATCCTGGAGCCCATTGGCGCAGGGCGGCCAGGGCGTCTTCGATCAAAAAATCATCCGTGACCTCGCAGAGAAATATGGCAAATCACCGGCGCAGATTGTCATTCGCTGGCACCTGGATAGCGGTCTGGTGGTTATTCCGAAATCGGTGACGCCTGCCCGTATCGCAGAAAACTTTAACGTCTGGGACTTCCGCCTGGATAAAGAAGAATTAGGCGAAATCGCGAAACTCGATCAGGGCAGACGACTGGGACCAGACCCGGACCAGTTCGGCGGTTAATCTCTTCTCTCCGGCCCGACACTCCCGTCGGGCCTTGCTGGTAATGAAATATCAGGAAACAATTAACATACATATATTGATGTATTTCTTGCAGTCGCTGGAGCAGCATTACGCAACATAACCTGTTAATTATTCAATAAATATATTCATATCATGAATATATTTACCACACCTATAGGTGCGTAACCGTGGCTGATAAAAAAAGCAATGGCGTCAAATGGCTCCCATTAATTCTTATAGTACTGATTTCTGCCGGTCTCTGGCAGCTTACGCCCCCCACTGGGTTAAGTGCGCCAGCCTGGCATTCGGCAATTATCTTCGTCGCCACCATCGCCTCTATTGTGGCGAAAGTATTACCCATCGGCGCGGTCGGCATTATTGGTATTACGGTATTCGCGCTCGCCTATGCTGCCGGGGATAAAACCGCCAGCGGCGCCATCACCACGGCACTCAGCGAACTGAACAGCTCACTTATCTGGCTTATCGTCGTGGCTTTTATGATTGCCCGTGGGTTTATCAAAACCGGCCTCGGACGACGCATTGCGTTGCAGATGATCCGCCTGCTCGGCAAGCGCACGCTGGGGCTCGCCTACGGTCTGGCTTTTGCCGATCTGATCCTCTCTCCCGCTATGCCGAGTAATACGGCGCGCTGCGGCGGCGTCATCTATCCGATTGCCGACTCTCTGGCGCGTAGTTTCCATTCGAACCCGGAAGATGAGTCCCGCAGTAAAATCGGCACCTTTCTTATCACCTGTATTGGCAACGTCAACGACGTGACGGCAGCACTGTTTATGACCGGCTATACCGGTAACCTGCTGGCAGTAAAACTGGCGGCCAACGCCGGGGTTACGCTGACCTGGGGCGGCTGGTTTATGGCGGCGCTGCTACCTTGTCTGGTCTCTTTGCTGCTCGTTCCGCTATTGGTCTACTGGCTGGTCCGTCCGGAAATCAAACACACGCCGGATGCCCCTAACCTGGCCCGCAAAGAGCTGGCGGAAATGGGCCGCATGTCACGCGGGGAATGGCTGATGCTGGCAACCGTCGGCGTACTGCTGGTGCTGTGGATTTTTGGCGATACGCTGGGCGTCGACGCCACCACCGCCTCGTTTGTAGGACTGTCGATTTTATTGCTGAGTGGCGTACTGAGCTGGGAAGATGTCAAAAGTGAGAAAGGCGCATGGGACACGTTGATTTGGTTTGCCGCGCTGCTGATGATGGCGAATCAGTTGAAAAAACTGGGCTTCACCACCTGGTTTGGTAATCTGATCGGCGATAGCCTGAGCAGTACCATGCACGGGACCAGCTGGGTGATCGTCCTGCTGCTGCTTAACGCCGCCTATTTCTATACCCACTACTTTTTTGCCAGCGGCAATGCGCAGATTGCCGCGCTGTATGCCGTTTTCCTCGGCGTCGGGCTACATCTGAATATTCCCGCTGCCCCCACGGCGTTAATGCTGGCCTTCACCAGCAGTTTGTACTGCTCGCTCACCCAGTACACTCACGCTCGCGGCCCAATTCTGTTTGGTGCCGGGTACGTTCCAACGGGCGTCTGGTGGCGCACAGGATTTATCATCAGCCTGTTTAACCAGGCGGTCTTTATTACCGTGGGTCTGATGTGGTGGAAGGTGTTGGGTCTGTACTAAACTGACTGCGTCCTGACGAAGACCTTACCTACGGAGAAAAGGAATGACCTGTATTTTCTGTCAAATTGTTGAAGGCAAAGCGCCCTGCCATAAGGTATGGGAAGACGAGCACCACCTGGCTTTTCTGTCGATTTTCCCGAACACCGACGGTTTTACCGTAGTGATCCCGAAAAAGCACTACCCCAGCTATGCCTTCGACATGCCACCGCAGGCGTTAGCGGACCTGATGCTGGCGACCCAAAAAGTGGCTAAGAAACTGGATAAGGCTTTCCCGGATGTCAGTCGTACGGGAATGTTCTTCGAAGGTTTCGGCGTAGACCATGTGCACAGTAAACTAAGCCCCATGCACGGTACTGGCGATTTAACACACTGGAAACCGATTGAATCGCGGCAGAACAAATTTTTCGAGCAGTATGAAGGATATCTGTCGTCACACGATCATGAACGGGCTGATGACGAAAAACTGGCCGCATTAGCGGCCAGAATACGTGAGGCATAAATACTGAGCACTTCTGGCGGATAGCGGTGCAAGCACCTTATCCGGCCTACTGTCTTTCAAGCCTGGTAAGCATTTCACCACCGGGCATGACAGATTAACGTCCCGCCACTTTCCCGCGTTTTTTGTTCGCAGCAGGCGTCTGACGCTGGTGCGCCACTGGCGTGTGTTTGGTCAGCGCCGGACGGGTATGACGGTTCTGGCGACGCGCTTCACGCATCTCTTCCAGCGTAGGCGCCGGAACCAGACATTCGCGACGACCGCCGATCAGATGCTTTTTACCCATATCTTCCAGCGCCTGGCGGATTAACGGCCAGTTGGCTGGATCGTGGTAACGCAACAGGGCTTTATGCAGACGACGCTGCTTATCACCTTTCGGCACCACCACGTCTTCACTCTTATAACCAATTTTACCCAACGGGTTCTTCCCGGTGTAATACATGGTTGTGGAGTTCGCCAACGGCGATGGATAGAAGTTCTGCACCTGATCCAGACGGAAACGGCGTTGCTTCAGCCACAGCGCCAGATTCACCATATCCTCGTCACGCGTACCCGGGTGCGCGGAGATAAAATACGGGATCAGGTACTGCTCTTTACCGGCCTGTTTAGAGTAGGTATCGAACAATTCCTTGAAGCGATCGTAGCTGCCCATCCCCGGCTTCATCATCTTCGACAGCGGGCCTTCTTCAGTATGCTCTGGTGCAATCTTCAGATAGCCGCCTACGTGATGGGTTGCCAGCTCTTTGATATAGCGAGGATCTTCAACCGCGATGTCGTAACGCACCCCGGATGCGATGAGGATCTTTTTAATGCCTTTGAGATCACGCGCCCGGCGGTAGAGGTTAATCGTCGGCTCGTGGTTAGTATCCATATGCGGACAAATATCCGGATAGACGCATGACAGACGACGGCAGGTCTGCTCCGCACGCGGTGACTTACAGCGCAGCATATACATGTTCGCCGTTGGGCCGCCGAGATCGGAAATCACCCCGGTAAAGCCCGGAACCGTGTCGCGAATGGCTTCGATTTCATTGATGATCGAATCTTCAGAACGGCTCTGGATAATACGGCCTTCGTGCTCGGTTATTGAACAGAACGAGCAGCCACCAAAGCAGCCACGCATAATGTTGATCGAGAAACGGATCATCTCATAG
This sequence comes from Citrobacter freundii complex sp. 2025EL-00176, assembly GCF_053309355.1. Classification (NCBI taxonomy): domain Bacteria; kingdom Pseudomonadati; phylum Pseudomonadota; class Gammaproteobacteria; order Enterobacterales; family Enterobacteriaceae; genus Citrobacter; species Citrobacter freundii complex sp. 2025EL-00176. The sequence goes on along the minus strand of NZ_JBRYHT010000003.1, from coordinate 283,530 downwards.
GCCGGAATACGGCTGTCGCCATACGCCGGATGCGGTACACGTTTGTACGGTAACGCAAAGACGCTATCCATCTCTTCGGTAGACAGCGGAATGGCAGGCGGGTTGATCCAGATGTAGCGATCGCCATGTTTTTGCATCAGCGCACGCGCGCAGCCTGGGTTGGTTTCATGGTGCAGGATACGCGACGCATGTGCATATAACACTTTATCGCCCTTCACTTTTTCGAAGGACGGTAGCAGCACGTAGGTTTTTTCCCACGGTTTCGGACGCGGCGGCTGCACGGTGACCGCTTTCGCTTCCTGCTTTTTCGGTGCGACAGGTTTGTTATCCGCACACGGCAGATCTTCACCGTAAGGGTGCGGGATCGGGTCAATCTTGCCCGGCGTGTCGAGACGCGTGGAATCCACCCCACTCCAGCCCGGCAACGCTTCTTTAACCATAATTGCGGTGTTACGCACATCGCGGATCTGATCGATAGTCTCCCCCATCGCCAGACGATGCGCCACTTCCACCAGCGGACGTTCGCCGTTGCCGAACATCAGCATATCGGCTTTAGAATCCACCAAAACGGAGCGGCGAACGGTATCAGACCAGTAGTCGTAGTGCGCGGTGCGGCGCAGGCTGGCCTCAATGCCGCCAAGAATAACCGGTACATCTTTCCATGCTTCTTTACAGCGCTGGGTATAGACCAGCGTGGCGCGGTCCGGGCGTTTACCCGCCACGTTGTCCGGCGTGTAGGCATCATCATGGCGCAGTCGGCGATCGGCGGTGTAACGGTTGATCATCGAGTCCATGTTGCCTGCGGTCACACCAAAGAACAGGTTCGGCTTGCCCAAACGCATAAAATCGTCTTTGTTGTTCCACTCCGGCTGGGCGATGATCCCCACGCGGAACCCTTGCGCTTCCAGCATACGACCACAAATCGCCATACCAAAGCTTGGATGGTCGACGTAGGCATCGCCGGTAACCAGAATGATGTCGCAGCTATCCCAGCCAAGTTGGTCCATTTCGTCACGTGACATCGGCAAAAACGGTGCCGGGCCAAAACAGGCAGCCCAGTACTGCGGCCAGGAGAAAAGGTCTCTGTCCGGTTGGATCAGGGATATTGCGCTCATAGTGCTTCCAAAAATGGTAAAAAAATAATCAAAGGCCGGGGATTATACGCTGGATCAACAGGGGAAATGAAGGAGTATTGTGAAGATGTTAAATATCATCTCTGGAGGCGCTTCGCTGGCCCGCGCTGCGGCTTTTTACTCTGTCCGTGCCGGATAAGACAAAACCGTCATCCGGCACGGGAATACACGTTACGGCGCCGGATTCACCAGAATCTGTCCGATAGATCCCCGGTCCGCCATTTCCAGCGTCTGGCTGTTAAAGTAGAACGGGAAATGCGCCCAGGAAGGCTGACCGTAATAAACCAGTAGCTCGACCTGACCATCTACCCAAACGGTATCTTTCCAGCCTCTGTCTTCCGGGAACGGCATCGCGCCGTTCACATTACGGATCAGGAACGAGACGCCCTCAATATGGAAAGACTGCGGCATATCCGCCCGCACAGTCCAGCGCTCCCAGGTGCCCTGCTGCGAGGTAATATCCATGCGGTTGACGTCCCACAGCTGACCGTTGATGCCCGGATCGTCATCCAGACTGATATCACGGCTGCGAATCGGCGAGCCGCTGAGGATCTCCGTGGGCAGCAGGCGCATTGGCAGGCTGTCAGTCACCAGCGGCAGGAGGCCGGTTGGTCGCAAAGTCAGTACCAGCGTGGAGATAAGAATACTCGATGGTTCAAAGAATCCGCGGATCCTGTCGACAATGCTGGCCGCCTCGCCACAGGTAATAGAGACCTCATTACCGTTAGTCATATCCACCAGGATCTCACGACGTTCGCCTGGCGCCAGCGAAAGCTGTTTCAATGAAACAGGCGCAGGTAAAAAGCCCTGATCGCTGGAAATCACATGCAGTGCGCGGCCATCACTCATTTGCAGTTGGTAGCGACGCGAGTTTGAGGCGTTCAGCAAACGCAAGCGTACCCAGCCGCGGGAGACTTCGACATAAGGACTTTGCGCCCCATTCACCAGAAGCGTATCCCCAACAAAACCACCGCTGCCGGGTTCGCTGTATTCCGGCGTACCAAAGTTGTCCAGACGCTTGTCCTGGATAATGATCGGAAAATCATCCACGCCATAATGGTTGGGAATGGACAGGGATTTACTGACCTCATCTTCAACCAACCACATCCCGGCAAGACCGTTATAAACCTGCTGAGCAGTACGATTTGGCGTATTGGCGTGATACCACAGCGTGGCGGCATTCTGGCGAATCGGCAGCACTGGCGCCCAGTCCGCATTAGGGGACATCATGCGCGCCGGGCCCCCCATCAGCGGGCCTGGTACCTGTAATCCGGCGACGGTCATCGAGACATTTTCTGTCAGACGATTGCTGTAGATAAGCTTGACGTCATCCCCTTTCCAGACACGAATTGTCGGTCCCAGGTAGCGCCCGTTAATTCCCCAGACAGGCGCGCGTGTGCCTTGTGTAAAAGACCAATGCGCGCGTTGCAGCGTCATAAATAACGGCTGCCCCCGACGCGACTCCAGCAGTGGAGGCACGGGTAACGGTTGTTGCTGACCGGCAGCATTAGCCTTCAGCGGAACGGCACCTGCACACAGTGCAATCCCCGATGCCTGAATGAACTGACGCCGACTGAATGACATATATACTCCATGAAAAACTGGCGATTAACACGCAGGAAATCTTTTCCTGTAAAAAACCCGAATTGTGCGGATTAAACCTTACCGGCGGCTTCCCGCTCGGCAACTTCTTTATCGAGTTCTGCGATTTTTTGTTCCATCAGCGTGCGGCAATGCGCTGCCAGTTCACGAACCTGATCTTTACCAAAGTGGCTAATATCCACCGGCGGCAACATCTCGACAATCGCCAGGCCATTATTGAGTCGGTTTAATTTTATCTTGTTCGAGGTTGTAGAAACGCACACCGGAATGACCGGAACGCCTGCAGCAATCGCCGCATGGAACGCGCCGGTTTTAAACGGCAGCAGACCGCGACCACGGCTGCGCGTTCCTTCCGGGAACATCCAGATAGAAATACGACGTTTTTTGAAATGGTTCACCACGGCCGCAATGGTACTGTGCGCTTTGGCGCGGTTGTTTCTGTCGATCAACAGGTTACCGGTTAACCAGTACAGCTGCCCGAAGAAAGGGATCCACAGCAGGCTTTTCTTACCTACCGTCACCGTCGGCGGCTGAACGATATTTGCAGCGGTAACCATGTCGTAGTTGTTCTGGTGGTTGCAAATATAGATAGCATTACCATAGTTCTGCGCATCCGCAGGCATACGGCACTCGACCTTCAGGCCATAAAGGGGGGCCAGGCGGCCAAACATATGACCGAACGTTGCAACGTGTTTTGGATTTCGTGGGCTGAACAGACAGTATATACAACCGAAAATACAGACCAGAATGCAGTAAATAACAGTAATGATTAAACGAAAAATATATAACATAACAACCTCTAAGGCCTAAGAGCCTGGCATTTTACGTCACCGGATGCATAACTCAGCATCAGGTTAGGGCTTTGTTAAGAGCGGCTCTCTGGAAAAGCGTATTGTTAATCGCAACGCACGAATAAACAACGGTTTTACGGGAAATTTTAACGTTGGCTCTCCCTGAGCGAAAGCAGGGAGAGCCGGGCAGTCGCGTTATTCTTCGCTGTCGCCCTGACTGGCGCGTCGAGGCGAGTCAATTTCAATGCGATCGATACGCTGTAGACCACGCATCAGCGTGCCGCGACGACCACGTTCGCCGGTTACTTTCTGCAACTCTTCAGGACGCAGTTTAATTTTGCGTTTACCGACGTGGATAGTCAGCGTGCTTTGCGGCGGTAGCACATAGAGCTGCGCCAGGCCATCTTCGCCTTTCGCCGCTTCTGCTGAAGGGATATTGATAATCTTGTTCCCTTTGCCTTTCGACAGTTGCGGCAAATCGCTCACCGGGAACATCAACATGCGACCGGCTTGGGTGATCGCCAGCAGCATATCGGTTTCATCTTCAATCACCACCGGCGGCATAACGCGCGCATTTTCTGGCAGCGTAATCAATGCCTTACCTGCACGGTTACGTGCTACCAGATCGTTAAAGGTACAGACAAAACCGTAGCCCGCATCGGATGCCATCAGCAGTTTCTGATCGTCGCCTTCCATCAGCATATGCTCCACCGTCGCGCCCGGCGGCAGCGTGAGCTTACCGGTCAATGGTTCGCCCTGACCACGAGCCGACGGCAGCGTAATCGGGTCGATGGCGTAGCTGCGTCCGGTCGAGTCAACGAACACCACCGGCTGGTTGCTCTTACCCTTCACTGCCGACTTAAAGCTGTCGCCCGCTTTATAGCTTAATCCTGGCGCATCAATGTCGTGGCCTTTGGCGCTACGCACCCAACCACTCTGGGACAATACAATGGTCACCGGCTCAGACGGCAGCATGTCGTGTTCGCTCATCGCCTTCGCTTCTTCGCGTTCCTGCAGCGGGGAGCGGCGATCGTCGCCATAAGCATCGGCATCGGCCTGCAGCTCTTTCTTCAGCAGGTTACTCATTTTACGCTCGGAAGCGAGAATGGCCTGCAGTTGATCGCGCTCTTTCGCCAGCTCATCCTGCTCACCGCGGATTTTCATCTCTTCGAGTTTGGCAAGGTGGCGCAATTTCAGCTCAAGGATGGCTTCGGCCTGCGTTTCAGAAATGCCAAACCGCGACATCAGCTCCGGCTTAGGTTCATCTTCATGACGAATAATCTCGATCACTTCGTCAATGTTGAGGAACGCCACCAGCAAACCTTCAAGGATATGCAGGCGCTTAAGCACTTTTTCCAGACGATAGTTCAGGCGACGACGCACGGTATCACGGCGGAACGCCAGCCATTCGGTGAGGATCTCCAGCAGGTTTTTCACCGCCGGGCGACCGTCGAGACCGATCATGTTCAGGTTGATACGGTAGCTTTTTTCCAGATCGGTGGTGGCAAACAGGTGGTTCATCACCTGTTCCATATCCACACGATTAGAGCGCGGGACAATCACCAGACGGGTCGGATTTTCATGATCCGATTCGTCGCGCAGGTCGTCTACCATCGGCAGCTTTTTATTGCGCATTTGAGCGGCGATCTGCTCCAGCACTTTTGCCCCGGAAACCTGATGCGGCAGCGCGGAAATCACTACTGCACCGTCTTCTTTCGTCCATACCGCGCGCATACGCACGGAGCCGCGTCCGTTTTCGTAAATCTTACGAATTTCCGCACGCGAAGTAATAATCTCGGCTTCGGTCGGGTAATCCGGCCCCTGCACGATATCCAGCAGTTGATCGAGCGTCGTTTTCGGCTGCTCAATCAGCGTAATCGCCGCTTTGGCGACCTCTCGCAGGTTATGCGGTGGAATATCCGTCGCCATACCAACGGCAATACCGGTCGTACCATTCAGCAGAATATTTGGCAGACGCGCAGGCAGCATCTTTGGCTCCTGCATGGTGCCGTCGAAGTTTGGCACCCAGTCCGACGTTCCCTGGCCGAGTTCACCCAGCAGGACTTCCGCATATTTAGACAGGCGGGATTCGGTATAACGCATCGCCGCGAAGGATTTGGGATCGTCCGGCGCCCCCCAGTTCCCCTGGCCATCAACCAGCGGATAACGGTAAGAGAACGGCTGCGCCATCAGCACCATCGCTTCATAGCAGGCGCTATCGCCGTGTGGGTGATATTTACCCAGCACGTCACCGACGGTACGGGCGGATTTTTTAAATTTGGCGCTGGCATTCAGCCCCAGTTCGGACATCGCATACACAATGCGACGCTGAACGGGTTTCAAACCATCGCCAATAAATGGCAACGCCCTGTCCATGATGACGTACATGGAGTAGTTCAGATAGGCGTTTTCCGTGAATTCATGCAGCGCCAGGCGCTCTGCCATATCGCTCATTAATCGTGGTTCCTCAACTTTGTACCCCTCTATTGAAGGGCAATATTGCCGCAGATACTACCCTATCTGGCGTGTTGAGTCACAAAGAAAAGGGCCGCGAATGCGGCCCTGATGGGGATTATTTAGCAACTTTGCTAATCTGTTTCACGTCGATTTCAACGGAGTTCCAGTCTTTATCCACTTCACCCTGGATCTCAACCACATCCTGCGGCGTTACGGTTACGCCGTTCCAGCGCTTATGGTCAATATCCACATTCACCGTGCCGGTCGCATCTTTAAACACATACAGATCGTCGGAAATACGCTCAACGATGTTCCCACGCAAGGTAACCCATGCGTCATCACGCAGCGATTTCGCACTTGCTACCGTCGTGATGCTGCCGTTCGGGCCGACAAACCCGCCGCTTTGGCTTTGTGTGGTCGTCGTTGGCCCAGAGAAGCCGCCCTGCTGCGCTGCCAGAACAGGTGCGGAACACAGTGCCATTACGGCAACCATTGCAGCTAATTTTTTCATCGTCATGTCTCCCTTTCATGTTGGTTTACGACTATTAAATAAGTTAATCCTTAACAAGTTCTTAAGGAAAAAAAAGATTCTTTTTTGCTGTACAGATGCGGCGGCGACAAGGTTTACTGACGGCAAAGAGAGTTATCGCAGGGAAGAATATATGCGCATTTTACTGGTTGAAGATGATACGTTGATCGGCGATGGCCTTAAAACCGGTCTGAGTAAAATGGGTTTTAGCATCGACTGGTTTACCGAAGGACGTCAGGGGAAAGAAGCGCTCTACAGCGCCCCGTATGATGCGGTAATCCTCGACCTGACGCTGCCAGGCATAGACGGACGAGACATCCTGCGCGAATGGCGAGCCAACGGGAAGCAGGAACCGGTGCTGATTCTGACCGCCCGCGACGCGCTGGCGGAACGTGTTGAAGGCTTACGCCTGGGCGCGGATGACTATCTGTGTAAACCCTTCGCGTTGATCGAAGTTGCCGCCAGGCTGGAGGCGCTGGTGCGTCGCGCCAGCGGCCAGGCCAGCAACACATTACGCCATGGCGAGGTGACGCTCGATCCCGGCGCGCTGGTCGCCACGGCGGCGGGCGAACCGTTGTCTCTTAAGCCCAAAGAGTTCGCGCTGCTGGAGCTACTTATGCGCAACAAGGGCCGCGTCCTGCCCCGCAAACTGATTGAGGAAAAACTGTATACCTGGGACGAAAACGTCTCCAGCAATGCGGTTGAAGTACACGTCCATCACTTACGCCGTAAGCTCGGCAGCGACTTTATCCGTACCGTGCATGGCATTGGCTACACCCTGGGTGACGCATGAAACTCGCACAACGCCTCAGCCTGCGCGTCAGGCTAACGCTTATATTCATGATTTTGGTTTTAGTGACCTGGCTGATTTCCAGCTTTGTCGCCTGGAAGCAAACCACCGATAACGTGAATGAGATGTTCGACACGCAACAGATGCTGTTCGCCAAACGCCTTATCACGCTGGATCTCGATGAACTCAAAGCCTCTGAACGCATCGCGCATACCCCGAAAAAATTCAAACATGGTCATATTGACGACGATGTACTAACCTTTGCGGCCTACACGCCAGAAGGGAAAATGGTTCTTCACGATGGCGACAATGGTCAGTACATTCCCTATAGCTATCGCCGGGAAGGTTTTGACGATGGCTATCTGAATGGCGACAACGATAAATGGCGTTTTGTCTGGCTGACTTCCGCAGATAAAAAGTATCGAATCGTTGTCGGCCAGGAATGGGAATATCGTGAAGATATGGCTTTAGCGATTGTGACAGCGCAATTGGTACCGTGGTTGGTCGCTTTGCCGCTGATGCTGTTAATCCTGATTGTGTTGTTAAGTCTTGAACTTAAACCCCTGAAAAAACTAGCGCAGGCGCTACGTTTACGCGATCCGGAATCAGAAGAACCGCTCAGTTTGAAAGGCATTCCTGGCGAGGTCCGCCCGTTAGTTGAATCACTCAACCAACTTTTCACCCGAATTCATACCACCATGGTGCGTGAACGGCGCTTTACTTCAGATGCCGCTCACGAGTTGCGTAGTCCGTTGACGGCGCTGAAAGTGCAAACCGAAGTGGCGCAACTGTCTGACGATGACCCTCAGGCAAGGCAAAAAGCCTTAATGCAGATGCAGGCCGGGATCGATCGCGCCACGCGTCTGGTCGATCAGTTACTGACGCTTTCGCGCCTTGACTCCCTCGACAATCTTCAGGATGTGGCGGAAATCTCGCTGGAGGAGTTGCTGCAATCTTCGGTGATGGATATCTACCATTCGGCCCAGCAAGCGTATATTGACGTACGGTTGCAGATTAACGCGCACGGCATCACATGTACTGGACAACCGCTGTTACTCAGCCTGATGGTGCGAAATCTGCTGGATAATGCGATTCGCTATAGTCCCCGGGGAAGCATTGTGGAAGTGACGCTCAACGCCCGCAATTTTAGCGTCAAAGATAATGGTCCAGGTATTGCGCCGGAAGTTCTGCTGCACATTGGAGAACGCTTTTATCGCCCACCGGGGCAAAGCGTGACCGGCAGCGGTCTGGGGCTGTCAATTGTCCGTCGTATTGCGACCTTACACGGAATGTCAGCCTCGTTTGGTAATGCTCCGCAAGGTGGCTTTGAAGCTAAAATCAGTTGGTAACTGCGTTATTATTGCGCGGTCAGCAAAAGACTTTGCACATTTTGCTAATTTCACCGTACCGATCATCAGCGTAGAATCGACCTCAAACGTTATTCTTTGAGGACACAAAATGAGCAATATCCTGATTATCAACGGTGCGAAAAAATTTGGCCACTCTAATGGGCAATTGAATGACACCCTGACCGAGGTCGCGGACGGTATCCTGCGCGACCTCGGGCATGATGTTAGAGTCGTACGCGCTGACAGCGATTATGACGTGCAGGCAGAAGTGCAGAACTTCGTCTGGGCAGACACCGTTATCTGGCAGATGCCGGGTTGGTGGATGGGCGCGCCGTGGACGGTGAAGAAATACATCGATGACGTGTTCACTGCCGGGCACGGTACGCTGTACGCCAGCGATGGTCGCACGCGTTCAGATGCGTCAAAAAAATACGGTTCCGGCGGACTGATTCAGGGCAAAAAATACATGCTGTCTCTGACCTGGAACGCACCGATGGAAGCCTTCACGGAAAAAGACCAGTTCTTCCATGGCGTTGGGGTTGATGGCGTTTATCTCCCGTTCCATAAAGCAAACCAGTTCCTGGGAATGGAAGCGCTGCCGACCTTTATCACCAATGATGTGATTAAAATGCCGGATGTCCCGCGTTATATCGCAGAATATCGCAAGCATCTGAACGAAATTTTTGGTTAACTGGTAACCTGGAATTAGAAGGAGTTAACCATGCTTACCGTTATTGCAGAAATCCGTACACGTCCAGGTCAACATCACCGCCAGGCGGTACTGGATCAGTTCGCTAAAATCGTTCCGACCGTACTGAAAGAAGAAGGCTGCCACGGCTACGCGCCGATGGTCGATCATGCTGCTGGCGTCAGTTTTCAGACGACAGCCCCGGATTCAATCGTCATGATTGAACAGTGGGAAAGCATCGCCCACCTTGAAGCGCATTTGCAGACCCCGCATATGAAAGCCTACAGCGAAGCCGTCAAAGGCGATGTGTTGGACATGAATATTCGTATTCTTGAGTCTGGCATTTAAGTTTGTCGATTTGCCGGATAGGCGTTTTACGCCGCCATCCGGCATTTAAGGATCGATTACCCTTCGAGATCCGCCAGGTCGCCTTTCTCCTGCAACCAATTACGACGATCTTCAGAACGCTTCTTGGCCAACAGCATATCCATCATCGCGTTGGTGCGCTGATCGTCTTCATCATCAATGATGAGCTGCACCAGGCGACGGGTGTTCGGATCCAGCGTAGTTTCGCGCAGTTGCATCGGGTTCATTTCGCCCAGACCTTTAAAACGCTGCACGTTCGGCTTGCCTTTCTTGCGCTTTAACTGCTCCAGTACGCCCGCTTTCTCTTCTTCCGTCAGCGCGTAATACACCTCTTTCCCGAGGTCGATACGGTATAACGGCGGCAACGCCACGTACACGTGACCGTGTTTCACCAATGTGCGGAAGTGTTTCACAAACAGCGCGCACAGCAGCGTGGCGATGTGCAGACCATCGGAGTCCGCATCCGCCAGGATACAGATCTTACCGTAACGCAACTGGCTCAGGTCGTCGCTGTCCGGATCGATACCGATCGCCACCGAAATATCGTGCACTTCCTGCGAGGCCAGCACTTCATCAGAAGAGACTTCCCAGGTATTGAGGATCTTACCTTTAAGCGGCATGATCGCCTGATATTCACGATCGCGCGCCTGTTTGGCCGATCCGCCCGCTGAGTCACCTTCGACGAGGAACAGTTCTGTGCGATTGAGATCCTGTGCGGTACAGTCCGCCAGTTTCCCCGGCAGCGCCGGACCGCTGGTCAGCTTTTTACGCACCACTTTTTTCGCCGCGCGCAGACGACGCTGGGCGCTGGAAATCGCCATCTCAGCCAGCAGTTCGGCTGACTGCACATTCTGGTTCAGCCACAAGCTGAAGGCATCTTTCACCACGCCAGAGACAAATGCCGCGCACTGGCGCGAGGAGAGGCGCTCTTTGGTTTGCCCGGCAAACTGCGGATCCTGCATTTTTACCGACAGCACATAGGCACAGCGATCCCAGATATCTTCCGCCGACAGCTTCACGCCGCGCGGCAGGATATTGCGGTATTCGCAGAACTCGCGCATCGCATCCAGCAGGCCCTGACGCAGACCGTTAACATGCGTACCGCCCTGCATGGTTGGGATCAGGTTTACATAGCTTTCGGTCAGCAGCTCGCCGCCTTCCGGCAGCCAGAGCAGCGCCCAGTCAACGGTCTCTGTCTCACCGCTAAAATTACCGATAAACGGTTTTTCCGGCAGCGTCGGCAGGCCATTCACCGCTTCGCTCAGATAATCATTCAGACCATCCTGGTAGCACCAGCGCTGTTCGCTATTGTTGACCTCATCTTTAAAGGTGATCTCAACGCCCGGACACAATACCGCTTTAGCTTTCAGTACATGCGTTAAGCGCGAAACGGAAAAACGCGGGCTGTCGAAGAAGGTTTCATCCGGCCAGAAATGCACGCTGGTTCCGGTATTGCGTTTACCGCAGGTCCCGACAACCTGTAAATCCTGCACCTTATCGCCGTTCTCAAACGCGATGTTGTACACCTGCCCGTCGCGACGCACGTTCACTTCCACACGCTTCGACAGAGCATTGACCACGGAGATACCCACCCCATGTAGACCACCAGAGAACTGATAGTTCTTATTGGAGAACTTACCACCCGCATGTAAACGGCAGAGGATCAACTCAACCGCCGGAACACCTTCTTCAGGGTGAATGTCTACTGGCATGCCGCGGCCATCATCAATGACTTCAAGAGATTGGTCGGCATGTAAGATCACGTCCACACGTTTTGCGTGGCCCGCCAGTGCTTCATCCACACTGTTATCAATCACTTCCTGCCCAAGGTGGTTCGGACGGGTTGTATCGGTGTACATCCCCGGGCGACGGCGTACCGGCTCAAGCCCAGTGAGTACCTCAATGGCATCAGCGTTATAAGTTTGCGTCATGGTTTAAATAAGCAATTCGAATTGATCGTCAGAAACTGTGCAGTCCAAGAAAATCGACAATCTGGTTGAAATAATCTTCGAAGCCCGTGAATGCGTGGTTTCCGCCCTCAGTAACTGTCTGGCGGCAGGAGGCGTAATACGCCACCGCCTGGCGGTAGTCCAACACTTCATCGCCCGTTTGTTGGAGCAGCCAGATTAAATCCGGCGCTTCCAGTGGGTCAATCTGCATGACTTTAAGATCGTAAATATGGCGTGACTCTAGCACATATTGCTGCCCCGTGTAGGGGTTCTCGTTTTGACCGAGATAGTCGACCAGCAGTTCATAAGGCCGGACCGCCGGGTTCACTACCACCGCTGGCAGCATAAAACATTGTGACAGCCAGGTGGCGTAATAGCCGCCCAACGAGGAACCAACAATCCCCAGCGACTCGCCGCCGTGCTCAAGAATGATCGATTCCAGCATCTCTGCTGCCTGAGCAGGATACGGCGGCAGTTGCGGTACGATCATCTCAACGTGCGGGTGGTGCTCCGCCAGCCAGTTTTTTAGCAGACACGCCTTCGCCGAACGAGGAGAGCTGTTAAATCCATGAAGATAAAGAAGCGTAGACATCAGTAGCCTTCTGAAGCGGTATCAGGGTGGAATCGATTACCCTGCAGACGACACACCTGAGTCTGCAACGTACCGTCAGCAAATAGCTCCAGCGTACGCCAGCCGGGGCTGATGGTATCTAACGTGAAATTAGAGCAATGCGGCTTAAACTGCACGCAGGTCGACGGCGTCGCCAACAGGCGGCGACCGTTCCAGTCCAGATCCAGTTCCTGATGGATATGCCCGCACAGCAGATACTTCGCGCGTGGGTAGTTCACCAGCACGTTGTCCAGCTCGGCGGCATTACGCAGACTGTGCTGATCGAGCCAGCTGCAGCCCGCAGGCAGAGGATGATGATGCAGAAGCAGCAAAGTATTGCGTTCAGGCGCATCGGCGAGTTTACGCTCCAGCCATTCGAGCTGAAATTCGCTTAACTCGCCGTGGGGAACGCCAAACACCTGACTGTCCAGCAACAATATTTGCCACTGTTCGCCAATGAAGACACGCTTAGCCGGGGAAATGCCCGCGTCCTGCAGCGCGCTGTACATTGCAGGCTGAAAATCATGATTACCCGGGAGCCAAACGCAGGGCGCACGAAAACTTGCGATGCCCTCAGCAAAATGCTGATAAGCCGCAGCGGATTGATCCTGCGCCAAATCGCCAGTCGCGACGATCAGATCGAACTCTGGCGACTCAGCATGTATTGCATCCAGTACGGATTGATAGCTGTCCCAGGTATTCACCCCCAGCAGCGTTTCATGCTTTTCGGCAAACAGGTGAGTGTCTGTAATTTGTAAGATCCTGACTCTGGCCTCACCAGCCAAAGGAAGGGTTAACAGGCTTTCCAAATGGTGTCCTTAGGTTTCACGACGCTAATAAACCGGAATCGCCATCGCTCCATGTGCTAAACAGTACCGTAACCAGTCGGCCAGAAACTGGTTAATTTGATGCTTTTCGTCGCGTTGATGCAACTTTTTATTTGGATAATCATACCGCGCTTTGAAGCGAAAGATCTGCTGACTTGAACACACTTCAGCCACCCTCGCATCATGATACAGACGCACGGTTAACGACGGCAGGCTCCAGTAAGTCACAGCCGGTGCCGTTTGTTCGATCGCGACAAGCGTAGTGTATCGGGTCGATTCAACGATCGTTAACCGATATTGTGCGTTTGCCACCTGATAGCTCACTGTTTCGCCGGCTGCGTCATTACGCGGCAACAGGCGGCGCAATTGCGAATAATTGGTTTCGCACAGGCGCATCATTTCAGGGAAGTCAGGTGTGTAACGCTTCATTTTTTCCACTCAGTTTTTAACTCTTGATAGTGCAGCTGTAACCATTGCAAGGCGATGACAGAAGCCGCGTTGTCGATTATCCCCTCTTCTACCCATTGATAAGCCTGTTCCCGGCTCACCACATGAACACGAATATCTTCGTTTTCATCAGCCAGACCATGAATTCCGCTCGCGGTCGTGGCGTCCACTTCACCCACCATAATCGATGAGCGTTCGCTGGTGCCTCCTGGGCTTGCCAGATAACTCAGCACCGGTTTTACGCGTTTAACGTTAAGCCCGGCTTCTTCCATGGCTTCACGGCGCGCGACATCTTCAACGCTCTCGCCCTCTTCGATCATCCCGGCTACCATTTCCAGTAGCCACGGGCTTGTGCTGGTATCAAACGCCGCGATGCGGATCTGCTCGACCAGCACAACTTCGTCCCGCTCAGGGTCAAAGGGTAGCAAGACTGCCGCGTGTCCGCGCTCAAAAATTTCGCGCTTTACCTCACCGCTCATCCCGCCGTTAAACAGGCGATGGCGGAACCGATAAAGATCCAGTGAAAAAAATCCGCGGTATAGCGTTTCTCGTGCAATAATTTCTACATCATTTTTAGTGAAAGTCATTGGCAAGTTGTCTGGTTTACGCATTGTGCTGTCCTGAAACCAATAGTGTTTAAAATGTGAATTTCAAGGTCGTTTGACTGATGTTTCAACGCCCTTGTGTTAAATTGATGCAAATTAACGCCGTATGGCACGTAACGCCAACTTTTTGCAGTGGCGGATTCTGCTAGAATCAGCAAATATTTTTACAATTTGATCAGCGCTAAATACTGCTTCACAACAAGGAATGCAAATGAAGAAATTGCTCCCCATCCTTATCGGCCTGAGCCTGTCGGGGTTCAGTACTCTGAGCCAGGCAGAAAACCTGATGCAGGTTTATCAGCAAGCACGCCTGAGCAACCCGGAATTGCGTAAATCCGCCGCCGATCGCGATGCTGCATTCGAAAAAATTAACGAAGCGCGTAGCCCATTACTGCCGCAACTGGGATTAGGTGCCGATTACACCTACAGCAATGGCTACCGTGATGCAAATGGCATTAACTCCAACGCCACCAGCGCTTCTCTGCAGTTAACTCAGTCCATTTTTGATATGTCAAAATGGCGTGCCCTGACGCTGCAAGAAAAATCAGCGGGCATCCAGGACGTGACCTATCAGACCGATCAGCAAACGCTGATCCTGAATACCGCTACCGCCTATTTTAACGTACTGAACGCGATTGACGTGCTGTCTTACACCCAGGCACAGAAAGATGCGGTTTACCGTCAGTTAGATCAGACCACTCAGCGTTTTAACGTTGGCCTGGTTGCCATCACTGACGTGCAGAACGCCCGTTCACAATACGATACCGTGCTGGCGAACGAAGTTACCGCGCGCAACAATCTGGATAACGCGGTGGAACAGCTGCGCCAGGTGACCGGTAACTACTACCCGGAACTGGCTTCGCTGAACGTTGACGGCTTTAAAACCAACAAACCGCAGGCGGTGAACGCACTGCTGAAAGAAGCAGAAAACCGCAACCTGTCATTATTGCAGGCACGTTTAAGCCAGGATCTGGCGCGTGAACAGATTCGCCTGGCGCAGGACGGTCATTTACCGACTCTGGACCTGACCGCATCTACTGGCGTATCGGATACGTCATACAGCGGCTCCAAAACCAACAACGCCCAGTATGACGACAGCAACATGGGCCAGAACAAAATCGGTCTGAGCTTCTCACTGCCTATTTATCAGGGCGGAATGGTTAACTCGCAGGTGAAACAAGCGCAGTACAACTTTGTTGGCGCGAGTGAACAACTGGAAAGCGCACACCGCAGCGTGGTGCAGACCGTTCGTTCTTCGTTTAACAACATTAATGCATCCATCAGTAGCATCAACGCGTACAAACAAGCGGTTGTTTCTGCGCAAAGTTCTTTGGATGCAATGGAAGCCGGTTATTCCGTTGGTACACGTACCATCGTGGATGTATTGGATGCCACTACCACGCTGTACAACGCCAAGCAACAGCTGGCTAATGCGCGTTATACCTATCTTATCAATCAGTTAAACGTCAAATCCGCGCTCGGTACGCTGAACGAGCAGGATCTGGTGGCCCTGAACAATACGCTGGGTAAACCGGTATCCACTACCCCGGATACGATCGCCCCGCAAAACGCGCAGCAAGACGCCGCAGCGGATGGTTATACGTCCAACAGCACGACGCCGGCGGCGCAGCCGACAGCAGCACCTACAACCAGCAGCAACGGCACCAACCCGTTCCGTAATTAATGCTGATGACGGGGCTTCGGCCCCGTCTGAACGTAAGACAACGTAAAGATCCGCCCCTTCCTACGCATTCTCGCCTCTTCCCGCTTCAATTTCGACCAGTCATCCTCTATTCTGAGCAGAGTTACCACTGGGTCCTGGAAGACATAAATGAAACGGACAAAATCTATACATCACGCCTCGTTCCGCAAAAGCTGGAGCGCGCGCCATCTGACTCCTGTCGCCCTGGCAGTTACCGCTGTGTTTATGCTCGCGGGCTGTGAAAAGAGCGACGAAACGGTTTCGCTTTATCAAAACGCGGACGACTGCTCTGCAGCAAATCCGGGTAAAAGCGCCGAATGTACCACCGCGTTCAACAATGCGCTGAAAGAAGCGGAACGCACCGCGCCAAAATATGCCACTCGCGAAGACTGTATCGCCGAATTCGGCGAAGGCCAGTGCCAACAGGCACCTGCGCAAGCGGGTATGGCGCCGACCGGCGAAGGCCAGGCTCAGGCGCAGAACCAAAGCAGCGGCAGCTTCTGGATGCCGCTGATGGCAGGCTACATGATGGGCCGACTGATGGGCGGCGGAATGGGCGCTCAGCAGCCGCTGTTCAGCTCGAAAAACCCGGCCAGCCCGGCATATGGCAAATACACTGACGCCAGCGGTAAAAACTACGGCGCAGCGACGCCGGGTCGCACCATGACCGTACCGAAAACCGCCATGGCACCGAAACCTGCCACCACCTCTACCGTAACACGCGGCGGATTTGGTGAGTCTGTGGCCAAACAGAGCACCATGCAGCGTAGCGCCAGCGGCACGACCACACGTTCAATGGGTGGCTGATCGTCATGGAAAGAGTCAGTATTGTTGAGCGCCCGGACTGGCGCGATAAGGCCACCGAATACGGTTTCAACTTTCACACCATGTACGGCGAGCCGTACTGGTGTGAAGACGCGTACTATAAGCTCACGCTTGCTCAGGTTGAAAAGCTGGAAGAGGTCACCGCAGAGCTGCATCAAATGTGCCTCAAAGTGGTGGAAAAGGTCATCTCCAGCGATGAGCTGATGACCAAGTTTCGCATTCCGAAGCATACCTGGGGTTTTGTCCGTCAGTCATGGCAGACACAGCAACCGTCACTTTATTCACGTCTGGATCTGGCGTGGGACGGCACGGGTGAACCCAAACTGCTGGAAAACAACGCCGATACGCCAACGTCACTGTACGAAGCTGCTTTTTTCCAGTGGATCTGGCTGGAAGATCAGCTCAATGCCGGCAACCTGCCGGAAGGCAGCGATCAGTTCAACAGTCTGCAGGAAAAGCTGATCGAGCGCTTCACCGAGCTGCGTGAACAGTATGGTTTTCAGTTGCTGCATCTGACCTGCTGTCGTGATACGGTCGAAGATCGCGGTACGATCCAGTATCTGCAGGATTGCGCTGCCGAGGCTGAGATCGCCAGTGAATTCCTCTATGTCGAAGATATTGGCCTGGGTGAAAAAGGTCAGTTCACGGATATGCAGGATCAGGTTATTGCCAACCTGTTCAAACTTTATCCGTGGGAATTCATGCTGCGTGAAATGTTCTCCACCAAGCTTGAAGACGCGGGCGTTCGCTGGCTGGAACCGGCCTGGAAGAGCATCATCTCCAACAAAGCGCTATTACCGCTGTTGTGGGAAATGTTCCCCAACCATCCGAACCTGTTGCCTGCTTATTTCGCCGAAGACGACTATCCGCAGATGGATAAATTCGTCATTAAGCCAATCTTCTCACGTGAAGGCGCTAACGTCTCCATCATCGAGAACGGGAAAACGATCGAAGCCGTGGAAGGGCCGTATGGCGAAGAAGGTATGATCGTGCAGCAGTTCCATCAGCTACCAAAATTTGGCGACAGCTATATGCTGATCGGCAGCTGGCTGATTAATGATCAACCTGCTGGCATCGGCATTCGTGAAGACAGAGCGTTGATCACTCAGGATCTCTCGCGCTTCTATCCGCATATTTTTGTCGAATAATCGTTGTGCCGGGTGAGACGAATCCGTCACCCGGCATTTCTCATCCGATCTGTACCGACAACATACTTAAACTGCCCATCTCAATCCCGTCGACAGGAATAGTCACCGGCTCTTTGCCATCCCACGCGCCCAATACATACAGCAGCGGCAGATAGTGATCTGGCGTCGGGTTCGATAACGATCCACCTTCATGATCGAGATAGTTGACCAGAGGGTGCTGTTCAACCGGTCCCTGCCATGTCAGGTTTGCCTTCACATAATCGTTGAATGAGGTCGCCCACGGGTATGGCGTGTTCTCACCGTGCCAACGCGCAGTACGCAGGTTGTGCACAACATTGCCGCTGGCCACCAACATAATGCCTTCATCACGCAATGCCGCCAGTTTGCGCCCCATCTCAAAATGCCAGGCCGCAGGTTTGGTACTGTCGACGCTTAACTGCACCATCGGAATATCCGCATTCGGATACATCTTGATCAGCACGCCCCATGAGCCGTGGTCAAAGCCCCACGCTTCCTGGTCTAAGGCCACTGGTACCGGAGCAAGCACCTCAACCAGATGCTGCGCCAGTTCCGGTGAACCGGGGGCCGGGTAATGCGTGTCATACAAAGCCTGTGGAAAACCGCCAAAATCGTGGATTGTTTTTGGCGCTTCCATCGCCGTCACGCCGGTTCCACGGGTGAACCAATGCGCCGACACCACCACAATGGCTTTCGGACGCGGCAACGTTTCCCCCAGTTGCTGCCAGGCACGGGTATAAACGTTATCTTCCAAAACATTCATCGGGCTACCGTGGCCCAAAAACAATGCTGGCATACGAGCTGAAGACATGATGATATCCTTACTGAGGGAGTCATTTTGATACCATCACAATACGCTTTTTCGGTTAATGAAGAACTCAGATAACCATGATGAAGATCATCAGTTATTTTGACGATCTGGCCCGGACAGCAGATTGATAAGGAGTTAGATTTGTCGATGTCAGTACCTTTACTTCTGACTTTACTGGCAGGTGCCGCCACGTTTATCGGCGCATTTCTCGGCGTGCTGGGGCAAAAACCTTCCAACCGCGTTCTTGCCTTTTCTTTAGGTTTCGCCGCCGGGATCATGTTACTGATCTCTTTAATGGAGATGCTACCTGCTGCGCTGGCGGCTGACGGCATGTCGCCGGTGTTGGGTTACGGGATGTTTATTGTGGGCCTGCTGGGCTACTTTGGCCTCGATCGTATACTGCCGCATGCTCACCCTCAGGATCTGGTGCAAAAAACCACGCAGCCTTTACCCGGTTCTATCCGGCGTACCGCGATTTTATTAACGCTCGGCATCAGCCTGCACAACTTCCCGGAAGGAATTGCGACATTTGTTACCGCCAGTAGCAACCTCGAACTGGGCTTTGGTATTGCCCTTGCCGTCGCATTACACAATATTCCTGAAGGATTAGCCGTGGCGGGTCCGGTCTATGCGGCTACGGGATCCAAACGCACTGCGATATTCTGGGCCGGGATTTCGGGCATGGCCGAAATATTGGGCGGCGTACTGGCGTGGTTAATTCTCGGTAGTCTGATTTCGCCGGTAGTGATGGCGGCGATAATGGCGGCCGTCGCAGGTATTATGGTCGCGCTGTCCGTCGATGAATTGATGCCATTGGCAAAAGAGATCGATCCCAATAATAATCCCAGCTATGGGGTATTGTGCGGAATGTCGGTGATGGGGTTAAGTCTCGTCATTCTCCAGTCCATGGGAATCGGATAATCCAGAGGGCGGATGCCACCCTGCAAGTTTAACAGCATCCGCTCATCCATAGCAGAACGCGAAGGACTATTCCTGTCCCTTAACCGCGCCGTTATCTTCGCCAGATCGACGAAAGAGTTTGTTTCGCGCCTCAAGTAATGCATCTCTGTCCTGGCGGAACGCCCGACAATAACGCTTCATATGACAATAATAACCCACCGCAACGAGTGCAATTAATACAATCCAATACCAGGCAATAAACATTCTTTTACCCTTAATATTTAACATCATTAAACATTTAACGTTAAAATTTTACACTACCTTATTCTGACCTACTCCTATAGTGGCATATTCCAGAAACAAATATATGATTTCGATCATATAAATAAGCGACTACGCTAATAGCCCAAATCGTTATAGAAAATTAAACTATGTCGACAAGATCACACAACGCAATAATAAATATTGTTCTTAAAATGTCTCACTCATACTATCCAAAAATAATAAAAATTAGACTCTGCAGAATAATACATCTCATCAATAGTAATTGATTCATCATAAAAGCAGCATCAGTAATACTATTCTTTGATTAATTAACATCGGAAAAACATAATATATTCAGCATCATTATATTTACAGGTAATATAAGGAGATATATCCATGTTTATGCAATACCGAAAAACACTTCTCGCTGGAACGCTTGCACTGACGTTTGGATTCACTGTGGGAAATGCGTTTGCCGCTGGTTTTCAACCCGCCCAACCCGCAGGAAAACTGGGCGCAATAGTTGTTGATCCTTATGGAAATGCCCCACTTACCGCACTGATTGAATTAGATAGTCACGTTATCTCGGATGTTAAAGTCACCGTTCATGGTAAAGGTGAAAAAGGGGTTCCAGTTACTTATACCGTTGGCAAAGAATCACTCGCCACTTACGATGGCATTCCTGTTTTTGGCCTTTATCAAAAGTTCGCTAATAAAGTTACCATTGAATATAAAGAAAATGGTAAGGCCATGAAGGACGATTACGTGGTGCAAACATCCGCCATCGTTAATCACTACATGGATAACCGTTCTCTTTCTGATTTACAGCAAACTAAAGTTATTAAGGTAGCTCCCGGCTTTGAAGACCGTCTGTATCTGGTGAATACCCATACTTTCACCGCGCAGGGCGCAGAATTCCACTGGCATGGTGAAAAAGACAAAAATGCCGGCATCCTTGATGCGGGTCCCGCCGGTGGCGCATTACCCTTTGATATCGCCCCTTTCACCTTTGTCGTCGATACGGAAGGTGAATACCGTTGGTGGCTGGATCAGGATACCTTCTATGACGGCCATGACATGGATATCAATAAGCGCGGCTACCTGATGGGCATTCGGGAAACTCCGCGCGGAACCTTCACCGCCGTGCAGGGCCAGCACTGGTATGAATTCGATCTGATGGGACAGATTCTGGCCGACCATAAGCTACCGCGTGGATTCCTTGACGCGTCGCATGAATCGATCGAAACGGTCAATGACACCGTGCTGCTGCGCGTGGGTAAACGCGATTATCGCAAGGAAGATGGCATTCACGTGCAAACTATTCGCGACCAGATTATTGAAGTCGACAGATCCGGTCGCGTTGTTGACGTATGGGATCTGACAAAAATTCTCGACCCGATGCGTGACGCGCTGCTGGGTGCGCTGGACGCAGGCGCGGTATGTGTCAACGTCGACCTCGCTCACGCAGGTCAACAGGCGAAACTGGAGCCAGATACCCCCTACGGTGATGCCCTCGGCGTTGGCGCGGGCCGTAACTGGGCTCACGTCAACTCCATTGCCTATGACGCTAAAGATGACTCTATCATCATCTCTTCCCGCCATCAGGGCGTCGTAAAAATTGGTCGGGATAAACAGGTGAAGTGGATCCTGGCGCCATCTAAAGGCTGGAATAAAGCGCTGGCAAGTAAGCTGTTAAAACCGGTAGATGCTAAAGGCAACGCGCTGAAATGTGATGAAAACGGCAAGTGTGAAAACACCGATTTCGATTTCACCTACACCCAGCACACCGCATGGCTCTCCAGCAAAGGGACATTAACCGTCTTTGATAACGGCGATGGTCGTGGACTTGAACAACCAGCTTTACCGACGATGAAATACTCGCGTTTTGTCGAATATAAAATTGACGAGAAAAAAGGAACCGTCCAGCAAATTTGGGAATACGGAAAAGAGCGCGGCTATGATTTTTATAGTCCCATCACTTCGGTTATCGAATATCAAAAAGATCGCGATACCATGTTTGGCTTTGGTGGTTCGATTAATTTATTTGACGTCGGACAGCCGACCATTGGCAAAATTAATGAAATTGACTACAAGACCAAAGAAGTCAAAGTTGAAATTAATGTCCTTTCCGATAAGCCAAACCAAACACACTACCGTGCATTACTGGTCCGCCCACAACAAATGTTTAAATAATCATGTTAGATTAAGGATTAATTATGTCATCTAAATGGATCACTTCATTATTTAAAA
The DNA here is from genome assembly GCF_053309355.1 of Citrobacter freundii complex sp. 2025EL-00176. NCBI lineage: Bacteria > Pseudomonadati > Pseudomonadota > Gammaproteobacteria > Enterobacterales > Enterobacteriaceae > Citrobacter > Citrobacter freundii complex sp. 2025EL-00176. Next base: position 261,469 of record NZ_JBRYHT010000003.1, on the reverse strand, counting down.
GCGTGGTATTAACCGCCGCACTTGCCTCACCGTTTGCAGCATCGGCTTTTACCGAAGGCACTGACTATATGGTGCTTGAGAAACCGATTCCTAATGCGGATAAGACGTTAATCAAAGTATTCAGCTACGCCTGTCCGTTCTGCTACAAATACGATAAAGCCGTAACGGGCCCCGTATCAGAAAAAGTCGCCGACATGGTTACCTTCACGCCGTTTCATCTGGAAACCAAAGGGGAATACGGTAAACAGGCAAGCGAAGTATTTGCGGTAATGATTAATAAGGACCAGGCGGCAGGAATTTCATTGTTTGACGCCAAATCTCAGTTCAAAAAAGCCAAGTTCGCATATTACGCAGCCTACCACGACAAGAAAGAGCGCTGGTCAGACGGTAAAGATCCTGCCTCATTCATCAAGACGGGGCTGGATGCTGCGGGTATGAGTCAGGCGGATTTTGAAACCGCACTGAAGGAGCCTGCCGTACAGCAAACGCTGGAGAAATGGAAAGCGGCATATGATGTCGCCAAAATTCAGGGCGTACCGGCTTACGTCGTCAACGGCAAATACCTGATCTACACCAAAAACATCAAATCCATTGATTCTATGGCTGAGCTTGTCAGAGAGCTGGCGGCAAAATAAACAGGGACCCGGCTATGGCTTTCATGAAAGGATTGTGGCGAGACTTATGTATTGCACCGGTTGATACCCTGGTGAGATGGCAGGAACGGCGCTTTCTGTGGTTACTGATGGCTTGCGCAATGGGTGGGTTAATTATTCTGGCGCACTCATTCTTCCAAATCTATCTCTACATGGCCCCCTGCGAGCAATGTGTATACATTCGCTTTGCCATGTTCGTGATGGTTTTTGGTGGGCTGATCGCGGCGATAAACCCCAAAAATGTTGTTCTGAAGCTTATCGGCTGCATCGCGGCATTTTACGGCAGCATCATGGGCATTAAGTTTTCCATCAAACTTAACGGCATTCATTATGCAGTACATAATCCGGACCCGGATTCGCTGTTTGGCGTACAGGGATGTTCCACCGATCCGACCTTTCCGTTCAATTTGCCGCTGGCAAACTGGGCGCCGGAATGGTTTAAGCCCACAGGAGACTGCGGCTATGACGCCCCCATTGTTCCCGATGGCGTGGCGCTCAGTAGTATGCAAAAGTGGTTTGTCGATCTGTACCAACAGTCGGAAGGTTGGTATCTCCTGCCTCCGTGGCATTTTATGAATATGGCGCAGGCCTGCCTGCTGGCCTTTGGCGTATGTTTGCTGCTATTAGTGATTATGAGCGGCGCCTGGGCAATCAAACTGGCCAGAACTAAATAGCCAGGCTGCAATAACAAAAAACCGAAGCCAGAAAACTGACTTCGGTTTTTTTAATCTTCTACAGCAGGCGCGGCAACACGCTATTAGCTGGCTTTACGCTCATGCGCCTGACGGTAAGCCACCAGGTCTTCGATAGTGACCACAGCCATATTATGCTTGCCGGCAAATTCGATGCACTCCGGCGCACGCGCCATGGTGCCATCATCATTGGTCAGTTCGCACAGCACACCTGCTGGTTTAAAGCCTGCCAGCGTCATCAGATCGATGGTGGCTTCAGTATGACCACCGCGAGTCAACACACCGCCTGCCTGAGCGCGCAGCGGGAAAACGTGTCCCGGGCGGTTCAGGTCGGAAGGTTTTGCGCCATCCTTAATTGCCGCACGCACCGTAGTGACTCGGTCTGCAGCGGAAACGCCGGTGGTCACGCCTTCTGCGGCTTCAATGGTCACGGTAAAACCGGTACCGTAAGCACTGGTGTTATTTTCCACCATCATTGGCAGATCGAGCTGTTTGCGTCGGTCTTCAGTGATGCACAGGCAAACAATACCGCTGCCGTGACGGATGGTCAGCGCCATCTGTTCAACGGTCATGGTCTCTGCCGGGAAAACCATATCGCCTTCGTTTTCACGATCTTCGTCGTCAAGCACCATCACACCGCGTCCTTCACGCAGCGCAGACAGCGCATGTTCAACACGTTCGAAAGGCGTACCAAAAGAGGAAAGTAGCGTCTGATTCATGGTAAAAAAACCTCACTAAAATTATGGTTACCAGAATCAGGGCAGTCTTAGGAGTACCGTCTAAGCGGCAAAAAAATAACGTGAGCGGGTCCATGCCCGACTGGATCGTTACTCTCTCCCATCCGGACTCTAACCGTCGGCCCCGGAATTACACCGGATCTGCTGACCTTTGAGTTTGCACCCAAAGCGCTCGCGGGCTTTCAGCATTAAGCTGATTTACCGCCGGTGGGGAATTTCGCCCCGCCCTGAGAATAAGCGGGTTAACTATAACGCTATTGATTACCTTCATCAACGCCTTTACTCGACTTAGCTTCACACAATTCTGGTTTATGCCTGCGCCCGTTCGCACTACAATAAGCAGCAACACGTACCAGTTCAGGGAAACCACAATGATTGACCCGAAAAAAATTGAGCAGATTGCTCGCCAAGTTCACGAGTCGATGCCGAAAGGGATCCGCGAGTTTGGGGAAGACGTCGAGAAGAAAATTCGTCAAACGCTGCAGTCACAGCTGACCCGTCTGGACCTTGTCAGCCGTGAAGAGTTTGATGTACAGACTCAGGTTTTGCTGCGTACCCGTGAAAAGCTGGCGCTGCTTGAGCAACGCCTGACTGAGCTGGAAGCGCGTGAAAAAACGGCAGAAGTTAAGCCAGCCCCCGCGATCCCCTCAGTCGATCCGCAAGAGTAAAAACGACAACGGGCCGCAAGGCCCGTTTTTCTGTTAGTGTTCCAGTTCGAGTTTCTTCGCCTCTGTCGCCTGCTGGCAGTACAGCGCATAACGTTTACAAAACCAGCTACGATGTTCCTCATCCATATTGCCAGTGATGGCTTGGATATCAACAGGGTGGCCCTCAGCCTGCATCCTGGCAAAACTGCGGGCCAGGAAATCGAAATTGTTCATTGAATACATGTTGCTGTGCATGAGCATACCCTCCAGTTATTGAATATCTGCTAAGGCCATATGCTTTTTCTAGTTTCAGTATTTCCCTGAATACGAAGCCGTTCTGTACATATTGTGCGCAAATCAACGTTCTGGTTCACAGTTTCCGACAACTCTTCCTTATCGTACACAAGCGCCGCTGATTGACTCGCTGTTAAGTGAAATTGGATTGTCCAGCGGTTCGCTGTCAGCACTGGCCGAGCTGTTAAAATCAGTGGAAAGTAGCGCTGTGGCTCAAGAATAAAACGTAAAAATGCCGGATGGCGACGCGAAAGCGTCTTATCTGGCCTACAAACGTTACGTCACGTAGGCCAGATAAGGTGTTCACACCGCCATCCGGCAAACTTTTCAGGTGTTATTTATCGCTGTCTTTCTGGATCTTCTTGATGATATTGGTCGTTGAGCAGCCATCTTCGAAGTTCAGCACCTGTACTTCACCGCCGTTCGCCCACACCTCTTTGCTGCCCGCAATATCTTCCGGCTTATAATCGCCGCCTTTTACCAGCAGATCCGGCAGGATGCCCGCAATCAGACGCTGCGGTGTATCTTCTTCAAAAGAGACCACCCAGTCGACGGCCTCCAGTGCGCCCAGTACGATCATCCGTTGTTCCAGCGGGTTGACCGGACGCGTTTCACCTTTCAGACGTTTGGTCGAAGCATCGCTGTTTACCGCTACGATCAGGCGATCGCCCAGCTTGCGCGCGTTTGCCAGATAGGAGACGTGCCCCGCATGCAGGATGTCGAACACCCCGTTGGTCATCACGACTTTCTCACCGCGTTTGCGGGCGCTGGCAACGGCCTGTTTCAGCTCAGATTCGCTCATCACGCCAAAGCCAGTATCTGCCCGACCGCGCACGGCGTTTTCCAGTTCAATGGGAGAAACGGTGGACGTCCCCAGTTTACCCACGACAACACCGGCTGCGGCGTTAGCAAAGTAGCACGCTTCTTCCAGAGAGTTACCCGCCGCCAGCGTCGCCGCCAGCACGCCGATAACCGTATCGCCCGCACCGGTCACGTCATACACTTCCTGCGCCTGGGTCGGCATATGCAGTGGCGATTTGCCCGGTTGCAGCAGCGTCATCCCCTGTTCGGAGCGCGTGATCAGCAGTGCGGAAAGGTCGAAATCAGCAATCACTTTCATGCCGCGCTCAACCAACTCGTCTTCGCTTTTGCACTTACCGGCCACCGCTTCAAACTCCGACAGGTTCGGGGTCAGCAGCGTGGCGCCACGGTAGCGTTCAAAATCGGTCCCTTTCGGATCGATAAGCACCGGAACCCCGGCCTTACGCGCCAGCGCAATCATCTGCTGCACGCTTGCCAGCGCGCCTTTGGCGTAATCAGAGAGCACCAGCGCGCCGATAGAACCCAGCGCCTGGTTAATACGCTCGTGCAACGGCTGTGGATCCACACCTTCAAAACCTTCTTCGAAATCCAGGCGAATCAGCTGCTGGTTACGGGAAAGCACGCGCAGTTTGGTAATCGTCGGATGGGTCGGTACGGACACGAAGTCACATTTTACGTTCACATCCGCCAGTGTTTTGCTCAGCGCACGTGCCGCGTCGTCAATACCGGTCAGGCCCACCAGACGCGAATTCGCTCCCAGGGAGGCAATGTTCATCGCCACGTTTGCTGCGCCACCGGGACGTTCTTCGATGGTATCCACTTTCACCACCGGAACCGGCGCTTCGGGTGAAATACGGCTGGTAGGACCGTACCAGTAGCGATCCAGCATCACATCACCGACAACCATGACTCCTGCACGTTCAAACTCTGGCAGCGTTACTTTCATTCCTGTCTCCTGAGAGATTCTCTGAGGGTCTTAAAATTTGCGCGCGATAATAGCACACTTCACTCGGCAACCAGCCACTTCTGCCAGCTCTCGCGCACCAGCGTGCGTTCAGCCTCAAAGCACTCTGGCGCCACATGGCCCGGAAGCTCCTGCAAGGCAAGATGGTGAAGTTCATCACGCAGCGTCGTATAAGCACGGGTAAGCGCCAGCGCCTCCTGCTCATCCATAATGTCGTTTTGCGCCAGTAATTCCAGAATGCGCACGTTATCCGACCAACGCGTCAGCTTCGGTTTCTCATGGGCATAGCGCAGCACCAGGTATTGCGTAATGAACTCAATATCGGTAATGCCGCCTTCGTCCGCTTTGATATCAAAACGATCGCGATGCTTATTGCCCAAATGGGCACGCATTTTCTCACGCATTTCGCGCACGTCGGTTTGCAAGGTTTTTCCGTCACGGACAAGGGTCATGATATCGCGACGTACCGCGTCAAACTGAGAGGTCAATTGCGGGTCACCGTACACTACGCGCGCGCGCACCAGCGCCTGATGCTCCCATGTCCAGGCTTCGTTGCGCTGGTAATCGGCGAAAGCGTCCGCTGATGTCACCAGCATCCCCGCCGCACCGGACGGACGCAGCCGCGCATCCACTTCGTACAAAATACCGGAGGAGGTACGGGTGCTGAAAAGGTGCATAATGCGCTGCGCAAGACGCAGATAGAATTGTCGCCCGTCAATCTCACGTTCGCCGTCCGTCATCACGTCCATTGGGCAGTCATGCAGGAAGATCAAATCGAGATCCGAGCTATAACCCAGCTCCCAGCCGCCCAGCTTGCCATAGCCGACCACGGCAAAACCACGCCCTTCACGCTCGCCGAGATGCAGAGGTTGTCCGTAGCGAGCAACCATCTGCGTCCACGCTTGTTGGACTACCGCATCGATAATGGCTTCCGCCAGCCAGGTCAAGTGGTCGCTCACTTTCATCACCGGTAGCGTGCCGGCGATATCAGCCGCGGCAATACGTAACAGCTGGGTTTGCTTAAACTGACGCAGCGCTTCCAGTTGCTGCTCTTCGTCATCTTCCGGTACGCGCAGCAAATACTGGCGCAGCTCATCGCGATAGGCATCCGTCGCCGTGGGTTGATACAACGTGTTCGGATCCAGCAGCTCGTCGAGCAACAGCGGATACCGTGCCAACTGGCTGGCGACCATCGGCGAGGCGGCGCACAGTGAAATCAGGTGTTTGAGCGCGCCGGGAAATTCGCTCAGCAGCTCCAGATAGGTTGTACGGGTGACAATGCCCACCAGCAGCGGCGTAATACGCGACAGCGGTACTGAAGCGTCGTCACGCGAACAGACGTCGCTCAGCAGATGCGGCATTAAATGATCCAGCACCTGGCGTCCGCGTGGGCCAATGGTGCGTTTATCCAGTTCTTTACGAAAATCCGCGATCAGCGACAGGACGCGTCGCCGATCGTCATCCGCCAGATGCGTCAGCACCGGCGTGGTGTCATCTTCCTGTAAGGCGTCCTGCCACAGTTCGCGCCACCGTTCTGACAGCGACTCTTCCTGAGTTTCGGCTTCGTCATCGCCAATCAACTCGTTAAACACCCGACGCACGTTGTGCATATGGCCAGCCAGCACATCGGTCAACTGCTGCCAGTCATCAACGTTCATTCCCCATGCCAGCCGCGCACGATTCAGTTCATCACCCGGCAGCGTCTGGGTCTGTTCATCATTGATGCTTTGCAGCAGGTTTTCCAGACGGCGTAAATAGAGATAGGCTGCGCGCAGTTGCTCCGCATCGGTATCTGGCAGCAGGTTTAACGCGTTGATAGCGCTCAGCGTCGGTAACAGCGAGCGGGATTGCAGCGACGGCTCGCGCCCGCCGCGAATAAGCTGGAATACCTGCACGATAAATTCGATTTCACGAATACCGCCCGCCCCCAGCTTAATGTTGTCCTTCAGTCCGCGACGGCGCACTTCACGGGCAATCATCCCTTTCATGTTACGCAGAGACTGGATCACGCTGAAATCAATATAACGACGGAAGACAAACGGTCGCAGCATGGCGCGGAGTTCATTGACGTAAGTGCCATCGGCATCGCCCATAATGCGGGCTTTGACCATCGCATAGCGTTCCCAGTCGCGGCCTTGTTCCTGGTAATAATCCTCCAGCGCGGAGAAGCTCAGCACCAGCGGGCCACTGTCGCCAAACGGGCGTAGGCGCATGTCCACCCGATAAACAAAGCCATCCATTGTGGGCTGATCCAGGACCTTGATGAGCCGCTGGCCCATACGGGTAAAGAACTGCGCGTTATCCAGCTCGCGTCGTCCGCCCTGCGTACTGCCGTGCTCCGGCCAGGCAAAAATCAGATCGATATCGGAGGAAAAATTCAGCTCGCCGCCGCCCAGTTTCCCCATGCCTAAAATCAGCAGCGGTTGCGCAACACCTTCTGGATTACAAGGCGTTCCCCATTCGCGACAGCAGGCGGCGTATAACCAGTCACGCGCGGCAACGATCAGCGTTTCAGCCAGATGACTTAGCTGCTGCAAGATACTCTCTTCTGTCACCAGCGACAGCGTCTGCGCCCATGCGATACGCACCATAATGCGACGGCGAAACAGGCGTAGCTCACGCATCAGCGTGTTTTCGTCGCTGACCTCGGCCAACGCCTGCTGTAGCCAGGCGGCATAGTGTTGCCATTCGTCCGCCTGGGGCGCTGCGCTTTCCAGCTCTACAAGCCATTCAGGATGGGCAATAAGGCTGTCGCGGACAAAATCACTGAATGTAAGCACTGACTTCGCCTGCACGCTAAGCGAAGACTCAGATACTGCTGCTGGCAGCCGCTCAACAACGGTCGGCCAGTACTGCTGTAACGGTGAAGAGAGCTGCTTCATTTATGGGACATCCTTTGAGTATTGAGGCCCAAGATATGGCCTTGTAGACCTGATAAACGCAGCGTCATCAGGCATCCCGGTCTCAGTCCTGATTATCGTTTTCCGCTGTGCAGCCAGAACGGTTCCAGCGCGATCGCCTCATTGCGGAAGTGTTCAATTTCAATATATTGGTTGGCCGCGATGGCGTGACGCAGGCCCTGCCAGTTGGCGATCCATTCCGAGGCGACATTTTCGTCATAATATCCCGCCAGCATCAGCATACTATCAATGTTGCGCGTCAGGCGTGGAAGCTGATCGGCATACTGATCGCCCAGCGGCTGAGCAAAAGTGGTTTTCAGCTCAGCGGCATGACGCGAGAGATGAATATCTGAGAAACGCTTAAAGGAGTCGGCAATTTTACCCTGCGCCTTCGCATCAAGGAACGGCTGCCATCCTTTGGTTACCAGCCATTCGGTCAGCGCCAGTTTTGCCATCGCCGTTTGTGTGCTGTAAACCGCCGAAACGGCAGAAACGTCCGACGCCATGATTGCTTCCGACTGGGTCAGCAAATCACGTAAGTGAGCGCTCGCTTTTCGTGGCACATTACCGCCAAACAGCATCAGAATGTGGCGCACCAGGCCCATTGCCGCCAGTACCTCGGATTTTGCCCCCTTGACGCCACGTACCCACAGCTCTTCATGGTACTGCCACTGTGATAATGCCAGCTCCAGCGCAGCTTCCAGACCTTGCTCGATGCTCGCCTTCGCCGGAACCCGCAAAATGCGCGTCGGTTTGAGTTCACGCGGCGCATTCCCCTGCGCTAAATGATAGCCGCGCGCCGCTTTGCTCAGGCTGCCCTGACGTAAACCGGTTTGCGAAACCAGCTGGTTTGCCAGCTTCAGTACCGCACGGGTATCGCCGCTTAGCAGCTCCAGTTCAAGCTCACAGATAGGTTCAGCAAACTCGCCCGCTTTCACTTCCCCAAGGTCGAGGGCTATCTCAATCCGGCTACCGTCAACATCAAGGCACCATTTCTCACGGTAAAAATCGGTGCTAAACAGCGGCTGCACCTGAGAAGCGAGTTCCGCGGGTAGCTTGCCATCAGGCCAGACTTCAGCGGGAAACAGGGCGAGATCCAGCTCAGGCGTGCTCAGCGCAACGTTATATTCTGGTCGCTGATGCAGACCGCCCGTTACCCGTCCGGCAATTTTCATGGTCATTTCATAATGACCGTTTTCACCGCGGATACGCAGCCCCATATCGTGACCACGCAACCAGGCATCCGGCGTTTCGTAGTAGATATTCAGCAACTGGCTGGGCGCGTGATGCTCTCCTCCCAGCGTATTCAGACGCTCACGTAGCGCATCTACAGCATCACTATTGACGATAAATTTTAATTCGATTTCCTGGGCCATGGTCTTGTACTTATGGGTTATGTCACAGTTGAGAAAACTGACTGCGAACTAAGTTCGTTCTTAATGGTCAAGTAGATAGTATTTTGCGCCAAATTGCCATGCAACGAGCAATTTGACGGGCGTAAAAGTTTCGGGTGGTGGCAAAAAGGACACAGATGATTCCGATTGATGTCGAATGCTTTGCGTAGAGACACTGATGCCACTACTATCGTTCCACTTTCTATGACAATAACGACAGCCTGATGCCAAAATTACGCCTGATTGGATTAACTTTACTCGCACTTAGCGCCACTGCAGTCTCACATGCCGAAGAAAAGCGCTATGTCTCTGACGAACTGAACACCTGGGTCCGCAGCGGTCCGGGAGATAATTATCGCCTCGTGGGTACGGTTAACGCCGGCGAGGAAGTCACGCTATTACAGACCGACGCCAACACCAACTATGCCCAGGTGAAAGACAGCACCGGACGTACCGCCTGGATCCCACTGAAAGAGCTGAACAGCACGCCGAGCCTGCGTACCCGCGTTCCCGATCTGGAAAACCAGGTTAAGACGCTGACAGATAAGCTCAATAATATCGATACCACGTGGAATCAGCGCACCGCCGATATGCAGCAAAAAGTGGCGCAAAGCGACAGTGTGATCGACGGGCTGAAGCAAGAAAATCAGAAGCTGAAAAACGAACTTATCGTGGCGCAAAAGAAGGTCAGCGCAGCCAACCTGCAGCTTGATGACAAACAGCGCACCATCATCATGCAGTGGTTTATGTACGGCGGCGGCGTGCTGGGTCTTGGTCTGCTGCTCGGACTGGTTCTGCCGCACATGATCCCAAGCCGTAAACGCAAAGATCGCTGGATGAACTGAATCGCCTTCTCCGCCACACTGACATATGATTAAGGGATGATTTTTTTCAGAAGGAAAGTGGCGTGAAGATTTATCTGGTCGGTGGTGCTGTTCGGGATGCGTTAATAGGGCTACCGGTTAAAGATAAAGATTGGGTTGTTGTCGGCGCCACGCCGCAAGAGATGCTCGACGCGGGCTACCAGCAGGTAGGCCGCGATTTTCCCGTGTTTCTCCATCCGCAAACCCGCGAAGAGTATGCATTGGCGCGTACCGAACGTAAATCTGGTTCGGGTTATACCGGGTTCACCTGCTACGCCGCGGCGGATGTCACGCTGGAGGACGATCTTCAGCGTCGCGACCTGACTATCAACGCGATGGCCCGCGATGACGACGGGGAGATTATCGACCCCTATAACGGACGCAGCGATCTGGAAAACCGCCTGCTGCGCCATGTTTCTCCCGCCTTTAGCGAAGATCCGCTACGCGTACTACGCGTGGCGCGTTTTGCTGCCCGCTATGCGCACCTCGGTTTTCGTATCGCCGACGAAACCATGACATTGATGCGCGACATGACCGCTGCCGGTGAACTGGAACATCTGACGTCAGAGCGGGTGTGGAAAGAAACGGAAAACGCCTTAACCACCCGTAATCCCCAGGTGTTCTTTCAGGTTCTGCGCGACTGCGGCGCATTGCGCGTCCTGTTCCCGGAAGTAGATGCCCTGTTTGGCGTCCCGGCCCCCGCGCAGTGGCACCCGGAAATCGATACCGGTATTCACACCCTGATGACGCTGTCGATGGCCGCCATGTTAAGCCCCGAGGTCGACGTGCGCTTTGCCACGCTGTGCCACGATCTTGGCAAAGCATTAACGCCTAAAGCACTGTGGCCACGCCATCACGGTCATGGTCCGGCGGGCGTCAAGCTGGTCGAGCAACTGTGTCAGCGCCTGCGCGTACCAAATGACATCCGTGATTTAGCCAAACTGGTGGCCGAGTTCCACGATCTCATTCATACCTTCCCCATCCTGCAGCCAAAAACCATCGTGAAGCTGTTTGATTCCATCGATGCCTGGCGTAAGCCGCAGCGTGTAGAGCAAATCGCCCTGACCAGCGAGGCCGACGTGCGTGGGCGTACCGGCTTTGAAGCGGTGGATTATCCACAAGGCAGACTGCTGCGTGAAGCCTGGCTGGTTGCGCAGGCGGTACCCACAAAAGACGTCGTTGAGGCGGGATTTAAAGGTCAGGAAATTCGGGAGGAGCTGACGAAGCGGCGAATTGCGGCGGTGGCCAGTTGGAAAGAGCAGCGTTGTCCGAAACCAGACCATTAAACTGACGTTGCCGGATGGCGGCCTACATATTGCGTCCGTGGGCCGGATAAGGCGGAACGCCGCCATCCGGCACCACGGAAAGTCATCAGAAGAACACGACGTAAACGGCGGCCGCCACAATAAAGCGGTAAATTGCAAACGGAATAAACGAAATGCGTTTAATCAGTTGCAGGAAGGTTTTGATCGCCACCAGCGCCACGATAAACGCCGTCACGAAACCGACTGCAAACATCGGAATATCTGAGGCACTGAGGAACGACCAGCTCTTGTAGAGATCCAGCGCCGTCGCGCCCATCATCATCGGTACCGCCAGCAGGAAAGAAAACTCAGATGCCGCGTAACGACTCACGCCCATCAGCATACCGCCAGAAATCGTCGCACCGGAGCGGGAAAAACCCGGCCACAGCGCCAGACACTGGAAACAGCCAATCATAAACGCCTGACGATAAGTCATATCATCCAGGCCCGGCGCGCGTGGTTCTTTCGGTTTCAGGCATTCCGCAGCGATCAGCAGCACGCCCCCTACCACCAGCGCATACATCACGTTGATCGGGTTAAACAGTGATTTGATGGTATCGTGAAAAACCAGTCCGAGGACAACGGCCGGAATCATCCCGAGCAGGATATGTCCCAGCGTCAACCGACCTTTGCCAGTCCCTTCGTGTGGGACCTTGCCAAAGTGAATGCCAATCAGGCCAAACAGACGTCGCCAGAACATCACCACGACGGCCAGAATAGAGCCCAGTTGGATCACCACTTCAAATGTTTTTGCGGTATCGCCCTCAAAACCCAACAGGTGGCCAACAATGATCATATGGCCGGTACTGGAAACGGGTAAAAATTCCGTCAATCCTTCGACCACACCCAAAATTGCCGCCACCAGCAGCGAGTGCATATCACTCATTAATAAACCCCTAGATAGAGAAACCACGGCAAAAAAGAGCCGACGAAAGGACCCTTTTATACCCGTTTGTTTTAGAAATTATTAAATTAATTATTTTCTTTCAGATTATTGCCACGCTCAATGATAACCCCGACGTTTGCCGCACGTGCCACCGCGCCAGGTTTACTGAGTTTGATACGCACCCATGGGGAATTAAAGCGACTAAGCAGGAGGTCAGCCACTTCTTCCGCTACGCGCTCTACCAGCGCAAAACGCCCGCCTTCCACATGATTAACAACCGTTTGAGCAATATCAGCATAGCTCAGACAATCAGCGACATCATCGCTTTTAGCCGACTTACGGTTATCCCACGCCATTTCGATATCGAACACCAACTTTTGCTCGATTGTCTGTTCCCAGTCGTAAACACCGATAGTGGTGATTACTGAAAGTTGCTCTATAAATACAATATCCATCACGACCCGCCTGCTTTTTGGCTAACCCGGATACCACTTCCGGCGAAATATGCGTATTATCCACAGAAGTAGCGTTTTACACGACATTTTCAAAACGGAACAGCTTATGAGTGCAATCGCGCCTGGAATGATTATCTTCGCGTACCTCTGCGGCTCTATTTCCAGTGCCATTCTGGTATGCCGCCTCGCTGGATTGCCGGACCCGCGCGACAGCGGCTCTGGGAATCCGGGCGCGACAAACGTGTTGCGCATCGGTGGCAAGGGAGCCGCCGTCGCCGTACTGATTTTCGACGTACTGAAAGGCATGTTACCCGTCTGGGGTGCCTATGCGCTAGGCGTCAGCCCCTTCTGGCTGGGATTAATAGCGATCGCCGCCTGTCTGGGACATATCTGGCCGGTATTCTTCGGCTTTAAAGGTGGGAAAGGCGTTGCCACCGCCTTTGGCGCAATTGCGCCAATTGGTTGGGACTTAACGGGCGTAATGGCGGGAACCTGGCTGCTGACCGTCTTGCTCAGCGGCTATTCGTCGTTGGGCGCTATCGTCAGCGCGTTGATCGCTCCCTTTTATGTCTGGTGGTTCAATCCCCAGTTCACTTTTCCGGTTTCTATGTTGTCGTGCTTAATTCTGCTACGTCACCATGACAACATTCAGCGTCTGTGGCGTCGTCAGGAGCCGAAGATCTGGACCAAGCTGAAGAAAAAACGCGAAAAAGATCCTGAGTGACGGTACTGCCGGATGACGGCGCTAAAGCGTCTTATCCGGCCTGGGGGACGTGATACCCTTCAATTGGCTTGCCTAATCTGTGCTGGCACCACGTCGCCAGAAACTCCACACAGACGCGAAGCTTCACGCTGCGATACAGCGGCTCCTGATAAACCGCCCAGATATTGGCGCTCTGTGCGTAGTCCGGCAGTACACGCACCAGTTCACCGCCTGCCAGAAACGGTTGTACGTCCCATTCGGAACGCAACATGATCCCTTTTCCCTGCAGCGCCCACTGCAACACAATCTCACCGCTGTTCGATGAAAGATGCCCCGCTACCTTGACCGATTTTTTCTCCTGACCGTTATCCAGTTCCCACACTCCGTGGGTCATATCGCGTTCTTTGGTAACCAGGCAATCATGCCGACTTAATTCCTGTAACGTCACCGGCTCGCCATATTTTTGTAAATAGGTCGGGGCCGCACACAATATTCTTTTGTTTTTCGTTAACAAATGCGCAATATAATAATCAGGAATTTCATCATTAATACGAATATCCAAATCGATATTATCCTGCGCCAAATCAATTTGCCGATCGTAAAGCTCAAAATGCACCTGTAATTCAGGATAGCTATGCATCAGTTCGGTAATGGCCGGCGCAATATAGCTGCGCCCAAAGCCAAAGCTACAGCCGATACGAATCATCCCCGCCGGACGCGTTTTGATTTGCGTGACGTCATCAACCAGGTGCTGGTAGCCCGCGAGGATCGCCTGGGCATGTTCATAGCAGCGTTGACCACTCTCAGTTAACGCCACGCCGCGCGCAGAGCGGTTAAGCAACGTCGTCCCCAGTGTGGATTCGAGGATTTGAATACGTTTTGTCACAAACGCTGGCGTCTGCCCCAGCGTGGCGGCGGCGGCGCTAAAGCTGCCGCTATGCACAATTTCAACCAGCACCTGTAGGTCTTTCGCCAGGGGGTACGTGTTCAGCATGGTCGGTATATCCGTAATGTTGTTAACCGCAGTGTAATTCTCTCACGCGTATTAAACCCTGCCTTTGCGCAATTTTTATTGCCTTATCCGGACATCATTCACGAACTGTTAATTGGATATTCACAGTGGCAAATAATATAAACCCCTATTTTTAGTGGTAGTTTGTGGCGGAGAATTTATTTCCAGAAAATAAAAGAACTGGAGTTTACAAGATGAGCAATCAAAATAACCAAAATGCGATAAATACGCTGACAAACATTGTCGCGAACTTTACCGCCATGATTTCTACCCGTATGCCCGACGACGTGGTGGATAAATTAAAACAGCTGCGTGAAGGCGAAGACTCGCCGATGGGTAAAATCATCTACCACACCATGTTTGACAACATGCAAAAGGCGATCGATCTGAACCGTCCGGCCTGTCAGGACACCGGCGAGATTATGTTCTTTGTAAAGGTCGGTTCCCGTTTTCCGCTGTTAGGTGAACTGCAAAGCATCCTGAAACAGGCCGTTGAAGACGCCACGGTCAAAGCGCCGCTGCGCCATAACGCGGTAGAGATTTTTGACGAAGTGAATACCGGCAAAAATACCGGCACCGGTGTGCCGTGGGTCACCTGGGACATCATTCCTGATAATGATGACGCGGAAATCGAAGTCTACATGGCAGGCGGCGGCTGTACCCTGCCAGGACGTTCAAAAGTGTTAATGCCTTCAGAAGGCTACGAAGGCGTCGTGAAATTTGTCTTCGAAAATATCTCCACGTTGGCCGTTAACGCCTGCCCGCCGGTGTTGGTGGGCGTAGGCATTGCCACCTCAGTAGAAACTGCCGCAGTGCTCTCCCGTAAAGCCGTGTTACGTCCTATCGGCTCACGTCATCCCAATCCAAAAGCGGCCGAACTGGAACTGCGTCTGGAAGAAGGGCTTAACCGCCTGGGTATTGGTCCGCAAGGGTTGACCGGCAATAGCTCCGTGATGGGCGTACATATCGAATCCGCCGCGCGCCACCCGTCGACTATCGGCGTTGCTGTTTCCACCGGCTGCTGGGCGCACCGTCGCGGCACGCTGTTGGTTCATGCCGATCTCTCCTTCGAAAATCTGTCTCACACCCGGAGCGCGTTATGAAAAAGATCCTCACAACCCCGATTAAAGCCGAAGATCTGGAAGACATTCGCGTTGGCGATGTCATTTACCTGAGCGGTACGCTGGTGACCTGCCGCGACGTGTGCCACCGTCGCCTGATCGAACTAAAACGCCCAATTCCTTATGACCTGAACGGCAAGGCTATTTTCCACGCCGGCCCAATCGTGCGTAAGAACGGTGAAAAATGGGAGATGGTCTCCGTCGGCCCAACCACCAGTATGCGTATGGAAGCCTTTGAGAAAGAGTTCATCGAGCAGACCGGCGTCAAACTGGTGGTCGGTAAAGGCGGGATGGGGCCATTGACAGAGGAAGGCTGCAAGCAGTTTAAAGCGCTGCACGTGATCTTCCCGGCAGGTTGCGCCGTACTGGCGGCCACTCAGGTTGAAGAGATTGAAGAAGTGCACTGGACGGAACTGGGCATGCCGGAATCCCTGTGGGTGTGTCGGGTCAAAGAGTTCGGTCCGTTGATTGTGTCTATCGACACCCACGGCAACAACCTGATCGCCGAAAACAAAAAGCTGTTCGCTGAACGCCGCGATCCCATCGTGGAAGAGATCTGCGAGCACGTGCATTACATCAAATAATCCTTCCGGAGAGGCGCAGCGCCTCTCCCCTTTCGCAGGGATATCACAATGGCACCTTTAGCTGGTTGGTGGCGATACCTGGCTCCGCTGGTGGTCATCGCCATTATTGCTGTTTTACCCGTCCCCACCGGTCTTGAGAGCCACACCTGGCTCTATTTTGCCGTCTTTACCGGTGTGATTGTGGGACTCATTCTGGAACCTGTACCCGGCGCGGTAGTGGCGATGATTGGTATTTCGATCATCGCCGTGCTTTCACCGTGGATCCTGTTCAGCCCGGAACAGCTCGCGCAGGACGGTTTTAAATTTACCGCCAAATCACTGTCGTGGGCCGTGTCTGGCTTTTCTAACTCGGTTATCTGGCTGATTTTCGCAGCCTTTATGTTTGGTACCGGCTATGAGAAAACCGGCCTCGGTCGGCGTATCGCGCTGATGTTAGTGAAAAAGATGGGGCACCGGACGCTGTTTCTCGGCTACGCGGTGATGTTCTCCGAGCTGATCCTCGCCCCCGTCACGCCCTCCAACTCCGCGCGCGGAGCCGGAATAATCTACCCGATTATCCGCAACCTGCCGCCGCTGTATAACTCCCAGCCCAATGACGCCAGTTCACGTTCTATTGGCTCCTACATCATGTGGATGGGCATTGTCGCCGACTGCGTCACCAGCGCAATTTTCTTAACGGCAATGGCGCCGAACCTGCTGCTGATCGGCCTGATGAAAGGCGCATCTCATACGGCGCTCAGTTGGGGCGACTGGTTCTTAGGCATGCTGCCGCTGAGCATTTTACTGGTGCTGATCGTGCCCTGGCTGGCGTATGTGCTGTACCCGCCGGCGCTGAAATCCGGCGATCAGGTACCGCGCTGGGCGGATACAGAGTTAAAAGCGATGGGACCGCTCTGCGCCCGTGAGAAAAAGATGCTGGGGCTGATGGTCGGCGCGCTGGTGTTGTGGATCTTCGGTGGCGATTATATTGACGCCGCGATGGTCGGTTACAGCGTGGTGGCATTGATGCTGGTACTGCGCATCATTAGTTGGGATGACATCGTCAGCAATAAAGCCGCATGGAACGTCTTTTTCTGGCTGGCCTCGCTGATAACCCTGGCGACCGGGCTGAATAACACCGGTTTTATTACCTGGTTCGGCAAACTGCTGGCAAACGGGCTGAGCGGCTATTCACCGATAATGGTGATGGTGGCGCTCATCGTGGTCTTTTATTTACTGCGCTACTTCTTTGCCAGCGCCACAGCGTATACCTCCGCCCTTGCGCCGATGATGATCGCCGCCGCGCTGGCGATGCCGGACATCCCGTTGCCGGTCTTCTGCCTGATGGTCGGCGCCGCTATTGGCCTGGGCAGTATTCTGACGCCCTATGCCACCGGCCCAAGCCCTATCTACTACGGCAGCGGCTATTTGCCAACGGTGGATTACTGGCGGCTGGGCGCTATTTTTGGCCTGATTTTCCTCGTACTGCTGGTGATCACCGGTCTGGTGTGGATGCCCCTCGTTTTACTGTAAACCCCTGGTGGGGCGACCTCTTGTCGCCCCTTTATCTATAAGCTTCTCATATGATCGATTTCCCGATGCGCTGAGGCATACTTTTTTGTATGCAAACACCCTCATGCTGATAAGGGAAACGCTCTGGACACGGTGGCGCACGAGACACTCACACGAGGTTGGCAGGCCGAGCTGGCTCTGCACTTTACCCGCACCGGACATAAAACGGCGCTCGCCTCGGCGCGTCACTATGGACCTTTGACGGTTCAACGTCCGTTTTATCCCGAAGAAGATGTCTGTCACCTCTATTTGCTTCATCCACCTGGCGGGATCGTTGGCGGTGATGAGCTACGTATTTCCGTATCCCTCGATGAAAACAGCCATGCGTTAATCACCCAACCCGGCGCGGGAAAATTTTATCGCAGCCGTGGGCCGCAGGCGCTGCTATGCCAGCATTTCACGCTCGCCCCGCACGCCACGCTGGAGTGGCTGCCGCAGGATACGATCTTCTTTCCCGGCGCGAATGCCACCGTCCAATCCGTATTTCATCTGACGTCTGCAAGCCATTTGCTGGCCTGGGATCTGCTATGTCTCGGACGCCCTGTCATGCAGGAAACGTTCAGCCACGGCACGCTACAAAACCGTCTGGAAGTGTGGCGGGATGGGCAACCGCTGCTGATAGAGCGTTTGCAGGTGCAGGAAGGGGATCTGAGCGGCGTCGCACATCATCCCTGGGTCGGTACGTTGCTGTGTTATCCGGCCAGCGAACAGATGCTGGAGGGGACGCGCGAGCGGCTTACGCCATTGGGGGATTATGTCGGGGCAACGCTTAACGACTCGCTGCTGACAATCCGCTTTCTTGCGAACGACAACCTGATTGTTCAGCGCGTTATGCGCGACATCTGGCAATTTCTGCGTCCGCTTCTGCTACACAAAATGCCCGTACTACCGCGAATCTGGCAAACCTAAGAGACCCCTTATGGAACTGACCCCCAGAGAAAAAGACAAGCTGTTGCTATTTACCGCCGCGCTGGTGGCGGAACGTCGCCTGGCCCGCGGGCTGAAGCTGAATTACCCGGAATCAGTGGCGCTGATTAGCGCTTTCATTATGGAAGGGGCACGCGACGGGCAAACCGTGGCCGCGCTGATGGAAGACGGGCGTCACGTGTTGCGCCGCGATCAGGTGATGGAAGGCGTACCAGAGATGATCCCGGATATTCAGGTTGAAGCCACATTCCCGGACGGTTCGAAGCTGGTCACCGTCCACAACCCGATCGTCTAAGGAGCGGCAATGATCCCAGGTGAGTATCAGATCTCAGCAGGCAACATTGCGATCAATCAGGGGCGCGAAACCTGCACGATCGTAGTGGAAAATCACGGCGACAGACCCATCCAGGTGGGATCGCACTATCACTTTTACGAGGTGAACCCGGCGCTGCGCTTTGACAGGGCGGCTACGCGGGGCTTCCGTCTGAACATTGCCGCAGGTACAGCGGTACGTTTTGAACCGGGGCAAAAGCGCGAAGTCGAACTGGTGCGCGTCGCAGGTGCACAAAGGATAGTAGGTTTTCGCAGTGAAGTGATGGGTGCGCTGGAGGCAGATCATGAGTGACATTTCCCGCCAGGCGTACGCCGATATGTTTGGCCCGACCACCGGCGATAAAGTGCGCCTGGCGGATACTGACCTGTGGATCGAGGTGGAAAAAGACTTCACCACCTACGGCGAAGAGGTCAAATTCGGCGGCGGAAAAGTGATCCGCGACGGTATGGGTCAGGGACAAATGCGCGCCCAGGGGTGTGTGGATCTGGTGATAACCAACGCGCTGATCGTTGATCACTGGGGGATCGTCAAAGCGGATATCGGCATCAAAGACGGCAGGATCTTCGCCATCGGCAAAGCGGGTAATCCCGATATTCAGCCCAATGTCACGATCCCGATAGGCGTAGGAACAGAAATCATCGCCGGAGAAGGCAAGATCGTCACCGCGGGCGGCGTGGATACGCATATTCACTGGATCTGCCCGCAGCAGGCGCAAGAAGCGCTGGTTTCCGGTGTGACGACGATGATCGGCGGTGGTACTGGTCCGGCCGCAGGCACCAACGCCACCACCTGCACGCCGGGCCCGTGGTATATCGCCCGTATGCTGCAGGCGGCAGACGCGTTGCCAGTTAACATTGGTTTGCTGGGTAAAGGCAATGGTTCAAACCCTGACGCCCTGCGCGAGCAAATCATTGCCGGCGCCATTGGCCTGAAGATCCACGAAGACTGGGGCGCCACACCTGCCGCTATCGACTGCGCACTGACCGTGGCCGACGAGATGGACATCCAGGTGGCGCTGCACAGTGACACGCTCAATGAGTCCGGTTTTGTTGAGGATACGCTGGCGGCGATCGGCGATCGCACCATTCATACCTTCCATACCGAAGGCGCGGGCGGCGGCCATGCGCCGGATATCATCACCGCCTGCGCACATCCGAATATTTTACCCTCCTCCACCAACCCGACGCTGCCTTATACCGTCAACACCATCGACGAGCATCTCGACATGCTGATGGTCTGCCACCACCTCGACCCGGATATCGCCGAAGACGTCGCCTTCGCCGAATCGCGCATTCGCCGGGAAACGATCGCAGCCGAAGATGTGCTGCATGACATTGGCGCGTTTTCCCTGACCTCGTCCGACTCACAGGCGATGGGGCGCGTGGGCGAAGTGATCCTGCGCACCTGGCAGGTGGCGCATCGCATGAAGATTCAGCGTGGCCCGCTGGCGGAAGAAACCGGCGACAACGACAACCTGCGCGTTAAACGCTATATCGCCAAGTACACCATCAATCCAGCGTTGACCCACGGTATCGCCCACGAAGTCGGCTCCGTTGAGGCTGGCAAACTGGCCGACCTGGTGCTGTGGTCGCCGGCCTTTTTTGGCGTAAAACCGGCGACCATCGTGAAGGGCGGGATGATTGTCTGCGCGCCGATGGGCGACATCAACGCCTCAATCCCCACCCCGCAGCCGGTGCATTACCGCATGATGTTCGGCGCACTCGGCGCGGCGCGGCATCACACCCGGCTGACCTTTATTTCACAGGCTGCCAACGCGCAAAACATCCCGCAGCAGCTCAATTTGCAAAGCGCTATCGCCGTCGTCAAAGGCTGCCGGACGGTGAAAAAGGCTGACATGATCCACAACGCCCTGCAACCCAATATCACCGTCGATGCCCAGACCTACGAGGTACGCATTGATGGTGAACTGATTACCAGCGACCCGGCAGACGTTTTGCCGATGGCGCAACGCTATTTCCTGTTTTAAGGAGTGAGGATGATCTACCTGACCCAACGACTTGACCACACCCACCGCGTCACCGCAAGCGTCACGTTACCCATTGATGTCCGGGTAAAAAGCCGCGCCAGAGTAACGCTGAGCGATGGCCGCGGAGCCGGCTTAATGCTACCGCGCGGTTTACTGTTACGCGGCGGCGATCTGCTGACTACCGACGATGGCCGCGAGGTGATCGAAGTGATCGCCGCGCCGGAGTCGGTTTCCGTCGTGCGCTGCGCCGACCCTTTCCTGCTCGCCAAAGCCTGTTACCACCTTGGTAATCGCCACGTACCATTGCAGATCCTGCCCGATGAGCTGCGCTACCACCACGATCATGTGCTGGACGATATGCTGCGCCAGTTCAACCTCGAGGTGGCGTTTGCCCAGTTGCCGTTTGAACCGGAAGCGGGTGCCTATGCGAGCGAGTCACACGGGCATCATCACGGTCATGCGCATTGATGCATAGCACCCAACAGCTGCGCCTGATGCAGCTCGCCAGCAGCAGTCTCCCGGTGGGATCGTTTACCTGGTCTCAGGGCCTGGAGTGGGCAGTAGAAATCGGCTGGGTGAAAAGCGTCAATGACTTCTCTGGCTGGCAAATCCAGCAGATGGAGCACAACTTTTTTACCGTCGACTTACCGCTGCTGGCGAGATTGTATCGCGCCTGTGAGCAGGACGATCTCGCCGCCGCGCGTCGCTGGACCGCTTACCTGCTGGCCTGTCGGGAAACCCGCGAACTGCGGGATGAAGAACGCAGCCGGGGCATAGCCTTTACGCGGCTGGTCACCGACTGGGAACCAGACTGTTCCCAGGAATGGCGCACGCTCTTTGCCGATAGCCAGCTGTGCGGTATGGCCTGGCTGGGTGTACGCTGGAAAATCCCCCTGACGAATCTGGCGTTAAGTCTCGGCTACAGCTGGATTGAGAGCGCCGTGATGGCAGGCGTCAAACTGGTTCCCTTTGGCCAGCAGGCGGCGCAGCGGCTGATTATTTCGCTCTGCGATCGTTATGCGCAAGGTCTGGCACAAGCGCTGGCGTACCCTGACACCTGCCTCGGATCCGCAACGCCGTTAGCCGCCATCGCGTCTGCCCGGCATGAAACCCAATATTCCCGCTTATTCCGTTCCTGAGGAGAAAAAATGAGTGACAACAAACATCCCCTGCGCGTGGGCGTTGGCGGCCCGGTTGGCTCCGGCAAAACGGCGCTGCTGGAAGCGTTATGCAAAGCCATGCGCAGCAGCTATCAACTGGCGGTCGTGACTAACGATATCTACACCAAAGAAGATCAGCGCATTCTCACCGAGGCTGGCGCACTGGAACCGGACAGGATCGTTGGTGTGGAAACTGGCGGCTGTCCGCATACCGCCATCCGCGAAGATGCGTCGATGAATCTGGCCGCGGTAGAAGCGCTGAGCGAGAAATTCGGCAACCTGGATCTGATTTTTGTAGAAAGCGGCGGCGATAACCTGAGCGCCACCTTCAGCCCGGAATTAGCGGATCTGACGATCTACGTGATCGACGTTGCCGAAGGCGAGAAGATCCCGCGTAAAGGCGGGCCGGGGATCACCAAATCCGATTTTCTGGTGATCAACAAAACCGATCTGGCCCCTTACGTGGGCGCTTCGCTGGAGGTGATGGAACGCGATACCCTGCGCATGCGCGGCGAGCGTCCGTGGACGTTTACTAACCTGAAGGCGGGGGACGGTCTGGCGACGATTATTGCGTTTCTGGAAGAAAAAGGAATGTTGCGGGTGTAGCGCGGTTTATCGCCGGGTGGCGGCTTCGCCTGACCCGACCTACGGTTTACCAGGCCCGGTAAGTGAAGCCACCACCGGGCAAAAACTCACGCCGCCGGTAATTCCGCTAGCGGCCAGCGTGGACGTACGGTCACGCCAAGATCCGCCGTTGCGCCCGCTTTAAAACGCACCATACCCGCGTAGGCGATCATCGCCCCGTTGTCGGTACAAAATTCCGGGCGCGCATAGAACACTTCGCCGCGGCGTTTTTGCATCATTTCGGCAAGCTTCGCGCGCAGCGTGCGGTTAGCGCTCACGCCCCCCGCCATCACCAGACGTTTAAAACCGGTTTGATCCAACGCGCGTTTGCACTTGATCATCAGCGTATCAACCACCGCATCTTCAAACGCTCGGGCGATATCTGCACGTGTCTGATCGTCATTTTCGTTATTACGAATCGTATTCGCGGCGAAGGTTTTCAGACCAGAGAAGCTGAAATCCAGTCCCGGACGATCGGTCATCGGACGCGGGAAGACAAAGCGTTTTTCCACACCCTGTGACGCCAGCTTAGACAGCATTGGACCGCCTGGATAATCCAGCCCCAGCAGCTTGGCAGTTTTGTCGAACGCTTCACCTGCCGCATCATCAATCGATTCGCCCAGTAATTCATACTGACCGATACCGGTGACGCTAATCAATTGCGTATGCCCGCCGGAAACCAGCAGCGCAACGAACGGAAAAGCAGGAGGATTCTCTTCCAGCATCGGCGCCAGCAGATGCCCTTCCATATGGTGCACAGGAATTGCCGGCACGCCCCAGGCGAACGCCAGTGAACGTCCTACGGTTGCGCCAACCAACAGCGCGCCAACCAGACCCGGACCCGCGGTATACGCCACCGCATCGATCTCTTTTGCCGTGAGTCCCGCTTCTTTCAGCGCGGCCTGAATCAGCGGTACGGTTTTACGTACGTGATCGCGCGAGGCCAGTTCTGGCACTACGCCGCCGTAGTCAGCATGTAATTTCACCTGACTATACAATTGGTTGGCTAAAAGACCTTTTTCATCGTCGTAAATGGCGATGCCGGTTTCATCGCAGGATGTTTCAATACCCAGTACACGCATGACTTGTTTTACCTCGCTCTATTACCGCGCAGTGTAGGACCAATGCGGGTTGATGTAAAACTTTGTTCGCCCCAGGCGAATGCCTCGTGTATACTCCTTGTCCTTATAAAAGTCCCTTTCAAAATCGCGTGGGTGCTTTACAAAGCAGCAGCAATTGCAGTAAAATTCCGCACCATTTTGAAATAAGCTGGCGTTGATGCCAGCGGCAAACCGAATTTATTAAAGGTGAGAGTTACATGCCGGTAATTAAAGTACGTGAAAACGAGCCGTTCGACGTAGCACTGCGTCGCTTCAAGCGTTCATGCGAAAAAGCAGGTGTTCTGGCGGAAGTTCGTCGTCGTGAGTTCTATGAAAAACCGACTACCGAACGTAAGCGCGCTAAAGCTTCTGCTGTGAAACGTCACGCGAAGAAACTGGCTCGCGAAAACGCACGCCGTACTCGTCTGTACTAATCCATTGAGAGCTAAAGCTCTCAATTCAGACTGAGTTGTAGTTGTAAGGCCGTGCTTCCGGAAGGAATGCGCGGCTTATTTTCGTTTATACACGTCATCATTCAAGCTGCCTCAGTGTTGGCTGCAGTCGCTCACCCCAGTCACGTACTGCTGTACGCTCCTGAGGATTCGCTTCCTTGCCGCCTTGATGCATCCTGAATGATTTTGTGTATATGAGTCATCAAAAAACAGGGGCTTATGGCTGGACGAATTCCTCGCGTTTTTATTAATGACCTGCTGGCAAGAACCGACATCGTCGATCTCATCGACGCGCGGGTAAAGCTGAAAAAGCAGGGCAAAAATTATCACGCGTGCTGTCCGTTCCATAACGAAAAAACCCCCTCTTTCACCGTAAACGGTGAAAAACAGTTTTATCACTGCTTTGGGTGTGGCGCGCATGGCAACGCCGTCGACTTTCTTATGAACTACGACAAGCTCGAGTTTGTGGAAACCGTCGAAGAACTGGCCGCAATGCACAACCTTGAAGTGCCCTATGAAGCAGGCAGTGGCCCCAGTCAGATAGAGCGCCATCAACGGCAAAGCCTTTATCAATTGATGGACGGCCTGAACACTTTTTATCAACAGTCTTTGATGCAACCCGCCGCTACCCCTGCGCGCCAGTACCTGGAAAAGCGAGGATTAAGTAGCGACGTTATCACCCGTTTTGCTATTGGTTTTGCGCCCCCCGGCTGGGACAACGTCCTGAAACGGTTTGGCGGCAATGCTGAGAATCGCAAATCGCTGGTCGATGCGGGGATGTTGGTCACCAACGATCAGGGACGCAGTTACGATCGCTTTCGCGAACGGGTGATGTTCCCCATCCGCGACAAACGTGGTCGGGTCATTGGTTTTGGTGGACGCGTGCTGGGCGATGCCCTGCCGAAGTATCTGAACTCCCCGGAAACCGATATTTTCCATAAAGGTCGCCAGCTGTATGGCCTTTATGAAGCCCAGCAGGATAACGCCGATCTGCAGCGCCTGTTAGTGGTAGAAGGCTATATGGATGTGGTGGCGCTGGCGCAATACGGCATTAACTACGCCGTGGCATCCCTTGGGACGTCAACCACCGCCGATCACATCCAACTGTTGTTCCGCGCGACAAACAACGTGATTTGCTGTTACGACGGCGACCGCGCCGGACGCGACGCAGCATGGCGCGCGCTGGAAACCGCACTGCCCTATATGACAGACGGCCGCCAGTTACGCTTTATGTTTTTACCTGATGGCGAAGACCCCGATACGTTAGTGCGTAAAGAAGGGAAAGAGGCCTTCGAAGCCCGGATGGAGCAGGCGTTGCCGCTCTCCGCGTTTTTATTTAATAGCCTGTTGCCGCAGGTTGATTTGAGTACCCCGGACGGACGCGCACAGCTCAGCACGCTGGCGTTACCGCTGATCACTCAGGTGCCGGGCGAAACGTTGCGCATTTATCTGCGACAGGAGTTGGGAAACAAGCTCGGCATTCTGGATGACAGCCAGCTTGAACGTTTAATGCCAAAACTGGCAGAAAATGGCGCTTCCCGCCCTGTTCCACAGCTAAAACGTACGACCATGCGTATACTTATAGGGTTGCTGGTGCAGAATCCGGACCTTGCTCCGCTGGTTCCGCCGTTAGGCGCGCTGGACAGCAATAAACTGCCTGGACTTGGCTTATTCAGAGAACTGGTCAACACTTGTCTGGCTCAGCCAGGCCTGACCACCGGCCAACTTTTAGAGCACTATCGTGGCACAAATGATGCTGCAACCCTTGAAAAACTGTCGATGTGGGACGATATAGCAGATAAAGATATCGCAGAAAAAACCTTCACCGACTCACTCAACCATATGTTTGATTCGATGCTTGAACTGCGCCAGGAAGAGTTGATAGCTCGTGAGCGCACACACGGTTTAAGCAGCGAAGAACGCCGGGAACTCTGGACGCTGAACCAGGAACTGGCCAAGAAATAAGAGAAAGACAAAACAAAGACAAAATCATTCGCGTTGTATCAAGACAGCAAGTGAACGAACGCCTGGGAGTGTACATAAGTACATGACCAGGAAGAGAGAACGCAGCTAACGCAGAGACAACGTGAAAGATGAAGTATTTAACGGCTTAACTGCCGAATATCGATCGGGAAGCCCCCGACAGCCGCACGGAGAGGCAGCGGCAAAATATAAGTATGCCCTCGTTTTGCCGTTGGCGGTTTTACCGCCCAACACCAATCAAACGAATTAAGTGTGGATACCGTCTTATGGAGCAAAACCCGCAGTCACAGCTGAAGCTTCTTGTCCAACGTGGTAAGGAGCAAGGCTATCTGACCTATGCCGAGGTCAATGACCATCTGCCGGAAGATATCGTCGATTCAGATCAAATCGAAGACATCATCCAAATGATCAATGACATGGGTATTCAGGTGATGGAAGAAGCACCTGATGCCGATGATCTGCTGCTTGCTGAAACCTCCAACAGCACCGATGAAGACGCGGAAGAAGCGGCTGCCCAGGTTCTGTCCAGCGTTGAGTCCGAAATCGGCCGTACAACAGACCCGGTCCGCATGTACATGCGTGAAATGGGTACCGTTGAACTGTTAACCCGTGAAGGCGAAATCGACATCGCTAAGCGCATCGAAGACGGGATTAACCAGGTTCAATGCTCCGTTGCCGAATACCCGGAAGCCATCACCTACCTGCTTGAGCAATACGATCGCGTAGAAGCTGAAGAAGCGCGTCTTTCCGATCTCATCACCGGCTTTGTCGATCCGAACGCGGAAGAAGACATGGCGCCAACGGCGACCCACGTCGGTTCTGAACTCTCTCAGGAAGAGTTGGACGACGATGAAGAAGAAGATGAAGAAGATGACGACGACAGCAGCGATGACGACAACAGCATCGACCCTGAATTAGCGCGTGAAAAATTCGGTGAACTACGTACCCAGTACGAAATCACCCGCGACACCATCAAAGCGAAAGGCCGCAGCCATGCTGCCGCGCAGGAAGAAATTCAGAAGCTGTCTGAAGTGTTCAAACAGTTCCGCCTGGTGCCGAAGCAGTTCGACTACCTGGTAAACAGCATGCGCGTCATGATGGACCGCGTGCGTACTCAGGAACGTCTGATCATGAAGCTCTGCGTTGAGCAGTGCAAAATGCCGAAGAAAAACTTCATCACCCTGTTCACTGGCAATGAAACCAGCGAAACGTGGTTCAACGCGGCTATCGCGATGAACAAACCGTGGTCTGAAAAACTGCACGACGTGGCAGATGACGTTCACCGCGGCCTGCAGAAACTGCAGCAGATTGAAGAAGAAACCGGCCTGACCATCGAGCAAGTTAAAGACATCAACCGTCGCATGTCCATCGGTGAGGCGAAAGCCCGTCGTGCGAAAAAAGAGATGGTTGAAGCGAACTTACGTCTGGTTATCTCTATCGCCAAGAAATACACCAACCGTGGTCTGCAGTTCCTGGATCTGATTCAGGAAGGCAACATCGGTCTGATGAAAGCGGTTGATAAGTTTGAATACCGTCGTGGTTACAAGTTCTCCACCTACGCAACCTGGTGGATCCGTCAGGCAATCACCCGCTCTATCGCGGATCAGGCGCGCACCATCCGTATTCCGGTGCATATGATTGAGACTATCAACAAGCTCAACCGTATCTCCCGCCAGATGCTGCAAGAGATGGGCCGCGAGCCGACGCCGGAAGAGCTGGCCGAACGCATGCTGATGCCGGAAGACAAGATCCGTAAAGTGCTGAAGATCGCCAAAGAGCCTATCTCCATGGAAACGCCGATCGGCGACGATGAAGATTCGCATCTGGGTGATTTCATCGAGGACACCACCCTCGAGCTGCCGCTGGACTCTGCCACCACCGAGAGCCTGCGTGCCGCAACGCACGACGTTCTGGCTGGCCTGACCGCCCGTGAAGCGAAAGTGCTGCGTATGCGTTTCGGTATCGATATGAACACCGACCACACGCTGGAAGAAGTAGGTAAACAGTTCGACGTTACCCGCGAACGTATCCGTCAGATCGAAGCGAAGGCGCTGCGTAAACTGCGCCACCCGAGCCGTTCTGAAGTGTTGCGTAGCTTCCTCGACGATTAATCTCGCCGTATAAGTTCAAACGCCACCGCAAGGTGGCGTTTTTATTTACATCCCGCGCATGACCAGCGCGTCATCCAGCTCGCGATACGCCTCCACCAGCTTATCCAGTGTAATCCGGCTCAATCCGCTGGGATTTGGCAATACCCAAATCTGCGTCGCGCCAATGGTCAACGTCTGCTTTCCCCACTGCGCTCCGCGCTGACTGAAGCCTTGCTCGAACGCCTGCTTGCCAAGGATCGCCAGCGCCGCGGGCTGATAGTCATCAATCTTTTCAATAAGCTTACGGCCACCGCTACGCATCTCCTGTAGCTTCACTTCATTAGCCTGCACCGTCGGCCTGTCGACAAATTTAGTCACGCCACAGCGGAAATCCAGCAGGTGTTGCGCCTCTTCTGGTTTCAGCTGGCGATCGGTAAATCCCGCCTGATGGATGACCTTCCAGAAGCGATTGGCGGGATGCGCAAAGGGGAAACCTGTACCTGCGGAAGATAGCCCCGGATTGATGCCGCAAAACACCACCCGCAGTCCCGGTGCCAGTATGTCCTTAACCATAATTACTCCGAACAATACATCAGAGTAACAGTATAACGGACTGAAAATACATTGTTTATAAAATCAGCATCCGTACGCTTATGTCTGGATTGCGACGCGGAGTTACTTTATAATCCACCGCCACGGCCCCTTAGCTCAGTGGTTAGAGCAGGCGACTCATAATCGCTTGGTCGCTGGTTCAAGTCCAGCAGGGGCCACCAAATTTTAACTGTAAAATCATATAATTAAGCCACTCAAACGAGTGGCTTTTTTGTTATCTGGATATTTGTTGGCAGCAAAATGGCAGCAGGATTTCAGCTACCATCAACAAAAAACCCGCCTAAGCGGGTTAATTTGTTAGAAATTCATGTGTCCCTGACCACTATTTAATGGGTGTGGCGGAGCATGATCGACAAGTCCAGGGGTAACAATGTAGCGCACGACGGTTTCATGGGTAACAAAAGTGGTGCCACAATTAATATTTTGGCACTGGCAGTAGCGTTCTTTTGTGTTATCAGACACCCGAAAGCTACTACGAGTATGTGCAGCATGTCCGCATTTCGGACAATTCATCATATCCGTCTCTCCCCACCGATTCCTCGCAATCACATAATGATACACTACACATCCATTTTGTGAACAAAATCATTCCATTTCTAAATCATCAATTTTTACTTCAAGCTCCAGACTGGTAGTAAAACCATTATCCGGGCTGACCGTATGCGTCAAAGTTGTAATGGTCCATTCGGCATCGTCGATAGGCTGCTTAAAGCCGCTCACCTTTACCGGCATTTCGGTGTAGAGATCTGCCCGGCCCTCAGCGAGCTGCAGGGAGAAAGACGCAACACCACGCTGCAGGCGCTCCCATTGCATTTTTGCCGCACGCTCAGCATTGCTGCGGTTTGCGTAAGTACGATTAAGAACCAGCACGTTTTCATCCGTTCCCACCAGATAATCACCCTGTTTTGCTTCCGGCTCTTTGGGCGCGGTGGTTTTCTTCCGGCGGCGCTTAACCTTGGTTGTTTCTTTTTTCTTGGGTTCGCGAGTATGCAGCCAACTGGCAATTACACCGGTATAAGCACCACGATCAGCCAGGGTAAAACGATGACCGTCACCGGCTTTACGTTCAATGGTGATAACCGGCAACGGCTTACCGCTCGCTGTTCTTCCCTGCCCCTGCCTGATAAACAGCAGGTTTCCATCCTTAACGGAAGCAATCGCCCCATACTGGCGCGCCAGCTTCATCAGGAAACTGGCATCGCTTTCATTGGTCTGGTCCATGTGATCCAGCGCCTTATCCGTCAGGTCTTTACCCAACGCCATTTTGAGGTCATGCCGTGCTGCGATTTCCTTTACCACATCGCCAACGGTTGTCTGGTGCCATGACTTTTCGCGCCGGGTATTGAGGGTTTCACGAAAATCAGCACTACGTGCGCGAATGGTCAGGCGGTCAGGGGCACCGCTATGCTCAATCTCATCCACCGTGAATGCCCCTTTTGGGAAAAGTGGCTGGCCCTTCCATCCCAGCGCCAGCTGAATAACGGCACCACGTCGCGGCAGAACGATCTGCCCGTCGGCGTCGTCCAGCTCCAGATCAAGCTGGTCAGCCTCAAAACCCCGGTTATCGGTCAGCGTCAGACTCATCAAGCGCGCATCCAGCGCGGTAGTCACGTCCTTACCTTCAATGGTGATACTGAAAGCCGGGCTTTTGCTGTTCAGGTCAAAAAGATCAGAGCTAAAATTCACTGCAGCAACCCTCCAACCGTATTTTTAATATTACCTATCGCAGATGTTGCAGAGTCCTGCAGGTTACTGAGCTGATCGCTGAGACTGCCGAACATATCAGACAGCGACTCATCAACCCTTTTCATGGTCAGCGTAAACTCAATACGGCGAGGCATTCCGCTTTCAAAAAACTCTGTTTTTGTCTGACTCAGGCTCTCGATCACAAACATGCCGTAAATGGTCCCGCTTCCCTCAATCAGAGGCCATGCTTTGCCCAGCTCTGCCATTTGCTCCAGCGCGAGCAATGACAGCCTGCCCCCGGTGACTTCCGGCAGCAGTACGCCAGATAACGTCAGCGGGTCATTATCCGGGCCAAGAAACTGCGTTGATGGTCGCCGGTTCACCCGACTGTTGGCGGCGTGTCGCCAGCTTCGCTGATACTGCAGCTCCTGATATGGCACTGTACGCAGCATGAAGACATATAACCCCAGCACCATCATCATGATTCATATCCCCCTTGATCACTGAAATTACTCCGCGCTTTAGCCCTGGCTTTGCGCTCGCGCTCGTCAAGCTGCCGCGCGACTTCGCGGGCAATATCCTGCGCACTCTGCCCAGGCTGGGCAGTGATATTAATCGGCGCGTTAATCTCATAACGGATCACTGGCGGTACGCTGGCAGATTTCGCAGGTTGACTTTGTTTGTATGCCATTGCCGGTAGGCTGTACGGATGCAGTGGAGCAGCCTCCGCAGGTGCTGCCGCTACGCCCATTACGCCAGCTATGACGGAAGCCAGAACCTTCTGACTTAAAGTCTCCGGATCAGCTCTTTTCGCCGTGATTTCCGTAACGGCCTGTGTCGGCATGACGGCTGCAGCGATACCAGCAAGCTCAACAGAGCGATCTCTACTCGGAAATTTTACCGGGGCGTTAGCGATTTCAGACGGCAACATTAACCGGCTTTCAGCCCGTTGCTCCCGGCTGGATGTTACATCGTGAGAGGGGCTTACCTTTGCCGCCAGTTTCGTCAGTTCAGTAGCACGATTGCTTACAGGAAAGTTTGCTGGGCCATTCACGCTATCAGGCGGCAAAATAATCCTGCTTTCAGGACGCCGTTTAGCGCTGGCTGGTTCCGCTTGTGAAGGATTGAGCGTTGCCGCCATCCTTGCCAGCTCAGCAGTGCGTTTTCGACCGGTGACATTTGCGGGACCGTTCACTATTTCGGGGCCGTTCTCCCCAACGATGCCAAACTGACCTCGCGGGATTGTGCCACCGCTGTCATACATGCCTGCAAACCCCATCGACGGAAATCCGCCAGGTGGCAACACCACCTTACCGTCACTGTTCACCGTAGCAGGATGCTGTCGTGTAACCTGTTCAGGTAATTTTGCTTTTGCCGCTTCCTTACTGACGATGCCGAGTTTTTCTAGCAACCACGACACGCCTGACTTGAGAGACTCAAGCGGGTGCATCACCATATTCAGACCTTCCGCCAGTGCCTCACCAAACCTGCGGCCCATTGCAGCTGCGCTGTTCAGTTCTTCGGAAGTGGATTTAACCGGCGTAAGCAAATCAGTGAACCACCCCCACAAAGCCTGCACCTTGTCGCCAATCCACTGAAAAACAGGCCGCAATGGCTCAAAGGCAGCACTGATCGGTGCAGCAGCGGCTTTGAATCCCTCCACCACACCACCCAAAAATGCGCTGATCGGCTGCCAGTATTTCCAGACAACCAGCGCCACGCCAGCCAGCGCAGCCACAACCAGCCCTATCGGACTAAGTAACGCACCCAGCAGACCGAAAATGCCATATAGCGCGACACGAAGTAATGCCAGTGGGCCGGATACCAGAAAACGCAGCACGCCACCGGCAGCAGATAACCCACCCCGCAGCACCGCCAGCGGATTCATCACCATACCAATAACATTACGAATGCCTGACATTCCCGCGCGTAGCATTACAAGCGGCGCACCTGCTACAGCTTTCAGTGCATTGCCAGCCAGCCCGGCAGAACGGCGCAAGGAATTAAGGGGAGCGCTCAGCAGCCCGGCACTGCCGCCGGATGAGGCCATACCACGACGCAACAGGGAAAGTGGAGCACCTGCCAGCCATGACAACGCACTTCCAGTTCGGGTAACTGCGGCAGTAACAGAAGGTAAAGTTTTTACACCCAAGACAGACAGGCCAAACCGGATCACCGCTATCGGCCCCAGCACTGCAGCCACCGCCACTGTAAGCATACCGAGCGCAACGGTGATCGCGGCAGTCGCTGCAGCAACTTTCATCAACGTGCCTGCCAGCTGCGGGTTGGCCTCTATCCAGCTACGTAATGCGCCAGTGACACTTTTTACGGAATCCATAATATCCATCAATGGCTGGCGCAGCGTTTCGCCCAGGCTACTGAAAGCATTCTGCGCCCCTGTTTTGACTAGCAACCACTGTGCAGATAAAGAGTCTTTGTTGATATCAGATTCTTTCTGCATGGAGCCGTTCGCTTCATCGCCTGCAGTAAGGCTAAGCTGGCGTTTCAGCTCTGTAAGATTGTTTGCAAGTTTTGCCGCATCATCACCAAATTCATTTCCAAAGACTAAAGACATCACGCCTAATCGTTTATCTTTGGGTAGACTATTGACCTTCTCAAGTACACTCTGAATAGTCCCCATCGCGTCCTTGGTCATTTGTTTTTCAAGCTTTTCAGGATCGAGCTTTAATATGCCCACCCCTTCTTGAAAACTTTTTCCCTGAACTGTTGCGGCAGACAATTTACGCACCATCGCATTAGCTGCGGTTGCGGCTACTTCTGGGGCAGCCCCCAGAGTAAGCAGCGTAGAGCCAAGCGCAGCCGCTTTACGATAGTCCAATCGATCAGCCACACCCCCCATGCGCTGCAGCACGTCGATAATATCCGCGCCTTTTGACATAGCGTTATCATCTAAATAGTTCAGTGCATCGCCCAACTGCTCGATATTACGGGTAGGCACCTTATAAAGTTGCGCCACCTTTCCCAAACTTTCAGCTAATTCATCGGCGGGTAGCTCAAACGCCGTTGCCGCTTTTGCCGCCGTGGATGCAAAGGCCAGCAGGTCACGCTTCTGGTCTTCGTAAGGATCGTCCTGTTTAGTCACGCCCATGCGCGCACCACCTTCAACCAGTGCGGCATAGTCTATAGCGCCGTTCTCCATCGGCAGCTGTTCGCTGGCGGCCTTGATAGCATCCTGCATGTCATAAAACTGTTTCGTGCGGTTGCCGTTATCGTCCCGCAACCCGTTTACCTGCTTTGCCACGCCTTTCATGGCATCTTCCATGCTGGAGTAGCTTTTCACCGCTGCCATGACCGGCGCACCCATTGCCAGCCCCGCTGCCGTGGTGGTTGCCCCTGCTCCGGCAATGCGATCCCTCACCTCAAGACGGCGTGAATATTGCTCACGTGCGGCATTCATTTTCGCTTGCTGTTCGCCCAGGCGTTTCAGGGATTTCTGCTGACGTTCCATCGCCTGCCGGGTTTCGTCGGCATTTTTACGCAGTTCCCGCTGGGCGCTACTGAGCTGTTTAGTATCAATGCCGGATTCTTTCAGCGCTTGCCGCTGCCGTTGTACCGAACCCAACAGGCCGTTGTAGGTCTGCTGCAGTTCCTGCACACGGTTTTTTGCCTGACTAAATAATCTAGCCTGAGCAGCAGTTGGGCGATTTGTTGCAGCAAACTGCGTGGCAAGTTTTGCGGCTTCTTCGCGCGCAGCACTGAGATTTGTTGCAGTGATTGCAAGCTGTGACCGGGTTTTACGGAATTCATCAATACGCCCGGCCTGTTTATTCAGTTCTTTCAAACTGTTCCGGGTAGTTTGAAGCGCAGTAGCCAGCTCTTTTGAGCTGGCCTGCGCGGATCGGAATGGGCGGGTGAGCTTGTCAACCGCATTAAGAATCACCTGCAGGCGCAGGTTGTTGTCACTCATCGCTGGCCCCGCTTCTCTGAATCGCTTTATGCCGCCACTCCAGCACATCAGTCAGCGGCATAACGTCAGTGGTGGACGGCGACCAGTGAAAGATGGTGGCAATATCTGCCACCAAATCATCAACCGTCAGGCTGTCGGTAAACCGGCAAGCACCGACTTCTTCAACAAAAAAGTCACCACCTCTACCGACAATGCGGTGAGATCGGCGGGGTCCAGTTCTGCCATTTCCTGCGCGGTCAGTGTCGGGGTAGAGATACGCGGGATCACAGTCATCATCGCGCCCACGTCCATATCCATAATGGCCTGCAGACGGGTGCCACGCAGCGCACCGGACTGCGGCTTGCGCAGCACAATTTCGGTAATTTCAGTTTTACCGCGCTTGATCGGGGTATCCAGTTGCACAGTCTTTTCAGTCAGTTTGTCGCTCATGTTCTTTTCCTGTTAATAAACTACTGGCGCGGCTGCCCGCGCCGTTAAGGTTAATCAGAGGCCGAGGGCGTTACGGTGTTCTTCCATCAGGTCCACGCCGTCAACGATTTCAACCATGTTGACCAGATCGACCTCATAGAGCACTTCGCCGTTAATGGTCAGCTTCGCGTAGCTGTTGGTGCTGCTGACCTTGGTGGTGCTGCTCTCGCCGGTTTTCCACTCGCCGGAATCCACTTCTTTATGACGCCCGCGCACAACCAGCTCAACGGCCTGCACTTCGCCGGTATCGTCACGCTGAATGGAGCCGGTGAAACGCAGCTGGATGCCGTCAACGGTTGCCTTGCCCATCTGCTTGAATAACAGCAGTTCGGTGCCGCCTATTGAAAATTCCGTGTCCAGTGCGCCGTCATCCAGCCCCATATCCACGTCCACCGCACCCGGCATACCGCCGCCGCGATACTTCTCAAACTTGCGGGTGAATTTCGGCAGGGTCAGAGACTCAACGATCCCCTGCCAGTTGTTCCCGTCGTTGAACAGGTTCAGGTGTTTTAACTTGCGTGGTAAAGCCATGGTGTCCCCTTACGCGCTGACCTGGCTGGAGAAATCCAGCAGATACTGATCGGTGATGCGCTGGCGCAGCATCAGGTTTTCAAGCGGCGGCACGGGCGTGTAGTCGTAGTCGATAGTGAGTTTCCCGGCTTTCAGGGAGTCTTTATCGTTCACCGACTCATCCAGCCAACAGTCTGCGCCGATGATGTAGCCCTGCGTTTTCAGGCTGCGCAGCTTGGCGCGGATACCTTCGATAATGTCACGGGCCAGCGATGGGTTGAGCACGCCATCCACCGCCCACATGTGCGCTTCTGCGATGGTGTCAGCCAGCACCTGCGCCGTGCGGGTGTAGTTCTCAAAGGCAAACAGAGGATCGTCACTGAGGCAGCGGGAACCCCAGAAGCGGAAGCCATCTTTGCGGATAAGCGTGGTGACGTCATTCTGGTTGAGCAGTCCCGCATCGGTTGCCGGGTCCTGCAGATCCCAGAACACATCGGCGGAAATGCCAGTGACGCCGTTCACGCCAACGTTAGAAAGGGTTTTGTGCCAGCCTGTCTGTTCGTCAATTTTGGCGCGCAGGCCGAGCGCACGGGCGGAGGAGTAAGCCGTCGCGTCTGCATTCAGCACGGTGTCAAAGTTGATGAAGTCAGGCCAGATCAGCATCCCCTCGCGCTGGCTGAAATTGTCACGGTAGGCAATCGCCTCTTCCACCGTTTTGCAGCCGTAGGCGGACAGGTAGGCGAACCCGCGCAGACTCTGCGCCACGCTCAGCAGCTCAGTAGCAACCGCCTGCGTGTCGTGTCCCGGCACGCCAAGGATGCGCGGCTTAACGCCGAGCTGCGACTGAGCAGAAAGCAGAGCCTTAACGCCCGTCTTTTTCCCTTCAGCCGTTACGCCGCCGATAATGTTGGAAGTGGTTTCTTCTTCGGTTTCGCCCTGCGCCACGCGCACGACAACGGTCACAGGTTTAGCCTGGTCGGCAATCGCATCCAGCGAGCGGGCCAGCGTGCCGGAATCGCCCGCTTTGCCGCTGGCAGTCAGTACGTCAGTCAGCAGGACAGGCTTATTGAGGGGAAACATGGACGCATCGGCATCATCGCCGGTGCAGACCATGCCCACGATGGCAGTGCTCACCGTGGAAATGGATCGAGTGCCGTCGTTGACTTCAACAACGCGCACCCCGTGGTGGTAATCCTGAGCCATAAGGCAGTCTCTCCGGTTACAGGGGGTCTGCTTATGTTCTTGTTGATATGCGCGTGGCGCACGCGCCAGGCTATGTATGGTAAATGGCACAATGGAAGGGGTAAAAAAAACCCCGCAAGTGCGGGGGCGTGTTTAATTTTTGGGAGATTCAGGCCAGATAATATTGGGCGCTGTCGAGGTATCGACATCTTTTAATGCTTTGATGTATTCCAGCCATTCAATTAATAACATCCGACTTTCTTCAGTAATCGTACCCAGCAATAATTCTGTCTGCCAAATACTAATGGTCGAATAAGCCTCATTGAGGAGTGATGATTTACGCGACTCAGCCTGATAGACATGTTCCTCATGAGGGATCTCAGGTGCAGGCGGTGCTATAAAAGCACCGTTAGTATATAACCAGCCAACCCCAGCGCTAATATCATCAACATTAATTACTTCGTAATCAGAGAAAATATCTCCTTCACCATCCCACAGGACAATGTTTTCAACAACACCGTTCCGAACCAAGGCAAAGTTACTCATTATGTATACTCCTGAACAATGACAATCCCCGGCGCACCACTCCCGCCCGCTTGTGGATCGCTGGATGCTGCCGCACAGGCACCGCCACCGCCTGAGCCATAACCCTCGGCATCGCCACCCCCGCGCCCTGAAAATGTTGCTGAACTTGCGCCACCAATGCCACATTGACCGAGGGGGGTGCTACCCCCATGGCCTCCAGATACGGCCTTGATTGAAATAACTATTGCCCCTGGGAGATCAAAGCTACTGCGCACAGATTGCAACACGATACCCGATGAAGTTGCTGATTTTCCCCTCGCAACACCTTGTATGTATGTCGAATTTGCTGATACACCTCCAGCCCCACTACCTGTACCGCCGGGTGCTGTTACCAGTTCTCCGAATGAAGTCGTACCACCGTCACCGCCAGAATTAGAGCCTGCCGCTCCACGCTTCCCCGCAGCGCCAACAACTACATTAGCTGTGAAGCTGGCATTAATATCAAAAATAGAATCAATGTAAGCACCAGACATTCCCCCGGCGCTGGTTGCCTGCTGTGTTTCAGTTGTAGCTGGAACACCACCCCCTCCGCCGCCGCCACCTACAGCGATAACGCGGATTTTTCTGGCTCCTTTTGTGGGGGTGTACAGCCCTGAGGTTCTGAAAATCACAGTATTAATTAATCGCCCCTGAAATTTGCCATCGCCCAAACCAAGGTATTCGAGAATGCCCGCAACCGACTTGCCGGACAGATCGGTTAAGGTACTGTTGAGCGGCTGCTTGCCAGCCAGGGCGTTTGTCATGGTGGTGGCGAAGTTCGGATCATTACCCAGCGCCTCTGCCAGTTCGTTCAGCGTATCCAGCGCCGCCGGGGATGATGCAACCAGCGCCGCTATGGCTGATTTGACAAAGGCCGTGGTGGCAATCTGCGTATTGTTCGCCGTCTGCGCAGCTGTCGGTGCTTTCGGCGTGCCGGTTAACGTCGGGCTCTCTTTGGGCGCGTACTGAGTGTGGGGGTCCGCTGCGGCAAGGTGCTTTGCCATCAGGTCATCCACATACACCTTTAGCTCCAGCACTTTGTCATCCACATACTTGCGGGTTGCCAGCACCACTGCCGGGTCAATTTTCAGGGTGATGTTATCGGTGCTGCTGGTAATCAGCACCATTCGCACGGTCTGCGTGCGTCCGCTCCCTTCTGCCAGCTGCGGCTTGTAGCTCTCAGGGCAGTTGCCCACAGCAATCAGTGCACCTGTTTCATCAAACAAACCAACTTCACGAATCCACCAACCGCCCTCGGTTTCGGGGATCACCTGCTCAGCAATAATCTGGCTGCTGTTCTGCGGATCGATATACAGCATATTTAATGCCGCACGGCGCTTTTCAGCAACCAGCGCTGTCTGCTGCGCGCTTGGAGTCGGTAGCACACCGCCACCGTCACCCACAGCCATCTGGGTAATTTTCAACGGGACACCGAGCGCGGCGGCGCTTGCCAGTTTCGCCGCGCCGATATCCGTCAGCAGGGTATAAAATTTTGCGCTCATGGATTCACTCTCATTGTGTCAATAACATGGACCGCCCCGCCTTCGTAAGCGGTGCCGCCGGAAATAATGGTTTCGTTGATATACGGGTAGATCGTGATTTCCTCGCCGGTGTAGGTGGCTGCGCCCACAAAATAGGGGCCGCTGGTCTGCAGGTTGATGGACATGCCGATCAGATGGCGGCTGCAGGGTTTGGCGTCACCGATCAGGCGCTCCAGCTCCAGATAGGTTTCTTCCGTGATGCCCTGATCCTGCACACCAATGTCCAGGCGGAATGTCCCCGGCGTCTCGCCGGTCTGCCACCACTCAATGATGCGGATCAGAAAGCCAAACGGCTCCACCACGCGCCGCACGGCGCTGGTTGTTCCCTTATGTTGATGGATATAGAAAGCATCCTGCACCACACGGCGCTTGACGCTCTCCGTCCAGCTTTCGTCCCAGCGGTCAACGGAAAACGCCCACGCCAGATACGGCAGAAAGCTGACCGGACATGTTGCCGGGTTCCACAAATCGCGCAGCGGCACCTGCAGATCTGAAATCCCGCTGCAGGTCTGCGCCAGTCGGCGCTCAAGCGGCGATGAACCGGGCGGCAGCAGGCTATTCATCCGTGCCCCCGTTGGTTACGCTCCATTCCGTACAGGATGCCGCCTGCGTCTTATCCAGCACCACATCATCCAGCGGGGACGCCAGTTCCACACGCTGGACGCCCTCAACGTGCAGCGCGGCATAAATCGCGCTGCGACGGATATCACGGCCCAGCCGCGTCTGACTGGCGATGTACTTCTGCAGACTGGCTTTTGCTGCCGCCATCACCGGCTCAGCTTCCGGCCCCGGATAAAGAAAAATCGTCGCATCCACGCGGTACGGAATTATTTCGGCGCTGCGCACTGTCAGGCGGTCTGCCACCGGACGCACGTTCTCGCTGTTAAGCGCCTGCTCCACCACTGACAGCAGATCAGCCTCTGCCATACCGTCACCTTCACGGCTCAGTACGGTAAGCACCACCTCCGCCGGTGCCGGACTGGTTGCGCTGGCATCTGCCACGCGCCCGTCCGCGCTTTTGGCGTGAAACTCATAGGCCGCCGTCGGCCCCGCAACGGACAAACCCTCAAACGCAGCCGGAACACGCAGGCGCAACGCATCATCGCTTTCCATGACGGCAGCAACCGGCGGCACCGCGTCGTTGTCGGCAGGCGTTACCGTCAGGCGTTTTACGTTGTAGTTGGCTGCCAGCTGATCGAGATCGCCGCCGATGGCATATGCCACCATGACCGCCTGCGCGGCCTCGTTAATACGCTGCCGCAAAAGGATTTCACGGTAGGTGCTTTCCTGCAGCAGCTTGGTGACGGGTTCAGATTCCAGCGACAGCGTGCGCCGCACCGCGTCCTGCTCATCCTCCGGATAAAGAGCCACAAAAGCGGCCTTGCGCTCAGCCAGCAGCGTCTCAAAATCCGGCACGTCCACTATCTGCGGCGCGGGCAGCTGGGAAAGGTCAATCACTGCCATTGTCTGCTCCTGTTGATACGGAAAGGGAAACCGGCGCGCCGTTATTACGCTGCCCGGTAAGCTCAACCACCATGGAACCGTCAAAATTGCTGCTGATGGTGATGGAATCCAGCGTAAGCCGTGGCTCCCAGCGACTCAGGGCCACATAGACCGCAGACATGACCTGCAGGCGTAGCGCCGGGTTCTGCGGCTGGTCAATCAGGGCGGACAGCAGGGAACCATATTCCCGGCGGGCAATCCGGCTGCCCTGTGGGGTCAGCAGAATATCCCGCACTGACTGGCGCAGATGGTCAGTATCAGTAATGGCCTTGCCGTTGCCCTGGCTCATGCCGATATACATCGTCATACCGGTCCTCCTGACGTATCACCGCCGGACTTAACGCCGGTGTGACCGTGTTTATCCACCACGATCCCGTTGGAACTCATCGCGCCGCCGCCCTGGGTGACGCCGCCATTGATCACCACCTCGCTGTTAATGCGTGTGGTGTCTGCCTCCACCACAAACTCACCGGTTTTGAGGGTGATATTGTCCGCCGCCTCGATCACCATGGATTTGATACCCCGGACATGCCACCGCCCGGTGGCGGGTTCATACTCAAACCAGCCTCCATCCGGGTACTCCGTCACGCAACCGTCCACGGAGTCCGACGGCGGCGCAAACTGATTGGAATAGATGGCAGGCAACGCAAAAGCGGTTTCCAGATTGCCGCCCATGCTCAGCACCACCACCTGCTCATCCGGCGACGGGCACCACCATGTACGGGCACCACCGGCACGCAGCGTCAGCCAGTTAATCCAGTTGGTTTCAAGCTCGCCCACCCTCACCCGGCACAGCCAGTTTTCCCGATCCACTTCGGTCACAGTGCCGGTGCGGATCAGGTTGGTGATAAGGCGCATGATTTCGGTCAGTTGTGCATTCATAACGAAAGGTTGCCATCAGAGGGAAAAGGGAGGCAGCGCGGGCGCTTGTGCCAGCGGTGGCACAAAGATCACCCCGCCAGCCAGCGCAGCAGAGTGTCACGGGTGATGGTTTCCACCTCATCATTCACGCCCAACAGGCGGCGCTCTGCGTAGCGGACCTCCGGGCCTTTTCGACTGACGCGATCCCGCAGGCCGTAATGGTGAACACGGGCAATGCGCTGCACCTTGCCATCAAACTGCACGCTGGCGGAGTCCGCACTGGCGGTGGTTTTCAGGTATTTTGTGGTGCGAAGCTTTGCAAACATCTGGCGTTTGATGCGCCCCTTCTTGCTGCGGGCTGTCACCCGGCGCGGCTCATAACCGCTGCCGTCAGGATTACGCTGCAGCCTGATGTTCTGCTGCTGCGTCCGGCGCAGCTGTTGCGCCAGTTGCCGCATCATACGGCTGCGTGCAGCAGGCTCCAGATTTGCCAGCAGCGCCGTCAGCCAGTCATCCACCCTCTGCAGCTCATCCACGTTTCACCGTCCACATTTCTTCGGGTTCGTCCGGCTCCGGCACCGCTTCAACGCTCGACACGCTGCCGTCAGTGCTGACCAGCACGCGCTCCGTCAGTTGCAGGTTCAGGCTGATATCGCACACATCGTTGCGCAGAATATCCACTTCAAAGGTGAACAGTTTTTCACGCAGTTCCGGGTTATTGATGGCATCCGGCTGGTTGTCACTTAGCCACAGCAGCACAGGAGCCATCAGCAGATTCTGGTCGCCGCTGAAATCCTCGATCACCACGTTCAGGGTGTAGCGGTACTCCCATGACATGGAGCTGGCACCGGTTGCCACCAGTGATCCGTTATCAACGAAAAGGTGCAGCTTGTCCGGGTTATCGCGGATATAGGCAACCGCTTTATTCAGGGCGCTGCGTAAGGACTGCGGTTTGTTCACTGTCTCGCTCCTGACACGCAATAATCGTGTCCACTTTGTCAGCACAGACCGCCCAGGCGGCCTCGGTTTCATCCAGCACCGCATTCAGATCGCCGTTACTGCGCGGCGCTGACCTTTCCAGGCGGCACTGTGTCACTCTGGGACAGCCACTCACGGTAAGCTGCACCTCCGGCGAGGGCCGGGCGGTCCCGCAACCTGATAATGTCAGCAGGCAAAGGAGTGTCAGCCCAGCGGCGTAAATCCTCGTTTTCACGTTTCAGTTCCTCGATCCGGTGCTGGCGGCTGCGCAGTAGTGCGGTGGTCTGTTCCGCTGCCGCATAAAGCCGCGTCTGCTCCCGGCTGTTGGTTTCAGTCAGAATGGACAGGCCGATCAGTTGGCTGTTTTTCTTCGTCAGCTCCTGCGTTTTGCTTTTCAGCGCCGCGCCCTGCGTTTCGATGGTGTGGCTGGCATTGTTTAGCTGCCACGACTGCCAGCCCAGCGCCGCAAGTACCAGCGCCAGCACTACCGCCAGCGCACGCATCAGGCCGCCATCGGCTCATGAAGCTGCGCGCGGGCAATCTGATACAGAACCAGCGTCAGCAGGTAAAACACCAGGGTGATCACCCATCCCGAAAACGCCAGGCACAGAACAATAAGCAGCCTGATTACCCATGTACGCACGGGTTTTACAGGGTGCGCCCTGAATTTGAGCAATGCCGCCCTGACCTCATCCCGTGCCCGATCTCCGGCGAACCACCCGACAGCGCACAGCGCAGCAAGCAGCCAGGCGAGGAAGCATGACACCCAGACAGACGCACCAACCAGAACCGGTGCACCGCTGCGCGGATACAGCAGACTGATAACCAACAGCGCAGCCCATGCCAGCTGGAAAAAAACGCTCATGACTTTCTTTTTCATTCCGTTATGCTCCTTTTAAGCACCAGGCCATTTCCCGCGCGCGGCGGTTGTCCAGCCCCTGATTAAACACACCTTTGACATATACCCAGCGTGGCAGCTGATGGCAGGCATCCGCCCAGCGCCGCTGGTTCAGTAACTTAACCAGCGTGGAGCTGCAGGCGTTGCCGGTGCCCACGTTGAAAGCAAACGACACCACCGCGTCATAAACCTTTTGCGGCATCGGCTGCACCACACATTTATCCAGCGCCCGCTCCACGCGCAGCACGTTGGTGATAAGTCCCTGCGCCGCCTGCCGTTCCGTGATGGTTTTGCCCGGCACCACACCGGACGTATTGCCGATCCCGTCGGTCCACACGCCCGCGCTGCACTGATAAGGCTGCAGGCGGCATCCCTCGTAATCGGCAATCAGTTTCAGCCCCTCAACGGAAGTATGAAGCGACTGAAAACCGGGCAGCGTGGCGGCGATAGCCAGTACCGCCCCGACAAGGCAGCGCTTAACGATTGAAGGATTCATATTCCCCCCGCGAAATTTTGCCGCCACGTAACAATTTGAAAGACTGGTGTTTGTAGTACCAGTTGATAGCCAGCATCAGCACACCAATCAGTACGCCGCCAACCGTTGACGCATCCTTGAGCGACAGATCGCCCAGCCATGCCAGCAGCACGGCGATGCAGTAAGTGATAAAGGCGCTGATTCGTTCAAGCGTCATAATTCAGTCCCATAGCTGGACGGTCTGCGCCGTGGTTGACGCCGTAATGTCCGGCAGCTCCACCTGCAGCCCGTGCGGTAAAAATGGGCCGTACTCAGCCAGCCCCGGATTTGCCTGCAGAACCTGCTCAGTGACACCCTGCGTGCGCCCGTAATGACGCCAGCAAAGTGCGTCCACCGTGTCATACTGATGCGCACGCACTTTCATCAGATAAGCTCCACCGTACAGTGCGGT
This sequence comes from Citrobacter freundii complex sp. 2025EL-00176, assembly GCF_053309355.1. Classification (NCBI taxonomy): domain Bacteria; kingdom Pseudomonadati; phylum Pseudomonadota; class Gammaproteobacteria; order Enterobacterales; family Enterobacteriaceae; genus Citrobacter; species Citrobacter freundii complex sp. 2025EL-00176. Next base: position 217,573 of record NZ_JBRYHT010000003.1, on the reverse strand, counting down.
GCATCCTGCACCCGGCTGATGGCCCAGCGGGCATCACGCCACAGATCGCCGCTGGCCTCCGCCAGCTCCTCCCCTCGCTTCACGCCTGACGACGTGGCGTCATAGTCCTGATAACGCTCATTGAGCACGGCGCGCGCCCAGCAAAAAACGGCGTTGTGGTAGTGCTGGATACGCTCGCTTTTACCGTCCAGCATTTCTGCGGGAACCTCAGCAAGTGTCCGCCAGCCCAGCATCTGCTGACGGTTGCGGAAGTCGTACAGCTCAGCGTTAACCTCAGAAATAGCCGTCAGCACGACCTGCTTTAAACGCGGCTGCGTCACCGTGCCGTCAGTACGCATCACACTGCGAAATTCCGACAGGTCCACATCAGGCCAGAACGGCGTGTTTTTGATGACCTCCGCCTGTTCCGGTGCCTGTTCGGGCGCAACAAACTTCATGCGGCTTTCTCCTGAATAAGTGGGCGGTGGACGGGGTTTTGATGCGGCAATGCCTTTCGCCACCCCGTGCCGCCCGTGCGCGGGGCACGTTCTTTAGCGGCTGTCATTGCGCAGTCTGCGCTCCAGCTGCTGCTTTTCTTTTTTCACGCCACAGCGGGGATCAAGCTGCAGCGCATGGGTAAGGTGATTCAGGGCAGACGCCGGGTTGCTTTCGCTCAGTACAGCACCGATGGCTTTATGCAGGCGCGCCCGCGACTGGTCCGGCATATCCAGATCGGTGGTCAGGTCCAGCGTCTGCAGAAGCAGATCGGCATCAAAACCGGCAGCGGCAAGCAGAGCGCTTTGCGCCGCGTCTGCCATTTCTTCTGCCAGCACGGTCTGCACGTTACGGTTGCCCAGAGGCATCACCCAGCCATGGCGCAGCGCATGGCGCCCGATTTCGAGCGCACCGGCATAATCACCGGCGTCGATACGCCACAGCATCACGTACATCAGCACGTCATCCTGCTGCGCACCTCCGGCAGCCAGCACGCCCTCCGCCCAGGCGGAATATTTCGGCAGCAGTTCCACCTTGATTTCCGCCTTTTTCACCGTGGACTGGACGCCCTTGAGGCGGCGGCGGTCTTCTGCCAACTGCAGCAGCATCAGGTCATAGCCCGACGCATGGCGAACACTGCCGCCCTCACGGGCGGCCTGTTCAGCCTGAATGCGCAGGCGGTGCTGCCGTGCGGGACTCAGGCTCATGCGTTATTCCCCACTTTCCGGTGCGGCAGGCGCGCTGAAATCACCGATTTCGATGTTTTCTACCAGCGCCGCGCAGCGGTAGTCCTCGACCACATACGCCTCGTTGACGGATTCAAAGTTTTCAATCCGGTCGCGTTTCGGGTTGTCGATAACTGAACGGCGGCGGGTGTCTTCCTGCCAGTAGATGGACAGGTTATCCAGACGGGTGATCAGCATGGCATTTGCCGGGAAGAAAGGCGCGCGCACAGCCTGCAGGCCGCCCATGCGTTTCTGGCTGATGATCAGATCGGCGGCGATTTTCTCGCTGTTGTCCTGCTCTTTGTTGACCAGCGGGAAATACTTGTCAGACAGCAGTTCACGTCCGCAGACAACAACCAGCTCGTCATCATCCTGATACTCCACATCGATCAGCTCGTTGACGGTATCCATCACCACCGCGTCAAGATTTACATACTTACCACCCGGACCTACTTTTACTGGTTCTGCAGTAGTGGTGCCGTCTTCTGCGGTTTTGCTGCCCATGACGTGATCCGGCGCGTCTTCGCGGATTTTCTGCAGCCAGCCTTTATTGACGTCCTGCAGCAGCGGGTTTTCAGCACGGTTGGAGGTTTTGGCGCGCTTCACGCCGTTAAAGCCGATCATGATGCGGTCCAGCGCCTGACGCTTGACGATGGCGTTGCGAATACGCACCTGGAAGTCCTGGAATTTCGCCCACATGTCCAGTTTTGCGTAGGTCAGCACCGTATCAAAGTTGGTCTGCTCGCATTTGTATTCCACGTCTTCCATCAGCGTAGGATCGGTAGGCTCGCGCTCTTTGGTGGTGGTATCGGTGGTTCCGGCAATGGTGCTGCCAACGCCCAGCCCCAGCAACTGACCGGACTGCTCAGTGACCGGCGTGATGTTAATAACCGTCAGGAAAGCGGCGGACTGCTGGATCTGGTCTTCCAGCGTCTGCTGCACGGACGGCTCCACGGTAAACTTGCTGGACAGTTCTTCAACTTCCACACCGTTCAGGCGCGCCAGTTGCTGCAGGTAAGCGTTAAAGGCAAAGCGGGTTTTCTTTTTCATCGGGTTTTATGCTCCATCAGCAATTGGTCAGGGTGCCTGCCGGTGCGTCACCGCCCGGCGCGCGCTGGCGGTAATCTTTGCGGCTGTCTTCACGGCTCAGCTGCTGCTGTAACTCGGCAAAGGCGGTCTGCTGCTCCTGCAGGGAGGACTCCAGCTCAGAAAGGCGCTGGTCCTGATCGGACAGGGATTTATCAGTGCGCTCGCTCAGGATCTGCTGCTCAGTAGCGACCAGCTCCACGGCTTTATGCACATCAGAGAATCGCGCATCGTCGGTCTGCTCTTTTTTGGTGAACAGCGCGGTGACGCGGGCAAAGAGGGACGGCTTTTCGTCCTGGGCTTCTTCCAGTTCAATCAGCGTTTCAACCGCTTCCGAAAACAGGTTTTCAGGGTTCAGCTTACGGTTTGCCAGCGGGTTATGTGCTGCACTGGCGCTGAAAGCCAGCATTTCGGTGCCCAGGCTCGCAGGATCGTCCGTCGCACCCAGCCCCACAAGATAGGCTTTGCCGGTGTCGGCAAACTTCGTGCTGACCTCCATGGAGGTGAACAGCTTCTGGCCTTTCTTCACCAGTTCCACCAGGGCGTCCGTGGGTTCGATATCGGCATAAAGCGCCATCTTGCCCGCCAGCGGGCCGTCCTGGATTTCTTCTGCAACCAGCCCCGTCACCCTGCCGTAGCGGTTAAAGGTGCTGTCCGGCAGATAAGACTTGATGTGCTCAAGGTTAATCAGCGCGGTATAGACCGTCGGGTTGTAGCTGGCAGCCATCTGTACCAGCCATTCACGCTGGATCTCGCGCCCGTCAGTGGTGGCACCTTCCACCCCGATACGGAAACGCTTTGCTTTCACTGTCATGAGCCGTGCTCCGTTAGAAATAACTTACTGGAGCCTTATGTTTGCGGTGATGGGGGGAGTGAGACAACGCGCTGTATTTGTACGGTAAACCACACAAACCGCAGCCGGGGAAAGCCTCCATCCAAGGCCGTATGTTTGGGCCATGAACACGACACTGACCCCCGCAGACCTCGATCCCCGTCGGCAGGCCATGCTGCTGTACTTTCAGGGATACCGCGTAGCCCGCATTGCTGAAATGCTGGGCGAGAAAGTTGCAACCGTTCACAGCTGGAAGAAGCGCGACAAGTGGGGCGACTATGGGCCGCTGGATCAGATGCAGCTCACCACCGCCGCACGTTACTGCCAGCTCATTATGAAGGAGCAGAAAGAAGGGAAAGACTTCAAGGAAATTGACCTGCTGGCGCGCCAGTCAGAGCGCCACGCCCGGATCGGTAAATTTAACGATGGCGGCAACGAAGCAGACTTAAACCCGAAAGTTGCCAACCGTAACAAAGGGCCGCGCCGCCAGCCCGAAAAGAATGTTTTCACCGATGAACAGACCGAAAAGCTGGAAGAAATCTTCCGCAACGGCATGTTTGAATATCAGCGCCACTGGTGGCAGGCAGGCGTAAAACACCGCATTCGCAACCTGCTTAAATCACGTCAGATTGGGGCAACATACTTTTTTGCCCGCGAAGCGCTGATTGATGCCATCACCACCGGGCGCAACCAGATCTTCCTCTCAGCCAGTAAGGCGCAGGCGCACGTCTTTAAGCAGTACATCATCGACTTTGCAAAAGAGGTGGATGTTGAGCTGAAAGGCGACCCGATGACGCTCAGCAACGGCGCGTGCCTGTACTTCCTCGGCACCAACGCCCGCACGGCGCAGAGCTACCACGGCAATCTGTACCTTGATGAATATTTCTGGATACCGAAATTCCAGGAGCTGCGCAAGGTGGCCTCCGGTATGGCCATTCACAAGAAATGGCGACAAACCTACTTTTCCACGCCGTCCAGCCTGACCCACAGCGCGTATCCGTTCTGGTCCGGCGCGCTGTTCAACCGGGGCCGCGCCAAAGCGGACAAGGTGGATATTGACCTGACCCACAGCAACCTTGCGCGCGGCGTGCTCTGCCCGGACGGACAGTATCGCCAGATCGTCACCGTAGAGGATGCGGTGCGCGGCGGCTGTAATCTGTTCGACCTGGACCAGTTGCGCATGGAGTACAGCCCTGACGAATACCAGAACCTGCTGATGTGCGAATTTATTGACGATCTGGCGTCAGTGTTCCCGCTCAGCGAGCTGCAGGCGTGCATGGTAGACAGTTGGGAAGTCTGGTCCGATTTTCAGGCTCTGGCGCTGCGCCCGTTTGGCTGGCGCGAAGTCTGGATCGGATACGACCCGGCGAAAGGCACGCAGAACGGTGACAGCGCCGGGTGTGTGGTTGTGGCACCACCAACTGTACCGGGCGGCAAGTTCCGCATTCTTGAGCGGCACCAGTGGCGCGGGATGGACTTCCGCGCCCAGGCTGACGCTATCAAAAAGCTGACGCAGCAGTACAACGTGACCTATATCGGTATCGACTCGACCGGCGTCGGTCACGGTGTCTACGAGAACGTGAAAGCGTTCTTTCCTGCCGTACGGGAATTTGTCTACAACCCCAACGTCAAAAACGCCCTGGTGCTCAAGGCATACGACATTATCAGCCACCGGCGTCTGGAGTTCGACGCCGGGCATACCGACATTGCGCAGTCCTTTATGGCTATCCGCCGGGCCACCACCGCCAGCGGCAACCGCCCAACCTATGAAGCCAGCCGCAGCGAAGAAGCCAGCCACGCAGATTTGGCCTGGGCAACGATGCACGCGCTGTTTAACGAACCGCTGCAGGGCGAGGCCGCCAATACCAGCAACATTGTGGAGATTTTTTAATGAGTGAACACGACGCCCTGACCAGTACCGCGCCAGTACAGGAAGCCGCGCAGCAGAAGAACACAACTCACGCCGAAGCGTTCAGCTTTGGCGATCCAATCCCGGTACTGGACCGCCGTGAGCTGCTGGATTACGTGGAATGCGTGCAGATGGATAAGTGGTATGAGCCGCCTGTGAGCTTTGACGGACTGGCGCGAACCTATCGCGCCGCCGTGCATCACAGCTCACCGATTGCCGTTAAGCGTGACATTCTCAGCAGTACCTACATCCCGCACCGCCTGCTCAGCCAGCAGGCTTTTGCCCGTTTCGTCCAGGATTATCTGGTGTTCGGTAACGCCTATCTGGAAAAGCGCACCAACCGGCTCGGCGGCGTTCTCTCACTGGAGCCAGCGCTGGCGAAGTACACACGGCGAGGCGTGGACCTCGACACCTACTGGTTTGTGCAGTATGGCCTGACCACGCAGCCCTATGAATTTACGCAGGGCAATATCTTTCATCTGCTGGAGCCGGATATTAACCAGGAGATTTACGGGCTGCCCGGCTATCTCTCCGCCATCCCGTCAACCCTGCTCAACGAGTCCGCAACGCTGTTCCGCCGGAAGTATTACATCAACGGCAGCCACGCAGGCTTCATCATGTACATGACCGACGCAGCACAGAACCAGGAGGACGTGAACAATATCCGCCAGGCAATGAAAAGCGCCAAAGGGCCGGGCAACTTCCGCAACCTGTTTATGTATTCGCCCAACGGCAAAAAGGACGGCATCCAGATCATCCCGTTATCAGAGGTTGCGGCGAAAGATGAGTTTCTGAACATCAAGAACGTGAGCCGCGATGACATGATGGCAGCGCACCGCGTACCGCCGCAGATGATGGGCATTATTCCCAACAATACCGGCGGCTTTGGTGATGTGGAAAAGGCCAGCCGCGTCTTTGTCCGCAACGAGCTGATGCCGCTGCAGAAGCGACTGCAGGAGCTTAACGACTGGCTTGGAGAAGAAGTGATCCGCTTTGAGCCGTACACGCTGGGACTGACAGAAGACAAGCGCAACGACTGACCCACCGCACCACGACAACAAGACCGCCCCTCACAGCGCCCCAGCAGCATTCTGCGGGGCGCTTCTTTTTTGCTGCCGCTCTCTCACCCTCACCAATTGAAGCCGCCAGCGTGCCGGAGATTGCGCCGGATTTTCACCATTTCACCCCGTTGCGCGCGCTCGTATCCCCGCCACGCCTGCCCGCTTTGTGTAGTGGTTTTCATGCACCTGCATGACATAAGCAAAAGCCCGCCAGTTCTGGCGGGCCTCAGCAAAAACGATCCTCAAACGATCATGCGATTTCATGCGGCATAGACATGCACAACAGCACTAACGCCTCGCATAGCTCGTTGTTCAACCTTGCGGACGGTAAAAAACCAGTTTTATCGTCCGCAACGTTCGCTAATGTAACCAGCTGTCGTCCTCCCAGACCTGCTGCATTATTTCCATCACTCGCTTTTTGTCTTCATCCAGTTTTAACCCGCTCAGCTCAACGCCGTTGGCGCTGCCCTTACGGATACGAATTGCTGTTTTGGGATACAGAGGGCGCAAATTACGGTAAAGCTCGGATTCAAGGGCGTCCAGTGTAGCCTGGCTAATCTTCTGCTCTTTATCGATCATTATTTCAATGCGCATACAGATTTCCCTTAACTGGTTACGTCCATCGACCGGCAGTATTCATGGCTGCGGATTTTCGCCATCAGCTCGTCAGTCAGTTCGGACACCCACTGGATAGCCAGCCGCTTTTCTTCGTCGCTGCACTCACTAGCCGCTACAAGCTTGATAAAAAAATCAATGCGCTGGAGTTTCAACGACTCCAAAAGATAGTCCTGCATTTTCCCTCCTATCATTACTTCAGATACACAACATAACTGTATGTATATACACTGTTTATATATACAGTATAGTAGAGATTTCTAATTGTAAAACGCTTTTTTTATTCTCAATCAGATAGCTCTGACACGGATCAATAAGAGCAGGAATTGTTAAAGCTGCGGCATCAGTACCACTGACGCCATTTGTCATCTTCCTGCAGGCGGTGATTGCGGTAAAAAATACGCAGCCCTCCACCTGACGGAATACTGCCGCCGCGCAGAAGCAGGTCAATCTCTGACTCGCTACCATCGAACCCTCTTGAACTCAGCTCTGCCTCAAGCTGCAGGCGCTGCTGATCCGAAATAGTCTGTTTGTATGCTTTTTTCCGCTTTGGTTTTACCAGCCTTAACCTGGCTGTCAGCTCCCGCCGTTCCTTCTGGCCCATGTTGTGAAGATATTCCTGCAACTCCTTCTCATCCATGGTTTTAATATCGGGTAAATCCCCCCCTGTTTGGTTCAAATTTTCAACAGGGGGACAGTTATTGCCACGAGTCCAAGGGGCGCAAGCGCCCTGGTCGGCTGTCGCCTCCTGAACGTCAACGGCCTTACGAACCTTTTTCCACTTCACCGCGTGCGTGCAAATCTTGCCCTCCACAATCGGGGACCAGATGCCATAGATACGAATACCGTGATCGCCGTAGGCGCTCGGTTCGTCGTTAAGCTCATATGCCGTGCGGACAAGGTGATGTTTGCGGGGAACCAGTACACCGCCCTGCTTCATGATGTAGGTGGCAAAGCAGCCCGCATCTGCAGCCGCCAGTACCGCATCCAGACGCGGGTTATCCAGTACCGGTGCGCCCGCTTTGCGTTCGCCCTGCACTCTCGCCGCCTGACCAGCCAGCAAACGCAGCTCGCGGTATGCCTGACGCCCCGGAATACCAAAGAAACGGAACTGCTGGACACGGTGCAGTGACGCCCAGGCGGTGACATGCTCGGCACTGTCACGCAGTGATCTGCCGGTTTCTTTGCTGATTTCTTTAGCCAGCCCTCGCCCGTCTATGTTCTTGCTGATGTATTTGGCGATGTAGCTGGTCGGCGTGCCCTTGCGCGGGTTGATTAGTTCGGACTTGAAGCGCGGCCCGGTATTGGTGCCCAGTTCCTCGCGGTCTTCACGGATGGCAAACTTGCGCAGCATCGCAGTGATTGAACGGCGGTCTTTTTTGCGCATGAAGCACAGAAGATGCCAGTGCACGGTGCCGTCATGGTGCGGCTCTGCCACGCGGACGCCATACCAGCGCATCCCGGCCTTGTGCATGGCCTTGCGGAAAGCGGCGAACGTATCAACCAGATAGTCACTGCTCTGCCGGACGGTAGCGCTGGTCCACTTCGGATTAGGTCTGCCGTTGTTGAGCGTTGCGTGGAAGCGTGACGGGCAGGTGATGGTATAGAACACTGCGCAGTCTCCGCGCATTTCTGCTATCAGCTCCAGCCCCTTAACGCAGGCCATCATTTCATTACGGCGGTGTGCCGGGTTGCTGTTGCTGGCGTTCACCACGTCTTCCATGTCCAGCGTGTCGCCGTCTTCGTTGACCAGCTCATGCGAGCGGAAGAACTCCAGCGATTTGCGGCGCTGCTCGCGTTTGTGGATCACGGCTTCATAGCTGACATACGGGGACGCTTTTTTGTTGACCAGGCAAACGGCACGCAGCTGTTCCTCCCGCCACTCGCAGCGCATCTGCCACAATTTTCGATACCACCAGTCCGCGCACAGCATACGCGCCAGCGACGATGGGATCAGTTCATAAGGCACCGGCTTGCGGCGGTGCTTTTTGCGGCGTAACTGCTCAAACGCTGGCGGGATGACCTCAAGGCGCATGGCTTCTGCAGCAACCCTTTCCCATGCCTGGCGGATTTCTTCTGGTTTTACATCATCGCTGACAAACAGATCACCGCAGGCCGCATCGAGACACATGCTCATATGTGCCGCAACCAGCGTGGAAAGGCGCTTGACCTGATCCTGATTCATTTCAGGCAGTACCAGCATCCCCTCCAGCCCGTCATGACTCGCCATGAACCGGAAAGAGGCAGACACCTGACTGTCACGCACGCGCTCCAGCCGCTCAAGACACGGCCTGATGGTTTCGCGCAGGTAGCGGGAATAGGCTTTTGCTCTGCCCAGACTATGGAAATATTTAATCCGCTCCAGCAGAGGCTTGCTGATATGGGACGGCATGGCGTTAACGTCAGCCAGAATGACCAGGTCGGGATTAAAATGCTGCTGCTCGCGCGCCATTTTGGCACGACTAATCAGCCGGTCCTGCTCCATTTCGCGCTGGACAGGATCACGGGATTCATTGAAGAAATAGCGTTCCCAGACCTCATCGCTCAGCGCCTCACGACGCAGCTGCTCCTGCTCGTTATCCGCAGCGTAAAGAGCGATCAGGTTTGAAAGCGCAGACTCCGGCGCAACTTCCGCCGGGTCCAGGTATGGGTTAACCGCTTTTTTAGGGTTACTCCATGAAAAGGCCACGGCGGCCTCATTCGAGCCGCCGGTGGTTGGTGCATTGTGGGACGCGAACTTGCCTACCGTCACGCCCGCACCTCTAAAATAACCGAGCACACATCCCCGTGGGTGGAATAAACCCGGTTAAAGCGTGTTGCTCCTGAAACGGCGATTATTTCCGCTGCGGACTTACTATCACCGGCAGCCACGCCCATGCTGCGCTTTGCGGTGATACGGTGGCGAGTGAAATTACGATAAAGCGAACAGGTCAGGGATGTGTCGCTGTTGGACACGATAACCGGATGACCTTCTGATGAACGGCGCTCAAGAATAGACGCCAGATGATACTGATCGTCCTCTGTAAAACCGGCAGTGTGATAACCATTAAACGTGCCGTCATATGGCGGATCACAATAAACCACATCACCCGTCTGCAGCAGTGCCAGCGTCTCGTCATAACTGGCGCAGATAAACGTTGCGCGTTTTGCTTTTTCTGCAAATGCGCGTATTTCGTTTTCAGGGAAGTACGGTTTTTTATAATTACCGTAAGGAACATTAAAATAGCCTTTCAAGTTATAGCGACACAGTCCGCGATAACCATAGCGATTTAAATATAAGAAATACAATGCGCGTTCAATTGCGCCACCATGGCGCAAGTTAAACTCCTGTCTCGTCTTATAATATGCCTCTGAATCATTACGGGCTTCAAAAAGATATCGGCCCTCTTCGATGAAGTATTCAACATCATTCTTAATCACCTGATAAAGATTAATCAGGTCTGGATTAATATCCGCGACAAGATAATGAGGATAGTCTGTCGCCATCATTACAGCGCATGAACCTGCGAAAGGTTCAACCAGTCGCGGACCAGCAGGAAGGTGCTTAATCAGTTCCGGCATGATGGCGGTTTTATTTCCCGCCCATTTCAGAATGGTGCTCATTTTGCACCGCCTTTCTCAATATCATCTGCATAATGCCATTTACCATCTGGGGCAATCAGGGCACCATCCGAAACACCACTTTCTGGATCGCGGAATAATGCCAATCCCATAGGGTGTAGAATTTCTTTATTAACTCGAACAATCAGGCCAAGAGCGCTTAGCTGGTTCCAGTCGAGCCAATGACACCCTCCAATCAGATCACGGCTTGCAGGAGTTGCTGGGAAATTATCAGGACACAGATTAGACCAATGAGATACGTTCTGATTAGCCTGAGCTTTATTAATAAGCCTAGTAATCTCATATTCCAGCTGTTGTCCTAGCGCTGTTTTCGTGCAGTGATCTGCCCATTCGTTTTCATGTAGCAGCGCAATAATGCCGACTACATCATTAACAATTGGCGGTTCCGCCTGCGCAGCCTTATAAAGAGCTATATCCTGCCCAAAACCGTGCGGCTTGCCCCACATTTCAGCAACCGCCGCGTGTTCGATTTCGCGCAATTCGGTTCCATCAGTCCAAGCCACCGGTGATGCTGCAGAATTTCTGCAATCCCGTAGTTCCTCTAATGCGGAAACAATATTTGAATGATAAATCTGGTCAGCATGACGCTTATCGTCACCAGCGTTATCACTAGCCAGTGACTCAATTGCTATAAGTTGATTCAAACTTTCATCGGTTATGCGGTTCATGGTCATGCTGCACCGCCTTGCGCCAAGGCTTTGATGACACCTACTGTCATTTTGCAATCCGCTAAAGCACGGTGTGCCTGCCCCTCGACCACAACCCCTTCATGCGCGGCGGCATCAACTAACTTATGCCACTTATAACCGTGATATTTCCCCGGTTCGCCACGATATTCTGCATATAACTTCATGGCGCACAGAGAATACTCATCCATAAATGAAGATAATCCGTCCGTCCCTAATCCATTTAATTCCGCTGTTTGACGAATCAGACGAGTATCATAATCAGCATTATAAATAACGAATCCATAATTAAAGAACAGATCGGCTACTGCACCATGAACATCTTTCCAAGTTGGTGCATGAGTAACCATTTCATTGGTAATGCCATGAATAGCGATAGCCTCATCGGGGATAGGCTTAGTAGGTTTAATTAGCGTATTCAGCATAATAAAACCATTTTTATCTATGATGCAGATCTCAACGATTTCCGCATCATCACCCAATCCAGTAGTTTCGGTATCAATAAATAAGCGCCCATCATCAAGCCAACGTTTTGCACGCTGGCTAATTGTCGTATTAATAATGCTCATACAGCACCTCCATTGTAGTGTTTGCCTTTCAGCTCTGCGATTTCCTGACAGGTGACGCAGCACTGCACGCCCGGAATGGCGCGGCGGCGTGCTGGCGGGATCGGTGCATCGCAATCAATGCAGAGAACACGGGAAACGCCCGGCGCTTTATTACGGGCGGTGTGGATGTGGCGCTGGCGTTCTTCTTCAACGCGCTGCTGTACAAGGTCCATTGAATCAGCCATCAGTGGATCTCCTGCGCTTCGTTCTGAATCTTCACAGCTTCCTGACGCAGCAGCTCAGCTGCTTCCGTGTGGTTAAGCTGACGTGACACGATACGAGCAGCTAAAGAATCCAGACGCGCAGCCATCACATCTGCACGTCCCCGGCGTTCTTCTTTGCGTGCTTCACTCAACAGCAGGTTTAAACCAGCATCATCTGGTCCGGTTTTAGTGGTACGGGTTTCAATATTTCGCATCGTTGTTTCTCCTGAATTTGGGCAATAAGAAGCCCGGCGGGTTTACGCCATTAATTTCTGTTGTGGATTAATTCGGCATGGTTAGCCGTTTGGGAAATAAGCTCACCACTGCACGAAAATGATTCATTGCTTTCACCAGTTCCCGCTTTTCGTCAGTAGTCAGATCACTAATATTGACGCCGTGACGTTCTGCCGGAATTTTTGCCATATAAAAAATGGCTGCCAGTGCCCGCTCATTCTGTTTATTATTTACGTCGCGTGGATCGCGCATATCTTTAATAAACCTTTCAAGCTCCGGCTCAATATTCAGACCAAACACTTTAGCCCTCAATTCCGCAATATGGTTTAGTCCGTCCAGGCGTTCACTGGGGCTTAATGGAACAGTCGCCGTAGCGCCTTCAATAGCCATGATTTCCCCTGTTTGGTTGTGGACAGGTCAGCCAGCAGTTCATCCTGAGAGCGGCACGGGTGCCAGCGTTTGCCATCCTTGCCCATGATCCAGCCGTGACCGTAGTGCATTGCCGGGCTTTGCTTTACGAGAAGTGACGCGAAAGATGGTTCTTTAGTCAGCATAACCACCTCAGATCAGACCAAACGAAGCGCCGAGGCCCGTCACGGTATCCACCGCGCTTGCCATCGCAGGGTTAGCCTGCAAACGCGCCTGCATCGAAACGGCAGCCAGTGCCATCAGACGAGTAACAGAGTTAATGCTGCTGATAACATCGCGGCGGCCTGCGGTGGTTTTCACATCACCCGATACGGCACCAGCGGCAACACGTCCGATTTCAGCAGTAGCGCTCATGACGTAATGCGGTAGCTTCTCTTTTGCCACTTCGTTCATCGGCACGCATGGCAAGCAGTGAATCTGAGCCAGAAAACCGTCAACCAGCGTGGAGTCCTCAGTAAGATCGGTAAGCAGCCAGATTTCCGACGGAGTGAGCTGATGCGGTTGCTCCGGGTTCAGTTTGTTACGCAGCGTCTGGACGTTCATTCCCGCACGTTCCGCCAGCTTAGCCATGTTGTGACGCAGCGCAAATGCCCGGCAGGCTTCGTCAAAGTGCGGATGTTTGGAAACACGATAATCAAACATGATGTAAATCCTTTTCTATCCCAAAATGGAACTATCAGGCTTGCATTGCGACTTCGCAGCCTTGGGCCGCTTCCATCGTCAACGCGAACATGTTGATTTCGATAAGGCTGTTAACTCCGGCTTTTTTCCTGATGGGCAGGCGGTTTTCCCGGATCATTTGACGGGCATAACTAGGCTTGTAACCAGTACGGCGACAGAACTCATCCAGTGTGATGAATGGCTCAGATACCACAAGGTTGATGCTGGGGCGCATTGAAAAATTACGATTCATGATGCACTATTCCTCAGTTGTGACGTTCTCTACACTATTCGGGAGCGTTCAACACTATTCGATAACAACTCACTTTGCGTAAATACTATGATCCAAAATTGGAAAGGTCAACAACAAGATTTCACTAATCGTAAGTCAATTCAGCTACCCCATGGCGGTAAAGACCCTATCGAACGTATTTGTGCAGCTTATGGCTTTACCTCACGACAGGCGTTATGCAGACATCTTGATGTGTCACAAAGCACCATGGCTAATAGGGTTACTCGTGGTAACTTTCCTGCGGATTGGGTTTTGATATGTGCCATGGAAACTGGTGCGTCTTTAGATTGGTTAGTTTTTGGACGCGGCGAAGCCCCCAAAATGGAAACACATATTGAAAACACAAATGAGATGCCTCAAGCGCAAAAAACACTCCAATTGAGTTATTTAACCATCCAAAATGGGGTAGTAAAAAACCAAAAGCAGATTGATGTTGCACCGGAACTTATCCCAACAGGCACAACCTCGCCCCGCCTTGTTGGACTAGATAGTGCGATCTGGATAGTCGATGATTTCGCAGGTGAGCTTGTAGATGGATTTTGGTTAACTGAAATGGATGGTGTTATCAGTATCCGCGAAATGTACAGATTGCCTGGTGGTCGCGTAAGAGTTGAAAACGGAAAGGCATCTTTTGAATGTAATGCCGCCGATGTGAAAATTTTGGGTAAAGCCATTGGCAAAACAGAATTTATGGAATGACTTATTAGGTATTAAGGAAATTAAAATGAAAAAAACGCTCATATCTTTTTTAATCATGACTTCTTTTGCTGTCAGTGCAGCACCTGAACAGTACGAAAGCATCAGCAAGTTAATGGATGATTATAACGATTACTCATCATACAGCGTAAATGGGGTTGAGTACCCGGCATTTAAGGTTTTAGCGCAAAATCCTTTGCATATTCAAATATCACCAAGCATCTACTCTAAAGATTCAAAAGAAATAAAATATGAGTCAGATAAAGCGTCCGTTTACGCTGTATACCGTACTCTTTTTCAGACTCCAGCTAAAAGCGTGAAAGTTACAGTCCTACCTTTATCCATTGACCTCCAAACCAAAAAATTTGAATACCTAACTGCGGAAAAATTCGATTTTTCCATAACCAGAAAGCAAGCGGAAAATCTGTTGCGTAAGTACGGCAACATCCGTAACCCTGACCAATTAATGACCGCAAGCGGAAGCTGGAGCGATAACTTCAAAAATTGCTGCTATCTGGAAGAGGGTAAGCCAGGCTTGACTAAATTTGCTCAAGACCTCATTTCTCAAAGGTAAAATAATTGGCTGTAACAAAACTATCTAATGGTAAGTGGCAGGCTCAGGTCTTCCCCAACGGTAGGGATGGGCGGCGTATTCGCCGTCAATTCGCCACCAAGGGGGAAGCCATGGCCTTTGAGCGCCATATTAAGGATCAAGCGCAGGACAAGCCCTGGCTAGGGGAAAAAGCAGATAAGCGGCGAGTTACTGACCTTGTTGAAACCTGGTTCAACGCTCATGGCGTTACACTTTCTGATGACCTAAAGCGTAAGGGCGCAATGGAGTTTGCCTGCTTTGCTATGGGAAACCCTCTCGCTACTGAATTTAACGCCAAGCTTTTTGCAACCTACCGTGAACAACGTTTAAGCGGGAAAATTACACGTTCTGATCGGGTAAAAGCAGTGACTCCCCGTACCGTTAATCTTGAGCTGGCGTATTTCCGCGCCATGTTCAACGAACTGAAAAGACTGGATGACTGGAGTGCGCCCAATCCGCTCGAAAACGTCCGGGAATTTAAAATCGATGAGGCAGAGCTAGCCTGGCTGACAGTTGAAGAAGTTAAGCAGCTTCTGGCTGAGTGCGAGAAAAGCAAGGCGGAAGATTTAGTAACTATAGTAAAGATATGCCTTGCAACCGGCGCACGATGGGGCGAGGCGGAGTCACTGACAGGCAAGCAAATAAGCCCCGGCAAAATCACTTATATCAAAACCAAGGGCAAGAAAAACCGCGCCGTTCCAATAAGTGATGAGCTTTACGAAATACTCCCAAAACTAAGAACATCAAAACCAGTCTTTACGGGGTGCTATTCTGCGTTTCGTGGGGCAATTAAGCGAGCGGGGATTGAGCTACCTGACGGGCAGCTGTCACACGTTCTACGGCACACATTTGCAAGCCACTTTATGATGCGCGGGGGTAACATTCTTGTACTGCAGCGTATCCTTGGACACACTGATATTAAGGTGACGATGCGCTATGCTCATTTCGCCCCAGACCATCTGACAGAAGCAGTGGAGTACAACCCCTTAAATCTGATTTGATGGCAGCAAAATGGCAGCAAACCTATTCACTATGCTTTCATATTCCCCACTATTCGACGGCGCAAGGCGTTGAAATTAAAGTAACTTATTGTTTTATAAGCCTTAAGTTTGGGACTCATAATCGCTTGGTCGCTGGTTCAAGTCCAGCAGGGGCCACCAAATATCAAGGGCTTGCGAGAAATCGCAGGTCCTTTTTTATTAATCTTCCGTTTAGATATGACTGCTCAATAAGCAGCATATGGTAACCCTTCTGGACGCCGCCATCCTTAGATGGAAACGTCCGTTAGCGTTTTATTCGATAGTCAGCTCACACGAGTTCTTTGAGCTGCTCCTGCATGTAGGTTGAAAAATACTCTGGGTTTTTGATAAGGATGCGGTTACCGGAGGCGACTTTTTCTGCCCATCCGGCCACTTTTTTCGTGAACTCAGGATTCCATCCCTCCTGCTCACCCCGTGCCACCACAACTTCCGGGCTTACTGGCACGCCTAAATCATGCAAATACTTTAAAATTCCCTTAGCGGTACTTTCATCCATTGAATGGGGTACTGACGCCGATGTGTTCATACCACCAATAAAATCCAAGGCTTTCTCAATTGCTGTTGGCATGCTCTTATCCTTAAAATTAACCACGTGAGAGACACCTTGATACTATGTACCCAACTCCGCCGGGATATCAAAGAGAACATCGCCTTTCTTTGACTTACCCCGCAGCTAAACGCTTGCGCGGCTGTTTTCTGCGCTACTTTTTTGCTTCTCCGGCTAAAACCAGCCCGGTCGCCACCGCATTGCGCGGGCCTTCAGTACCCCGGATGTTGCCCTGCCCGGCGACAACGCCGTAATGCGCCAGCGCATCGGTGATCATCTGCGGAATTTCAAAATCCAGCGATGAGCCGCCTACCAGCACCACAAAAGTGATATCGCGAATGGATCCACCAGGTGAGACCTGGCGTAACGCGCGCAGGCAGTTGGTAACAAAGACTTTCTCTTTGGCCTGACGGCGCACCAGACGAATCTTCTCCAGTGAGATCTGGTTATCGACCGGGATCAACTCGCCGTCTTTCAGATACACCACTTTGGCAAATACTGACGGGCTGAGCGGTTCACGAAAAAACTCGACCGCGCCGTTCTCGTGGCGAATGCTGAACAGGCTCTCCACTTTGGCCAGCGGGTATTTTTTAATTTCCTCTGCCAAAAACAGATCGCTTAAGCCCAGTTCCGTTTGAATCAACAGGCTGACCATATTCCCCGCCCCGGCAAGGTGTACCGCCTTCACTACGCCATCGCTATTAATAATGGCGGCATCGGTGGATCCTGCGCCTAAATCGAGGATCGCCAGCGGCGCGGCGCATCCAGGCGTCGTTAACGCGCCCGCTACGGCCATGTTGGCTTCCACGCCACCGACTTCGACGGGCGTGTTTAGCCGCGCACTCAGCTCGCTGGCGATAGCCTGCATCTGTAAGCGATCGGATTTCACCATCGCCGCAATGCCAACGGCGTTCTCCATTGAGCATTCCCCGGCAATGCCCCCCTGCACCTCGCGGGGAATAAACGTATCCACCGCCAGAAGATCCTGAATATGCACAGCGTTCATGTCGTGACCGGTCAGCGAGGCCATCACCTTACGCACCCGCTCAAGCATCCCGCCCGCGTGCGTACCCGATTCACCGCGGATATCGCACACGGGCGCACAGGCGCTCATCGCCTGCATAATGGCCTGTGCGCCCTGCGCTACGTCGGCTTCACCACCGCGCTTTTCGCCACGGATAAAGATCTTACCCGCCGGGATCGTTCGCGACTGCACATCCCCCTGCGGCGTTTTCAGCACCACGGCGGAGCGGTTGCCAATCAGCGCCCTGGCGATAGGGACGATGGTTTGCGTTTCCTCCGGCGTCAGGGAAAAAAAGGTCGCGATGCCGTAAGGATTCGACAATACCCGCACCACCTGCCCTGCGGCCGCAACTTCCACCGCCGCCAGCACACCTTCCGGCACCTTCTCCAGTAGCGTGACTTCATCGACCACCGGCATTGCCCGACGCAGGCGATTGTTCACCAGCACGCCATCATCTTTTTTCAGGATCGCCGCCACCACGTTGATCCCACGATCGAGCGCCGCATTGATAAGCCAGACCGCTTCGAGGAAATCGATCTCTTCGCCCACCAGCGGGATCCAGCCCTGCGCAAAGCGATCCTCACTCAGTGATGCCAGCTTATCCACGCTGATGGTGGTTCCCATCCCCACGCCGACTCCCCCCGGCGTCTGCGGGTTATGGCCAATCATTGTCGATTCCGTAATGATGGTTTCAGTGATGGTTTCCATCGCCACATCACCAATCACTGGCGCGGCCTCATTGATGCAGATTTTCGCCACGTCCTGAAGCGACCACGACGTTTTATCCAGTGCCTGCTGCAGAGAGGCCACCACTCCGGCAATATTGTCCCGCGTCCCTTTCATGCCCGTGGTGGCGACAATTCCGCTGGCAATAAACCGTCCATGCTGCGCCAACGCCACTTCGGTGGTGGCATTGCCGATATCAATCCCGGCGATTAACGGCATGCGTCCTCCGTCACTGGCTGCCTTTACGCAGCTTGTTTCTCTGCTGATACACCTCTGCCGACTCGCGGACAAAGGCGGCGTTCACCGTGGCATGCCAGGTGTGCTCCAGCTCATCGGCAATCGCCTGTAGTTCCGCAAATGAAGAACGAAACGGACGTAGCGCATTGTATATCTCCAAAATGCGAGCATCCGGGATGGTAATCAGTTCCGCCGCGCGACGGAAATTGCGCGCCACGGCGTGACGCTGCATCTGTTCGGCAATCTGCGCCTGGTACTCCAGCGTTTGCTGAGAAATACGCACATCCTGCGGCCCGACCTTGCCTGCCAGCACATTCTCAAGGGTAATGTCGGTTAACGGTTTCCCGCCAGGCGTCTGGATTTTCTCCGGGCAACGGGTCGCTAATGGGTAATCCTGCGCGGTCATGATGTTGTCGTTCATAGTCATTCCCTTACCAGTGCAATATGCAGCGTGACGGGCGCAGCATCCTGCACCACGTGTTTGGTTTCTTTAATGTGGAACAGCGCGGCCTTGGCCATAAATTTAGGGCGCACCATCTGGTCATTGACCACCGGTACCGGCGAAGGCGACTCTTTACGCGCATAGCGCGCGGCGTTTTTACCAATCTGACGATAGGTTTCCAGCGTCAGTAGTGGAGCCTGAGAGAACAGTTCAAGGTTACTCAGCGGCAGCAGATCGCGCTGATGAATCACCGTGGTTCCCTTCGACTGGATACCAATCCCAATGCCGGAACCGCTGAGGTTTGCCGCGTCCCACGCCATAAAAGAAACATCCGAGGTGCGCAGAATTCTGACCACCCGCGCATGCAGCCCCTCTTCTTCGATCCCCGCCACCAGCTCTTTAAGAATCGCGTTATGCGGCATATCAATCAGGGTTTTGTGCTGGTACTTATCAAAGGCCGGACCGACGCCAATCACCACTTCATCTACGCGTTCGTCCGCTTTAGCCGCCTCGCCTTCGCTGACCTGCAAGGTGAAAACCGGCTTACGTTCAGTTGTGCATTCCACGGTGTACCGCCTTATTCAATTGAGCCAGGCTGAACCACGCCCGCGATATTTTTAATTTCCGCCCAGCGCTCGGCAGAAATACGATAGCCGGTGCCTGGTCCCTGATAATCATTAATGTCGTTAACAGCGCTTACCACCTCAAACTGGCGATCCAGAATGGCCGACGTTTGCAGGTAATCACCGGTGACGCGCTGTCTCAGCATATTGAGGATGTTACTGGCGATATCTTCGAAGCCGCTACGGCTTAGTGCGCCGACGATATCCAGCCCGGTGATATTGCGCTTCATCATCTCTTCCACGGCGGCCAGATCTTCCACCACATTGCGCGCGGGCATATCTTTGCTGCCGTGAGCATAAGTGGCGGCCTCAACTTCCTCATCGCTAATCAGCGGCAGACCCAGTTCGCGGAACACCGCCTGAATGGCGCGCGCCGCCTTATTGCGGATGGCGATGGTTTCTTCTTCGGTTACAGGACGCAGACCACCGTCAACCATCAGATCGCGTTGCAGAATGTTGTAATCATCGAAGTCTTCCGCGTCGAAGTTCGACCCGGCAAACATGTTGTCGTAGTTCGGCACGGCACTATAGCCGGAGAAGATAAAGTCGGTACCCGGCAGCATTTGCATCAGGGTACGGGCGGTACGTCGAATATCTGAGTGGGAAAAGGTCTGGTCATTGGCGGAGGCCACTTCAAGGTCGAGCATTGAAGCAATCAGGTTTTCCGCCAGTACCGCGCGAATACCCGACGGCACTGCGCCGGTCATGCCGATACAGCTGACTGCGCCGTTTTGCAGCCCCTGTACGCCCGCGCCTTTGGTGATAAAAATACAGCGCGACTCCAGATAGAGCATCGATTTACTCTCTGAATACCCCATCAGCGCTTCCGAACCGGTGCCGGAGGTATAACGCATTTTCAGGCCGCGAGAAGCATAAGCCGAGGCGAGAAAAGCTTTTGACCACGGCGTATCATCGCCGTCGGTAAACACCGACTCTGTACCGTATACCGACACGGTTTCGGCGTAGCTGGTTAACCCGCGCATCCCCAGCTCCAGCTCAGTCGCCTCCTCAACGGAACATTGCGTGAGTACGCCAGGACGACCGCACTGGGAACCAACCAGCAGCGCCAGGGCGTTAAACGGTGCATAGCGGGCGATCCCGACCGTGGTTTCCTGTTCTGAAAAACCACGGATCCCCGCTTCAGCCGCGTCGGCGGCAATCTGTACCGGGTTATCTTTCAGGTTGGTGACATGGCACTGGTTGGACGGCGTGCGTCTGGCGCGCATTTTTTGCAGCGCCATCATCATTTCCACCACGTTCATTTGCGCCATCACCTCCACCGCTTTCGCCGGCGTGATGGCGGTGGTAATAGCAACAATCTCTTCCCGGCTAACGTGGATATCCACCAGCATTCTGGCGATCTCCAGCGCGTCGAGCCGCATTGCCCGTTCGGTTTCAGCCACGTTAATCGCGTAGTCGGCAATAAAACGGTCAATCATGTCGAACTCGGCGCGGCTCTTACCGTCCAGCTCAACAATACGACCATTCTCTACCTTCACCGACGACGCCGGATCGTAGGGGCTTTCCATGGCGATCAGCCCCTCTTCAGGCCATTCGCCAATCAGCCCATCCTGATTTACAGGGCGCTTCGCAAGCACTTCGAATCGTTTTGATCTTCTCATAGTTTATGGACTCAAAAGATAAAAAATAGGGACGCCGGGCTAACTTGCCGGGGACACAACACCCGGCATTCGCCTTTCATCAGCAATGGCCGAACTCTAAATGAGCCCAGCAATAAAAAAATAAAATTAATTTCGTTCCAATTTGGCACGTAATAAAAATTCATCGTTCCATATTGAAACGATTCTCAGGAGTAGCCGGGGCGAATTGTGATGAAGTTAAATGATCATTATCAATAAATGCCGACACACAAAATTAAATGAATAATTTTGAAATTTTCACCCTATTGACTTAATAACGCGCGGCGAGAAAATAAAGCACAACCCAATGATAAAAATAGCTGTTGCGCGATATTTTCGTGACCTCAGCCCTACAACATTTTCAGGAGAGACTGTGAATAAGAGCCAACAAATCGCCACCATTACGCTGGCAGCTGCCAGGAAAATGGCGCAGGCCGTCGAAGCTAAAGCGCTTGAGATCAACGTGCCAGTGGTCTTTTCCGTGGTGGATCGCGGCGGAAACACGCTGCTGATGCAACGCATGGACGACGCGTTTGTCACCAGCTGTGAGATTTCGCTGAATAAAGCATATACCGCCTGCTGTCTGCGCCAGGGCACCCATGAAATTACCGACGCGGTCCAACCCGGTGCGTCGTTATATGGTTTACAGCTAACGAATCAACATCGAATCGTTATTTTTGGCGGCGGTTTACCTGTCATATTAAACGATAAATTAATCGGTGCCGTCGGCGTAAGTGGCGGTACTGTCGAACAAGACATGTTATTAGCACAAACCGCACTGAATTGTTTCTCTGAATTATAAATTAAATCTAAGAAGGTAAATTATGAGCTATCGTATGTTTGATTACCTGGTGCCAAATGTGAACTTCTTTGGCCCGAATGCTATTTCCGTTGTTGGCGAACGCTGCAAACTTTTAGGCGGTAAAAAAGCGCTGCTGGTGACTGATAAAGGTCTGCGAGCCATTAAGGACGGCGCGGTTGATAAAACCCTCACCCATCTGCGTGAAGCCGGTATTGACGTGGTGGTGTTTGACGGCGTCGAGCCAAACCCCAAAGACACCAACGTGCGCGACGGCCTGGACGTTTTTCGTAAAGAGCAATGCGATATTATCGTTACCGTCGGCGGTGGTAGCCCGCATGACTGCGGTAAAGGCATTGGTATCGCGGCGACGCACGAAGGCGATCTCTACAGCTATGCCGGAATTGAAACCCTGACCAATCCGCTGCCGCCGATCGTCGCGGTGAATACCACCGCCGGTACCGCCAGCGAAGTCACCCGCCACTGCGTGCTGACCAATACCAAAACCAAAGTGAAATTTGTGATTGTCAGCTGGCGCAACCTGCCGTCGGTTTCCATTAATGACCCGCTGCTGATGCTCGGCAAACCTGCGCCACTGACCGCGGCGACCGGGATGGATGCGCTGACCCACGCCGTTGAGGCCTATATTTCAAAAGATGCCAACCCGGTTACCGACGCCGCCGCTATCCAGGCTATTCGACTGATCGCCCGCAACTTACGCCAGGCCGTAGCGCTGGGCAGCAACCTGAAAGCTCGCGAGAACATGGCCTATGCCTCTTTGCTGGCAGGTATGGCCTTCAACAACGCCAACCTTGGCTACGTTCACGCGATGGCGCATCAGCTTGGCGGTCTGTACGACATGCCGCACGGCGTAGCAAACGCCGTCCTGTTGCCGCACGTGGCGCGCTATAACCTGATCGCTAATCCGGAGAAATTTGCCGACATCGCGGAGTTTATGGGTGAGAACATCGACGGTCTGTCCACCATGGATGCCGCCGAACTGGCGATTCATGCCATCGCTCGCCTCTCTGCCGATATCGGTATTCCGCAGCATCTGCGCGAGCTGGGCGTCAAAGAAGCCGATTTCCCGTATATGGCGGAAATGGCGCTGAAAGACGGCAATGCCTTCTCCAACCCGCGTAAAGGGAACGAGAAAGAAATTGCCGAGATCTTCCGTCAGGCATTCTGATCAATAAGGGGGCGCAATGTCACTTTCATCACCGGGCGTACATCTGTTTTATCACTCGCGCTGGCAGGATACGCGCGAGCTTGATGAACTGTGCTGGGGGCTGGAAGAGCAGGGCGTTCCTTGCCGGACAATCTGTTGCGACGAGCATGAGTGCGCGCTGGCCCTCAGCACGCTGGCGGCTAAAAGCTCAACGCTACGCGTGGGTCTCGGCCTCAGCGCCACTGGTGATATTGCCCTAACCCACGCCCAGTTACCCGAGGATCGGGCGCTGGTCCGTGGGCATATCGCCGCCGGGGCTGCAATGATCCGCACGCTCGGCGCCAATGCTGGCCAACTGGTCAAAGTGCTTCCCTTTAGCGAGATAAAATAAATGTACCGCATCTATACCCGAACCGGTGATAAAGGCACGACCGCGCTGTTTGGCGGCAGTCGTATCGACAAAGACGACATCCGCGTTAACGCCTACGGTACGGTGGATGAACTGATTTCCCAGCTTGGCGTCTGCTATGCCAGCTCGCGCCAGGCAGAATTACGCCAGGATCTGCATGCCATCCAGAAGATGCTGTTTGTGCTGGGGGCGGAACTCGCCAGCGATGAGAAAGGTCTCGCCCGCCTAACGCAGACGATTAACGCCGAGGATATTCAGGCACTGGAGCAGCTTATTGACCGCAATATGGCGCAGAGCGGCCCCCTGAAAGAATTTGTCATTCCGGGGAAAAATCTGGCATCGGCACAGTTACACGTGGCGCGCACCCTGGCACGGCGGCTGGAGCGGATCCTCATCGCGATGGACAGAACGCTAACGTTACGCGATGAACCCAAGCGTTATATCAACCGGCTGTCGGATGCGCTGTTCTCAATGGCGAGAATTGAAGAAACTACTCCAGATGTTTGCGCTTAAACTGGCTGGCGTCGATGTCGTACTGCTTCATCTTACGCCACAAGGTGGTGCGACCAATATTCAGCAGTTGCGACATCTCCTGTACCCGTCCGCTGGTGACGCGGGCGGCGTGGATAATCGCCTCTTTTTCGATAGCGGTAAACGTCAGGCTGGCTGGCAGCAGGGAAGACGCGGTCTCCAGACCGGGGCGCTCAGCAAACAGATAATCCGGTAAATTACTCAGCCGAATATGCCCGTTATCGCTACTGATGGCGATGTTTTCGATAATGCTGTTCAGCTCAAAGTCATTGCCCGGCCACGAATAAGCCACCAGTTGTGCCAGCGCGTCATCGTCGATCTTCAGGCTGTATGAAAAGCGTTTTTTCAGGCTATTCAGTCGCGTATAAATCAGCGAGGGAATACTGTTACGCCGCGCGCGTAGCGGCGGGATAACAATCTCAAAAGAGTGCAGCGCGTAATACAGCTGGCGGCTAAAGCGGTTTTGCTCCACCAGGTTAGCGAGATCAACCGTAGTGGTGGCGATCACTTTCACATCCACCGGAATCAGCCGACGGGCATCAAGACGGGTTAACACTCCCTGCTTGATCACCTGTAACAGCGCGGATTGCAGCTCCGGCGCCAGATACTCAATTTTCTCCAGAAACAGCGTGCCGCCGTTCGCCAGCTCAAGGCGGCTCAACCGACCATTTTCATCATCGGTGGGCGCACTGCCCATAAAATCCTGCCCCAGCACGCTGTTGGCATACAGCTGACAGTTCACGGCGATATACGGCCCGCTGGCGCGTTCGCTTTCATTATGAATGGCCTGGCTCAGCAGCTCTTTCCCGACGCCCTCTTCCCCACACAGCAGGATCGGGAAACTCCCCCTTGCCGCCTGGCGACCAAAATGGATCAAGCGTCGGGTTTCAGGATCGTCCGTCGACATCTGCTCAAAGGTGTGGCTCACCTTCCCAAGCTGGCTGGTCATCAACTGACGCATTTGCTCCACCGGATGCAGCAGCAGGATAAAGCTGTTGCCCTGCTCCTCAACAATCGGCTTCAGGGTGATGACGGCGTCAACAAACTGGTGCTGGCTTTCAAAGGTGACTTCGACGTGATTCAGACCGCGGGCATGTTTAATTGCCCGACGCAGCAACATGGGCAAATTGAGCAGGTCATGAATATTTTTCCCCTGGCTGGCCTGCGCGTCGAGATGCAAAAGCAGCGCTGCGCGCGCATTGAGGAACTGCAACACCCCCTGCTCGTTCCAGGCCATCACGCCATCATCCATGCTCTCCAGCAGCCCGTACATCTGGTTCAGATGGCGGTTGGATTCTGCCAGCAGGCTGTCGGTCAGCAATGAATTGCCGACTTCTCTGGCAATCGCCAGCGTCAGGGATAAATCAGAAACCGACTCATGCTCTACCAGACAACATAATGAGATGGAGCCAAACAGACGCCCATGGTTATCGAACACCGGCGTCGAGCAGAACGACCACGGATGCAGCGCCTGTTTAAAGTGCTGAGCGCCAGAGGTTTTTGTCGGCTGGCCCGGCATCGTCGCCAGCGACAGCGCACAACTGCCGATAATGCTTTCCGCGCAATAGCTACCGTCGCGAAATCCAAGCTCCGCCAGCTGTTCTATCGTCTGCGGATCGCCGCAACGACTGAGAATACAGGCCGATTCATCCAGAATCAGCAGCGCGCACGGACGGCCGTCCATAAACTCCCAGGCATCTTCCAGCGCGGCCTGCGCAATCGTGAGCAGCGCCGTCTTACGACGACAAATCGACTCAAAGGTCAGCCCCTGCGCCTGATGCGGTGCCTGCCAGGTTTCCCGCTGCATGAACTTGCTGCAACGATGCCAGGACTGGGCGAGAACCGAAGAGACTTCCTGCCCGATGCTATGCGTATGCGCCGTCATATCCATTTCCGCTGTTTTACCATAGACAACCCCTCCGGCAGAGACTGTCAGAGGGGAAGAAAATGCTGAAAAGATTTACCGATGCCCGATTAACGCGCCAGCCACTGCTGTCCCAGCAGGTCTGCCGTCAAAATAGCGGCATGTACGCTTTCAGGCGTCACCGGGAATGGCATATTGTGAATGGTTTCACCTTCTGCGCAGGTGGCTTTAGCCACGGCCATAATCTTGCCGTCAATGTCGTCTTTCACGCCCATTTCCGCTAACGTTACCGGCAGGCCCACTTTCTGACAGAAATTCAGCACGGTTTCGATCTCTTCCATCGGGCTGTTCTGCAGCACCAGCTGCGCCAGCGTACCAAAGGCGACTTTTTCGCCGTGGTACAGATGGTGGCACTCTTCCAGAATCGTAAAGCCGTTATGGATGGCATGTGCCCCCGCAAGTCCGCTACTTTCAAAACCGATACCGCTGAGGTAGGTGTTGGCTTCGACAATACGTTCCAGCGCATCGGTCACCACGCCAGCCTGGGCAGCTAAGCGTGCCTTTTCGCCTTCCGCCAGCAGGGTATCATAGCACAGGCGCGCCAGGCTCAGCGCCGCCACGGTGGACTGCCCGCCCGCCATGCTGGTCGCTCGGGCGTCATAACAGGCTTTCGCTTCAAACCAGGTCGAGAGCGCATCGCCCATCCCAGCCACCAGCAGACGTACCGGCGCTTTGGCAATAATTGCGGTATCCATCACCACCATATCCGGGTTTTTCGGGTAGATCAGATACTCTTCAAATTCACCCGCTTCGGTATAGATAACGGACAGCGCGCTGGTTGGCGCATCGGTTGAGGCGATGGTCGGGATCACCACTACCGGCAGCTTCTGGTAATAACCAATTGCTTTGGCGGTATCTAACGTTTTCCCGCCACCAATCCCAACCACGCCGCGGCAACCGTGTTTTTTCAGAATGGCAATCAGGCGATTAATTTCAACATGGCTGCATTCACCGTTGAAGCGTTCCGCGTGGCAGCTAATGTCATGGCTGTGCAGGCCATTGAGTACCTTCTCTCCCGCCAGCTTCATGACGAAGTCGTCCGCAATCACGAAAAAGCTGTCCGCCAGATTTTTAGCGTATTGACCAAATAAGGTAGAAGCGTCAGGACCCTGGAGATATTTGGCTGGAGATTGAATAACTTTTAGCATTCCTTTCATCCTCAAATAAGTACATGTTTTTACATGGTGAGCCCTGGCGTTAACCCGTTTAGCCTGATGTTGACGGCGAAAACGGACGTACCGGAGCGATGTAATAACTGTATGGCGAGGCGTGCACAAAAAAATCTTTCGTCATTTTGTTCTGATATGAAACAGATAAAAATGACACACGTTTCATATTGGAACACTTAACCACAAAAATAATAAGGTTTGCGATCCCGATCCGCTCCTTTACCGCGAAATCACCGACAAACACGAAGATAAATTCCCCCAACTACGCGCCATCCTGCGTAAAAACCCGCAAAAAAAGGCTGACAGCGCCGTGTGGCCTGCTCTCATCGCAGGATAAAAAAGTGGAGCGAGGTCGCATTGTGATGATTTCCCGCCTAATTAAGTTTCATTTCGGAACAAAAAACAGCAATCACGTTTCGTAATGAAACTCATTTTCGCGTTGTTTTTTTCCATGCTGACTTCGCCAGAATCTCTCCATTGCCTCCGCACCATGAACATGCATTCGGGGGTTTGTCTTACACTCAACCTCGAGGAGCCGTTATGTCTCAATTCTTTTTTAATCAACGCCCCCATCTCGTTAGCGACGTGATCGACGGGACAATTATCGCCAGCCCGTGGAATAACCTGGCGCGTCTGGAGAGCGATCCGGCCATTCGCATCGTGGTTCGCCGCGACCTTAACAAAAATAATGTGGCGGTGATCTCCGGCGGTGGTTCAGGGCACGAACCCGCGCACGTTGGGTTTATCGGCAAAGGTATGCTGACTGCGGCGGTCTGCGGCGACGTGTTCGCCTCCCCGAGCGTGGATGCAGTACTAACCGCTATTCAGGCAGTGACCGGTGAGGCCGGCTGTCTGTTGATCGTGAAGAACTACACCGGTGACCGTCTTAATTTCGGCCTCGCCGCAGAAAAAGCGCGACGCCTTGGCTACAACGTTGAAATGCTGATAGTCGGTGACGACATCTCCCTGCCGGATAACAAACACCCACGCGGCATTGCGGGAACCATCCTGGTGCATAAAATCGCTGGCTATTTCGCTGAACGCGGCTACAACCTCGCCACCGTCCTGCGTGAAGCGCAGTATGCAGCCAACAACACTTTCAGCCTGGGCGTCGCCCTCTCCAGCTGTCATCTGCCGCAAGAAACCGACGCCGCCCCGCGCCACCATCCAGGTCATGCAGAGCTGGGTATGGGTATTCATGGCGAACCGGGGGCCTCGGTTATCGATACGCAAAACAGTGCGCAGGTGGTCAACCTGATGGTGGATAAACTACTGACGGTCCTGCCTGAAACCGGCAGAGTGGCGGTGATGATTAACAATCTTGGCGGCGTGTCCGTTGCCGAAATGGCCATTATCACCCGCGAACTGGCAAGCAGTCCGCTGTACCCGCGTATCGACTGGCTGATTGGTCCGGCCTCGCTGGTCACCGCGCTGGATATGAAAGGATTCTCACTGACGGCCATCGTGCTCGAAGAGAGCATCGAAAAAGCGCTGCTGACCGAAGTGGAAACCAGCAACTGGCCGACTCCCGTCCCACCGCGTGAAATCAGCTACACGCCATCATCGCAGCGCAGCGCGCGTGTGGAATTTCAGCCCTCAGCCAACGCGCTGGTCGCCGGGATTGTGGAGCAGGTCACCGCAACGCTTTCCGATCTGGAAGCACATCTCAACGCGCTGGATGCCAAAGTCGGCGATGGCGATACGGGTTCAACCTTTGCCGCTGGCGCGCGTGAAATTGCCAACCTGCTGCAGCGTCAGCAGCTTCCGCTGGATGACCTTGCCACGCTGTTCGCGTTGATTGGCGAACGTCTGACCGTGGTGATGGGCGGTTCCAGCGGCGTGCTGATGTCTATTTTCTTTACTGCCGCAGGGCAGAAACTGGAACAGGGAGCTAACGTTGCCGAAGCGCTGAATACGGGTCTGGCGCAGATGAAGTTCTACGGCGGCGCAGACGAAGGCGATCGCACCATGATTGACGCCCTGCAACCCGCACTGACCTCACTGCTGGCGCATCCGCACAACCTGCATGCCGCCTTTGACGCCGCGCAAGCCGGGGCCGAACGAACCTGTTTGTCGAGCAAAGCCAATGCGGGTCGCGCATCGTATCTGAGCAGCGAAAGCTTGTTGGGTAATATGGACCCCGGCGCGCATGCGGTAGCGATGGTGTTTAAAGCGCTGGCGGAGAGTGAGTTGAGCTAAGCCATAAATGCCGGATGTGTTTCTCTTATCAGGCCTACGGAGCACACGCTGCTGTAGGCCGGATAAGGCGCTTGCGCCGCCATCCGGCAAAAAATGCCTGATGCGCTTCACTTATCAGGCCTACGGAGCACACGCTGTTGTAGGCCGGATAAGGCGCTTGCGCCGCCTTCCGGCAAAAAATGCCTGATGCGCTTCACTTATCAGGCCTACGGAGTGCACGCTGCTGTAGGCCGGATAAGGCGCTTACGCCGCCATCCGGCAGAACGTTAACGATAAACGCGGATGCCGCCCTCGACGCCGCGGCTAAACAGTACCTGCCAAAGCTCAATATCTCTGGCGCGAAAAGCCCCGGCGCAGGCGCATAAATAGTAATTAAACATTCTTCTGAAGGTGGCGGAGTAACGTGAAGACAGCTCCGGCCATGCCTGATTAAAACGCTCGTGCCAGGCCATCAGCGTTTTATCGTAATCGCTGCCAAAGTTATGCCAGTCTTCCATCACAAAGCGTGACTCGCTGGCCTCGGCAATATGCGAAATCGCTGGTAAGCAACCGTTAGGGAAAATGTATTTATTGATCCACGGATCGACGCTCATCCCCTTTTTGTTGCTGCCAATAGTATGCAGCAGGAACAGCCCGTCCGGTTTTAAACAACGGTCGGCGATGCTGAAATAGGTGTCGTAGTTTTTCGGCCCAACGTGTTCGAACATCCCCACGGAGACAATGCGATCGTAGTGTTTATCGAGGTCACGATAATCCTGCAGCAGAATGTTAACGTCCAGTCCTTCACAGCGCTGTTGCGCCATTTTCTGCTGCTCTTTAGAGATAGTGACGCCTTCTACCGCCACGCCATAATGACGCGCGGCATATTCCGCCAGCCCGCCCCAGCCACAACCAATATCGAGTAAACGCATACCCGGTTTGAGTTGTAACTTCTCACAAATCATTTTTAATTTGGCATTTTGCGCATCGTCTAATGTGGTCGCGTCTTTCCAGTAACCACAGGAATATTGCATATGCGGATCCAGCATCAGCGCAAAAAGATCGTTCCCAATATCATAATGCTCTTTACCGACAATCCACGCGCGGCTCCGCGATTGCAAATTAAACAGGCGGGCGCTGGCAATGCGTAAAATATCTTTCAGATTACCCGGCATTTGCTGGTCGAGTTTTGCTTTGAGGATTTTGCAAAACAGAATATCGAGCCGCTCGCAATCCCACCAGCCTTCCATATAGCTTTCACCAAGCCCTAACGAGCCTTGTTGCAATACCCGCTTAAAGAAACCGGCATGATGAAGTTGAATGTCCCAGGCACGGGTGCCATTAATCTGGATATCCGCTTGCGAAAGCAGCTCTTTTCCCATTCGGGTCCAGTTATCATTTGTTTCATTGACGATGACAGCATCTGAACAAAGCGTGTTCATGGTATTTACCAAAAGTGGGCTAGAAATTCTTACGCAAGATTATTATGGAAAACAGAGTGTATGTATTATGATCTGCGGACAAGATCTATCGAGCAGCGGACACATCACCGGGAGCATTGACGATTCATTTATGGAAACTCTCGCGCAAAAACAGTGGAATTCGTTCCCCGATAACTCCATGGCGGAGCTGCCGCAGGACGTATACTTCCGTTCTTATGTCCTGGAAGCCAACCACCATGTTCCGCAGCATTCGCACTCTTTTATGCAGTTTCATTTCGCCCGTAAAGGCAGCATGCGTATTGATGTCGCCGGCAAATGCTGGATAATCCCGGCGCATTATGGAATCTGGATCCCGAATAATATTGAGCATGCGGTCTGGGCACTGGATGATGTGTATTTAGAGAATCTGGACATTAAGCCTGGTTTTCTTGAAGAGAGCATCAATGAATGTAAAGTGGTGGCGATCAGTGATTTCGCCAGAGAGTTTATTCATTACGCCACAAATTTAATTTCGGGCCATTATGATAGCCAGTCAAAAGAGGGCAAGCTGGTCAGTGTTCTGGTTGATATTATTCTACAGCTACCGGAAGTCGCTTTTGTATTACCCTGGCCGCAGGATCGCGAATTAACCAAAGTATGCCGGACAATTCAGGAATCCCCGGCCCTGGAGCACTCAGTAGAATACTGGGCGCAGCATCTGGGCATGTCAGCCCGTACCTTTTCACGGCATTTTAAAAAAGAAACCGGATTACCTTTCAGCGTCTGGAAGCAAAAAATGCGTATTCTGGAATCGGTATTAATGCTGAAGAAAAATAAAAGCATAACCACCGTGGCGCTGGATGTGGGGTATTCGAGCACCGCGGCATTTAGCTATGCCTTTCGCCAGGCGTTTGGCGTACCGCCATCGAATTACTGATTAACGGCGTTGATGCCAGTAAGCCGTTGCGCGCACCAGTTGCTGATCGAACGCCTCGGTTTCAAAGCGAGCGCTGAGGTTTTTTACCACCTTGCCTTCGCCGGTAATCCAGATGAAATAATCGTCCGTGGGCACGTTCAGTTGCGATAAATATTCATCCACCGCCTGTTCGTCATGGCCAATAAACCACTGAATAGCAAACTCGTCGAGATGGGCAAAATAGTCCTGATACGCCGCATCCTGCACGCTTACCAGAGCCGTTACGTTCGGGCGTACCGCTAAACGGCTGAGCGACTCCAGACGTCGGCGCAGCGCGGGCATGCCTGATTCATCACACACGTAAACCTGATACGCATAATCCTCTGGCACCACCAAAGAACCGCGCGGTCCACCGATCGTCAGCTTGTCACCCTCGCGAGCATTCATCGCCCATGAGCTCGCCACGCCACCGTCATGAATATAAAAATCCAGCGCCAGCTCATGGCGCGCTTCGTCATACAACGGCGTGTAGTCCCGGGAGAGCGGACGCACACCCTCGGCCCAGACAATGCCTTCATCGGTGACAACAGGCGGCACGAAATGGCTGCCCGGTTCCGGGAAAAAGACCTTGGTATGGTCATCAAAGCCGTGCGAGCTAAAACCGTCCAGCGCGTCACCGCCCAGTACGATACGCTGAAAGCCCACGCTAACACGTTCAACGCGCAGGACGGTAAGTTCACGGAAGCGCAGTTCATTGCGAACGCGCTGCGGGTAGCGTGAAGTGTTTTTTGTCATTTTTTCGCCTTCGTGAAGATAATACGATATATCTAAATTTATTTTCAAATGATAATGATTGCTAATCAAAAAGATTGCAAGCACTTTTTTGATATAGTCATCTTGTGATAGCCCGCTATCGCATTCATTAAAAAATAGACAATAATCAATGCATTAAACAAAATAAATTTTACAGGCTTGCATGAAAACAATATTTAGATATAAATTAGATATATCTAAATAATATCAGGAGACGATGATGCAAAACCATCATGAAGGTTGCTGTAAACAGACAGAGCACCAACACGAAGGCTGCTGCAAGGGTGAAGGACATCACCACGAAAGCCGCCACAGTGAGCACCATGCAGGTTGCTGCAAAGGTGAAGAGCATCGCCACGAAGGCTGTAATAAAGAACATCACCACGAACAGGGGTGCGGGCACCGCCACGGTCGCGGCGGAGGTGGTGGTCGTCGCCAGCGCTTCTTCGGTCACGGAGAATTACGCCTGGTGATTCTGGATATCCTGACCCGCGACGCCAGCCACGGCTATGAACTGATTAAAGCGATTGAAACCCTGACTCAGGGTAACTACACCCCGAGCCCTGGCGTTATCTATCCGACGCTGGATCTGTTGCAGGATCAGGCACTGATCGCCATCAGCGACGAGGAAGGCGGGCGTAAGCAGATTGCCATCACGACTCAAGGTCTGCAGTGGTTGGATGAGAACCGCGAACATCTGGAACATATCCACCAACGTATTAAAGCCCGTTGTGTGGGTTTTGAATTACGTAAAAATCCACAGATGAAACGCGCACTGGAGAACTTTAAAGCCGTGCTGGACCTACGCGTCAATCATGGCGATACCAGCGAGGCGCAGATCAAAAAAATCATTGGTATTATCGATCGCGCCGCGCTGGATATTACGCAGTTAGATTAATCTGCGCAGCAGGCGGAACCCGTGTGCCCGGCGTTACGCCTGCGGTTGTTAAGATTAATGCAGCACCGTGACCGCATCTTCCAGACGACCCGCGCGATGTTTCACCATCGCGGAAATCTGGGCGCTCTTTTCTACCAGTTCGGCGTTTTTCTGCGTAATGCTGCTCAGTTCATTGACCGCGCGAGTCAGGCTGGAAAGACCATCAGACTGTTCCAGCGTTGAGTGGCTGATTTGCGCGATCAGTTGAGTGACGTTTTGCACCTGCGCCACAATATCGTCCATCGTGCGCCCCGCGGCGTGTACCTGATCGGAGCCGGACTGCACCTTATCGGCGCTGGCATCAATCAGCTTGCGGATATCATTGGCCGCACTGGCGCTACGACTGGCAAGGTGACGCACTTCTCCCGCCACCACCGCGAACCCTTTCCCTTGCTCGCCCGCCCTCGCAGCTTCAACGGCGGCGTTCAAGGCCAGAATATTGGTCTGGAAAGCAATATCGTTAATCAGCGTGGTAATGGTGCCGATCCGCTGAGTGCTGTTGGCGATATCGTCCATGGTTTTGATGACGGTATCCATCGCCTCGCCGCCGTGCGTTGCCGCGTTGCTGGCGGCGATCGAGAGTTTGTCGGCTGCAGCGGCGGTCTCAGAGTTTTGTTTCACCGACGCCGCCATCTGATTCATGGTGGTCACCGTTTCCTGCACATTCTCTACGGTCTGCTGCGTATGCTTGGTCAAATCATCACTGCCTTTCGCCAGCGTTTCGCTGTCGCTACGCACACAACTCACCTGGCTGGAAACATCATGGATGAGCCAACGGCACATTAACCCCAGTTGCCCCACCGCTCGCAGCATCAAACCCAGTTCATCGCTGCGGTTAAGATGCGACACGCTGTTGCGCTCACCGGTCGCCACTTTCAACGCCTGACGAGCGACATTCTCGATGGGACGCACAATTTGCCATTCGAAAATAGCCGTCCCCAGCAGCATTACCAACGCACTCATCAACAGTAACGGCCATTCGCCGCCCATTTGCTGCAATGCGGTCGCCAGTACCACAAACATCAATGCCATCACGCTGCGTACCCGCCAGCGAATCGGCAGTGCCGGGAGTTTACCCAGCCAGCCTTTGCGTACCACCAAACCTTTATGAACACGTCGGTTGCAACGTCCTTCATTCAGCGCTTTATATAAAGGCTCTACCGCCGCAATCTCTTCGTCAGTTGCCCGGGTACGAATCGACATGTACCCGGTCACTCGCCCTTCCCGCACCATCGGCACCGCGTTGGCCCTCACCCAGTAGTGATCGCCATTCTTACGCCGGTTTTTCACAATGCCGCTCCATGGCTCACCCTGTTTGAGGGTGTACCACATATCCGCAAACGCCGCTTTTGGCATGTCCGGATGACGAACCAGGTTGTGCGGCTTATCGAGCAATTCATTCAGTTGATAGCCGCTGACCTGGACAAAGGTATCGTTCGCATGAGTGATATAGCTTTCTAAATCGGTGGTGGACATGAGGGTGATATCATCATCCAGCGGTGTATTTTGCTGACTAACGTAGGGATGAGAAGACATGGTTGCGTCCTGTGCAGGTTATCTGGTTGTTAACTCTTTCGGCTTATGTTATTTCGGCGATAATTTTTTTATCTTTAGTTGTTAAATTTGATTTAGATCGCAATTTGCGATTAAACCTCAAAATTTGTACGCATTCTAATTCATTGATTTAAAATACTTTCATTAAGCAACTATTCAATTACACATCTTCCCCCGCACCGTCACAGTGCAAATATTGCCCATTTTTAGGGCAAATACGCGTTTATTCTTTCTGTTTTCAGGTGCCAAATCTGGGCAAAATGCCAGCAAATGTTAAATACTGGCATTAAATGTTGCACAAATAAGATGTTTCCTGGTGTTTATCCCGATTTTTGCTAAGCGCGCCGGAATGGCGCAATCCCTGCAATACTTAAATCAGTATCATGTGATACGCCAGCTCCGGGAGCATATTTTGAACAGGTTACCTTCCAGCGCATCGGCCCTGGCCTGCAGCGCACACGCACTGAATCTCATCGAAAAGCGCACGCTTGATCATGAGGAAATGAAATCATTAAACCGAGAGGTGATTGAGTACTTTAAGGAGCATGTCAATCCGGGGTTCTTAGAGTATCGAAAATCTGTAACTGCAGGCGGGGATTACGGAGCCGTAGAGTGGCAAGCGGGAAGCCTTAATACGCTTGTCGACACCCAGGGACAGGAGTTTGTTGATTGCCTGGGTGGTTTTGGCATTTTCAACGTGGGGCACCGTAATCCAGTCGTGGTTTCCGCCGTACAGAACCAACTCGCGAAACAACCTCTGCACAGCCAGGAGTTACTTGACCCGTTGCGGGCCATGCTGGCAAAAACCCTCGCCGCCCTGGCGCCCGGTAAACTGAAATACAGTTTTTTCTGTAACAGCGGGACCGAGTCGGTTGAAGCCGCCCTGAAGCTGGCGAAAGCGTATCAATCGCCGCGCGGTAAATTTACATTTATTGCCACCAGCGGCGCATTCCATGGTAAATCCCTGGGCGCGCTGTCCGCCACGGCGAAATCCACCTTCCGTAAACCCTTTATGCCGCTGCTGCCGGGATTCCGCCATGTGCCGTTTGGCGATATTAACGCGATGCGTACCATGCTCAGCGAGTGTAAAAAGACCGGTGATGACGTCGCCGCCGTGATCCTTGAGCCGATTCAGGGTGAAGGGGGCGTGATCCTGCCGCCGCAAGGGTATTTAACCGCCGTGCGTAAACTTTGCGATGAGTTTGGCGCGCTGATGATCCTTGACGAAGTGCAGACCGGCATGGGACGTACCGGCAAAATGTTCGCCTGCGAACACGAAAACGTGCAGCCCGATATTATGTGTCTGGCAAAAGCGTTGGGCGGCGGCGTGATGCCGATTGGCGCAACCATTGCCACCGAAGAGGTGTTCTCGGTGCTGTTCGATAATCCTTTCCTGCATACCACGACGTTTGGCGGCAACCCGCTCGCTTGTGCGGCGGCATTGGCCACCATTAACGTCCTGCTGGAGCAAAATTTACCGGCTCAGGCAGAGCAGAAAGGCGATATGTTGCTGGATGGTTTCCGCCAGCTTGCGCGGGAATACCCGGATCTGGTGCACGATGTACGCGGCAAGGGCATGTTGATGGCGATTGAGTTTGTCGATAATGAAATCGGCTATAACTTTGCCAGTGAGATGTTCCGCCAGCGGGTGCTGGTCGCCGGGACGCTGAACAATGCCAAGACGATCCGCATCGAACCGCCGCTAACGTTAACGATCGAGCAATGCGATCTGGTGTTGCGATCAACACGCAAAGCCCTGGCAGCATTACGGGTGAGCGTGGAGCAGATGTAATACATGTCGGATGGCGCTGCGAGTATCTGGCCTACGAAAGTGTGTCCTTTTGTAGGCCGGATAAGGCGTAGCCGACATCCGGCAAATTCGTTCTCTGACCCCACTCCTTTTTTGAATCCCATCACAATCACGGCATTCCCCTTTTCCCTTTTACGCTGCGACGGCTAAATTATTAACTCATCCGACCACATAACAATAATTTTACATACTGGACACTTTTATGAGCTATCCGTCGCTGTTCGCCCCGCTCGATTTAGGCTTCACCCGGCTTAAAAACCGCGTGTTGATGGGTTCAATGCACACCGGGCTGGAGGAATATCCCGACGGCGCAGAACGGTTGGCCGCGTTCTATGCCGAACGTGCGCGTCACGGCGTGGCTCTGATTGTGACCGGAGGCATTGCGCCAACGTTATCCGGAGTGGGTATGGAAGGTGGCGCGGTGCTGAACGATACCAGCCAGCTCGCGCACCATCGCGTGATTACCGATGCCGTGCATGACGAAGGCGGCAAAATCGCTCTGCAAATCCTGCATACCGGGCGTTACAGCTATCAGCCGCATCTGGTGGCGCCTTCAGCCATTCAGGCCCCCATCAACCGCTTTACACCGCATGAACTGACACACGATGAAGTGCTGCAGTTGATTGAGGATTTTGCCCACTGCGCACAGCTGGCGCGAGAAGCGGGCTACGATGGCGTGGAAGTGATGGGCTCGGAAGGGTATCTCATCAACGAATTCCTGACCCTGCGCACCAATCAGCGTGACGACGAATGGGGCGGTGAATATGCCAACCGCATGCGTTTTGCCGTCGAGGTGGTACGGGCAGTACGCCAGCGTGCCGGCAATGACTTTATTATTATCTTCCGCCTGTCGATGCTTGATCTGGTAGAAAACGGTGGCACCTTCGAGGAAACCGTCCAGTTGGCGCAGGCTGTAGAAGCCGCAGGCGCAACCATTATCAACACCGGTATTGGCTGGCACGAGGCGCGTATTCCCACCATCGCCACCCCGGTGCCGCGTGGCGCATTTAGCTGGGTGACGCGCAAGCTGAAAGGTCATGTGACGATCCCCCT
Organism: Citrobacter freundii complex sp. 2025EL-00176; assembly: GCF_053309355.1. NCBI lineage: Bacteria > Pseudomonadati > Pseudomonadota > Gammaproteobacteria > Enterobacterales > Enterobacteriaceae > Citrobacter > Citrobacter freundii complex sp. 2025EL-00176. Next base: position 179,889 of record NZ_JBRYHT010000003.1, on the reverse strand, counting down.
GGTTACCACCAACCGCATTAACGATCCTAAAGTCGCCGATGACATTTTGGCCCGTGGCGATGCCGATATGGTGTCGATGGCCCGCCCGTTCCTCGCCGACGCTGAACTGCTGTCAAAAGCGCAAAGCGGACGAGCGGATGAGATCAATACCTGTATCGGTTGCAACCAGGCCTGCCTGGATCAGATCTTCGTCGGCAAAGTCACCTCTTGCCTGGTGAATCCACGCGCCTGCCATGAAACCAAAATGCCGATCGTGACAGCCACTGTGCCGAAAAATCTGGCGGTTGTCGGCGCGGGTCCTGCGGGCCTCGCTTTTGCCATTAATGCCGCCGCGCGCGGGCATCACGTGACGCTGTTTGACGCCCATGGCGAGATTGGCGGGCAGTTTAATATCGCCAAACAGATCCCCGGCAAAGAAGAGTTCTATGAAACCCTGCGCTACTACCGTCGGATGATCGACGTGACGGGCGTGACGCTGAGACTGAACCACGTTGTCACCGCGCGCGATCTGGAACCCTTTGATGAAGCGATCCTCGCCAGCGGGATCGAACCACGTATGCCGCCGATCGCGGGGATCGATCATCCGAAAGTGCTGAGCTATCTCGACGTCCTGCGCGATAAAGCGCCGGTGGGCAAACGCGTCGCAATCATTGGCTGCGGCGGGATCGGTTTTGATACCGCCATGTATCTGAGCCAGCCCGGCGATCCCACCAGCCAGAACATTGCGGAGTTCTGTGTGGAATGGGGGATTGACACCAGCCTGCAACAGCCTGGCGGATTACGCCCGGAAGGTCCGCACCTATCCCGCAGCCCGCGTCAGATAGTGATGTTGCAGCGCAAGGCCAGCAAACCGGGGCAAGGTTTAGGTAAAACGACGGGCTGGATCCATCGCGCCACCCTGCTCTCACGCGGCGTGAAAATGATCCCGGCAGTCAGTTACCAGAAGATTGATGATGATGGACTACACGTTGTGTTGAACGGTGAACCGCTGATCTTTAACGTAGATAACGTGGTGATTTGCGCCGGACAAGAGCCACGCCGTGAGCTGGTCGAACCGCTCCACGCGGCAGGTAAAACAGTGCATCTGATCGGCGGCTGCGATGTGGCGATGGAACTGGATGCCCGACGCGCCATTGCGCAAGGCACCCGACTGGCGCTGGAAATTTAACGTCATGTCTTTCGTAGGCCGGATAAGGCGTTAGCCGCCATCCGGCACACGCAATTAACGACGACGACCTAATTTCACCGATTTAAGAATCACAAACTTATTATTCGTGGCGATGGTCTCGCAGTTACCGAAAATCTTCTTCAGCTTGTGGAAGTAGTCGAGGTGACGGTTCGCCACAATATACAGCTCACCGTTAATCTTCAGGCAGCGGCGGGCGTGATGGAACATCTCCCAGGCGATATTGTCGGTCAACGCGTGCTTCTGATGGAACGGCGGGTTGCACAGCACGGCGTTAAAGCGGAACGGCTCAACCCCGGACAGCGCGTTGTTGATCATAAACTCGCAGCGGTCCAGCGCCTCAGGCATGTTGCTTTCGACGTTCAGACGACTTGACGCCACCGCCATCGGCGATTCATCAACAAACACCACGCTGGCTTGCGGGTTTTTCTCCAGCAATGTCAGGCCAATCACGCCATTCCCACAGCCGAGATCGACAATCTCCCCTTCAAGATTTGAAGGCAGGTGCTCGATGAAGAAGCGTGCGCCAATATCCAGCCCGGTGCGAGAGAAGACGTTGGCGTGGTTATGGATAGTCCAGTCGGTGCCTTCCAGTTTCCAGCTCAGCGTTTGCGAAGCAGCGGCCAGTTCAGGTTTGCTGAACGTACAGTTGATCAGACGGGCTTTTTTCCACGCCAGCGTAGTGGTGGTTGGACCCAACACCTTTTCAAACAGCTCCAGCGTCGAGGTATGAATGTCGCGTGCTTTCGCTCCGGCAATAATCCGCGTTTGCGGCGTCACCACTTCACGCAGCGCGCGCAGCTGTTGCTCCAGCAGCGCCATGGTTTTAGGAATTTTAATCAGCACCACGCCCGGCGCCTGCGGATAGTCAGCGGTGCTGTCGAGAAACTTGACGCTCGATTCGACGATATCGTTGTGACGCAGGTTCTCGCGCGTGGCAAGTTCGCTGAGGTAGGAGTCGCCAATGCTGTACGGCGTATGTTCCGCCAGCGCGCAACCCAGCGCGCCAAAGGTATCATTCAGGATCAGCACCGGGCCGCTAATCTCGGTATCGTCCAGCTGTTGCAGCAGATATTCATCCGCCGCTTCCCACGCCTGCAGCGGGTTAACGTCGTCCGTCTCCGGGAAACGTTTAAGTGACAGCGAACGGAAACCGTTGTCTATGTGGCTCATCGGCCCTCCTGAATGGTAAAATTTCGGCATATCCCTGAAAAGGGTGCGTGAGTATACACTTTTTATGATTTGCGTGGACATTAATGAACCAACTAACTTACCTCCAGGGCTATCCTGAGCACTTACTCGCCCAGGTTCGAACCTTGATTAGCGAACAGCGTCTGGGCGCAGTGCTGGAGAAGCGCTATCCGGGCACGCATGACTTCGCGACCGACAAAGCGCTCTGGCAATATACGCAAGATCTGAAGAATCAGTTCCTGCGTAACGCTCCGCCGCTGAATAAGGTGATGTACGACAGCAAGATCCACGTCCTGAAGAATGCATTGGGACTGCATACTGCCGTTTCTCGCGTGCAGGGCGGCAAGCTAAAAGCCAAAGCAGAGATCCGCGTGGCGACCGTTTTTCGCAATGCCCCGGAACCCTTCCTGCGAATGATCGTGGTCCATGAACTGGCGCATCTGAAAGAAAAAGAGCATGACAAAGCGTTTTACCAACTGTGCTGTCATATGGAACCTCAGTATCATCAACTGGAGTTCGATACCCGCCTGTGGTTAACGCAACAATCGCTAAAGCAAAGTGCGTAGTCGCGCACTGGCTTTGTCTTCAAGGCATGCTAAATTGACGAAAGGATCCCTTTTAGCAGCCTGAAGGCCTTTATGATACGTTTCGCAGTAATTGGCACAAACTGGATCACTCGCCAGTTTGTCGATGCCGCCCATGAAACCGGCAAATATAAGTTAACCGCGGTTTATTCCCGCAGTCTTGAGCAGGCACAGACCTTCGCTAACGATTATCTCGTCGAGCACCTGTTTACCTCGCTGGAGGCGATGGCCAACAGCGATGCGATTGACGCCGTCTACATCGCCAGCCCAAACTCCCTGCACTTCCCGCAAACAGAGCTATTTTTGCAGCATAAAAAGCATGTCATTTGCGAAAAACCGCTGGCCTCAAACCTGGCGCAAGCCGAAGCCGCTATCGCCTGCGCGCGCGAAAATCAGGTGGTGCTGTTTGAAGCATTTAAGACCGCCAGCCTGCCTAACTTCCTGCTGTTGCAGCAAGCTTTACCCAAAGTGGGCAGAATCAGGAAAGCGTTTATCAATTACTGCCAATACTCCTCGCGTTACCAGCGTTATCTTGACGGTGAAAATCCGAATACGTTTAATCCGGCGTTCTCTAACGGTTCGATTATGGATATCGGCTTTTACTGCCTGGCCTCAGCGGTTGCGTTGTGGGGAGAGCCGCTGAGCGTGCAGGCCAGCGCCAGCCTGCTGGAAAGCGGTGTGGATGCCCACGGCGTGGTCGTACTGAATTACGGTGATTTCAGCGTCACACTCCAGCACTCCAAAGTCAGCGACTCGGTATTAGCCAGTGAAATTCAGGGCGAGTCGGGTTCGCTGGTTATTGAACATATCTCTGAGTGTCAGAAAGTGTGCTTCATTGCGCGTGGTGGCAAAACGCAGGATCTTACGGTGCCTCAGCATATCAATACCATGCTGTATGAGGCAGAGGCTTTTGCTCAGCTGGTTGAATCTGGTGAAGTGGATCATCCGGCACTGAACGTCAGCCGTATTACCGCCAAACTGCAAACGGAAATTCGCCGTCAGACCGGCGTTGTTTTCCCGGCAGACGAAACGGCGACATCGCTGACTGCGTAAAGGTATGTAAAACAAATGTTGCAGGCCATTGACTGCATGCATGGCCTGTAATATTTTGTAACCCGCAAAGGGGAGTAACTTCGTTGTCGGTTGATCGTCATTACGATGTGTGAAAAACCACATCCGGTCACCGGGCGATAACAAAGGAATACGCTATCGTATTCCTTTGTTGTTGTAAGTGAGACCTTGCCGAATGGCAAGGTCTATGCATAAAAAGCAGCGGCTAACGTCATTCGGCGTTGGCCGTTTTTTTATGCATGGGGGAATTATGAATACTGTCGGCACACCGTTGTTGTGGGGCGGCTTCGCTGTTGTGGTGGTGATTATGTTGGCCATCGACCTGCTGCTGCAGGGTCGTCGTGGCGCACATACCATGTCGATGAAACAGGCGGCGGCCTGGTCCATCGTCTGGGTAACGCTGTCGTTACTGTTTAACGCCGCATTCTGGTGGTACCTGGCCCAAACGCAGGGCCGCGCTGTTGCCGACCCACAGGCGCTGGCGTTCCTTACCGGCTATCTGATCGAGAAATCACTGGCGGTAGATAACGTCTTTGTCTGGCTGATGCTGTTCAGCTACTTCTCGGTACCGCCTGCGTTACAGCGTCGGGTACTGGTGTATGGCGTACTGGGCGCGATTGTACTGCGTACGATTATGATCTTCGCCGGTAGCTGGCTTATCACCCAGTTTGAATGGCTGCTGTACGTGTTCGGCGCGTTCCTATTGTTTACCGGCGTGAAGATGGCGCTGGCGAAAGAAGATGCTTCAGGAATTGGCGATAGACCGTTAGTCCGCTGGCTGCGTGGTCATTTACGCATGACCGATACCATCGAAGACGAAAAATTCTTCGTGCGTAAAAATGGACTGCTGTTCGTCACGCCGCTGATGCTGGTGTTGATTCTGGTTGAGCTGAGCGACGTCATTTTTGCCGTCGACAGCATCCCGGCAATTTTCGCCGTCACCACCGACCCGTTCATCGTGTTGACCTCGAACCTGTTTGCTATTTTGGGTCTGCGTGCGATGTACTTCCTGCTGGCTGGCGTGGCGGAGCGTTTCTCCATGCTGAAATACGGCTTGTCGGTCATTCTGGTGTTTATCGGCATTAAGATGCTGATCGTCGATTTCTACCATATCCCGATCGCTATCTCGTTAGGCGTGGTGTTCGGTATTCTGTTCGTCACGCTGGTCGTGAATGCGTGGGTCAACCACCAGCACGATAAAAAGCAGCAAATACAGTAACTTTCATCTGCTAGCTGAAAAAGCCCGACAGCACACTGCGTGCGTCGGGCTTTTTGTTTATCATGTCAAAATAATGTTAAGTTAAAGTTATAAAATATGATCTGAGCGCAAAAATCAGGAGATTTCGCTTCCCGAGAGTTCATCTTTCCTTATACTCAACCAGGCAAACACTTTGTTACATCCAGAAAGATGCGTCATCAGAATGCACACTGGATGAGCAACAACACAATGAAAGGATCATTACATGACTACGCAACGTTCATCGGGGCTGCTCTCGCGTTTGGCGCAGGGGAGCCTGGTTAAACAAATTTTGATCGGTTTAGTACTGGGGATATTGCTGGCGCTGGTGTCAAAACCTGCTGCAGAAGCCGTCGGGCTGTTGGGTACGCTGTTCGTTGGCGCATTAAAAGCCGTGGCCCCTATTCTGGTCCTGATGCTGGTTATGGCGTCCATCGCCAACCACCAGCACGGACAAAAAACCAATATCCGTCCAATCCTGTTCCTTTATCTGCTGGGAACGTTTTCCGCAGCATTAGCGGCGGTTGTCTTCAGCTTCGCGTTCCCGTCCACACTGCATCTTTCCAGCAGCGCCAGCGATATCGTGCCGCCATCCGGGATTGTCGAAGTCATGCGTAGCCTGCTGATGAGCATGGTTTCTAACCCGATTGATGCTCTGCTTAACGCCAACTATATCGGCATTCTGGTATGGGCCGTCGGCCTGGGCTTTGCGCTGCGTCATGGGAATGAAACGACCAAAAATCTGGTCAATGATATGTCCAACGCCGTCACCTTTATGGTGAAGCTGGTGATTCGTTTCGCGCCGATCGGTATTTTCGGTCTGGTCTCCTCTACGCTGGCAACCACCGGTTTTGCCACGCTTTGGGGCTACGCTCAGCTGCTGACCGTGCTGGTAGGCTGTATGCTGCTGGTGGCGCTGGTGGTCAACCCGCTGCTGGTGTTCTGGAAAATTCGCCGTAACCCGTATCCACTGGTGCTGGCCTGTCTGCGTGAAAGCGGCGTGTATGCCTTCTTTACCCGCAGTTCCGCGGCAAACATTCCGGTAAATATGGCGCTGTGTGAGAAGTTGAATCTGGATCGTGATACCTATTCGGTTTCTATTCCGCTGGGGGCCACCATCAATATGGCGGGGGCGGCGATCACCATTACCGTGCTGACGCTGGCGGCGGTGAATACGCTGGGTATTCCGGTCGATTTACCGACAGCACTGTTACTCAGCGTGGTGGCTTCGCTGTGCGCCTGTGGCGCATCGGGCGTGGCGGGTGGTTCGCTGCTGTTAATCCCGTTGGCGTGCAACATGTTTGGTATTCCAAATGACATCGCCATGCAGGTGGTTGCCGTTGGCTTTATCATCGGCGTGCTGCAGGACTCCTGTGAAACGGCATTAAACTCTTCTACAGACGTCCTGTTCACCGCTGCTGCCTGTCAGGCAGAAGACGAACGCCTGGCAAACAACGCCCTGCGCGGCTAATCTCTGGTCCCCTCCGTCATCGGGCGGAGGGGTTCTTATCTTGTACGCTTTTTTCAATTTTGAACGGATCAATTCCGCGTTTTTGCATCCGCCGGAAGCGAATAATGTTCAGGCCGTTCATCACCAGAAAACTCCCTTCGATCATCGTCCCGCCAATCGATCCCAGCCAGAAATTATGGATAACCCAACAGGCGGTTGCGCACCACATAACGCAACGCACGGTTAACCCCTGGCAGCGAAACAGCGCCCAGGTGCTGGCCAGCGTGCCGATTATCGGCAACAGCTCCATCGCATGCTGTAATTTCGCAAGCCCGAGAACCAGGGTGAGGATAATAAAAACGGTCATTACCCACAGTTTGCGGGTATGCATCGAGACGAGTGTGCGGATGGTATTAAGCTCGGCACTCATTCCTGCAGGCCAGGCGCCCATCAGGAAAAAATGCACACCAATGGTGGCACTATAGACAGCGAGTTGCAGCCGGAACCGGCGCTCATCGCGATTGAAAAAGGTAGTAATGCCGATCAGAAAGGCGATGACACCTACGCCCTGGGCCAGCCAATACGCGGTCATGCAAGCAACCCCAACTCCATTTCGTAGGCCGGATAAGGCGAGTTCGCCGCCATCCGGCAACGGCTTGTGCCTGATGGCGCTGCGCTTATCAGGCCTGCGGTTTGCGCAGACCTGCATGCAGGTACCATCAGGTATTTACTACAACGTTACGCCGCTTTTAAAGATAGCCAGTTCCCGGAAATCGTTGCGCTCGTTACAGGTTGGCTTGCCGTTGGCGAAATCAACGATGGTATCGACAAATTCTTCCAGTAACTGCGGCATCGCTTTGCCGTGGATCAGTTGTCCGGCGTCAAAATCGATCCAGTGCTTTTTCTTCGCTGCCAGCTCGCTGTTAGTAGCAATTTTCACCGTCGGCACAAATCCGCCGTACGGCGTACCGCGACCGGTACTGAACAGCACCATATGACAGCCCGCGCCCGCCAGTGCACTGGTAGCAACCGCGTCATTACCCGGTGCGCTCAGCAGGTTCAGGCCGTGCGTTTTCAGGCGTTCGCCGTAGCGCAGTACGTCCACCACCTGGCTGGAACCCGCTTTCTGGGTGCAGCCCAGCGATTTATCTTCCAGGGTGGTGATACCGCCCGCTTTGTTACCCGGCGATGGGTTCTCGTAGATCGGCTGGTCGTGAGCAATGAAGTACTGTTTGAAGTCATTCACCATGGTGACCAGTTTGCCGAACGTTTCTTCGTCACGGCAGTGATCCATCAGCAGCTGCTCGGCGCCGAACATTTCCGGTACTTCGGTCAGCACGGTGGTGCCGCCGTTGGCAATCACGTAGTCGGAGAAACGGCCCAGCATCGGGTTGGCGGTAATGCCGGACAGGCCGTCAGAGCCGCCGCATTCCAGGCCAAACTTCAGCTCGCCCAGTTTACCAGGCTCACGCTTATCGTTACGCATCACGTTGTACAACTGGTGAAGATGTTCGATCCCCGCTTCCACTTCGTCTTCCTGGTGTTGGCAGACCATAAAGTGCACACGATCGGGATCGTACTCGCCCAGGGTTTCGCGGAACGCATCCACCTGGTTGTTTTCACAGCCCAGGCCCACCACCAATACCGCACCCGCGTTCGGGTGGCGCACCATATTTTGCAGCATGGTGCGGGTGTTGATATGGTCGTCACCCAATTGTGAACAGCCGTAGGTGTGGCTGAAGAGATGCACGCCGTCGATCCCTTCGGCATCGTTGGTCTCTTTCAGGAAGCGATTCTGCATCTGACGGGCCATGGCGTTGACGCAACCTACTGTCGGCAGGATCCACAGTTCATTACGCACGCCAACATCGCCGTTGGCACGACGGTAGATCTGGACATCACGATCCGCCGGTTGCGCTTCAGGTTCCTGAAAGTCGGGTTGATAGCTATATTGATCCAGATCGCTCAGATTGGTACGCGTGTTATGAGCATGAATATGCTCGCCCGCCGCGATATCAGCCAGAGCATGGCCGATCGGCAGGCCATATTTCATGACGTTCTCACCCTGCGCGATATCGCAAAGCGCGAATTTATGTCCACGAGAGACCGCCTGGCGCAGGGTTACCGGCTGCCCGTCAACGGTAACTTCGGTTCCTTCAGCCAAATCAGCGAGCGCTACCGCAACGTTATCCAGCGTATGGATCTTAATGTATTGCATATCAACCCCGGACCTTAGTTCAGTTCAATGGCGAAGTAATCGCGCGCATTGTTGAAGCAAATGTTTTTCACCATTTCACCCAGCAGTTGGATGTCGGCTGGGGCTTCGCCAGCAGCAACCCAACGACCGATCATCTGGCACAGAATTCGACGGAAGTATTCGTGACGGGTGTAAGACAGGAAGCTACGGCTGTCGGTCAGCATGCCGACGAAGCGGCTCAACAGGCCCAGTTGCGCCAACTGTGTCATCTGACGTTCCATCCCGTCTTTCTGATCGTTGAACCACCAGCCAGAACCGAACTGCATTTTGCCCGGCATGCCTTCGCCCTGGAAGTTACCGATCATGGTGCCCAGCACTTCGTTATCGCGCGGGTTCAGGCAGTACAGAATGGTTTTCGGCAGCAGGTTCTGTTCGTTCTGCTTGCTCAGCAGTTTGGACAGCTCTTCCGCCATCGGACGGTCGTTGATGGAGTCGAAGCCGACGTCCGCGCCCAACAGTTTGAACTGACGCAGGTTGTTATTACGCAGCGCGCCGATGTGGTACTGCTGCACCCATTCGCGACGTGCATATTCTGCACCGAGGAACACCAGCACGGCGGTTTTGAACTGCGCGACTTCGTGCTCGCTCAGGGTTTCACCGGCCAGACGACGCGCCAGGATGCTGTCCAGCTCCGCTTCGTTAGATTCCGCAAACAGGACAACGTCCAGCGCGTGGTCAGACACTTTACAGCCGTGAGCGGCGAAGTGATCCAGACGTTTGGTCAGCGCGGTTTGCAGGTCGGCAAAGCGACGGATTTCGGTGTCAGACACTTCACCCAGTTTCGCCATGTAGTCGTTGAAGGTGGCCAGTTCGATGTTGAAGGCTTTATCCGGGCGCCAGCTCGGCAGCACTTTCACGTCGAAGGAACCGTCTTTCGCCACGGCCGCATGGTGTTCCAGAGAATCGATCGGGTCATCGGTGGTGCCGACCATTTTCACGTTCATCTGCTGCATGATGCCGCGCGCGGAGAATTGATCCTGCGCCAGCAGTTCGTTGCACTGGTTCCAGATTTCGTCAGCCGTTGCCGGAGACAGCAGCTTACCTGTAATACCAAACGGGCGACGTAGTTCGAGGTGGGTCCAGTGGTACAGCGGGTTACCGATAGTGTGCGGAACCGTAGCGGCCCAGGCATCAAACTTCTCACGATCGGAGGCATCGCCGGTACACAGGCGCTCAGCGACGCCGTTGGTACGCATTGCACGCCACTTATAGTGGTCACCCTTCAGCCAGATGTCATACAGGTTATTAAAACGGTAGTTTTCAGCGATTTGTTGCGGTGGTAAATGGCAGTGGTAATCGAAGATCGGCTGGTCTTTGGCGTAATCATGATACAGACGGCGGGCAAATTCGGTATCCAGCAGGAAATCTTCAGTCATAAACGGGGTCATTATCGTCTTCCTCTCAACGAGTGCGTCAGATTGCTTATGTTTTGATGTTGACAAAGTTATCACACCAATTTCCACACACTGAAGATATTTTCGTGAGTTAGATCAACAAATGATAACAAAAAAATTACTCTCAAAGAGGTAAAACATGCCTCAGCCCGCGCCAGTACTGGCTTTGCTGAATCGAAATAATGACCACACGAAGATTCACACTTTTGTGATGGCACTCACCTTTTAAAGCTGTATGACAAGTTATCTTTTGGCCGTCGCGATACATAAGCCGACGGAATGCAAATTACCGATGTATAACCATCGGATTGACCGGTACGGAAACCGAATTAGCACAACTATTGACATGGCAAAGTTCGGGGAGTACCGGCTTTTTTTCGGTTACCCCCTCGTAAAAGAACATCCTCCGCCCTGAACTGGAAGATGACCGCTCGTTCGCGGACATAACAAAACGATGAGGTTTTACATGCGTAAAATTAAAGGGTTACGTTGGTACATGATCGCACTGGTGACGCTTGGCACCGTGCTGGGTTACCTGACACGTAACACTGTGGCGGCAGCTGCGCCGACTCTGATGGAAGAGTTACACATCTCCACTCAACAGTATTCCTATATCATCGCAGCGTATTCTGCTGCTTACACCGTAATGCAACCCGTTGCTGGCTATGTGCTTGATGTACTCGGCACGAAAATAGGTTACGCGATGTTCGCCGTTCTGTGGGCCGTCTTCTGTGGCGCGACCGCACTGGCTGGCAGCTGGGGTGGCCTGGCGTTGGCGCGAGGCGCGGTAGGTGCCGCTGAAGCCGCAATGATCCCGGCCGGTCTGAAAGCCAGCTCTGAATGGTTCCCGGCAAAAGAGCGTTCAATTGCCGTCGGTTACTTCAACGTCGGTTCTTCTATCGGCGCGATGATCGCTCCACCGCTGGTGGTCTGGGCTATCGTCATGCACAGCTGGCAGATGGCATTCATTATTTCTGGCGCCTTGAGCTTTATCTGGGCGATGTCCTGGCTGGTGTTCTACAAACACCCACGCGACCAGAAAAAACTGTCTGATGAAGAACGTGATTACATTCTGAACGGCCAGGAATCACAGCATAAAAACGCGACTGCGAAGAAAATGTCGCTCGGCCAGATCCTGCGTAACCGCCAGTTCTGGGGCATCGCGCTGCCGCGTTTCCTGGCAGAACCGGCGTGGGGGACGTTCAACGCCTGGATCCCGCTGTTCATGTTTAAAGTCTACGGCTTTAACCTGAAAGAAATCGCCATGTTTGCCTGGATGCCAATGCTGTTTGCTGACCTGGGCTGTATCGTTGGGGGCTACCTGCCACCGCTGTTCCAGCGCTGGTTTGGCGTGAACCTGATCGTGTCCCGTAAAATGGTAGTCACCATGGGCGCACTGCTGATGATTGGCCCAGGGATGATTGGTCTGTTCACCAGCCCGTACATTGCGATCGCCCTGCTGTGCGTCGGCGGCTTTGCTCACCAGGCGCTGTCCGGTGCGCTGATTACGCTCTCTTCTGACGTATTTGGTCGTAATGAAGTGGCAACCGCGAACGGTCTGACCGGTATGTCCGCCTGGCTTGCCAGTACGCTGTTTGCCCTGGTCGTTGGCGCGCTGGCCGACACCATCGGCTTTAGCCCGCTGTTCGCCGTGCTGGCGGTATTCGACCTGCTTGGCGCGTTGGTCATCTGGACGGTACTGCAGAACAAATCAGCCAGCGAGATAGATTCAGGTCCGCAAACTGGCGATCCCGCGACGCAAAGTTAAGCAGATGCGATACAACAAGGTTATATAATGCTAAGCCGTCAGTTATCTGGCGGCTTTTTTGTCCTCGCGAGTAGAGGCGTAATCGCAAAAGTGGTATAACAAATATAGTCTGCCGTATCATGCCTGGAGCGCATATGGAAATCACCGAACCACGCCGTTTATACCAACAACTTGCCGCTGATCTTAAAGAACGCATTGAGCAGGGCGTCTATCTGGTGGGTGACAAACTCCCCGCCGAGCGCTTTATCGCCGATGAAAAAAATGTCAGCCGTACCGTGGTTCGTGAAGCGATTATCATGCTGGAAGTTGAGGGCTATGTTGAGGTGCGTAAAGGATCGGGGATCCACGTCATCTCTAACCAACCCAAACATTATGTTGCTCCCGACGAAGGTCTGGAATTCGCCAGTTACGGTCCTTTTGAGCTGCTTCAGGCTCGACAGCTCATTGAAAGCAATATTGCCGAGTTTGCCGCCACGCAGGTGACCAAACAGGACATCATGAAACTGATGGAAATTCAGGAGAAGTCACGTAACGAAAAAAGCTTTCGTGACTCCGAGTGGGATCTCCAGTTCCATGTGCAGGTCGCGCTGGCCACGCAGAACTCCGCGCTGGCCGCCATCGTGGAAAAAATGTGGACTCAGCGTATTCACAACCCTTACTGGAAAAAACTGCACGACCACATCGACTCGCGTACGGTAGATAACTGGTGCGATGACCATGACCAGATCCTGCGAGCGCTGATTCGCAAAGATCCTCATGCCGCTAAACTGGCGATGTGGCAGCACCTTGAGAACACGAAGCAGATGCTGTTTAACGAAACCAGCGATGACTTTGAGTTCAACGCGGACCGTTACCTATTTACTGAAAATCCGGTCGTTCATCTCGATACGGCCGCGAACAGCGCAAAATAATCAATCTTATCAATACAGGCGTGACGGCGCGCCTGTACCTGATGCTGAGTAAGCATTAGGTATAAAATGTCAGCCTGTGTAAATCCTCTCGCCTCCCTCCAATGCGATAAGCAAAATCACAGTTCAACAACCGTAATTTCTATAACGGACAACGTTGACCTTTGTTACAATTAGATGCTATTTGAATTTTTGTGTTTAAGAGCTTGCTAACTTCACAACTTCACAGGGAACAGTTCAGGCCGTGAATTTGTATCAGACCGCGCAACTTGCAAAAAACATCAATAAAATCGCGGTGTTACACAATCCATAAAAACCGGCATGACGATAACCGATTCTCCAGGAATATTGAATGGAACTACTGACTCAATTACTGAATGCTTTATGGGCTCAGGATTTTGAAACTCTGGCCAATCCCTCCATGATTGGCATGCTCTATTTTGTACTATTTACCATTTTGTTTCTGGAAAATGGACTGCTGCCAGCAGCGTTTTTACCCGGCGACAGTTTGCTGGTACTGGTCGGCGTACTTATTGCCAAAGGCGCAATGGGTTTTCCGCAAACGGTACTGCTACTCACCACCGCGGCCAGCCTCGGCTGTTGGCTCAGTTATATTCAGGGGCGATGGCTGGGCAACACCCGCACTGTGCAAAACTGGTTGTCGCACCTTCCTGCGCATTACCATCAGCGCGCGCATCATCTTTTTCATAAGCATGGCTTGTCTGCGCTGCTGGTTGGTCGCTTCATTGCGTTTGTCAGAACATTACTGCCCACCATCGCAGGATTATCTGGCCTGAATAATGCGCGCTTTCAGTTCTTTAACTGGATGAGCGGATTGCTTTGGGTCCTGATCCTCACAACGCTTGGCTATCTGCTGGGCAAAACGCCGGTATTTCTTAAGTATGAAGATCAGCTCATGTCTTGCCTGATGCTGCTTCCTGTGGTGTTACTGGTGTTTGGGCTGGCAGGTTCACTGGTTGTACTGTGGAAAAAGAAATACGGGAACCGAGGATAAATTATGCTGAAATCATGCATAACGCTCCGACGACTTGCCTGGACCACTACCTTTATGCTGTTTATCGGCGTGCTGCTCCTGACCTGGTCGGTTATTCGCCAGCAGGAGTCAACGCTTGCCATTCGCGCAATAAACCAGGGAGCCAGCATGCCTGATGGCTTCTCTATCTGGCATCACCTGGATGCCAACGGCATTCGCTTTAAAAGCATTACCCCGCAAAATGACGCGCTGCTGATCACTTTTGATTCCAGCGCGCAGAGCGCAGCCGCCAAAGTCGTGCTGGACCGTACGTTACCGCATGGTTTCGTTATTGCTCAGCAGGATGATGATAATCAGGCGGTGCAGTGGTTATCCCGCTTACGTGATACCCCGCATCGTTTTGGTTAATCTCCAGGAATCTGAATTAGATCACTCACTTTGGTGATTTCACCGTTTAGCGCCTATGATTAATAAACTGGGATTATGGCCCAACGTTTTATTAATCTGGAGCATCGACCGCAAGCCACAACGTCGAATCACAATGGAAGGTTCAAGAATGAAATACCGCATCGCTTTGGCAATTAGCCTTTTCGCTCTCAGTGCCGGCAGTTACGCCTCTACCCTCTGTCAGGAAAAAGAACAGGATATTCAGCGGGAGATTAGCTATGCCGAAAAGCACAACAATCAAAACCGCATCAATGGTCTGAACAAAGCACTGAGTGAGGTTCGGGCCAACTGTACTGACAGCAAACTGCGCGCCGACCACCAGAAAAAAATCGCAGAGCAGAAAGATGAGATAGCCGAGCGTCAAGATGATTTAGCCGAGGCGAAACAAAAAGGCGATACGGATAAAATTGCAAAACGCGAACGTAAGCTTGCTGAAGCTCAGAATGAGCTGAAAGAACTCGAATCACGCGATTACTAAGTACGGTAACGACCCACTCAACTGGAGAAAACTATGTCGAAAGATAATGCTACGGACAACCTGCGCGCTGAGCTGAAATCTCTTGCGGATACGCTTGAAGAAGTACTTAGCTCCTCTGGCGATAAGTCGAAGGAAGAGATGAGTAAAATTCGCAGCAAAGCCGAACACGCCCTGCGGGAGAGCCGTCATCGTCTGAGTGAAACCAGCGATGTGATTGCCAAACAGACCCGTGAAGCCGCGGCTAAAGCCGATAACTATGTACGCGAAAACCCATGGACTGGCGTCGGGATTGGCGCTGCTGTCGGTGTGGTGCTTGGCGTACTGCTGTCGCGCCGTTAACAATGGCTGACTCTCAACATGCACAAGGTCCAGGCAAAAGCGTACTGGGTATTGGACAGCGGATCCTGACGATTCTCGTTGAGATCGTAGAAACGCGGTTGCGGCTGGCCGTCGTGGAACTGGAAGAGGAAAAATCAAATCTCATCCAGATCCTGCTGATGCTTGGGCTGACCATGCTGTTCGCGGCATTTGGGCTGATGAGCCTGATGGTGCTTATCATCTGGGCCATTGACCCGCAATACCGCCTGAACGCAATGATTGCCACCACCGTTGTGCTGTTGGTTATGGCGCTTATTGGCGGGATATGGACTCTGCGTAAAGCTCGCAAAACAACGCTGCTACGCCATACGCGCCACGAACTCGCAAACGACAGGCAAGCCCTGGAGGATGATGCATAATGAGCAGTAAAGTCGAACGTCAACAACGTAAGGCGCAACTGCTTGGACAGATCCAGCAGCAACGGCTGGATCTGTCTGCTACTCGCCGCGACTGGCTGGAGGCCACCGAAGTCTACGATCGTGGCTGGAAAACCCTGTTGAACCTACGTGGCTGGGTATTAGTCGGTAGCAGTATCATGGCAGTTCGTACCATTCGTAATCCTAATCTGCTGGTACGCTGGGCTAAGCGCGGTTTTAGCGTCTGGAGCATCTGGCGTCTGGTTAAAGCGACCATCAGACAGCAGCAACTGCGCGGCTAATCCCCTCTTACTCCCCTAACCTCAAAATTTTTGAAAAAATTTGACAGTTTTCCTTGCTAACAATTGTCATTAAGCACGTTTATGATTCTCTCCATCGACAGCAACGACGCGCTCTGCAGCGTCGTTGCACAAAAAACACAATAAGCCGCCTGAGTGGTTTCCTGGAGTGAATGATGAAGAAATTAGAAGATGTTGGTGTACTGGTAGCGCGCATTCTGATGCCAATCCTGTTTATTTCCGCAGGCTGGGGAAAAATTACCGGATATGCGGGTACCCAACAGTATATGGAAGCCATGGGCGTGCCTGGTTTTATGTTGCCGCTGGTAATCCTGCTTGAGTTTGGCGGCGGTCTGGCAATCCTGTTCGGCTTCCTGACCCGTACTACCGCGCTGTTCACCGCAGGCTTCACGCTGCTGACGGCGTTCATCTTCCACAGCAACTTTGCGGAAGGCGTGAACTCTCTGATGTTCATGAAAAACCTGACCATCGCAGGCGGTTTCCTGCTGCTGGCTATCACCGGTCCGGGCGCATTCAGCATCGACCGCGTACTGAATAAAAAGTGGTAAGCGAGCTATACTGAACACATCAAAAAGCGAGGAGACATCTCCTCGCTTTTGCTATCTGAGGAGGCGATAAAATGGGACAACTGATTGACGGCGTATGGCATGACACCTGGTATGACACCAAATCAACCGGGGGAAAATTTCAACGTTCAGCATCGGCTTACCGCAACTGGCTCACCGCGGATGGCGCACCGGGTCCAACGGGCGAAGGAGGATTCGCTGCCGAAAAAGACCGCTATCATCTCTACGTTTCTCTGGCCTGTCCGTGGGCGCACCGTACGCTGATTTTGCGTAAGCTCAAAGGACTGGAACCATTTATTTCCGTTTCCGTTGTACATCCGCTGATGCTGGAAAACGGCTGGACCTTTGATGATACCTTCCCGGCTGCAACCGGCGATACGCTGTATCAACACGAGTTTCTTTACCAGCTCTATTTACATGCCGATCCGCATTACAGCGGCCGGGTAACTGTCCCGGTGCTGTGGGATAAAAAAAATCACACCATTGTCAGCAACGAATCTGCGGAGATCATCCGCATGTTTAACACCGCTTTTGATGCTTTGGGCGCAAAAGCTGGGGATTACTACCCGTCAGCCCTGCAAAGTCAAATCGACGAGCTGAACGGCTGGATTTATGACAACGTCAATAACGGTGTGTACAAAGCCGGATTTGCCACCAGCCAGGAAGCGTACGACGATGCCGTGGAAAAAGTCTTCCAATCCCTGGCGCGTCTGGAGCAAATCCTGGGGCAGCATCGCTACCTGACTGGCAACCAGTTAACAGAAGCAGATATTCGTCTGTGGACCACGCTGGTACGTTTTGATCCCGTGTATGTGACCCATTTCAAGTGCGACAAATACCGGATTAGCGACTATCTGAATCTGTACGGTTTCCTGCGCGATATCTACCAGATGCCGGGCATTGCGGAAACCGTCAATTTCGATCACATCCGTAATCACTACTTCCGGAGCCATAAAACCATTAACCCGACCGGTATTATTTCTGTTGGGCCGTGGCAGGACCTTAACGAACCCCACGGGCGTGATGAGCGTTTCGCGTGATATACACGGGTCCACTTTGGGGAATACCGATTAGTTAACGCTTCTGTTTCAGAAAGTATCAACCAGTATTGGCGGAAGTAATGAACATGCAATATCAGAGAAAAGGTTCCGTTCACCTCATGTTAATCGTTTCTCTGAGACATCGATTCCTGTGAACGTGTAAAGGGCGTTCTCCGCCACGCCCTTTACAATCCCGGCTCCCGGCGGGAAAATTGCCACTTCGTGGTTCCCTCCGCTTATTCCTCCAGGCTACCGGGCCGGGCGCGAGGTAGCGTCCCTGCAAAGCGCGCCCTGAACCCGCATCCCTGCGGGTTCTCCCGGCCTTACGGAAACACGTCGGCAATTTTCAGCCGGACCAGCCTACACCTCACCATCTGAGTTTTGGTCTGAACAGCAAAACAGATTTAACTGGAAGTCAGAGCGTTGAAGCGATGGCCCCGGTCCGGCTGAAAATCGATGAGGCGTTGACGGCTGACCGGGGCTGTCCGCAGGGATGCGGACAGAGGGGACGGCCTGCATGGACGCAGGCTCGGCCCCGACCCGACAGGCAGACGGCATAAGCCGAATGAATCGCATCGCGACGATTTTCCCGCCGGGAGCCTGGGATGCAAGGGAGGTGGCGATGAGCCTCCCTTGCACGTTCACAGGTATCTACGCTTCAGAGAAATCACTCAGCTAAGGTGAACGGAACCCTGAGCCAGAATCATATGTTCTCCATAATGTTTAACTGACAAGCAATTCTCCAATGGGGCCAATAATTAATACCACAAACATTTACCATCATTTCATTCACAGCTATTCTTAATTTGATTGCTTTAAAAACAAGTAATTGAATGCAGAACGAGGCAAAAATGGATTGGTATTTAAACGTATTAAAGAATTACTTTGGTTTTGGTGGTCGCGCGCGTCGTAAAGAATACTGGATGTTTGTGCTGGTCAACATCATCTTCACGTTCGTACTGGGCATTCTGGACAGAATGCTTGGTTGGGAACGCGCCGGAGGGGAAGGCATACTCACAACGATTTATGGCGTTCTGGTGTTTATTCCCTGGTGGGCGGTACAGTTCCGGCGTTTGCATGACACCGATCGTTCAGCCTGGTGGCTGCTGGTGCTACTGATCCCGATCGTTGGCTGGTTGATTATCATCATTTTCAACTGCCAAAACGGAACTCAGGGGAGCAACCGCTTCGGGCCCGATCCCAAACAGTTATCCTGACGTAGCACATGTAGATGCCTGATGGCGCTGCGCTTATCAGGCCTACAACATACTCCGTCCTCCTGGCCGGATAAGGTGCATTTGCACCGCATCCGGCTTAACAACCGTTTATTTCCCGGCAAACAGTTTGGGGATTTCCCGCAGACACCAGGATTTCGCCTCGCCCATACTGTCTCGCCGCCAGGCCATAATGATATCAATTTCACTTGTCGATTCCGGACTTACTACCCGCAACCGACCAGCCGCAATATCCTCCTCCACCAGCGGGTAAGGCATCGTCGCCACACCCAGTCCGGCTAACAACGCCTGACGTTTATCTTCTATCGAACTCACCGTCAGACGAGGTTGTTTATCCAGCAGTTGCACGGTCAATACCGGACGCTCACGGGCGGTATCCGCCACCGCGATACCACGGTATTTCACGCGGGTGACTTCTGATAATGGTTCCGGCTCCTGATGGATAGGATGATCCGGTGCCGCCACATACACGTTCATCAACGAGTACAGCTTGCGCGAGTTGATTTCGGAAGATGAGCGAAAATGCATATCCGGCGCAATCACGATATCCGCTCGCCCT
Organism: Citrobacter freundii complex sp. 2025EL-00176; assembly: GCF_053309355.1. Lineage (NCBI taxonomy): Bacteria > Pseudomonadati > Pseudomonadota > Gammaproteobacteria > Enterobacterales > Enterobacteriaceae > Citrobacter > Citrobacter freundii complex sp. 2025EL-00176. The sequence continues at coordinate 160,470 of NZ_JBRYHT010000003.1, read as the reverse complement.
TGCTCCAGACGCTCCCACGCCCCGGCCAGAACTTCGGTGATAACGGAAAGCTGGGTATTGGCCTTCCCGGCAAGCCTGTCGATCAGCGGGAAAAACGCCGCCGTCGGCACCAACGCTTCGGTCACGATGGTCAGATGCGTTTCCCACCCACGCGCCAGCGCTTCGGCATCGGTAGTCAGCTTATCCGCAGCTTCCAGCAGGACGCGTCCACGTTCCAGCAGCATACGTCCGACGTTGGTGAATTTTGTGCGGTGACCTGAACGGTCAAACAAGACGACGTCCAGTTCTTCCTCCAGCTTCTGCATGGTATAGCTGAGGGCTGAAGGAACGCGCCCCAGTTCGTCTGCCGCGGCGGCAAAGCTACCGCGTCTGTCTATTGCGTCCATGACGCGTAACGCTTCAAGCGTTAAAGCCCTTTCTTTGGCCATCTCGTTCTCATTCAGGAAATTTGAACATACCGGGCAGAATATCTGGCTAACAATGCAGCGTCTAGCCATTTAACATAAAAGGAAGTAAAGAGAGGTCAAGAACTATGATTACTACCCGTACAGCCAAACAATGCGGACAGGCAGACTACGGCTGGCTGCAGGCCCGTTATACCTTCTCCTTTGGACACTATTTTGATCCTAAACTGCTGGGTTATGCCTCGCTGCGTGTTCTGAACCAGGAAGTTCTGGCACCGGGGGCCTCTTTCCAGCCACGTACCTATCCGAAGGTGGATATCGTCAACCTGATCCTCGAAGGGGAAGCTGAGTACCGCGACAGCGAAGGCAATCATATCCAGGCCAAAGCGGGCGAAGTGCTATTGCTCGCGACACAGCCCGGAATCAGCTATAGCGAACACAATATCAGCAAAGATAAGCCGTTAACCAGAATGCAGCTCTGGCTGGATGCCTGCCCGCAGCGCGAAAATGCCTGCGTGCAGAAAGCCACGCTGAGTGCCGGTAAGCATCAGTTGCTGGCCTCGCCGGACGGTGAGCAAGGCAGCCTGCATCTGCGCCAACAGGTTTGGGTGCATCATGTTGAGCTGCAACAAGGCGAATCGCTCAGTTTTCAGTTGCATGGGCCTCGCGCTTATCTCCAGTCGATCCACGGCAGATTCCATGCGGTGACCTCTGGCGCCGAAAAAGAAGCCCTCACCTGCGGCGATGGCGCATTTATTCGTGACGAAACTAACATAACGTTAGTCGCCGATACCCCGCTGCGCGCTTTGCTGATAGATTTGCCCGTATAGTCATGGAAAACAATGGAGTACGACTATTGAGCAAGAAAAAAACAAAAAAACGCCAGCCGCAGGTTGAGCCGCAAAAACAGGACACGGCGACTTTCGGTTATGAAGACATGCTGACAGAACTGGAAGCGATTGTGGCCGATGCCGAGCTACGACTCGAGGACGAAGAAGCCGCCTGAAAAGGCGGCTCAGGCTGATGCCGGGTGGCGGCTGCGCCTTACCCGGCCTACAGATTAATGCGCTTTACTGGCCATGATCTCAATGATCTGCTTGTCAGTTTCCTGCATTGAACGACATGCCAGCGCGCACAGGTTAGTGATAGATTGCTCCACGTTATGCGCCACAATCCCTTCGTTACCCGTTACGGCAGTATCGTCCAGTGCCATCAGCACCGCTTTCCACGCCGCAGATGCGCTGGTTGAGACTTTCATCGCGCAGCTGTTTGAGGCACCATCGCAAATCATTCCGCTCACATCGCCAATCATACTGCTAATCGCCATCGCGATAGTGTTGTAGCGACCGTCCACAATCCATGCCATACCCGCCGCTGCGCCCATCGCCGCCGTGGTTGCCGCGCACAGTGCGGACAAACGTGGAAGCTGGTGATGGATGTAGATTGCACTCAGGTGAGACAGCATCAGCGCACGCGCCAGTTTTTCCTCATCCGCGCCAAAGTGTTCAGCAACCACCATCACCGGAACAGTGGCGGTAATACCCTGATTACCGGAGCCGGAATTGCTCATCGCCGGCAGCGTCGCCCCGCCCATTCGCGCATCCGATGCCGCACTGGTACGGATCAGAATGGCGGTAGACAGATCGTCTGCCAGCAGGCCACGCGCGCACTGCTTCTCAAGCGTGGTTCCGATATGCAGACCCCAGTTACCGCGCAACCCTTCCTGAGACAGCGCCCCGTTCAGTTTTGCCGCATCGAGAATAAAGCGGATTGACGCAAACGGCACCGCATTCACAAACGCCAGAATCTCTTCCAGCGACGTGTGAGACAGTACCGCCAGCGGTGACTCCAGCTCCTCTTCCTGAGTGCTCTCTTCTGTCGCGAACACCACGCCTTTGTTGGTTTCAATGTGCACAATGTTGGTATGACCGCCAACAATGGTCACGCATGCCCATCCTTCAGCGCTGTACACTTTCGCGCGGGAAAAGAGGATATCCTCACAAGGCTCCTGCAGCATCACCGTAACCTTCCCGGCGCTCAGCATCGCTTTGGCATCAGCAATCGCTTGTGCCGACGCGTCTTTCAATACCTCTAAACCTGCCTGGGCATTTCCACCCAGCGCCCCCAACGCCGCCGCGACAGGCAGGCCCACCATTCCGGTACCCGGCACGGTAACGCCCATGCCGTTTTTCATCAGGTTCGGTGAGACCCACGCATCAATGCGTTCAACCGCGCCGTCCAGCTCAGACGATGCGACCGCCGCCGCCAGAGCCAGAGAGATAGGTTCCGTGCAGCCCAGCGCAGGCTTCACTTCTTCCTGCACTGCGCGAATAAAACTATCCCATAATGGATTCAATGTAGTCTCAAACATAACAACGACCTTTACTCAGATAACTCAGGAAAATGCCAGGAACGGAGACACGCACAGCAGCAGACCCGTGATAATAATCAGATACAGGGAAGCGCCTTTGTATTTGTGCAGTGCAGGAACTTTGTAAACCAGCCAGGCCGGGATCAGACAACCCACCATGCCGAAGATTGGGCTACAAATAGAGGTGAAGCTCAGTACCGGCGCATTGAGCACAATTGCGCTCCAGGCCAGCAGGATGGCGAAAACCATAATGCCGCGCTGCACCAGGGTTTCATTGATTTTCTCGGCTGGCATTTTACGGCGCAGCACGTTCATCACGATCCCCTGAGTGGCTTCACGGAAGCCTAAATAGACGCCGAAGAAGGCGGTCATTACGGCAAAAATGTTCAGAATAACGCTGACGATTTTCACCCAGCCAGCACCATCGCCACTGATAAACTGCGCGGCAATCGCCAGAGCGGAAATGTTCTGCTCATAGGCTTTAACCGCTTCGTCGTGGCCCATCGCCAGCGTGAAGGAAACGGCGTAGAAAAAGACCGTAACGAACAGAATACCGAACGCGATGTTCATGGCGCGCAGCGCTTTATGACGCGCCACTTCAATGGATTTTTCGCGAGAACGATATGAGATAACCATTGGGCTAAGCGTCTGAATAAACAGAATCGAGGTCAGCGTAAACGGCAGCGTGATAATCGCGTTTTTGATCAGCAGCGCCATCGGCGGCAGCGAGCCTGCGTTATATAAATGCCACATACCTACCATCGACACGCCAAGCGCCGCGACCACCAGCAGCTTGGTCAGCACCATACCGGTAGAGATTTTAAACAGCAGTTTTTCCCCGCGCGACGAGATGGCCACCAGGATGCAAATCAGCACCAGTCCATAAAACGGGCTGTCGGAGAGTAAACCTTCAGTCACGCCAAACGTGTGCAGATAGGAGGCGCTGTCGTTGGTGATGGCGGTGGAATAGACGAACATCCAGATGACCAGCATCACAAAATACAATGCCCCCAACAGGATGCCCCAGTTTTTACCCAGATAGCCGCTGATCACGCTCGGGTAGTCTTTACATTCTGGGGATTCAGCCAGCGTATTGATAAACAGACGCTGGAACAGATACATGGCAGGGTAGCCGATGATAGAGGAGAGTAAGAATACCCACAGCCCCATCAGCCCCACCTGGACGGGAAGAAAAACAATCCCCGCGCCGATTGCCATACCGATACTCATAATGACCCAGCCGGTGTCCGTGCTGTCGAATTTAATGGCTTCGCGCCATTCGCTTTCGGTCATTCCCGCCCGACGCGCCGGAGCAGATGCGTCGAGTATTACGCTGCTATTCGTTGCCGTTTCCATAATTTCCCGCTCAATGTGTAGGTAGAGGTTTTTTTATTTTTTTCGTACTGCTTAATGCGATACGCAGTACATAAGGTGCAGGTGAGCTATTGGAGTAATGAAGAAATCATACGCGCAGGATCAGAGAAAAACTTCACAAACAAACCCCTTTAATTTCTAAAAGTTAAGAAATATTTTCTCTTTAAATACCGATAAATGTATTAAATTTCTGTTTTTGAAGCGGATCACAACAAAAAAAGGTGCGCTAAAGTACTAATGTTTGTCAGTTAAGCATTATCGAGAACATGTGATTCTAGTTCAGGATTCCGTTCACCTCAGCGGTGTCATTTCTCTGAAACGCCGTTACCCGTGAACGTGCAAGGGAGGCTCATCGCCGCCTCCCTTGCATCCCAGGCTCCCGGCGGGAAAATCGTCGCTGCGCGATTCATTCGTCTTATGCCGTCTGCCTGTCGGGTCGGGGCCGAGCCTGCATCCCTGCAGGCCATCCCCTCTGCCCGCATCCCTGCGGGCAGACCCGGTCAGCCGTCAACACCTCATCGATTTTCAGCCGGACCGGGGTCATCGCTTCAATGCTCTGACTTCCAGTGAAACCTGTTTTGCTGTTTAAACAAAAAAACGCAGATGGTCAGGTGTGGGCTGGTCCGGCTGAAAATTGCCGACGTGTTTCCGTAAGGCCGGGAGAACCCGCAGGGATGCGGGTTCAGGGCGCGCTTTGCAGGGACGCTTCATCGCGCCCGGCCCGAAAGCCTGGAGGAATGAGCGGAGGACAAAATTGCCGGGAGCAATTTTGAACAGCGCTTGCGCTGGCCCCAAAGGGGTGAGCCCCAAGGATGGGGCGAATATTCTACGAAGTGGCAATTTTCCGTGCCGGGAGCCGGGATTGTAAAGGGTGCGGCGATAGCACCCTTTACACGTTCACAGGAACCGGTACATAAGAGAAGCAATGAACATAAGGTGAACGGAACAATGCCTCAGATTCATCATCCTGGTCAGTGGATGTTGATGGATTCACTGCCGGATGGCGGCGCTTACGCCTTATCCGGCCTACAAACGCACGTCAGGCCCATGCCCTTTCATCTCAGGTACAAACCACTTTAATCGCCAGGCCACCGCGTGACGTTTCACGGTACTTGTCGTTCATATCTTTACCCGTTTCGTACATGGTCTCGATCACCTTATCGAGCGAAACGCGTGGCTCAGACGTCCGACGTAACGCCATACGTGCGGCGTTAACGGCTTTCACCGCGTTGATCGCGTTGCGTTCGATGCACGGTATTTGCACCTGTCCGGCTACCGGGTCGCAGGTCAGCCCCAGGTTATGCTCCATGGCAATTTCCGCCGCAATGCATACCTGCGCAGGGCTACCGCCAAGCAACTCTGTCAGCCCGGCTGCCGCCATGGAACAGGCTACGCCAATCTCTCCCTGACAGCCCACTTCGGCACCAGAAATAGAGGCATTCATCTTATACAGCGCGCCTATCGCTCCTGCTGCCAGCAAATATCGGGCAATCGAGTTCGCATTTACCGGACGGCGGAATTTATCGTAATAGGCCAGTACAGCGGGAATAATTCCGCATGCGCCGTTGGTTGGCGCGGTAACAACCCGACACCCGGCGGCATTTTCTTCGCTCACGGCCAGCGCGAACATGTTGATCCAGTCGATAACGTTCATCGGGTCGCTGGACAGGTTGTCGCTGGAAACCAGCAGTCGCCGCAGCGCCACGGCGCGACGCGGGACGTTAAGCGGGCCCGGCAGGACGCCTTCGGTGTTCATGCCACGCTCAATACCGGCGTGCATGACGTCCCAGATAGCGGCAAAACCAGCATCGATTTCCTCTTTGCTACGCATCGCCAGTTCGTTTTGCATCATCAGGCCGGAAACAGACAACCCGTTGCGTTCGCACAGCTTCAGCAGCTCGCTGGCGGAATGGAAATTGTAGGGTACGTGTGTTTCAACGTCATGTACCTGACCAAATTGCTCCTCTTCGACGATAAAACCACCGCCAACGGAGTAATAGGTTTTACTTAACAGTGTCTCGTTGCCGTTCCATGCGGTAATACGCATGCCATTTTCATGGCGCGGCAGCGTTTCGCTATGAAAGAGAATATTTTCGTCTGGGGAGAAATCGACAATATGCGTGCCCTCAGCAACCGGCAAACGTCCGGTACGGGCCACTTCCTGAGTAAAACCAGCGATAGAATCTATATTAACGTTCTGCGGGCTGTTACCGGCCAGTCCCATCATGATGGCGACATCTGTCGCATGACCTTTTCCGGTCAGAGAGAGCGATCCATAGAGATCGACCACAATATGCGTAGCCTTGGGGAGTTCCCCGCTGCTGACCAACCTATCGATAAAGCTTTTACCTGCGTTCATTGGCCCCACGGTATGGGAGCTGGAGGGTCCAATGCCAATCTTGAAAATATCGAATGCGCTAATCATATCCACACCCTCGGATTGCCGTTCAGTGAAGACCAGGTTTCACACTCATTAAGGATCGGGGCGATCCTGCGATCGCCCCGCATGGGATTACAGCGTATCGCCACGTACGGCGATGGCTTCAATCTCCAGCTTCACATCCTTTGGTAAGCGGGCGACCTGTACGCAACTGCGCGTAGGGTAGATTGCCTTGTGCTCATCAAAAAACTGCTGGTACACCTGGTTAATGGTGGCAAAGTCGTTCAGGTCGGAAACGAAAACGGTGGTCTTCACGATATCGCTCACTTTCAAACCGGCGGACTCGACGATCGCTTTCACGTTTTCCAGGCTTTGACGCGCCTGATCGGCCACGTGTTCTGCCACTTCACCGGTCTGTGGACACACCGGAATCTGACCTGACGTCAACACCATACTGCCCAGATCCACACCCTGTACGTAAGGTCCAATCGCCCCTGGCGCACATTCGGTTGCAATAACTTTTCTCATATCCCCTCCGGCGTCAGAGCGCCTGGGTGAAAGTACGTGAAATAACGTCCTGCTGCTGTTCGCGGGTCAGCGCGTTGAAGCGCACCGCATAACCAGACACGCGGATCGTCAGGTTCGGATAGTTTTCCGGGTGCTCAATGGCATCCATCAACATTTCACGGTTCATAACGTTAACGTTCAGATGCTGCCCACCTTCCACATGCGCTTCATGGTGGAAATAACCATCCAGCAGACCGACGAGGTTGGTTTTACGCACGCTATCCTCTTTGCCCAGCGCAGCCGGCACAATGGAGAAGGTGTACGAGATACCGTCTTTGGCATAGGTGAACGGCAGTTTGGCGACCGAGGTTAACGATGCCACCGCACCTTTGCGATCGCGGCCGTGCATCGGGTTTGCCCCTGGCGCAAACGGCGTACCTGCGCGACGTCCGTCCGGCGTGTTACCGGTTTTCTGGCCGTACACCACGTTGGAGGTGATGGTCAGGATGGACTGCGTTGGCACCGCGTTACGATAGGTCGGCAACACTTTAATTTTCTTCATAAAGCGTTCGACCAGGTCGCAGGCAATGCTGTCTACGCGCTCGTCGTTATTGCCGTATTGCGGATAGTCGCCTTCGATTTCAAAATCAACCGCCAGCCCGTTTTCATCACGAACCGGTTTCACGCGGGCGTATTTGATAGCCGACAGGGAATCCGCCGCCACGGACAGCCCCGCCATACCACAGGCCATCGTGCGATAAACGTCACGATCGTGCAGCGCCATCAGCGAAGCTTCATAGCTGTACTTATCATGCATGTAGTGGATGATGTTCAGCGCGCTGATGTACTGCACGGCCAGCCAGTCCATAAAGTGGTCCAGGCTCTCCATCACCGTGTCGTAATCCAGCACGTCATCCATCAGCGGCGCAGTTTTCGGTCCGACCTGGATTTTCAGTTTCTCATCCACACCGCCGTTGATTGCGTACAGCAACGTTTTGGCGAGGTTGGCGCGCGCCCCGAAGAACTGCATTTGCTTGCCGATAACCATCGGGCTTACGCAGCAGGCAATGGCATAGTCATCGCTGTTAAAGTCGGTACGCATCAGATCATCGTTTTCGTACTGTAAAGACGAGGTGATGATGGACACCTGAGCGGCATATTTTTTGAAGGCAATCGGTAGCTGCTCGGACCACAATACCGTCAGGTTCGGCTCAGGCGCCGGCCCCATAGTGTGCAGCGTATGCAGGTAGCGGAACGAGTTTTTGGTCACCAGCGTGCGACCATCCAGCCCCATACCACCGATGACTTCGGTCGCCCAGATAGGGTCGCCAGAGAACAGGGTGTCGAATTCCGGTGTACGCAGGAAACGCACCATACGGATCTTCATAATGAAGTGGTCGATCAACTCCTGCGCCTGCTGCTCGTTTAAAATTCCCGCTTTGAAGTCGCGCTCAATATAAATGTCGAGGAACGATGCGGTACGGCCCAGCGACATAGCGCCGCCGTTCTGCGATTTCACCGCCGCCAGATAAGCAAAGTACACCCACTGTACCGCTTCCTGCGCATTACGCGCCGGACGGGAGATATCGCAGCCATACTTCGCCGCCATTTCCTGCATTTGCAGCAGTGCGCGACGGTGTTCAGACAGCTCTTCACGCAGACGAATCGTGGCTTCAAGATTCTGGCCCCACTCCAGGTTCGACTGAAGATCGGCAAACTGCAGTTCACGCTCACGCACCAGATAGCGGATACCGTACAGCGCGACGCGGCGGTAGTCACCGATGATACGGCCACGACCATAGCCGTCCGGCAGACCGGTCAGTACGCCGGATTTACGGCAGCGCAGCATATCCGGAGAGTAGGCGTCGAATACGCCCTGGTTATGGGTCTTACGCAGTTCAGTAAACTGGTATTCAAAATCAGCATCCATCTCACGACCATAAGCATCAAAAGAGCTTTTGATCATGTTGATGCCGCCAAACGGATGCAGTGCACGCTTGAGCGGCTTATCCGTTTGCAGACCGACGATTTTTTCCAGTTCTTGTTCAATATAACCGGCGTCATGCGCGGTTATCGTGGTGGCAATATTGGTATCGAAATCAACCGGTGCATGCGTCGAGTTTTCAATACGGATGCCCGCCATAACTTTTTCCCACAACGCCGTGGTTGCAGGCGTTGCTTCGGCGAGGAAAGATTCATCCCCTTCATAAGGTGTGTAGTTGTGCTGAATAAAATCACGGACATTAATTTCTTCTTTCCAGTCCGTACCTTTAAAGCCATTCCAGGCCTCGGCATACAGCATATCGCTGGTATCGATATTTACCTTCATGAAAAATAATCTCTCTGCTGAAAATTAATTATGCAAATGCTACTGGGATATTAATTTTGCCTAACGCAATGGCATCACGAGCAATCATTTTCTCTTCATTTGTGGGAATCACCGCACAAATAACGCGAGCATCCTTATTAGAGATAATTCTTTCGCCATGGGAATTTGGCAGACTATTCATCTCGCTATCGATATTTACACCTAAAACGGCCAAATGCTCGATAACCAAACGGCGAATTAATACCGAGTTCTCACCAATTCCGCCGGTGAAAATAATGCCATCAAGACGATGCAGCGATGCAGCATGTCCGGCGATGTGACGCGCAATACGATGTACAAACGTTTTAATCGCCAGTTGCGCGCGCTCATGTCCTTCGTGCCACGCTTTTTCTAACGTACGTAAGTCAGAGGACAGACCGGAAATACCCAGCAACCCGGACTCTTTATTCACTACGCGCTCAAGGTCGCTCAGCGTCTGGTTGGTTTCACCGGCAATCCACGCCATCGCGCCGAAATCCACGTCGCCGCTGCGTGTGCCCATCATCAGCCCTTCCAGCGGCGTCATGCCCATCGAGGTATCCACGCTCTGCCCGTTACGTACCGCACAGATAGACGCGCCATTGCCCAGGTGCGCTACAACCAGACCAGAATCATCATTCTGCAGATCCAGAAGTTCATGCGCCCGTTGCGAAACATAGCGATGCGACGTGCCATGGAAACCGTAACGACGAACGCCTAACTCCTCAAAATATTTCCACGGTAAACCGTACAGATAGGCTTCTGGGGCCATCGTCTGGTGGAAGCTGGTATCAAATACCGCGACCTGCTGCACGCCTGGGAAAAGGTGCTGAGCAGATTCAATCCCGCTCAGGTTCGCATAATTATGTAGCGGTGCTAATGGCGATACCCGGCGAATATTGTCGATAACTTCCTCAGTAATAATTGCTGATTCGGTAAAGATATTTCCGCCGTGGGCAATGCGGTGGCCAATTAAGGCCACGCTGTCCATTAAATTACGTTTTTCCAGTTCAACGGCAATCGCTTTTAATGCGTCTTCGTAGCTGTGGTGAGCCAGCTTAGCTGGCTTTCCTCCATTAATTGCTATGAACGCATTTTCAGAGTTAATACCGTCTGCAATTCCCGCCATTAAAACTTCACAGTTTGCTGCATCGAGCACTGAGAATTTAATGGAAGATGAACCACAGTTAATAACCAGTACTACCGGAAACTCATTCATTTCACTACTCCGCTCATCCTGAGCTTAAGGATTAAAACAGTTTGTAGACAATGTTCAGGATGGTCAGCAGACCAATCACGGTAACAAACACGTTATCCAGACGGCCACGGTATTTCGCCAGTGATGGCGCTTTACGGATGGCATACATCGGCAGCAGGCAGAGCAGAGAGGCAATAATCGGCGCGCCCATTGCTTCAATCAGGTCCAGGATGTTCGGGTTGGCGTAAGCCACAACCCAGGTGGAGCCCATGATGAAGATCATGCTGATGGTATTAAGTTTGCCGGCAGAAACTTTCGTTTTATCGCCTTTGTAACCAAACTTCAGCACCAGACCGTTCAGACCTTCCAGCGTGCCCAGATAGTGGCCGAAGAAAGATTTGAAGATAGCAACCAGGGCGATGATAGAAGCACCGTATTCCAGAACGGTCGCGAAGGTGGACTTCGTACCGGACAGGGAAGCGAAGTGGTTCGCCAGGTAAGACAGTACTGGAATGTTCTGCGCTTTCGCATCCGCCATGTTGGCTGGAGAGAGCGTAAACAGGCAGCTAAAGGCGAAGAACATTACCACCGCAACCATCAGCATACTGGCGCGGGAGATGATTTTAGAACATTTCTGCTCGGTAAATTCGCGACCGAAATCTTTCTCATACTCTTCGCGTTTAGAGACCACGAAGGAAGAAACGATTGGCGAGAAGTTGAAAGAGAACACCATGATGGAAATACCCAGCCACACGGTAACCAGGATGCCGTCATGACCAGTCAGAGCGATATTGCTGATATCAACCTGATCGATAACCGCAGAGTTCCAGTAAGGAATCAGTGACAGAGAGATAAGCACCAGGCTGGCAATGAATGGCCATACCAGGTAGCTCATAACTTTAACCATCAGATCTTTACCAAACCAGATGACGAATGCCATCAGCAGCAACAGGAACAGCGCCACGAAGCCGCGGTTCAATGCTGGCATCTGCAACTGGTTTTCCCAGAAGGTCATAAAGGTGTTGGTAATGGTGACGCCATAAATCCACAGCAGCGGACAAATCGCAAAGAAGTAGAGGAACGTGATAACCACGCCGCCCGTTTTACCAAAATGCTCTTCAACCGTTTCTGTGATGTTACCGGAAGGGTTAGAACCGGAAAGACACAGGCGTGCCAGCGCACGGTGGCAATAGAAAGCGATGGGGTATGCTAACACCAGCATGATCAGAATGGGGATCAGTCCGCCAAAACCTGCGCGGATAGGGAAGAACAGCACCCCTGCGCCGATGGCTGTACCAAATAAACCCAGTGTCCAGGTGGTGTCCGATTTGCGCCAGGACGACTGTTTTGTCTGGCTGGATACAATGCTATCAGTAGTACTCATATCCTATCCTCAACGAAGTATATTAAGCGTCAACTAAACCAGTAATTTGAGATACACGAGAAAGATCGATATTACCGCCAGAAATAATGCTGACTGTTTTTCTGTTCTGGATATAGCTATCTAATTTCCCGCTTAATAATGCTGCGCATGCCAGCGCACCGGCACCTTCAGTTACAACTTTATTTCGCTGAATTAATGCCACCATGCTGTTGCGAATTTCATCTTCGCTGACCAGGACAATGTCATCCACCAACTCACGAACGATTTCATACGTTAAAGTACCCGGGCGGGAGACGTCACAACCATCCGCCAGGGTGCCGGTCGTTCGGTGCGTGGTTATTTCTCCAGCGTGAAAAGAAGCCGCCATGCCGTGAACGTTTTCAGACTGTACGCCAATAATTTTAATGGTCGGGTTGATGGATTTAATGGCTACCGCAATACCTGCAATCAGTCCGCCGCCGCCAATTGGCACAATCACGTTATCGACATCGTACAGATCTTCCAGAATTTCCAGACCAATAGTGCCCTGACCGGCAATGACTTTCGGATCATCATATGGCGGAATAAAGATACGGCCTTCCGTTTCAACAATCTCGCTAACCTTCGCGATAGTGTCGTTGAAGTTGTCGCCGTGCAGCACAACTTCCGCAGAATAATCGCAGGTTGCCGCGACTTTAGACTTCGGCGCGCCTTTCGGCATCACCACTTTGCCGTCAATTCCGAGCATGGCACAGGAGAGAGAAACCCCTTGCGCATGGTTCCCTGCAGAGCAAGCCACCACGCCTTTACATCTTTCCGCTTCAGTTAATGAACTGAGCTTGTTAAAAGCGCCACGGATTTTAAATGAACCGGTACGCTGCATATTTTCAAACTTGAGGAAAATTTCCCCTTTGCAACGTTCACTAAAATAGTTAGAGCGAGGCATTCCCGTTTTATATATTTTCCCCGCCAGTCTTTTTTTCGCTTCGAGGATATCTTCAATTGCAACTGGGAGATCGTATGTAATGTGCATTAGAACCTCTTACCTGGGTATTAAAGTAAATAGATAGCCGTAACCATTGTCAGATATAGACAGATGGCGTTGAGTCCGTGTTAAAAACAAATTCAATCTTTAATCAATTTCAATTAATTGCCTTCGCCTTCGACAATTATATGATGAATATTCCTTGGCTAACTCCACCAAAATAGATGCTGCTTTTTTAATTCGATAATTTTTCGACCACACGGCGGCATAACGCGCGACGGGTAACGTCTCTTGTACCGGGATAGTAATAAACTGGTTTGAGCCAAACGGTGTGGTCATATCACAGGGAATTACTGTTAAGAAATCAGCATTGAGAACAAGATTATAAATGGTGACGACGGAGTCAGTATTAACGATGTTTTCACTGCTGATGCCATTATTTTGTAACGTAGTTAGAAGTTCGCGGTAGTATCCCATATTCGTTTGTGGCAACACCCACTGTTCGTTTTTCAACGCGCTCAGCGAGGTGATGCCGGTGCATGTTCGGGACTTGCTGGCGACCAGGATGAAGTCTGACTCAAAGAGCGGCTCAACATGGAGATCCTGTAGTTTCATCTCATCACTCAGCGTACCGATCGCGAAGTCCAGGCGCCCGTCACGAAGCGCGGGTAAGAACGAGGAGAGCTGCGCTTCATACATGGAAACCTGCGCTTTCGGAAACACCTCTTTAAATTTTTTAATCATGCCGGACATGATGGTGAAGGCGATCAGTGAAGGAAAGCCAAACGACACATCAACTACCGCATTACTCGTCATGCTGTTCATCTCATCAACCATGTTTTTCATTTCACGAGTAATGGATTCAGACCATGAGAGCATCACCTGACCTGCCTGAGTCAACGTAACGCCAGTATTTTTACGCACCACTAACTCAATACCAAAATAAGCCTCAACATCATTAATGATTTTGCTGACAGCCGGTTGAGTTAAACCTAATTCTTTTGCAGCCGAACCGATAGAACCACTTCTAATGACTTCCTGAAAGACCACTAAGTGCTGTGTTTTAGGGAGAGAAATAGTATTCATATCGTCCTGCTCTAATAACTTTGTTGACGGCAGGAAGTGTACCAAATTAAGCAAACGAGGATATGTGCGACCACTCACAAATCCCCTTCACTTACATTTTGTAAGATTATTATTAAATTGATAAACGCTTATTAATCATATAGATAGAAAATAACGATCTCACTTAACCCTGACTTTAATCAAAAAAAGATGGGGGGATAACGATTTTTTATGGCTATAACGACATCATTTTCTCTGCTATTTATTAAAACCACGAAAGGCTATATTTCAATCAATTACAGAGTAATTATCGGGCGAAATGGTGCTTAAATTTAATAAGCAACTTATCAAATATAATTATATTTTATCGTTTATGGTGTTTAAATAACGCCATGCATCACATTTTTTTGCCTTGTTTGTTTGTAAAGAAACATTACATTTATCAATATTTAAAACAAGAAAAACAAAACATCATCATATGCAACATTATATTAACACTAGTTTTGCGCACTTTATCAGCAACTAATTTTGTGATGGCGATCGATTGCGCGTGATTATTCTCGATAAAAACGTATCGCATAGCGTTTTGTGTCGCCCATCACAAAACAAGAAATATCTCGCGAGACATTTCTTCTTATAAAAGAACTCAGGAACATTAATAAGAACGAAATAAAGATTAGATGAATAAGAAATAAACGTCAGATTCGGGGTAAACCAAGCGCAACGCTATCAGGAAAACATTTGCCGGATGGCGGTGTAAACACCTTATCCGGCCTACAAAACCCGTTCAACCCATCCTGGTAGGCCTGATAAGCGCAACGCCATCAGGCATGACCATCTGTCCTGAAAGCAAAAACCCCGCCGAAGCGGGATTTTATAAAGAGTGAAGCTAACCGATAAGCCGCGTTCTTTTGAGCATAGCGTCGTGGACAGTCATTCATTTAGCCTGCTCATACAGCAAAAACCCCGCCGAAGCGGGGTTTTATAAAGAGTGAAGCTGACCGATAAGCCGGGTTCTGTCGTGGACAGTCATTCATCTAGGCCAGCAATCGCTCACTGGCTCAAGCAGCCTACCCGGGTTCAGTACGGGCCGTACCTTGTGAACCCCTATTTGGCCTTGCTCCGGGTGGAGTTTACCGTGCCACGGACTGTTACCAGCCGCGCGGTGCGCTCTTACCGCACCCTTTCACCCTTACCTGATCCCACTTGCGTGGGCCATCGGCGGTTTGCTCTCTGTTGCACTGGTCGTGGGTTTCCCCCCCAGGCGTTACCTGGCACCCTGCCCTATGGAGCCCGGACTTTCCTCCCCTCCGCCCGTCTCCCCCGAAGAGGACGACGACGAAGCGGCGACTGTCTGGTCAGCTTCGGCGCGCAGTATAGAGGGTTTGCGGGGCAATGTCACCCTGCACTGCGCATTCCTATCGCCAGCGTGGCGGCAATGTTCCTTGAGGCGCGATAAATATTATCAAATGCCCCACGGAACGCCTCTTCCAGTGTGCTGATACTGGTCAATAC
Source organism: Citrobacter freundii complex sp. 2025EL-00176 (assembly GCF_053309355.1). Lineage (NCBI taxonomy): Bacteria > Pseudomonadati > Pseudomonadota > Gammaproteobacteria > Enterobacterales > Enterobacteriaceae > Citrobacter > Citrobacter freundii complex sp. 2025EL-00176. The sequence goes on along the minus strand of NZ_JBRYHT010000003.1, from coordinate 144,961 downwards.
GCTAAACACCGCATCGATACCATATTGATGCACCACCGCCACATCATGCGTCAGGCTGCCGCCAATACCAATCACTGGCTTGTGGTACTTCTTCGCGACATTCGCCACCCCTACCGGCACTTTGCCGTGAATACTCTGGCTATCGATCCGCCCCTCGCCAGTCACCACCAGCGTGCAGTCATGAATATGTTCTTCCAGATTAAGCGCCTGGGTTACAATCTCGATACCACTGCGCAGGTCCGCGCCTAAAAAAGCCATTAACGCTGCGCCCATTCCACCGGCCGCACCAGCACCGGGAACGTCTTTCACGTCGACCCGCAGCGATTTTTTAATGATCTCAGCATAGTGAGACAGATTACGGTCCAGTTCGAGAATGCGTTCTTCCGTTGCCCCTTTCTGCGGGCCAAAGATGCGCGAAGCACCAGTATCGCCTGTTAGCGGGTTGGTCACGTCACAAGCCACGCGAATTGAACAGGTTTTTAAACGTGGATCCAGGCCCGAGATATCGATGGTATTCAGACTCATCAGGCTACCACCACCGTAGCCAATCTCGGTCCCGTTGGCATCACAGAGTTTCGCTCCCAGCGCCTGCGCCATACCTGCGCCGCCGTCGTTGGTCGCGCTACCGCCAATGCCGATAATAATGCTCTGTGCGCCGCTGTTCAGCGCCTGCAAAATCAACTCCCCGGTACCGCGCGACGTCGTGACTAACGGATTGCGCTGTTCAGGAGGAACCAACCCCAGACCACTGGCTGCCGCCATTTCGATAAACGCGGTTTTACCATCCCCGGACATGCCCCAGCAGGCATTCACTTTTTCGCCCAGCGGCCCCGTCACCCACGCGGAATGCTCACTCCCCTGCGTGGCAGCAATCATGGCTTCAACCGTTCCTTCGCCGCCGTCGGCAACCGGAACGGACACATATTGCGCATCGGGGAAAATTTCCCGAAATCCTTTTTCTATTGCCTGAGCTACCTCGGTGGCAGAAAGGCTTTCTTTATAAGAGTCTGGGGCAATTACGATTTTCATAGGGGTAGCCTGTTACTGCATAACGCCGGATGGCGTTTCACTTATCCGGCCTACGGCCTGTATTGTAGGCCCGGAACGCTATGCGCCTCCGGGCACGACGTCATTAGCGAGTGACTTCCACTTTCGCCAGTTTTTCGTAGTAGCATGCGAGTGCGCTGTGATCGGCACTACCCAATCCATCTGCGCGAAGCGCCTGCATCATCTCCATGACGGCAGCCGTCAGCGGCAACTGAGCGCCAACACCGTGCGAGGTATCCAGCGCATTGGCCAGATCTTTAATGTGCAGATCGATACGGAAGCCCGGCTTGAAGTTGCGGTCCATCACCATCGGCGCTTTCGCATCCAGTACGGTGCTGCCCGCCAGTCCGCCGCGAATCGCCTGATACACCAGATCCGGATTCACGCCCGCTTTGGTCGCCAGCGTCAGCGCTTCAGACATGGCGGCAATGTTTAGCGCCACAATCACCTGATTAGCCAGCTTGGTAACGTTACCCGCACCAATGTCGCCGGTATGCACCACGGAGCCCGCCATCGCTTTCAGTAGATCGTAGTACTTGTCGAAAATCGCTTTATCGCCGCCGACCATCACCGACAGCGTGCCATCAATCGCTTTTGGTTCACCGCCGCTTACCGGCGCGTCCAGCATATCCACACCTTTCGCTTTCAGCGCCTCGCTGATTTCACGGCTGGCTAACGGGGCGATAGAGCTCATGTCGATCAACACAGTGCCCGGTTTCGCCCCTTCAATGATGCCGCCTTCACCCAGCGCCACTTCCTTCACGTGCGGAGAGTTCGGCAGCATGGTGATGATCACATCGCACTGCTCGGCAATGTCTTTCGCCGTGGCGGCGGTTTCTGCGCCTGCGGCAATCACTTCCGTGATAGATTCCGGGTTACGGTCAGCAACCACCAGCGAGTAACCTGCCTTGAGGAGGTTTTTACTCATTGGTTTACCCATGATACCGAGGCCAATAAAACCAACTTTCATTGTCATGTCTTTATCTCTCTCTACTGTCGATGGTGGTTATTTCTTAAAAGAATCAGCCAGTTTCTGCGTGGCTGAACGGAACACGCCAAGGTCGCTGCCGACGGCAACAAACGTCGCGCCCCACTCCAGATAACGCCGTGCATCAGCGTCTACCGGGGCCAGAATGCCGCTTGGCTTACCATGTGCTTTTGCACGGGCAAAAATGTGCTGAATAGCTTTCTGCACTTCCGGATGGGACGCATTGCCGAGGTGGCCTAACGCCGCGGCCAAATCGCTGGGGCCGACAAAGATACCGTCAACGCCTTCAGTCGCCGCGATTGCATCAACGTTATCCACGCCCTGCTGGCTTTCGATCTGCACAATAATGGTGATGTTCTTATTCGACTGCGCAAAATAGTCCGGCACGGTGCCAAACATATTGGCGCGATGGGAGACGGACACGCCGCGAATACCTTCCGGTGGATAGCGGGTTGACGCCACCGCGTTCACCGCCTCTTCTTCGGTCTCAACAAACGGGATCAGGAAGTTATAAAACCCGATATCCAGCAGACGCTTAATGATCACCGGCTCGTTGGTCGGCACACGTACCACCGGCGCGCTAGCGCTACCTTTAAGCGCCATCAATTGCGGGATAAATGTCGAGATATCGTTCGGCGCATGTTCGCCGTCCAGCACCAGCCAGTCGAAACCCGCCAGACCTAAAACTTCGGTGCTGATTGGGCTGGCTAATGCAGACCAGCAGCCAATCTGAATCTGCTGCGCCGCGAGGGCAGCTTTAAACTTATTCGGGAAAATTGTGTTATTCATCGCCTATACCTTTGTTTATTTCTGCAATTCCATACGTTTAATGTCACCGACAATAAACAGGTAGCAAACCATTGCCATCAGCGCTGAGCACCCTACAAACATCAGCGCGGCATTAAATGAGTGCAACTCGCTCACCAGATACCCAATCACCAACGGAGTAACAATGGAGGCCACGTTGCCAAATACGTTAAAGACGCCACCACACAGACCGACAATCTCTTTCGGCGCGGTATCGGAAATCACCGGCCAGCCCAACGCCCCGAAGCCTTTGCCGAAGAACGCCAGCGCCATCAGCGCTACCACCAGAGCGGTGTTATCGGTGTAGTTACACAGAATAATGGTCGATGCGAGCAGCATGCCGAGCACAATCGGCAGCTTACGCGCCAGGGTGATGCTGGAGCCACGTTTAATCAGATAATCCGAGAACACCCCACCCAGCACGCCACCAATGAATCCACATAGCGCCGGAATAGACGCCACCAGACCAACTTTGAGGATCGACATACCTTTTTCCTGTACCAGGTAAATCGGGAACCATGTAAGGAAAAACCAGGTAATTGTGTTGATAAAATACTGTCCGAAGAACACACCAAGCATCATACGGTTGGTGAGCAACTGCTTGATATAATGCAGCTTAGGACCACCTGACTGCATATCGCCCGGCTTCTTATGGTCCATATCCACGACCGCGCCGTTTTCAGAGATAAACTTCAGCTCTTCTGCCGACATACGCGGGTGATCGGTTGGGTTATGAATAAACTTTACCCATAGCCCGGTGAGCACAAAACCAATCGCCCCCATCACGGTAAAAACGTGCTCCCAGCCCCAGGCGAAGGTTAGCCAACCCAGCAGCGGCGAAAACAGCGCCAGGGAAAAATACTGTGCGGAGTTAAAAATCGCGGATGCTGTACCGCGCTCTTTGGTCGGGAACCAGGCCGCCACGATACGGGCGTTCGCCGGGAAGGAAGGCGCTTCCGAGAAGCCCAACATAAAGCGCATGATGAACATTGAAATACCCGCCCAGGCCAGCGGGAACATGTCGACAAAGCCCTGGAGGAAGGTAAATAGCGACCAGAAGAACAGGCTGTAAGTGTAGACTTTCTTCGAGCCGAACTTATCGAGCAGCCAGCCGCCGGGGATTTGCATCAACAGGTAAGCCCAACCGAAGGCGGAAAAAATATAACCCATTGAGATAGCGCTGAGGTGCAATTCTTTCGCCACTTCCGTGCCGGCAATTGACAGCGTCGCACGGTCCGCATAGTTAACGGCAGTAACAATAAAAATTATCAGTAATATTAAATAGCGGGTATGTGTACCTTTCTTTTTCTCGACAATTGTATCCAGAATCATTCTATTTACCTCGGGCACATAAAATTTTTTATTATTATTTGTTAGCTATTCCTGGTGATAAATTACCGATAATAAAAACACATAATAATTTATCAGACGTTATGAAACCGTGATTTAGTATAATCAGCAGCGCAACGTTAATCATTGTGCAGACGCTCACTCATCACGCATCATTAAAATAATATTTTGGGCATATGCACACATGCGTGGGCGCTAATGCACACATTTACGTATTGCACCCCCTGATAGCACGGCCTTGCTGAGTTTAAGTGATCATGATCACATTCTTAATTTTAAACTCCTGACATTCTTATTTCACGATACCGAATCTTTATTACTTACAATTAGCTTCAAAATATAAATATCCACACTATTATCACCACCCTGTTGGAGAATACTGGACAATGGCCGACATCGAAATCAGACAAGAATCGCCAACGGCGTTTTATATTAAAGTTCACGACACAGATAATGTGGCGATTATTGTCAATGACAATGGTCTGAAAGCCGGGACGCGTTTTCCGGATGGGCTGGAGCTGATTGAACATATTCCCCAGGGTCATAAAGTGGCGCTGCTTGATATTCCGGTTCACGGTGAGATCGTGCGCTATGGCGAAGTAATAGGCTTCGCCGTTCGCGATATCCCCCGCGGTAGCTGGATTGATGAATCAATGGTTGAGCTGCCCAAGGCCCCGCCGCTAGAGACGCTGCCGCTGGCGACCAAAGTACCAGAGCCGCTGCCGCCTCTTGAGGGTTATACCTTCGAAGGCTATCGCAATGCAGACGGCAGCGTCGGCACCAAGAATCTGCTCGGCATCTCCACCAGTGTGCATTGTGTCGCGGGCGTGGTGGACTATGTGGTGAAAATCATTGAGCGCGATCTGCTACCCAAATACCCGAACGTCGATGGCGTGGTGGGGCTTAATCACCTGTACGGCTGCGGGGTGGCGATTAACGCTCCGGCCGCCATTGTGCCGATTCGCACTATCCATAATATTGCGCTGAACCCCAACTTTGGCGGTGAAGTGATGGTTATTGGCCTCGGCTGTGAAAAACTGCAACCAGAGCGACTGCTGGAAGGGACTCATGATGTCCAAAGTATCCCGGTCGACAGCGCCAGCATCGTCAACCTGCAGGATGAAAAACACGTCGGTTTTCAATCGATGGTTGCTGATATTTTGCACGTGGCCGAACGCCATCTGGCAAAGCTTAACCAACGCCAACGTGAAACCTGCCCGGCGTCAGAACTGGTGGTCGGAATGCAGTGCGGCGGCAGCGATGCGTTTTCCGGCGTCACGGCCAACCCGGCGGTCGGTTATGCCTCCGACCTGTTAGTACGCTGTGGCGCGACCGTGATGTTCTCGGAAGTGACCGAAGTGCGCGATGCCATCCATCTTCTGACCCCGCGCGCGATTAACGAAGAAGTAGGTAAACGCCTGCTCGAAGAGATGGCCTGGTACGATAACTACCTGGATATGGGTAAGACTGACCGTAGCGCCAACCCTTCACCGGGCAACAAGAAAGGCGGTCTGGCAAACGTGGTGGAAAAAGCGCTGGGCTCAATCGCCAAATCTGGCAAGAGCGCCATCGTCGAAGTATTGTCGCCGGGCCAGCGTCCAACCAAACGAGGCCTGATTTACGCCGCGACCCCTGCCAGCGATTTTGTCTGCGGTACGCAGCAGGTTGCATCCGGGATCACCGTACAGGTATTCACCACCGGTCGCGGTACGCCGTACGGCCTGATGGCGGTGCCGGTAATAAAAATGGCGACGCGTACTGAGCTGGCCAATCGTTGGTTTGACCTGATGGACATCAACGCAGGTACCATCGCTACCGGAGAAGAAACCATTGAAGACGTGGGGCTGAAATTGTTCGAGTTTATTCTCGACGTCGCCAGCGGGCGTAAGAAAACCTTCTCGGATCAGTGGGGACTGCATAACCAACTGGCGGTGTTTAACCCGGCGCCAGTGACCTGATTGCTGAAATTGGAATCCGATTACAGGTCGGGGAGTTCGAAAACTTTCCGGCCTTTTTTGTCAGACACTCACCAGAACAACCTCAATCCCATGCTTACGTAATCCTTCCAGACTCTCCTCTGGAACACCTTCATCGACAATAATCATATCAATCCTCTGGGTATCAATGATCTTATGCAAACTGGAACGGTTAAACTTCGTCGAGTCGGTAACGACGATTATGCGCTCAGCCACTTCGCACATCCGGCGGTTGAGACGCGCCTCATCTTCGTTGTGCGTGCTAACACCACGCTCTAAGTCGATAGCATCGACGCCAAGAAACAGCATGTCGAAGTGATAATTTTGTAGCGATTGCTCTGCCTGATCGCCATAGAACGATTGCGACTGACGACGCAAGTGACCGCCGGTCATCAGCAACTCAACCCCTTCGGCTTCGAGTAATGCATTAGCGACATTCATACCGTTGGTCATTGCAATCACATTGGTATGCTGGCGCATCAGGCGGGCAATTTCATACGTCGTGGTGCCGGAGTCAAGGATCACACGGTGCCCCGGCTGAATCAACTCTGCGGCGGCTCTGGCAATACTGCGTTTTACCGCCGTATTGAGTGAGCTTTTGTCTTCAACAGATGGCTCCACAATAGGCGCATTGCTTTCGCAGATCAGCGCTCCCCCATAGGCGCGTACTGCAATCCCCTGCTTTTCGAGAAAGGCGAGGTCATTACGAATCGTGACCGTGGAGACGCCAAAAAATAAGGAAAGATCGTTAACCTGAACGCTTCCCTGCTGCCGTAACCGCTGGATGATCTGCTCGCGCCTTTCACTGGTGCCGATAACGCGCTTGTCTGCAGAAGACTCGGTGTTACTCATAATAAATCCTTTAGTTGAATCTTTCGTTTTATTTCGTTTTGTCTATTAACGCCTTTCTTTTGCGCGAATGCAAGTCCCACAAGCAGGGAAGAGTCGAACAGATTCACGCTGAAACCTTTCATTGCGTTTCTTTTGTGAAACAGATCGGAAAACTATTATCTTTCGTTTTATTTTTATATCACCATGATGCAGTATTAAATGAAACAAAACGAAAGATTGATGTCGCAGTTATCTGACCTGGAGAGGAAAGTGAAACATCTAACTAAAATGGTCGAGCAACATAAACGGGGGAAGGCAAACGGGATTTATGCCGTTTGTTCCGCGCATCCAATCGTACTGGAAGCCGCAATACGCTACGCCCATGCTAATCATACACCGCTATTGATCGAAGCAACCTCTAATCAGGTTGACCAGTTTGGCGGCTATACGGGTATGACCCCAGCCGATTTTCGCAGTTTTGTCTGCGATTTAGCCGACTCGCTTAATTTTTCTCAGGATATGCTGATTCTCGGCGGCGACCACCTTGGACCAAACCGTTGGCAAAATCTGCCAGCAGAACAGGCAATGGCCAACGCTGACGATCTGATCAAGAGCTATGTCGCCGCTGGCTTTAAAAAGATCCACCTTGATTGCAGCATGTCTTGTGCTAACGACCCGGTTCCATTAACGGATGAAATCGTCGCTGAGCGCGCCGCGCGCCTGGCAAAAGTTGCCGAAGAAACCTGTATTGCGCATTTTGGCGAGTCTGACCTGGTCTATGTGATTGGCACAGAAGTCCCGGTTCCTGGTGGTGCTCACGAAGCATTAACCGAACTGGCGGTGACAACGCCGGATGCCGCACGCGCAACGCTGCAGGCCCACTATCACGCCTTTGAAAAGCGCGGACTGGAAGGTATCTGGTCGCGTATCATCGCCCTGGTGGTGCAACCTGGCGTAGAATTCGACCACACCCACATCATTGATTACCAACCGCAGAAAGCCGTGTCACTCAGCAAAATGGTGGAAGACTACGACACGCTGATTTTTGAAGCGCATTCTACCGATTACCAAACGCCTCAGTCCTTGCGCCAGTTGGTTAAAGATCATTTCGCGATCCTGAAAGTCGGCCCGGCGCTGACCTTTGCCCTGCGCGAAGCTTTATTTTCATTAGCCGCTATTGAAGAGGAATTACTGCCTGCAAAAGCCAGCTCAGGCCTGCGACATGTGCTGGAAAGCGTGATGCTTGATCGACCAGAGTACTGGCAGAGCCACTATCACGGCGATGGCAACGCGCGCCGTTTGGCTCGTGGATATAGCTACTCAGATCGGGTTCGTTATTACTGGCCGGACAGCCAGATTGATGAGGCATTCGAACGTCTGGTGCGTAACCTGGCCGACGAACCGATCCCATTACCGCTGATTAGCCAGTATCTCCCCTTGCAGTACGTAAAAGTACGCGAGGGAGATCTCAGCGCGACACCGCGAGAACTCATCATTAACCATATTCAGGACATACTGCAGCAATATCACTGCGCCAGCCTGGGTGATTCATCCCATAACGCATAACAAGAAAGAGAAAAATACCATGCCAAACATTGTATTAAGTCGCATTGACGAACGTTTAATTCACGGTCAGGTCGGTGTGCAATGGGTCGGATTTGCGGGGGCAAATCTGGTGCTGGTCGCCAATGATGAGGTGGCTGAAGATCCGGTACAGCAAAACCTGATGGAAATGGTTCTGGCGGAAGGGATTGCCGTGCGTTTCTGGTCACTACAAAAAGTAATCGACAATATTCACCGTGCCGCAGATCGCCAGAAAATTCTGCTGGTCTGCAAATCGCCTGCGGATTTCCTCCGTCTGGTCGAAGGCGGTGTTCCTGTTAACCGTATCAACGTTGGCAATATGCACTATGCCAACGGCAAGCAGCAAATCGCCAAAACGGTTTCTGTAGACGCTGCCGATATTACGGCGTTCAACGGGCTGAAAGCCGCTGGGGTGGAATGCTTCGTTCAGGGCGTTCCAACAGAACCCGCCCAGGACCTCTATAAACTTCTCTGAGGAATTCACAATGGAAATCAGTCTGTTGCAGGCTTTTGCGTTGGGTATTCTCGCCTTTATTGCAGGCCTGGATATGTTCAACGGGTTAACGCACATGCACCGCCCGGTTGTTCTCGGGCCGCTGGTCGGCCTGATTCTGGGCGATCTGCATACCGGTATTTTAACTGGTGGTACGTTGGAACTGGTGTGGATGGGTCTGGCTCCGCTGGCGGGCGCACAGCCACCAAACGTCATCATCGGCACCATCGTGGGGACGACTTTCGCCATCACCACTGGCGTAAAACCGGAAGTGGCTGTCGGTGTCGCTGTTCCATTCGCGGTGGCGGTACAAATGGGTATTACCTTCCTCTTCTCCGTGATGTCCGGGGTGATGGCGCGCTGCGATCGCATGGCAGCGAATGCCGATACAAACGGAATTGAGCGGGTCAACTATCTGGCGTTACTGGCGCTGGGGACGTTCTACTTCTTATGCGCTTTCCTGCCGATTTACTTTGGCGCGGAACATGCCAAAACCGCTATAGATGTTCTGCCGACTCGTCTGATTGACGGCCTCGGCGTGGCAGGCGGCATCATGCCAGCTATCGGCTTCGCCGTACTGCTGAAAATCATGATGAAAAACGTCTATATCCCTTACTTCATCCTGGGTTTTGTCGCCGCCGCCTGGCTCAAACTCCCTGTGCTGGCAATTGCCGCAGCAGCACTGGCAATGGCGCTGATCGATTTTCTGCGTAAATCACCCGAACCTACAGCTCCCGCAGCACAAAAAGAGGAATTCGAAGATGGCATCTAATCAAACGGCTCTGCCGAACGTTTCCGAAACTGAAGAAACGCTGCTGTCCGGCACTAATGAAAACGTCTACGAAGACCAGAATATCGGTGCCGAGCTGACGAAAAAAGATATCAACCGTGTTGCCTGGCGTTCCATGTTATTACAAGCCTCTTTTAACTACGAACGTATGCAGGCATCAGGATGGTTGTACGGCCTGTTACCTGCACTGAAAAAGATCCATACCAACAAACGTGACCTGGCGCGCTCAATGAAAGGCCATATGGGCTTCTTCAACACGCACCCGTTCCTGGTCACATTTGTTATCGGGATTATCCTGGCGATGGAACGCTCCAAGCAGGATGTGAACAGTATTCAAAGTACCAAGATTGCCGTCGGTGCGCCTCTTGGCGGTATCGGTGATGCCATGTTCTGGTTAACGTTATTGCCTATTTGCGGCGGTATCGGGGCAAGCCTGGCGCTGCAAGGCTCTATTCTTGGCGCTGTTGTCTTTATTGTGATGTTTAACGTGGTTCATCTTGGTCTGCGCTTTGGGCTGGCACACTATGCCTATCGAATGGGCGTTGCAGCTATCCCACTCATTAAAGCTAACACCAAAAAGGTTGGACATGCGGCATCTATCGTTGGGATGACGGTGATCGGCGCGCTGGTAGCGACCTATGTTCGCCTGAGCACCACGCTGGAAATTACTGCTGGCGATGCGGTTGTGAAACTGCAAACAGACGTTATAGACAAGCTGATGCCTGCATTTTTGCCGCTGGTATATACGTTGACCATGTTCTGGCTGGTTCGTCGTGGCTGGAGTCCTCTGCGTCTTATCGCCATTACCGTGGTGCTCGGCGTCGTGGGTAAGTTCTGTCACTTCCTGTAAATATAAGGGGTTGTAGATGTTAGGTATTATTTTGACGGGTCATGGCGGGTTTGCCAGCGGAATGGAAAAAGCGATGAAACAGATTTTGGGTGAACAAACTCAGTTCATCGCCATCGACTTTCCGGAAACCTCAACAACAGCCTTACTCACCTCGCAACTTGAACAGGCAGTGAGTGAACTGGATGCTCAGCAAGACATCGTGTTTCTGACTGACTTATTGGGCGGGACGCCATTTCGCGTCGCTTCCACGCTGGCCATGCAAAGGCAAGGTACTGAAGTGATCACCGGCACCAATCTGCAACTGCTGCTGGAAATGGTACTGGAACGCGACGACCTGAGCAGCGAAGCATTTCGTTTGCAGGCGCTGGAATGCGGACATCGGGGGTTGACCAGCCTGGTGGACGAGCTGGGACGCTGTCGCGAGGAAAAACCCGTCGAGGAAGGGATATGACACAGGTACTACGCGCCAGACGTCTGCTCACGGAACACGGCTGGCTGGACGATCATCAGGTGCGTATTGAGGATGGCACCATTACAGCCATTGAACCTATCGCCTCAGGCGTGATGGTGCGCGATGCTGAGCTGTTGTGCCCTGCATATATCGATACTCATGTGCACGGAGGCGCAGGTGTCGATGTGATGGATGAGGCACCGGATACGCTCGACAAACTGGCAATGCACAAAGCGCGCGAAGGGGTAGCCAGTTGGCTACCCACCACCGTTACCGCCTCATTACCAGATATTCACAAGACGCTTGAGCGTATCGCCCACCGCTACTATTCCGGTGGGCCTGGCGCACAGGTACTGGGTAGTTATCTTGAAGGTCCGTACTTTACGCCGCAGAACAAAGGGGCGCATCCGCCTGAGCTCTTCAGGGAACTGGAACTCAGTGAACTGGATGAACTGATTACGATTTCCCAGCAAACTTTGCGCGTCGTTGCGCTGGCGCCAGAAAAAACCGGCGCATTGCAGGCTATCGAACATCTCAAGCAGCGCAACGTACGGGTGATGCTGGGCCATAGCGCAGCAAGCTGGGAGCAAACTCACGCCGCCTTTGATGCCGGGGCTGATGGACTGGTTCACTGCTATAACGGTATGACCGGTTTACACCACCGGGAGCCTGGAATGGTTGGCGCAGGGTTAACCGACCCTCGTGCCTGGCTGGAGCTTATTGCTGACGGACACCATGTCCACCCGGCGGCCATGAAGCTGTGCTGCTGTTGCGCAAAAGACAGACTGGTGCTGATCACCGATGCTATGCAGGCGGCTGGAATGCCGGACGGGCGCTATACGCTCTGCGGTGAGGAAGTGGAAATGCACAGCGGTATTGTGCGTACCGCTTCCGGTGGCCTGGCGGGCAGCACGCTCTCGGTTGATGCAGCCGTACGTAATATGGTCGAGTTCACCGGGATTACCCCTGAAGAGGCGATCCATATGGCTTCGCTCCATCCCGCTCGCCTGTTGGGAATCGAACGCCAGCGCGGATCGTTAGCGCTGGGCAAATGTGCCGATATTATCGCCCTCAATAGTGGCCTGCATGTGCAACAGATCTGGATTCAGGGTCAGGCTCTCCCCCTTTAGACCTTTCATTTTGTCTCGTATTGGCCTGCGATCCTCGATCGCAAGGCCTTTCTTTTCCTTTCGATTATGGAAATACTGAATCAAATCGTAATCAATTTTATCTTTTTATATCAATAAGATAACTCCAAGCCTCGTTCTCACGATCACAAATTTCGTTTTATTTCATTTTGCATTATTGAACTTTCAGTTTCTTTCATATAAATTTTAATCAATCGATCATACGAAAAAATGAAACGAAACGAAAGATAGCGACATTTCGCCAGCGTCTTATGTGGAATTTACGAGACTAAGGACTTAAGTTATGCCAGAAACCTACACCCCTGCTCACGCGTCGACGGGCACATGGACCGAAGAAGAGATCCGTCAGCAACCCGCCAGTTGGATCCGCTCTCTCACCAATATCGATAATATTCGATCCGCCATTGATAGCTTTCTCGCGCCATTGTTGCGCAAAAACGATCTGCGGATCGTACTGACCGGGGCGGGTACTTCCGCATTTATCGGCGACATTATTGCTCCGTGGCTGGCAAGCCAAACCGGAAAAAACATTAGCGCCGTGCCGACCACCGATCTGGTCACCAACCCGATGGATTACCTGAATCCCGCACATCCGTTGCTGCTGGTTTCTTTCGCTCGCTCAGGCAATAGCCCTGAAAGCGTTGCGGCAGTGGAACTGGCTAATCAGTTTGTACCTGAGTGTTATCACCTGCCGATCACCTGTAACGAAGCAGGTAGCCTGTATCAAAACGCAGTCGCAAGCGACAACGCTTTTGCTTTGTTAATGCCGGCTGAAACGCACGACCGTGGCTTCGCCATGACCAGCAGTATTACCACCATGATGGCCAGTTGCCTGGCGGTATTCGCCCCGCAAAAAATCAACAGCCAGACCTTCCGCGACGTGGCCGATCGGTGCCAGGCGATCCTGACTTCACTGGGCGATTTCAGCGACGGCGTGTTCGGCAACGCGCCATGGAAACGGATCGTCTACCTCGGTAGCGGTGGGTTACAGGGCGCTGCGCGTGAATCAGCGCTGAAAGTCCTGGAACTGACGGCGGGTAAACTGGCGGCATTCTATGACTCGCCAACCGGGTTTCGTCATGGGCCAAAATCGCTGGTCGATAGCGAAACGCTGGTGGTGGTCTTTATCTCTAGCCACCCCTACACGCGTCAGTACGATCTCGATCTACTGGCGGAGTTGCGTCGCGATCGGCAGGCACTGCGGGTTGTCGCGATTGCCGCACAAACCGATGACGTGATTGAAGCTGGCCCGCATATCCTGCTGCCGCCTGCCCGCACCTTCATCGATATGGAATTGGCGTTCTGCTTCCTGATGTACGCGCAGGTCTTCGCCCTGACACAGTCAATCAGTATCGGTAATACGCCAGATACGCCTTCTGCCAGCGGTACCGTGAACCGCGTCGTACAGGGCGTTGTTATTCACCCCTGGAACGCCTAAAAGGATCGTTTTATGAGCATTATTTCTACAAAATACCTCCTACAGGATGCGCAAAAAAAAGGCTATGCCGTACCGGCTTTCAACATCCATAACGCCGAGACGATCCAGGCGATCCTTGAAGTATGCTATGAAATGCAATCGCCGGTGATCCTGGCCGGAACGCCAGGTACGTTTAAACATATCGCGCTGGAAGAGATTTATGCGCTGTGCAGCGCTTATTCCACCAGCTACGGCATGCCACTAGCGCTGCACCTCGATCACCATGAATCACTGGACGATATCCGCCGTAAGGTGAATGCCGGGGTGCGCAGCGCCATGATTGATGGCAGCCACTTCCCGTTTGAAGAAAACGTCAAGCTGGTTAAATCCGTCGTGGATTTTTGCCATGCCAAAGATTGCAGCGTAGAAGCTGAGCTGGGCCGCCTCGGCGGCGTTGAAGATGATATGAGCGTGGATGCCGAAAGCGCATTCCTGACCGACCCACAGGAAGCGAAACGGTTTGTCGAACGTACCGGCGTCGACAGTCTGGCTGTCGCCATTGGTACAGCACACGGCTTATACACGAAAACGCCAAAAATCGATTTCCAGCGTTTAGGGGAAATTCGTGAAGTAGTGGATATTCCGTTGGTGCTGCATGGTGCAAGCGATGTTGCTGACGACTACGTCCGCCGCACAATCGAACTTGGCGTGTGCAAAGTTAATGTCGCCACCGAACTGAAAATCGCCTTTGCCGACGCGGTCAAAACGTGGTTTGCGGAAAACCCGCAGGGCAACGATCCCCGCTATTACATGCGGGTCGGTATGGATGCGATGAAAGAAGTGGTGCGTAGTAAAATTAACGTTTGTGGTTCAGCAAACAAACTGATGGCTACCTGCAAATTATCGTGACCATCATTATATTCTGCGCGAGTGCTATCTGTGTAATGTCAGGTAGCGCTCATCGTTCGAATAATAAGAAGGATACACGCCATCATGACATGTTAAAAACGTCTGCTCATCGTGTGATTCGCAGCATAAGCCAGTGTTGAAGGACATTCTGAATGCTGAAGAGATCTTGCTACTGATAGCAGCTAAAGCGAAGCACAATGCGGTAGAAAACTACCTGGCCGCCACCGTCACTACAACTATTCCTGATTCATTTTTATAGCTGCACCGTAATGTGAGTAGTCTGATTGATGGCTCACAATATCCTGATAAATAAAAATTTACAGCACCCTCCACATCCCCCCTTTTGTCGCGCCAACGCGTTGCAGTTTGCCTTTTAGCTGCAACGCTTTCAGATAGCGCTCTACGGTGCGGGCTGAAATTTCACACTCATCAGCGATACTTTTGGCAGATCTGCCCGGCTGATTCGACAAGATTTGTAGAATACGTTTTTCTATATCCAGTAAATCAGACGACATTTCTTCCGACATTTCTTCCGACATTTCTTCCGACAGGGGTGATGCTTTCCCCAATCCCTCCTGCAAAGCAGAGATGATGTTTTCCAGGATAAACTCTATAAATGGCGTGCAGCTACTTTGCCGATCGCACTGCCCTAACACCTGGTAATAGCGGTCCTGTTGGTAGTGGATCAGTGTCTCTACGGGTAACCACGCCAATTCCGATCGCCACTCACGCAGGATTAATGTCTGCCACAGCCGACCCATCCGTCCATTACCGTCGGCAAAAGGATGAATAAATTCAAATTCATAATGAAAAACAGCGCCAGCAATCAGCGGGTGAAGCTCTGTCGTTTTTAACCAGCCCAGTAAATCGTTCATCAAACGTAATACTTGTGAGGCTGGCGGAGCCATGTGAATAAGCTGCTTTTCCCTGTAAACACCAACATGTCCGGCACGTAACTGGCCCGGATTATCGACCAGACCGAGCATAAGGACTCGATGTGCTTGTAAAAGGTCGGATAATTGTTCGCTTTTCCATTCCGACATCTTTTCATAGGCCAGAATCGCATTTCTCACTTCCAGTATGTCTTTAGCAGGAGCCAGAATACGTTTTCCTTCCATCAGTGCGGTGACTTGTTCCGTAGTCAACGAATTATGCTCAATCGCTAAAGAGGCCTGAATAGTGCGAATACGATTCTCTTTGCGCAAAAGAGGAGATGCCCTACCAGCCATTGCTGCCCAATGCCCCATCAACTCACCAATTTCAATGACTTGATTGAGTATCAATGGAGTGACGACGAAAGGTGGTTGGTAGGTGCTCACTCTTACTCTCCCTGCTGGTCCAGCGCGTACTTATACAGCGCATTCTTTTTCACGCCGTGAATTTCCGCCGCCAGCGCCGCCGCTTTCTTCAACGGCAGCTCTTTTTGTAACAACGCCAGCGTACGCAGCGCATCAGCCGGGAGGTCGTCTTCTTGCGCTTTATGCCCTTCGACAATCAGCACCATTTCGCCTTTACGACGGTTTTCATCTTCCTTGACCCACGCCAGCAGTTCGCCGACCGGCGCGCCGTGAATAGTTTCCCAGGTTTTGGTCAGTTCGCGCGCCAGCACCACATAACGGGATTCTCCCCAGACGGCGACCATATCTTCCAGGCTATCCAGTAAACGGTGGGTGGATTCATAAAAAATAAGCGTACGCGGTTCTGCCTCAATGGCTTTCATCGCATCGCGGCGGCCTTTTGATTTCGCAGGCAGGAAGCCTTCGTAGCAAAAACGGTCAGATGGCAGACCGGCAGCACTCAGTGCGGCAATCGCCGCGCACGGACCAGGCAGCGGCACCACGCGGATGCCTGCTTCGCGGCAGGTGCGCACCAGATGGTAGCCCGGATCGTTAATCAGCGGCGTTCCGGCATCGGAAACCAACGCGATGTTTTGCCCCTCTTTGAGCTTTGCCACCAGCGTCTCGGCTTTTTGTTGCTCATTGTGATCGTGTAAGGCAAACAAACGGGCGTTAATCGCGAAGTGTTGTAACAATAATCCGGTATGACGGGTGTCTTCAGCGGCAATTAAATCAACGGCTTGTAAAACTTCGAGCGCTCGTTGGGTAATATCAGCCAAATTTCCGATAGGAGTAGGTACAATAAAGAGTTGGCCTTGAGAATTATCCGCCGATTCGTGTTGTTTCATTGTGTCGTCCGTATTGCCGATTTAATATTGAGCATTGCGTAAAAAAATATCACTGGATACAGTATGGTACCCTCAACATTTTCTCGTTTGAAAGCCGCGCGCGCGCTACCAGTCATTCTGGCAGCATTGATTTTCGCAGGCTGTGGCACCCAGGCGCCAGACCAGAGTGCAGCCCATATGCAGGGCACAGCGCAGGCTGATTCCGGCTTTTATCTGCAACAGATGCAGCAAAGCTCAGATGATAGCAAGACCAACTGGCAATTACTCGCCATTCGTGCACTGCTGAAAGAAGGCAAGAGCCAGCAGGCTATCGAATTGTTCAACCAGTTACCGCAGAAGCTAAACGATGCCCAGCGTCGTGAGCAGTCACTGCTGGCCGTCGAGATCAAGCTCGCGCAGAAAGATGTCGCGGGAGCACAGGCCCTGCTGGATAAACTCACGCCCGCCGATTTCGACCAAAACCAGCAGGCGCGTTACTGGCAGGCGCAAATAGACGCCAATCAGGGTCGCCCGTCACTGACGCTGCTGCGCGCCCTGATCGCACAGGAACCACTGCTTGCCGCGAACGCTAAGCAGAAAAACATAGATGCAACCTGGCAGGCGCTGTCGTCCATGACCCAGGAACAAGCGCAGACGCTGGTCATCAATGCTGATGAAAACGTACTGCAAGGCTGGCTGGACCTCCAGCGCGTCTGGTTCGATAACCGTAACGACCCGGACATGATGAAAGCCGGCATTGCCGACTGGCAAAAACGTTACCCGCAAAACCCGGGAGCAAAACTGCTGCCAACGCAGTTGGTTAACGTGCAAAGCTTTAAGCCAGCTTCCACCAGCAAGATTGCCCTGCTGCTGCCATTGAACGGTCAGGCCGCTGTATTTGGTCGTACTATTCAGCAAGGCTTTGAAGCCGCGAAAAACATGGGCACTCAGCCGGTAGCCGCTCCTGTTGCCGCCGCGCCTGCTGCGGATGCACCTGCCGCGACGACCACGGAACAGCAGCAAACGACTGACGGTGTTGCCAGCCCTTCTCAGGCGTCAGTAAGCGATCTGACCAACGAGACGCCTGCACAGCCAGAAACGACAGCCCCACAGCCAACGGCGCCTGCACAACCAACAACCGCCAGCGCGCCGGCAAATCCGTCCGCTGAGCTGAAAATCTACGACACCTCATCGCAGCCGCTGAACCAGATCCTGGCCCAGGTACAGCAGGATGGCGCCAGCATCGTGGTTGGCCCGCTGTTGAAGAATAATGTTGAAGAGCTGATGAAAAGCAACACGCCATTAAACGTCCTGGCGCTTAACCAGCCTGAGTCCGTACAGAATCTGGCGAATGTTTGTTACTTTGCCCTGTCGCCAGAAGATGAAGCGCGCGATGCCGCCCGTCACATCCGCGATCAAGGCAAACAGACGCCGCTACTGTTGATCCCACGCAGTTCGTTAGGCGATCGCGTGGCTAATGCTTTTGCGCAGGAATGGCAAAAACTGGGCGGCGGCGTAGTGCTGCAGCAGAAGTTTGGCTCCACAGCTGAGCTGAAAATGGGTGTCAACGGCGGCGCGGGTATTTCCCTGACGGGCAGCCCGGTAGCCTCTTCTGTACCTGCGCAGCCTGGCGTGACGATTGGCGGTCTGACGATTCCGGCAGCGCCCACCGATGCACAAATCACCGGCGGCAGTGGTCGCGTTGACGCCGTGTATATTCTGGCGACGCCGGAAGAAATCGCCTTTATTAAACCGATGATCGCCATGCGTAACGGCAGCCAGAGCGGAGCAACGCTGTATGCCAGCTCCCGTAGCGCGCAGGGAACCGCTGGCCCGGACTTCCGTCTGGAAATGGAAGGCTTGCAGTACAGCGAAATCCCAATGCTGGCAGGTGCTAACACGCCTCTCATGCAGCAGGCGCTGAGTGCGGTGCGTAACGACTACTCGCTGGCGCGTATGTACGCGATGGGTGTCGATGCCTGGTCGCTTGCCAACCACTTCTCGCAAATGCGTCAGGTGCAGGGCTTCGAAATTAACGGCAACACTGGCGCATTAACCGCAAATCAGGATTGTGTGATTAACAGGAAGTTATCATGGCTCAAATACCAGCAAGGACAGGTCGTCCCCGCCAGTTAACGAGTAAACAGACCGGTGACGCGTGGGAAGCTGTTGCGCGTGACTGGCTGCACAGCAAGGGATTGCATTTCATCGCCGCCAACGTGCGTGAACGTGGCGGCGAAATCGACCTGATAATGCGTGAAGGCAACACCACCGTATTTGTTGAAGTTCGCTACCGGCGTTCAACCCAGTTTGGCGGCGCGGCGGCGAGTGTGACCCGGAGCAAACAACACAAATTATTACAGACCGCCCGCTTGTGGCTTGCACGCCACAATGGGAGTTTTGATACTGTGGATTGCCGGTTCGATGTGTTAGCCTTCACCGGAAATGATGTTGAGTGGTTTAAAGACGCGTTCAACGACCGCTCATAGTTGAAGATTCAGAGCCTGGTTCTTAAGGATTAGCGTGTTAGATAGAATTAAAGTCTGCTTTACAGAAAGCATTCAAACTCAGATAGCTGCGGCTGAAGCGCTCCCGGATGCGATTTCCCGTGCAGCCATGACGCTGGTTCAGTCCCTGCTCAATGGCAACAAAATTCTCTGTTGTGGTAATGGGACGTCCGCTGCCAACGCACAGCATTTTGCTGCCAGCATGATCAATCGTTTTGAAACGGAACGGCCAAGTTTACCTGCTATTGCACTAAATACTGATAATGTGGTCTTAACTGCGATTGCCAACGATCGCCTGCACGACGAAGTTTATGCAAAACAAGTCCGTGCGCTGGGACATGCAGGTGATGTTCTGCTGGCAATCTCTACGCGTGGTAATAGTCGTGATATCGTAAAAGCCGTTGAAGCCGCCGTGACACGCGACATGACAATCGTCGCGCTGACCGGGTATGACGGCGGCGAGCTGGCCGGGTTGCTGGGGCCGCAGGATGTTGAAATCCGCATTCCCTCACACCACAGTGCCCGCGTTCAGGAAATGCATATGCTGACGGTCAACTGCCTTTGCGATCTCATCGATAACACGCTTTTTCCTCACCAGGATGATTAAGGAGTACACATGAAGGCATTTTCGCCGCTTGCTGTGATTATCGCTGCACTGCTGCTGCAAGGCTGTGTAGCTGCCGCCGTGGTCGGAACCGCAGCCGTCGGGACTAAAGCCGCAACGGATCCGCGTAGTGTCGGCACTCAGGTAGATGACGGAACCCTGGAATTACGCGTCAATACGGCGTTGTCGAAAGATGCCCAGATCAAGAAAGAAGCGCGTATCAACGTTAGCGCATATCAGGGCAAGGTTCTGCTGGTCGGTCAGTCACCGAATAGCGAACTGTCTGCGCGAGCAAAACAGATTGCGATGGGCGTAGAAGGTACCACTGAGGTCTTTAATGAGATTCGTCAGGGCCAGCCAATCGGTCTGGGCGATGCGTCCAACGATACCTGGATCACCACCAAAGTACGTTCCCAGTTGCTGACCAGCGATCAGGTGAAATCCTCTAACGTGAAAGTCACCACTGAGAACGGGGAAGTGTTCCTGCTGGGCCTGGTTACTGAACGTGAAGCGAAGGCGGCGGCAGATATCGCCAGCCGCGTCAGCGGCGTGAAACGCGTCACTACGGCCTTTACGTTTATCAAGTAATACAGATGCCGGATAGCGACGCATAGGCGTCTTATCCGGCCTACAGGACGTCATCGTTTGTAGGTCGGATAAGCGTCAGCGCCACCCGGCATTTTATTTTGCCCTTTCGCGTAGCTCGGAAGAGGTCAGGATGGTAACGCCCTCATCTCCTGGCGACAGCGCTTCTGCCAACATTGCCCGTGCAACATCCCGCGCGTCAATCGACTTCCAGTTACCCGGCAGCAGCCTGAACAACGGCGCTAAAAACTTCTCATTCGTCCGCTGCTTATCCCGTTCTCCCAGTAGCATCGAAGGTCGGACAATCGTCAGGCGCGGCCATTTCTGCGCGATTAACGCCTGCTCCATTTCCCCTTTCACCCGGTTATAAAAAAACGGTGAATTCGCATTCGCGCCCATCGAACTCACCACCAGCATATGCTGGGCGCCTAACCGGCGTCCCGTCAGGGCGGTGTCCACCACCAAGGTATAGTCAGCATGGATAAACGCCTCTTTCGTGCCTGCTTCACGTCGGGTGGTTCCCAGACAGCAAAAAACGATATCGACAGGATCGGTAACTTGCGCCAGAGCATCGGTTAGCTGCGGGTCATGGGGATTATAAATGCCAACCGTATCAGCCAGCGGTCGACGCGTCGGCGCCGTAATGGCGTTGACCCGGGGTTCATTAAGCAGCATACGCAGCAAATTTCCGCCTACCAGCCCCGTTGCGCCTGTTATTAACACCTGACTCATCCTCGCTCCTTTACAGAATTGTCCGTCTTGCACTCTCAGCCTTAGCGACCAGACTTAATAGTCCGTGAGGTAATTATCCGTCAACATAGAAATTCTGCCTCATTCGCAACCAACTCAACGGAGGAAACATGAGCAAGAAGATTGCCGTTTTAATCACTGATGAGTTTGAAGATTCAGAATTTACATCACCCGCAGCAGAATTCCGCCAGGCCGGGCATGAAGTTATCACCATTGAAAAACAGGCAGGCAAAACGGTGAAGGGGAAAAAAGGTGAAGCCAGCGTCACCATCGACAAAGCGATCGAGGATGTGCGCCCTGCCGATTTTGACGCCCTGCTACTGCCAGGCGGTCACTCCCCGGACTACCTGCGCGGGGACGATCGTTTCGTGACCTTTACCCGGGATTTTGTTAACAGCGGCAAGCCGGTATTTGCTATTTGCCACGGTCCACAGTTGCTTATCAGCGCGGATGTCATTCGTGGCCGTAAACTTACCGCCGTGAAACCTATCATCATTGATGTAAAAAATGCGGGCGCCGAATTTTACGATCAGGAAATGGTGAATGATAACGATCAGCTGATCACCAGCCGAACACCGGACGATCTGCCGGCGTTTAACCGTGAGGCATTACGTATTCTCGGGGCGTGAATCACGTAGCCAGCGCATCTTTTTGCCAAAGCCCAGCGTGTTGTCGGTGAATTTGACTTCATCCAGCCGAATCTCCCACACGGGTGCAGGCAACATTCTGGCCACGGGGAAGCGGCGATTATACGCTTTACGCGCAACGTCGCTCTCCTGCCCCTCAAGACGGCGGATTTCCCCTTTAAACTGTACCCCACGAATCAGGGCGACCGTTTTGGGCTGGCCGTTTACCGTACCGGCAACGGGCGCGCGCGGGCCAGACATCTGCGCATGACGCGTTTTACCTTCGGTCAACACATAGAAGGCCATCTTCTGCGCATCAAACAGGTAAAACGCATTCGCGCACCACAATTCGCCCTCGTGATGTACGCACCAGGTCACGACGTGCTGCTTCGCCAGCCAGCGGGTCACCGCAGTCAGTGTTTCCATTTCTGTTCTCTTTTATACTGTAGGCCTGAAAATTATCACGTCGATGGTGACAATGACACCCTGGTATCTGTACCTGATCCGTACCGCGGACAACGCCTTATACACCGGAATTACCACCGATGTGGAGCGCCGATATAAGCAGCATCAGAGCGGGAAAGGCGCGAAGGCGCTGCGTGGAAAGGGGGAACTCACCCTGGCATTTGCGGCGCAGGTCGGCGACCGTTCGCTGGCTTTGCGCATCGAGTATCGCGTCAAACAGCTCACAAAGCGTCAGAAAGAGCGCCTTGTTGAAGGCGAAGGGCTTGAGGCTCTACTGAGCAGCCTGCAAGCCCCGGATGTTAAAAACGATTGAAGTGGTCGTGGTATTCCACCAGGCCCGTCACGCCCTCCAGCGCATCGTCCGCCAGGCGATGAACCTGGAACGCGCTTTCGGTGCCCGGCCAGCGGCAACGCAGGTCATGATGCGCTGCCAGCTCAAAGCCAAAGCGGCTGTACAGTGCCGGATCGCCCAGCGTAACCACCGCGGCATAGCCAAACTCGTTCAGGGAATCGAGTCCTTCATAGACCAGCTGACGCGCCAGGCCCTGACCACGGTAGCTTTCATCCACCGCGAGCGGCGCCATGCCGACCCATTGCAGATCTTCACCCTGAACATCGACAGGGCTGAACGCGACGTAACCCACTACCTGACCTTCATCATCTGTCGCAACTAAACCTAACGTTAAGAAACCATCTTCACGCAGGTCGTGCACTAATTTCGCTTCCGCATCGCTCTCAAATGAACGGCGCAGCAACGCATCAATACCAGGGGCATCGATGGGAATCTCAACTCGAATCAGCATGGCTCACCTACCGAGGTCTGTTTGGTGTCTGGCGTCGTTTTCATTCCCGCCTCAACAAAATCCGCCAACTGCATCAGCATGACGCGCAACGCTTTAGGCATTTGATCCAGTTCGATGGCGTCCATCAGATTTTTTACGTATAGCCCTAATTCTGTATCACCTTCAATCACCAGGCGACGCTGGAAGAAAAGCGTATCCGGATCCTGCTTACGTGCCGCAATCATCAGTAAATCGCTGGCGTCAGCGCTAAAACTCACATCCGCATCGGCATTTTGGCTGACGATAAGTTTATCGTTCTCAACAGAGGTATACCATTTGAGACCAATGTCACGTACATGGATGCTTAGCCAGCGGCCTTCGAGAAACTCCAGCTCTCCATCAGCCAGCGCCTGGCTAAACTGCCAGCTCAGAACCTGCTCCAGGACCTGGCGCTTCAGCGCAAAGGGCGTCAGTTTAACCGGTACACTCATCAGAGAAGGACCAACATGTACTAAGCGTGAACGCAGTTTATCCAACACGAGCTTTACTCCCTGTTTCAATAGTCCTGCTATTTTGCCATATCAAATAAACGACATAGCGGCATAAATCAACAATTCGATGCGAAATTGTTACCTCTTTATTGCTGTCACCAATACGACTTTAACTGCCTCAAATCAAAAATTGTCTCAGCAAGGTTAACTAAAATCCCTCTTCGTTAACATTTCTGCGCCCCTCACGGCGCAACGTTCAGGATAAATTATGGAGCTGCTCTGCCCTGCCGGAAATCTCCCGGCGCTTAAGGCGGCCATCGAGAACGGCGCTGATGCTGTCTACATCGGGCTGAAAGATGATACCAACGCCCGTCATTTCGCCGGCCTTAATTTTACCGAGAAAAAATTGCAGGAAGCGGTGAGTTTTGTCCATCAACACCGCCGTAAGCTGCACATCGCGATTAACACGTTTGCGCATCCGGATGGTTATGCGCGCTGGCAGCGTGCCGTAGATATGGCGGCACAACTGGGTGCGGATGCGCTGATCCTCGCCGACCTCGCCATGCTTGAGTATGCCGCAGAGCGCTACCCGCATATTGAGCGCCATGTCTCTGTTCAGGCATCTGCTACCAACGAAGAGGCGATTAATTTTTATCATCGCAACTTTGATGTCGCCCGCGTGGTACTGCCGCGCGTGTTATCTATTCATCAGGTGAAGCAGCTCGCTCGCGTCACGCCGGTTCCCCTCGAAGTGTTCGCTTTTGGGAGTTTGTGCATTATGGCGGAAGGCCGGTGTTATCTTTCATCCTACCTGACGGGCGAATCGCCTAACACGGTTGGCGCCTGCTCTCCTGCGCGTTTTGTGCGCTGGCAGCAGACCCAACAAGGCCTGGAATCCCGCCTGAATGAAGTGCTGATTGACCGCTATCAGGACGGAGAAAACGCCGGTTATCCGACGCTGTGTAAAGGCCGCTATTTGGTTGACGGCGAGCGCTATCATGCGCTGGAAGAACCCACCAGCCTGAATACGCTGGAGCTGTTGCCGGAGCTGCTGGCGGCCAATATTGCCTCGGTAAAAATCGAGGGACGCCAGCGTAGCCCGGCCTATGTCAGCCAGGTGGCGAAAGTGTGGCGTCAGGCAATCGACCGCTGTATAGCCGACCCGCAGAACTACGCGCCACAGGCGGCATGGATGGAAACGCTCGGTTCCATGTCCGAAGGCACGCAGACCACGCTTGGCGCGTATCACCGTAAATGGCAGTGAGAGAAGCAATGAAATATTCCTTAGGGCCGGTGCTGTGGTACTGGCCGAAAGAAACGCTGGAAGATTTTTATCAGCAGGCCGCCGCCAGCCAGGCCGACATTATCTATCTTGGCGAAGCGGTATGCAGTAAACGCCGCGCCACCAAAGTGGGTGACTGGATTGATATGGCGAAGTCACTCGCTGGCAGCGGTAAACAGGTGGTGTTGTCAACGCTGGCGCTGGTGCAGGCCTCGTCTGAGCTGGGCGAATTAAAGCGTTACGTCGAAAACGGCGACTTCCTGCTGGAAGCCAGCGATCTCGGCGTGGTAAACATGTGCGCTGAGCGTAAGCTGCCGTTTGTCGCCGGACATGCGCTCAACTGCTACAACGCAGTGACGCTGCGTTTGCTGCTCAAACAAGGGATGGTGCGCTGGTGTATGCCGGTAGAATTATCTCGCGACTGGCTGATCAATCTGCTCAACCAGTGTGAAGAGTTGGCTATCCGCGATAAGTTTGAAGTAGAGGTGCTGAGCTACGGCCATCTGCCGCTGGCGTACTCTGCCCGCTGCTTTACGGCGCGCTCCGAAGACCGGCCAAAAGACGAGTGTGAAACCTGCTGCATCAAATACCCGAACGGGCGAGATGTGCTGTCGCAGGAGAATCAGCAGGTCTTTGTTCTCAATGGGATCCAGACCATGAGCGGCTATGTTTATAACCTCGGCAACGAGCTGACATCCATGCAGGGTCTGGTGGATATTGTGCGTCTGTCCCCTTCTGGCACGGAAACATTGGCCATGCTTGACGCCTTCCGTGCCAATGAAAATGGCAGCGCCCCATTACCGCTTGCCGCCCACAGCGACTGCAACGGTTACTGGAAACGTCTGGCTGGGCTGGAACTGCAATCCTGATAAAACCACGCCGGATGGCGGCATAAATGCCTTATCCGGCCTACAAATCGCGATCCCGTAGGCCCGATAAACGCAGCGCCATCGGGCATTGTTTTTGCCGTCAGTCTCATAAAGCTCACTTTGTTAACAACATTCGCTAATCTTTAATGCAGTATTAAAAGATTAACCGGTAACAAAGTGAGCCGTTATGACTGACAAAACTATTCCGTTCTCGGTGCTGGATCTGGCGCCGATCCCTGAAGGTTCTTCGGCAAAAGAAGCCTTTACGCACTCGCTTGATCTCGCACGGCTGGCTGAAAAGCGCGGCTATCACCGCTACTGGCTGGCAGAACATCACAACATGACCGGCATCGCCAGCGCCGCCACCTCAGTACTGATTGGTTATCTGGCGGCCAATACCACCACGCTGCATCTGGGTTCTGGCGGTGTGATGCTGCCCAACCATTCGCCGTTGGTGATCGCCGAGCAGTTCGGTACCCTGAACACGCTGTATCCGGGACGCATCGATCTTGGGCTTGGCCGCGCGCCGGGGAGCGATCAGCCAACGATGCGCGCGCTGCGCCGCCATATGAGTGGAGATATCGACAACTTCCCACGCGACGTAGCAGAACTGGTGGACTGGTTCGACGCCCGCGATCCGAACCCCCATGTACGACCGGTGCCTGGCTACGGCGAGCAGATCCCTGTCTGGTTATTAGGTTCCAGCTTGTATAGCGCACAGCTGGCGGCACAGCTCGGCCTGCCGTTTGCTTTCGCCTCGCACTTTGCTCCGGATATGCTGCATCAGGCGCTGCATCTGTATCGCAGCCAGTTCACACCTTCAGCGCGGCTGGCAAAGCCGTATGCAATGGTGTGCATCAACATCATTGCCGCCGACAGCAATCGCGATGCCGAATTTCTTTTCACCTCAATGCAGCAGGCGTTTATGAAACTGCGTCGTGGCGAAACCGGCCAGCTACCGCCGCCGGTAGAGAATATGCATCAACTGTGGTCCGCTTCTGAACAGTATGGTGTGCAGCAGGCGCTGAGCATGTCGCTGGTCGGTGATAAGGCGAAAGTGCGGCACGGGCTGGAGGCTATTTTGCGTGAAACCCAGGCTGATGAAATTATGGTTAACGGCCAGATTTTTGATCACCAGGCACGACTACATTCGTTCGATTTGGCGATGGATGTGAAGCAGGAATTGTTGGGATAGTGCTATTTGTGCCGGATGGCGGCTGCGCCTTATCCGGCCTACTCAGTCTCTGTAGGCCCGGTAAGCGTAGCGCCACCGGGCGATTGTTCTACTGGTACACAGGCAACAAATTCACGCTCGACAGAATATGGATAACCGCGTTGCCGACACCGAAGAGCAGAATCAGGGCAATCATCGGTTTACCGCCCCAGACACGGAATTTCGGACTGCCGAAACGTTCGCGGGATTTACGTGCCAGCAGCGCTGGCACAATGGCAGCCCAGATAGTTGCAGCTAAACCTGCATAGCCAATGGCGTACAGAAAACCGTTCGGCCACAGCAGGCCACCGACAATTGGCGGCACAAACGTCAGCAATGCGGTTTTAAAACGCCCCATTGCGGAGTCATCAAAACCGAACAAATCAGCCAGATAGTCAAACAGGCCCAGCGTCACACCGAGGAAGGAACTGGCGACCGCAAAGTTGGAGAACACCACCAGCAGCAGATCCAGACTACGGCTGTTCAGCACACCGCTCAGCGCCTGAACCAGCACATCAATATTCCCACCCTGCTGCGCAATACCAATAAACGCCGGACGCGGAATATTCCCCATCGTCCCCAGCAACCATACGCTATACAGCACCAGCGCCAGCAGCGTGCCGTATACCAGGCACTTAACGATGGTCTTCGGATCCTTGCCGTAATACTTCATCAGGCTCGGGACGTTGCCGTGATAACCAAACGACGCCAGACAAAACGGCAGTGTCATCAGCAGGTACGGCGTATATGAAGCGTTGCTCTGCGCCACGTTAAACAACGTGGCAGGCTGAACGTGTCCCAGCAGGCTGCCGAAGGTCAGGAAAAAGGTAATGACCTTTGCGCCCAGCACAATCGCCGTCATACGGCTAACCGCTTTGGTGCTTAACCACACCACAAACGCGACCAGCAGCGCAAAGCCAAGACCTGCCGCGCGCGCCGGAACGTTCAGCGACATCTCGGCAAAGGTGTGGTGCAGAATCGAGCCGCTCGCCGAAATATAGGCATAGGTCAGAATGTAGAGCACAAAGGCGATGGAGATGCCGTTAACAACGTTCCAGCCTTTGCCCAGCAGATCTTTGGTAATAGTGTCAAAGCTAGAGCCAATCCGGTAATTGAGGTTGGCTTCAAGGATCATCAGCCCGGAGTGCAGCATGCAGAACCAGGTGAAGATCAGCGCCGCCATTGACCAGAAGAACCACGCCCCGGACATGACCACCGGCAGAGAAAACATCCCCGCGCCAATAATGGTGCCGCCGATGATCACGACGCCGCCGAGCAGCGAAGGTGACGTTTGGGTGGTGGTTAGTGTGGACATTCAGCCATTTCTCCAGTCATTTATATTGCGACTACATTTCAATGTGCTGCACTGTACCAGTACACGAGTACAAATGAAATAAAAAAAGCCCCGATTGTTGAGATCGAGGCTGTATATTTTACTTTACGCGTTTAAGCCGTTTGGCTTATGCGTCACCGCCGAAACGACGACGACCGGCTGAGTCATCACGACGCGGAGCTGAAGAATCGTCACGGCGCGGGCCACGACCACCTTCACGACGTTCGCCGCTGAAACGACGACCATCACCACGACCGCCTTCACGACGCTCGCCGCTAAAACCACGGCCTTCACCACGACCGCCTTCACGACGCTCGCCGCTGAAACGACCACCGCCACGACGCTCACCACCGGTGTGCGGTACTGCATCGCCAACCAACTGCATGTTCATCGGCTTGTTCAGGATGCGGGTACGGGTAAAGTGCTGCAGCACGTCGCCCGGCATACCTTTCGGCAGTTCGATGGTGGAGTGGGAAGCAAACAGCTTGATGTTACCGATGTAACGGCTGCTGATATCACCTTCGTTAGCAATCGCGCCAACGATATGACGCACTTCAACGCCGTCATCACGACCCACTTCAATGCGGTACAGCTGCATATCACCAACATCACGACGTTCACGACGCGGACGGTCTTCACCACCACGGTCATTACGGTCACGAGGGCCACGATCGTTACGATCGCGTGGACCACGGTCGTCACGGTCGCGGAATTCGCGTTTCGGACGCATCGGCGCATCTGGTGGTACGATCAGGCTACGTTCGCCCTGAGCCATTTTCAGCAGTGCGGCTGCCAGGGTTTCCATGTCCAGCTCTTCGCCTTCAGCGGTAGGCTGAATCTGCGCCAGCAGAGCACGGTACTGATCCAGATCGCTGCTTTCCAGCTGCTGCTGTACTTTCGCGGCGAATTTTTCCAGACGGCGTTTGCCCAGCAGATCTGCGTTCGGCAGTTCTACTTCTGGAATGGTCAGCTTCATGGTGCGTTCGATGTTACGCAGCAGACGACGCTCGCGGTTTTCAACGAACAGCAGCGCACGGCCAGCACGACCCGCACGACCGGTACGACCGATACGGTGAACGTAAGATTCGGAGTCCATCGGGATATCGTAGTTAACGACCAGGCTGATACGCTCAACGTCCAGGCCACGGGCCGCAACGTCGGTTGCAATCAGAATATCCAGACGGCCATCTTTCAGACGCTCCAGAGTCTGCTCACGCAGAGACTGGTTCATGTCGCCGTTCAGTGCAGCGCTGCTATAACCGCTACGCTCCAGCGCTTCTGCAACTTCCAGGGTCGCATTTTTGGTACGGACGAAGATAATCGCCGCATCAAAGTCTTCAGCTTCCAGGAAACGCACCAGCGCTTCATTCTTACGCATGCCCCATACAGTCCAGTAGCTCTGGCTGATGTCAGGACGGGTAGTGACGCTGGACTGAATACGTACTTCCTGCGGCTCTTTCATAAAGCGGCGGGTAATACGACGAATCGCTTCCGGCATAGTGGCAGAGAACAGAGCGGTCTGATGACCTTCCGGGATCTGCGCCATTATGGTTTCAACGTCTTCGATGAAGCCCATACGCAGCATTTCATCAGCTTCGTCCAGTACCAGACCGCTCAGTTTGGAGAGGTCCAGAGTACCGCGCTTCAGGTGATCCAGCAGACGGCCCGGCGTACCGACGACGATCTGTGGTCCCTGACGCAGGGCACGTAATTGCACGTCATAACGCTGGCCGCCGTACAGGGCTACCACGTTCACGCCGCGCATGTGTTTAGAGAAATCCGTCATGGCTTCTGCAACCTGAACCGCCAGTTCGCGGGTCGGTGCCAGCACCAGAATCTGAGGTGCCTTCAGCTCAGGATCAAGATTGTTGAGCAGCGGTAAAGAGAACGCTGCCGTTTTGCCGCTACCGGTCTGGGCCATACCCAGAACATCGCGACCGCCCAGCAGATGCGGAATGCACTCTGCCTGGATTGGAGATGGTTTTTCGTAACCCAGATCGTTAAGGGCTTCAAGGATAGGAGCCTTCAGGCCCAGATCTGCAAAAGTGGTTTCGAATTCAGCCATGTAGTACGTGTGCCTCAAAATTAATGGCGGCCAGTCTACATAACTCATCATGAAATTGATCTGCAATTTTCATTGAAAAGTGTGAACCGGCTCAAAGTAGGTGTATTAACGAACAACAACGCCCTCACCCGTGAAGGTGATGGCAATCAAAAAAGATTACGGGCTGATGTGTACGTCAGCTATTGCTGGTCCGATTCTGCCAGGTCATCTTGGTCCTGGCCCAGGAGCGATAATTCCAACAATGCGTATCGGTGCTCAACAAAGTTATGAACGTTGTTAGCCACCGCCAGTTTGAACAATGCCGTAGCGTTGTCCAAATCCCCCAGACTTAGGTAGTACTTACCTAAATAGAAGTTGGTTTCACTGAGATGCTCAGCGAGCGAGGTGTTATCCGTTGCGTCCGCCTTCAGGCGTTCCATCAGCGTTGCTTCGCTAATGTTGCCCAGGTAGAACTCGACAATGTTCCATCCCCATTGCTCTTTATCCGATTTCTCGAAGCGTTGGTTTAACGCTTCTTTAGCCTGCTTCTCATCGAGCTTCTGCTCGGCAAGATAAAGCCACAGACTGCGGAAAGGATCATTGGGATCGTCTTGATAAAACGCCAGCAGATCATCTTGCGCTAACTTGTCGCGACCGCCGTAATACAATGCGATACCGCGATTTAAGTGCGCGTAGTTGTAAGTTGGATCAAGCTCAAGTACAGAATCAAACGCTTCATAGGCAGCATCAAAATTGCCTGCCTGCGTTAAATATATACCTAAGTAATTGAATACTTCAGGCATATCTGGTCGGATTGCCAGCGCTTGTGAAAAATCATTTCGCGCCAGTGCCCTCAGACCGAGACTATCATACAACACTCCGCGCTCATATAAAAGCTGTGCGCGTTCGTCATCGGTTAAAGCCCGACTGGCAAGAATTTGTTCCATACGTGCCAGAATAACTTCCTGCTGCAAAGTCGGTTGCAATGGTACTGCGAGGACTTCACTCTTACGCCAGGCGGAATTACTGCATCCAGCCAGCGTGAGTGCTGTCGCAACGAAACACCAGCGCAAAAAAGGCTTCATTTCCCACTCCCGAAGACAACGATTGAATGAACGTCCAGGTTCCCCGGTTGCTAACAAGGCGTCCTGCCGGGTTAAAGGCCCTCCGCTCACACGGAGGGCAATGGCAACCTTACTCGCCCTGTTGGCTTACCGGAGCTTCCGGTTCGCCTGCAGGCTGAGACTGCTCAGTTGCTTCTTTAATGCTCAGACGTACGCGGCCCTGGCGATCAACTTCCAGAACTTTAACCGGTACTTCCTGGCCCATCTGCAGGTAATCGGTCACTTTCTCAACGCGCTTATCAGCGATCTGAGAAATGTGTACCAGACCTTCTTTACCGCCACCGATGGCAACGAATGCGCCAAAGTCAACGATACGGGTCACTTTACCATTGTAGATACGACCTACTTCGATCTCTGCGGTGATCTCTTCGATACGACGGATAGCATATTTCGCTTTCTCGCCGTCGGTCGCTGCGATCTTCACAGTACCGTCATCTTCGATTTCGATAGTAGTGCCAGTCTCTTCGGTCAGGGCGCGGATAACAGAACCGCCTTTACCGATAACGTCTTTAATCTTGTCCGGGCTGATCTTGATGGTGTGGATACGTGGAGCGAATTCAGAGATATCGCCACGCGGCGCGTTAATCGCCTGTTCCATCACACCCAGGATGTGCAGACGCGCACCTTTAGCCTGGTTCAGAGCAACCTGCATGATCTCTTTGGTGATACCTTCAATTTTGATATCCATCTGCAGCGCAGAGATACCGTCGCGGGAACCCGCTACTTTGAAGTCCATATCGCCCAGGTGGTCTTCGTCACCCAGGATGTCAGACAGAACAACGAAGTTGTCGCCTTCTTTCACCAGACCCATCGCGATACCCGCAACGGCCGCTTTGATCGGCACGCCTGCGTCCATCAGCGCCAGGGAAGCGCCACATACGGAAGCCATGGAAGAAGAACCGTTAGATTCGGTGATTTCAGAAACCACACGCACGGTGTACGGGAATTTATCCAGTTCCGGCATCACTGCCAGCACGCCACGTTTCGCCAGGCGACCGTGACCAATCTCACGACGCTTCGGAGAACCGACCATACCGGTTTCGCCAACGCAGTACGGAGGGAAGTTGTAGTGGAACAGGAAGTTGTCAGTACGCTCGCCCATCAGTTCGTCGAGGTTCTGCGCATCACGGGTGGTGCCCAGGGTCGCAGTAACCAGCGCCTGAGTTTCGCCACGGGTGAACAACGCGGAGCCGTGGGTGCGCGGCAGCACGCCGGTGCGCACGTCCAGACCACGGATCATGTCTTTTTCACGGCCATCGATACGCGGCTCGCCTGCCAGTACGCGGCTACGAACAACGTTTTTCTCGATAGCGTGCAGGATTTCACCCAGTTCGTTAGCGTCCAGGGTTTCATCTTCAGCCACCAGAGTCGCGATGGTTTCAGATTTGATCACGTCAACCTGAGCGTAACGCTCTTGTTTGTCAGTGATACGGTAAGCATCGCTCAGACGAGCTTCTGCCAGTGCGGCAACGCGCGCGTTCAGCGCTTCGTTGACGGCTTCTGGCTGCCAGTCCCAACGCGGTTTGCCAGCTTCTTTCGCCAGCTCGTTGATAGCCTGAATAACAACTTGCTGCTGTTCGTGACCGAATACTACAGCGCCCAGCATCTGGTCTTCGCTCAGCAGTTCAGCTTCGGATTCAACCATCAGTACGGCAGCTTCGGTACCGGCAACAACCAGGTCCAGCTTGCTTTCTTTCAGTTCATCCTGAGTCGGGTTCAGTACGTACTGGTCATTGATATAACCAACACGTGCAGCACCGATCGGGCCGTTGAATGGGATGCCAGACAGCGTCAGCGCAGCGGATGCGCCAATCATTGCCACGATATCCGGGTTAACCTGCGGGTTAACGGAAACAACGGTCGCGATAACCTGAACTTCGTTAACGAACCCTTCCGGGAACAGCGGGCGAACCGGGCGGTCAATCAGACGCGCGATCAGGGTTTCGCCTTCGCTCGGACGGCCTTCACGACGGAAGAAGCTACCTGGGATACGGCCAGCAGCGTAGGTACGCTCCTGATAGTTAACAGTCAGTGGGAAAAAGTCCTGGCCTGGTTTCGCTTTTTTCTGGCCAACAACGGTAACGAATACCGCAGTGTCATCCATGCTAACCATAACAGCGGCAGTGGCCTGACGCGCCATCATGCCGGTTTCCAGCGTAACGGTATGCTGACCGTACTGGAATTTACGAACGATCGGATTAAGCAAAATAATATCCTTTCTCTATTTTTTGACGGCACATTTTTGCGCCATCGTTAATACCCGATCTTCTGCGCATCCTCGCGACTAATGACAACCCTAACCCATACGCATGAGTAAAGCCTCTCATTAGCCGCGCGAACCTCTGCAACGGAAGATCATTCATAGCAACAATACATTAGTTTCCAGCGAATTGCTGCCATCTGCTGGAAAAAAGGGGCCATGAAGGCCCCCTCTTTCTGAAACTCGAAAGAATTAGCGACGCAGACCCAGACGCTCGATCAGCGCGGTGTAGCGTGCAACATCTTTACGTTTCAGGTAGTCGAGCAGTTTACGACGCTGAGAAACCATGCGCAGCAGACCACGACGGCTGTGGTGATCTTTTTTGTGCTCTGCAAAGTGGCCCTGCAGGTGGTTAATCTGTGCAGTCAACAGAGCAACCTGAACATCGGTAGAACCGGTGTCGTTTGCATCACGACCAAACTCAGAAACGATTTTAGCGGTAGCTTCAGTACTTAGAGACATTTTAAAACTCCAAAGTGTTAAGAATGAAAGGATGCCGATCTCTAATTCAGCTATCCCAGTGTATACACTTTATCCTTCAAACTGACTCTGCGTTGGCTGCGTCCGCTCACCTCAGTCACTTACCTAAGTAAGCTCCTGAGGATGCTCAGACTTGCCGCCTTGATGCAGCTCGAATGATTTTGTGTATACGTCGCGTAGATTGTTAAACAATTTACGCGACGTTAAGCGGCAGTATTCTACTCGCAGCGCCCTTTTATCGCAAGACAGAGAGCGTTATGCCGGATATTCAACCACCAGGCGACGAGGGGCGACACGACCTTCATCGTCGATCTCCCCCATACCGATAAATTTGCCTTCATCGCCTTCCGTCACACGCACCAGGCCTTCCAGCGGGGCGCCTGTCGTACGTACCGGGTTACCATTTTTAAAGTATACCGAGGACGTCAAAGGGAGATTAACAATTGGGTAGTCCGATGCTGGACTGTCCATTGGCATCAGCAAGGGATCAAGCAACTGGGCAGCCGGAATGTTCTGCTGCTCAGCCTGTTCAACCAGCTCGCGCAAGTGCTCCAGCGTTACCATACGATCCACCGGGTACTTGCTGACCGTCAGACGACGCAGGTACGTTACGTGTGCGCCGCAGCCCAGCTTCTCGCCCAGATCGTCGATAATAGTGCGAATATAGGTGCCTTTGGAGCAGTGAACTTCCAGCTCCAGCTCGTTACCTTCATGACGAATGAACAGCAGCTCATAGACGGTAATCGGACGCGCTTCACGCGGCACTTCAATGCCCTGACGCGCATATTCGTACAGTTTCTTACCCTGATACTTCAGCGCCGAATACATTGACGGAATCTGCTCAATATCGCCGCGGAAAGTCTCCAGCGCGCTCGCAAGTTGCTCTGCGCTGAAGGTTACCGGACGTTCCTGCACGATTTGCCCGTCGGCATCGGAGGTGTCAGTACGTTGCCCCAGGCGGGCTACTACGCGATAGCGTTTGTCAGAATCCAGCAAATACTGTGAAAACTTTGTCGCTTCGCCAAGGCAGATGGGCAGCATGCCCGTCGCCAGCGGATCCAGCGCGCCGGTATGACCCGCACGGTTGGCATTGTAGATGCGTTTTACTTTTTGCAATACGTCATTGCTGGACATGCCCTGCGGCTTATCCAGCAGCAGGACACCGTGAATGTCGCGACCACGACGACGAGGACGACTCATCAGTCCTCCTTGCTGTCGTCCGCTGGGTTCACACGACGTTCATCGTCATGTTTCACCACGCTGGTCACCAGGTTAGACATACGCATCCCTTCAACCAACGAGTTGTCGTAGAAGAAGGTCAGCTCAGGCACGATACGTAGACGCATCGCTTTACCCAGCAGGGAGCGGATAAAACCAGAGGCCTCTTGCAGTGCCTTAATGCCGTTTTTCACAGCCGCTTCGTCCTGGTCGTTAAGGAAAGTCACGAACACTTTGGCATACGCCAGGTCACGGGACATCTCAACACCAGACACGGTAGTCATCATACCTACGCGTGGATCTTTGATTTCGCGTTGCAGGATGAGTGCGATCTCTTTCTGCATCTCCTGCGCCACACGCTGCGGGCGACCAAATTCTTTCGCCATAATAAATTCTCCAGAATAATGACAAAAAAGGGGCCATAAGCCCCTTTTTAAATTTCTTGCCGGATGGCGCTTTAAAGCCTGATGGCGCTACGCTTATCAGGCCTACAACCCGGCTAACAATCCTAACGTAGGCCCGGTAAACGAAGTGCCACCGGGCATTACGAAGATTAAGCGATGGTACGTTTGATCTCGATGATCTCGAACACTTCGATCATATCGCCAACGCGAACGTCGTTGTAGTTCTTAACGCCGATACCACATTCCATACCGTTACGGACTTCGTTAACGTCATCTTTGAAGCGGCGCAGGGATTCCAGCTCGCCTTCATAGATAACCACGTTGTCGCGCAGTACGCGGATTGGGTTGTGACGCTTGATGGTACCTTCGGTAACCATACAGCCCGCGATCGCACCGAATTTCGGCGATTTGAACACGTCGCGCACTTCAGCCAGACCGATGATCTGCTGTTTCAGTTCCGGAGACAGCATACCGCTCATCGCCGCTTTCACTTCGTCGATCAGATGATAGATGACGGAGTAGTAACGCAGATCCAGGCTTTCAGATTCGATCACTTTACGCGCAGAGGCATCAGCACGGACGTTGAAGCCAACCAGAATCGCGTTGGACGCCGCTGCCAGAGTCGCGTCGGTTTCGGTGATACCACCTACGCCGGAACCGATGATCTTCACTTTCACTTCGTCGGTAGACAGTTTCAGTAAGGAGTCGGAGATCGCTTCTACAGAACCCTGTACGTCGGCCTTCAGTACGACGTTCACTTCGTGAACTTCGCCTTCGGTCATGTTGGCGAACATGTTCTCAAGTTTAGATTTCTGCTGACGAGCCAGCTTAACTTCACGGAATTTGCCCTGACGATACAGCGCAACTTCACGGGCTTTCTTCTCGTCACGAACCACGGTCACTTCATCACCAGCAGCCGGAACACCGGACAGACCGAGGATTTCCACCGGAATGGACGGACCTGCTTCCAGTACTTCCTGACCCAGTTCGTTACGCATCGCACGCACGCGGCCATATTCGAAGCCACACAGTACGATGTCGCCCTTGTTCAGCGTACCTTCACGCACCAGAACGGTAGCAACCGGACCACGACCTTTATCCAGGAAGGATTCGATTACCGCGCCGCTCGCCATGCCTTTACGCACAGCTTTCAGCTCCAGAACTTCGGCCTGCAGCAGGATCGCGTCCAGCAGTTCGTCGATACCGGTACCGGCTTTCGCAGAAACGTGAACGAACTGGCTCTCGCCGCCCCACTCTTCCGGCATGATGCCGTACTGGGACAGTTCGTTTTTAACGCGATCCGGATCCGCTTCTGGTTTATCGATTTTGTTGACTGCAACCACCACCGGCACACCTGCCGCTTTCGCGTGCTGGATAGCTTCGATGGTCTGCGGCATCACGCCGTCGTCTGCTGCAACAACCAGAACCACGATATCCGTTGCCTGAGCACCACGAGCACGCATGGAGGTAAACGCGGCGTGACCCGGGGTATCCAGGAAGGTGATCATACCGTTGTCAGTTTCAACGTGGTACGCACCGATGTGCTGGGTAATGCCGCCCGCTTCGCCAGAGGCCACTTTCGTGGAACGAATGTAGTCCAGCAGGGAGGTTTTACCGTGGTCAACGTGACCCATGATGGTTACAACCGGTGCGCGCGGTTCAGCCGCAGCGCCGGTATCACGGTCGCTCATTACCGCTTCTTCCAGCTCGTTTTCACGACGCAGGATAACTTTGTGGCCCATCTCTTCGGCAACCAGCTGTGCGGTTTCCTGGTCGATGACCTGGTTGATGGTCGCCATTGCGCCCAGTTTCATCATCGCTTTGATGACCTGAGAGCCTTTAACCGCCATCTTGTTAGCCAGTTCGCCAACGGTAATGGTTTCGCCGATCACAACGTCACGGTTAACGGCCTGAGCTGGCTTCTGGAAGCCCTGCTGCAGAGCGGAACCTTTACGTTTACCGCCTTTACCACCGCGAACTGCGGCGCGTGCTTCTTCACGGTCAGCTTTCGATTCAGCGTGTTTGTTGCCTTTTTTCGCCGGACGCGCAGCTTTAGTGCTACGAGTACGACCACGACCGCCTTCAACTTCACGATCGTTTTCGTCTTCTGCCTGGCGAGCGTGCTGAGAAGTCGTGACGTGATAATCGCTGGTATCTTCAACAGGTTCAGCGTTATTCACACCATTTTTCTCGTTTTCTTCCGCCATACGGCGAGCTTCTTCCGCTACGCGGCGAGCTTCTTCTTCAAGCTTGCGACGTGCTTCTTCTTCCGCTTTACGTTTCAGTTCTGCGGCTTCATTTTCACGGCGGGCTTTTTCGGCCTGGGCGGTTTTAGTCATATCGTCGGTCTGTTGATTGCTCACTTTGTCTTTTTCCGCAGCTTCACGTTTCGCTTTATCAGCGGCTTCACGCTTAGCTTGTTCTGCGGCCTCACGTTCGGCTTTTTGTTGCGCCTCGCGTTTGGCAGCTTCTTCTGCCTCACGACGGGCTTGCTCTTCCGCTTCACGCTGCGCCTGCTCTTCCGCGGCAAGGCGTTCAGCCTCTTGCGGATCGCGTTTCACAAAGGTGCGTGTCTTGCGGACTTCGATTTGTACCGATTTGCTTTTCCCACCGGTACCTGGAATATTGAGAGTACTGCGCGTTTTACGCTGCAATGTCAACTTATCCGGCGCTGAGCCGTTCTCACGGTTCAGATGCGCCAGTAAGGTTTGTTTCTCTTGTGCGGAGACAGAGTCATCAGCAGACTTCGGGATACCAGCATCAGCAAATTGCTGTACCAGGCGATCCACGGAGGTCTGTATCTCTGCAGCCAGCGTTTTTACGGTTACATCTGTCATACTGTTCCTTCCTGCTACAGTTTATTACGCTTCGTCGCCGAACCAGCAAATATTACGGGCAGCCATAATCAGCTCACCGGCTTTTTCGTCGGTCAACCCTTCGATATCAGCCAGATCATCAATGCCCTGTTCAGCGAGATCTTCCAGCGTACAAACACCACGGGCAGCCAGTTTGAAGGCCATATCACGATCCAATCCTTCCAGATTCAGCAGATCGTCAGCCGGTTTGTTATCACCGAGGCTTTCTTCCTGGGCCAGTGCCAGAGTGGTCAGTGCGTTTTTAGCACGCTCGCGCAGCGCTTCAACGGTCTGTTCATCGAGGCCGTCAATTTCCAGCAGTTCTTTCATTGGCACGTAGGCCAGTTCTTCCAGCGTCGCAAAACCTTCTTCCACCAGAACTGTCGCGAAATCTTCATCGATATCGAGATATTTGGTGAAGGTATCGATGGCTGCATGTGCTTCAGCCTGATGCTTCGCTTGCAGGTCATCAACGGTCATTACGTTGAGTTCCCAACCGCTCAGTTGTGAAGCCAGGCGGACGTTCTGACCGTTACGTCCAATCGCCTGAGCCAGGTTACCGGCTTCAACCGCGATATCCATGGTGTGTTTGTCTTCATCCACCACGATAGAAGCGACATCTGCTGGCGCCATTGCGTTAATCACGAACTGCGCCGGGTTATCATCCCACAGGACGATATCGATACGCTCGCCGCCCAGTTCGGTAGAAACCGCCTGAACGCGCGCACCGCGCATACCCACACACGCGCCGACCGGATCAATACGCTTGTCGTTGGTCTTCACGGCGATTTTCGCACGAGAGCCCGGATCGCGAGCAGCCGCTTTAATTTCAATCACTTCTTCGCCGATTTCTGGCACTTCAATGCGGAACAGTTCAACCAACATTTCCGGTTTGGAACGGGTGACGAACAGTTGCGCACCGCGCGCTTCCGGACGCACAGAGTACAGAACGCCACGAATACGGTCGCCAGGGCGGAAGTTTTCGCGCGGCAGCATGTCTTCACGCAGGATCACGGCTTCAGCATTGCTGCCCAGATCCAGGGAAATGTTGTCACGGTTAACTTTTTTCACCACACCCGTAACGATTTCGCCTTCGTGTTCGCGGAACTGATCAACAACCATTGCGCGTTCAGCTTCACGTACTTTCTGTACGATAACCTGCTTCGCAGTCTGGGTGGTGATACGGTCGAAGGTGACAGATTCAATCTGATCTTCAACATATTCGCCTACGTTTAGGCTTTCGTCTTCGAAGCGTGCCGCTTCCAGCGTAATTTCTTTGGTTGGCTGGGTAACTTCTTCTACGATTACCCAACGACGGAAGGTATCGAAATCACCGCTTTTACGATCGATTTCTACGCGGACGTCGATCTCTTGTTCATATTTTTTCTTTGTTGCTGTAGCCAGCGCACTTTCCAGCGCTTCAAAAATTTTCTCGCGTGGCAGCGCTTTTTCGTTGGATACGGCTTCAACAACAGCCAAAATTTCTTTGTTCATCGCGGGCTTTTCACCTCAATCCAGACTGTTAAAAGTGGGGAACCAGGTTCGCCTTCTGGATATTACTCAGCGCGAACACTTCATCTTTACCTTCGACTGTGACCGTGATCATCTCACCGTCCACCGCTTTGATAACGCCCTGCCATTTACGACGGTTTTGTACCGCCATACGAAGAACCAGCGTGACTTCTTCCCCAAGGAAACGCACGTAGTGTTCAGCAGTGAACAGAGGACGGTCGAGACCCGGCGAGGAAACTTCCAGGTTATAGGCAACGGTGATTGGGTCTTCGACATCCATCACGGCGCTTACCTGATGGCTCACATCAGCACAATCATCAACATTGATGCCATCTTCACTATCAATATAGATGCGCAGTGTGGATGTGCGACCGCGAATAAATTCGATGCCGACCAGTTCGTAGCCCAGGGCTTCAACCGGTGCTGTAATCATCTCTGTTAATTTTTGCTCTAATGTGGACAAGCCCACCCCCAAGACATAAAAAAAGGGCCTAAAGCCCAGTTATTCTGTAGTCAGATAACAAAAAACCCCGATAAATCGGGGCTTTAGATAACTGAACCCTATAACCGCACCTGCGGTTCGGAGAACCTTCCGAAAGAATTTTTTTCAAATCCAGCTACGAAGGCCTAAGTCTTCACAGTATATTTGAAAAAGAACTCTAAGGGAAAGTGGTTGCGGGGGCCGGATTTG
Source organism: Citrobacter freundii complex sp. 2025EL-00176 (assembly GCF_053309355.1). Taxonomy (NCBI): domain Bacteria; kingdom Pseudomonadati; phylum Pseudomonadota; class Gammaproteobacteria; order Enterobacterales; family Enterobacteriaceae; genus Citrobacter; species Citrobacter freundii complex sp. 2025EL-00176. The sequence goes on along the minus strand of NZ_JBRYHT010000003.1, from coordinate 104,061 downwards.
AACCGACGACCTTCGGGTTATGAGCCCGACGAGCTACCAGGCTGCTCCACCCCGCGCCTGAAACGTGGCAAATTTTACTCGTTTTGGGTAAAAAATGCAAATACTGCTGGGATTTGGTACCGAGGACGGGACGTAAAATCTGCGCACAGTATATGGATACTCTATGTGTTATGTCAACCTTGTTACCACTATGCAAATCAATGAATGCGGCCCCGCAGAGGGTAATAAAGATAAATATGCAGTCCGCGCCGTTATTTAACGAAATTATCACTAAACTCTTCCTGTCATCCAGAAAAGATGATTAAATGAAAACTCATTTATTTTGCATAAAAATGCAATTAGTATAATAAGCCGACCTCTTCACCAGTCTATCAAGCAGGGTTTTATTTTATGACGACGATTCTCAAGCATCTCCCGGTAGGTCAACGTATTGGTATCGCTTTTTCCGGCGGCCTGGACACCAGTGCAGCACTGCTGTGGATGCGACAAAAAGGGGCTGTCCCATATGCATATACTGCGAATTTGGGCCAGCCGGATGAGGATGACTATGACGCCATTCCTCGCCGTGCAATGGAATATGGTGCTGAGAATGCTCGCCTGGTAGATTGCCGTAAGCAGCTGGTTGCCGAAGGGATCGCTGCCATTCAGTGCGGCGCGTTCCACAACACCACCGGTGGCTTGACCTATTTCAACACCACTCCGCTGGGCCGCGCCGTTACCGGCACCATGCTGGTTGCCGCCATGAAAGAAGATGGCGTGAACATCTGGGGTGACGGCAGCACTTATAAAGGCAACGATATTGAACGTTTCTATCGTTACGGCCTGCTGACCAATGCGGAACTGCAGATTTACAAACCATGGCTGGATACCGATTTTATCGACGAACTGGGTGGTCGCCATGAGATGTCCGAATTTATGATCGCCTGCGGTTTCGACTACAAAATGTCTGTCGAGAAAGCGTACTCCACTGACTCCAATATGCTCGGCGCAACCCACGAAGCAAAAGATCTGGAATTCCTGAACTCCAGCGTCAAAATCGTCAACCCGATTATGGGCGTGAAGTTCTGGGATGAGAGTGTGAAGATCCCGGCAGAAGAAGTGACCGTACGCTTTGAACAGGGTCATCCGGTAGCGCTAAACGGTAAAACCTTCAGCGATGACGTAGAAATGATGCTGGAAGCTAACCGCATCGGCGGTCGTCACGGTCTGGGCATGAGCGATCAGATTGAAAACCGTATTATTGAAGCGAAAAGCCGTGGCATCTATGAAGCCCCGGGGATGGCGCTGCTGCACATCGCTTACGAGCGTCTGCTGACCGGTATCCATAACGAAGACACCATTGAGCAATATCACTCCCATGGTCGTCAGCTGGGCAAACTGCTGTACCAGGGCCGCTGGTTCGATTCGCAGGCGCTGATGCTGCGTGACGGTCTGCAACGTTGGGTCGCCAGTCAGATTACCGGCGAAGTGACGCTGGAGCTGCGCCGCGGCAACGACTACTCAATCCTCAATACCGTGTCCGACAACCTGACCTATAAGGCGGAGCGTCTGACCATGGAGAAAGGCGAGTCAGTATTCTCACCTGACGATCGTATCGGCCAGTTGACTATGCGTAATCTGGACATCACCGATACCCGCGAGAAGCTGTTCGGCTACGCGAAAGCCGGTCTGTTGACCGCCTCTTCAACGACCGGTCTGCCGCAGGTTGAGAATCTGGAAAACAAAGCGAAGTAAACATTCATCAGTTTAAGGCCGCGAAAGCGGCCTTTTTTATGCGCGGAATATAAGGTGTCTGTAGGTCGGATAAACGTAGCGCCATCAGGCGTGGTAATAATGTCGGATGGCGGCGTAAACGCCTTATCCGACCTACAGACAACCATAAATAACAGACGAAAAAAAAGACGCTTTGCAGCGTCTTTTTTTTGGAATTTGGTACCGAGGATGGGACTCGAACCCACAAGCCCGTTAGGGCACTACCACCTCAAGGTAGCGTGTCTACCAATTCCACCACCTCGGTACAGAATACTTAGCGTGGGATATCGCTGGTCGGCTGAGCCGGAGCAGCTGGCTGAGTTTGCTCGGTTTTCGCCGGTGCGCTCAGATTTTCCCACTCACTTCCTTTATTGGTCTTATTGCTGTTCATGTTACCCAGCACCAGACTGATGATGAAGAACAAGGTTCCCAATACAGCTGTCATACGGGTCATGAAGTTACCAGAACCACTTGAACCAAACAGAGTACCAGAAGCGCCTGCGCCAAAAGAGGCTCCCATATCAGCGCCTTTACCTTGCTGCAGCATGATCAAGCCTACCAGGCCAATTGCCACAATAAGGAAAACTACTAAAAGAGCTTCGTGCATAATCAACCTGTTCCTTGCGGAGTTGCCGCGTACAATGCTTCGACCATTAAAGCGGGAATGTTTACTGTTTCCCACTGAAGCGGGTGTGAATACTAACCAAAGCGAATAACCTTCGCAAGGGCAATTTGTTAGCATTGTATCAACTGCGGAAAAAATCGCCATATCAATCAAAAACGCAGCAACTTCTCCCAGCATCTCTGCATCACTGCACGTTGATCGTCAAGGTTCGCCCATACCACAACGGGGATTTCACAAATCAGATCTGCGTTTTCTGGCCAGCAGTGAATAACTTGCTGATTCACCAACTCTTCCGCCACCATCGATTCGGGTAACCATGCCATTCCCATATGGCGTAGCACCATTTCGCGTATCGTTTCACTTAAACCGCTCTCAAAGACTTTTTTCAGGCGCGGACGGACACGTTGTTCTGCCGGCTCAATAATGCGTCTGACAAAGGTATAGTCGCTATAGCAGAGCCACGGAATAGGCACCTGCGGATCGTCAAGCGTATCCGCCAGTTGCGCAGAAATAACTGGAATAAATCGCTCATATCGCCATAGCGAACGTTTTAACCCGCCGGCGATCTCCAGCCCAGGCTGCGCAGACGGTAAATCGTATGTCACCAGCAGATCAATCTGCCGGTCAATCAGCGCATTAAAGTGGTTGTCTATCCCCTGAATACTGGCATTTACCGTGAAATTGAGCTGTGGTTCACTCTGGCGCAAATAGTTGATCATATCCGGCAGGATATTGACCGACAGCGTATGCAGACTGACCATGACCAGCGTGTTATCCGTTGCGGGCGACATCGCCGATAGCTCGTGGCGCGCCTCTGTTAACGTACTGAGGACGTGTCGGGCATAGGGCTCAAATCGTTCACCATAGCGCGTCAGCGTGACGGGAGTTGTGGTCCGATCAAACAATGGCACGCCCAGCACCTCCTCCAGCGCCTTAATACGCCGACTGAGTGCAGGTTGCGTAATATGCCGCTGCGCTGCGGCCTGAGAGTAATTTCCATGCTGACTCAATGCCAGAAAATCTTCCAGCCACTTACAATCCACGTTGAACTCTCCACCATGCCATAACCGCATCCTCCAATAACAAATCGGTAATAGTCATAGATATAGTAATGGCTTTATGGTGAGCGTCATAACAACAATATTCCGTTTCACCTGCCGACTCTCACCCTCGACGTTTGACAGGACCGATATGTTTACTTTACTGACCAATGCCCGTGTTTTTTCCCCTGAAGATTTAGGCCTCTGCTCCCTGCTCATTCATGCCGACCGAATTGTGGCGGTAGAAAAAGATATTTCACTCTTTGATGGCGTCAAAGAGGTCATCGATTGTCGGGGTAAATGGGTTATCCCAGGTATCATCGATCAGCACGTCCATCTTACCGGTGGCGGCGGGGAAGCTGGGTTTGCCAGCCGGACGCCAGCAGTCAAGCTGCGCGATCTGATTCAGGCGGGCATTACCACGGTCGTCGGCGTATTGGGTACCGACGCTATTTCTCGCTCACCGAAAGATCTCTACGCCAAAATGCAGTCCCTTAATCTCGAAGGACTGCGTGCGTTTATGCATACGGGAGCCTACGCGGTACCCAGCCCGACCATTACGCGCTCTATCCGCGATGACATGGCATTTATTCCGGCGATTCTTGGCGTCAAAATCGCGCTCGCCGACCACCGCGGTTCGTATCCCTCTTTCCAGGAATTGCTGAGAATAGTCAGCGATATCCGCGTCTCTTCCCTACTGGCCGGGAAAAAAGGGCTGCTACATGTCCACCTGGGGAATCTACCGGAAGGGATGTCGCAACTGCTTGAGCTGTGTGATGCAGGCATTCCGATTCACCACATTTCACCGACGCATGTGGCAAGAACAGAACCCTTGTTCGAACAGGCGATTGCTTTCGCCCATCGTGGCGGCCATATCGACGTGACGTCTGGCGGTAGCCGCTTTACACCTCAGGAACAGGCGATTCTCCACGCCCTGGAAGCACAGGTTCCGGCCGAGCGCATCACGATCAGTTCTGATGGCAATGGCAGCGTGCCGCGCTTTAACGCGCAGGGCATCGTGGAAGGTTTAAGCGCGGCACCGGTCGCAGGCAACCTTAATCTGCTTCCTCGCCTGATTGATGTGGGAATTCCGGTGTCTCAGGCGATCGCCATGCTGACGGCAAACGTCGCACGTTCGTTGGGTATTTCCGGCGGCGTGCTCTGCGCCGGGGAACGCGCCGATATCTGCGTACTTAATGATGACCTCTCGCTGGCCCATCTGTTTGCTGCGGGTAAGCCGTTGCTGCGCGATGGCGAGTGCCTGGTCACCGGCAACTTTGAGTGAGGAAGCGAGAATGTCATTATTACTGGCGCTAATCGCCATTATCTTTGCCGGACGTCTGATTCTCAAAAAGTATCATCCCCAGTCAGTGCTGCTGTTGACCGGGATTGTACTGCTGCTGATCGCGCATTTTAGCGGCATGACGACGCTCAGTAGCCTGGTGAAAAAAAGCACCGGCTTTGGCCCCTTCGACGCCTTTGAGTTTATTCGCGATACCCTGAGCGTGCGCCTCGGCGGTCTTGGGCTGCAAATTATGCTGATTGGTGGCTTCGCTACCTATATGTCGGCCATTGGCGCAAGCCAGGTGCTGGTTCGGGTGACGTCTCGTCCGTTGCAGCGTCTGAACTCGCCTTATCTGCTGTTGGGACTGGCGCTACTGCTGGGTCAATTCCTGTCGCTGTTTATCAGCAGCGCTACCGGACTGGGCCTGTTGTTAATGGCGACGCTTTATCCACTGCTGACCCGACTGGGCTGTAGCCGCGCCGCCGTTGCCGCCGTTATCGCCAGTACCTGTGCGGTTGAGTTTGGCCCCGGTTCCGGCAACTCAGTTCTCGCCGCCAAAACCGCAGGTATCGAGGTCGTGAACTATTTTGTGCAGGATCAGTTACCGATCGTCGTCCCCGTAATCCTTTTCATCGCCCTTCTGCATATTGTTGTGCAACGCTTTTTCGATCGTCGGGAAAATGGTGACAATGCGGCTCAGCAGATGCAGACATTAACGTCGACCGAAGAAGCCGACGCCCCGATCGCCTGGCTGTTTTTGCCCATGCTGCCGCTGGTGTTGATGCTGGTATGCAGCGATTTAGTGTTCAGCTCACTCAAAATTACGCTGGATACCGCCGTACTGATAAGTCTGGCCATTACGCTGGTTTGTGAGTATGGACGTCATCGTAAAGCCCGGGAAGTCATGGCTGGCGTACAAAAGGTTTTCGACAGCATGGGCAGCGTTTTTGCCACCGTGGTGACGCTGATTATCGCCGGTGAAGTTTTTTCTGCCGGACTGAAAGCCATTGGTGCCGTCGACGCGCTGCTATCGCTTTCCGGTGAATTTGGCCTCAGCGCCGCCTCAATTATCCTGCTGATGACCCTTATCACTTTTGCGATTTCAGCGCTGATGGGTTCCGGAAATGCGGCGTTTTTCTCCTTCGCCCCAATGGTGCCGGACATCAGCCGCCATATCGGCAGCGATATCGCAGTGATGATGTTGCCTATCCAGATATCGGCGGGTATTGGTCGTACGTTATCCCCCATTGCTGGCGTCATCATTGCTATCGCGGGAATTGCTGGCGTATCACCAGTGGATATTGTCAAGCGCACCGCGATCCCGATGCTCGGTGGTTGGCTACTGATGATTGCGCTGACCTTTGCCCGGTCAGGGCATTTATTGGCGGTTCTGCCGTGGCTGGCAGTTCTTGTACTGCTGATGCTCGGGGGATATTTCTGGCAACGCCGGCGTAAACAGCCGCTGGCGGTACAGTAAAAAAAAGCCGGGGTCTCAGACTCCGGCTCTCACTGTCTTCAGCGTTTACGCCGCTTTCACAGCATCTGCAATACGGTGGGCGAATTCAGTTACCTGCGCCTCGTCTTCGCCTTCAACCATCACACGAATTAATGGTTCAGTGCCAGACTTACGCAGCAGGACGCGTCCACGATTACCCAGCGCCGCTTCAACGTCAGCCATCACCGCTTTCACATTTTCATTTTCCAGCGGATCGCCGCTACCTGCGGTGTAACGAACGTTAACCAGCAGTTGTGGGAACATTTTCATACCGCTGCACAGGTCGTGCAAACTCATATGATTGCGCACCATCGCGGTCAGCACCTGCAGACCCGCCACGATACCGTCACCGGTGGTGGTTTTATCCAGCAGGATCACATGGCCTGAGTTTTCCGCGCCGATACTCCAGCCTTTTTCCTGCATTTTTTCCAGGACATAGCGGTCACCGACTTTCGCACGGGCAAACGGAATACCCAGCTGTTTCAACGCCAGCTCAAGGCCCATGTTGCTCATCAGCGTGCCTACCGCGCCACCGCGCAGTTGCCCCTGACGCAGCGCTTCACGGGCGATGATATACATGATTTGGTCACCGTCGACCTTATTGCCTTCGTGGTCGACCATGATCACGCGGTCGCCGTCGCCGTCCAGCGCGATACCCAGATCGGCTTTTTCCGCGATCACACGCGCCTGCAGGGCACGGACGTCGGTAGCACCGACTTCTTCATTGATGTTTACGCCGTTTGGCTCACAACCAATGGCAATAACATTGGCGCCCAGCTCACGCAGTACATTTGGCGCAATGTGATACGTCGCACCGTTAGCGCAATCGACCACAATTTTAAGCTCGCTCAGGCTCAGTTCATTCGGGAAGGTGCCTTTGCAAAACTCGATATAGCGACCGGCGGCATCGACGATACGGGTGGCTTTACCCAGCTCAGCCGAGTCCACACAAGTGATGGCTTTTTCCATCTCGGCTTCTATCGCTTCTTCAACCGCATCCGGCAGTTTAGTGCCGTCGATAGAGAAAAATTTGATCCCGTTGTCATAGTACGGGTTGTGCGAAGCGGAGATGACAATCCCGGCTTCAGCACGGAAAGCACGCGTCAGATAAGCAACGGCTGGTGTTGGCATTGGGCCAGTGAAAGAAGCAGACAGACCTGCGGCAGCCAGGCCCGCTTCCAGCGCAGATTCCAGCATATAGCCAGAAATACGCGTATCTTTACCGATGATAATTTTTCGTGAACCATGACGTGCCAGCACTTTTCCTGCCGCCCATCCCAGTTTGAGCACAAAGTCAGGGGTAATTGGGGAGTCGCCTACGCGGCCACGGATCCCATCAGTGCCAAAATATTTACGATTACTCATAGCGTTTGTTTTCCTTTGCAGACAATGTGGCTTCCACCACACGCATCGCTTCTACGGTTTCTTTGACGTCATGGACACGAACGATCTGCGCCCCCTGCATTGCGGCGATCACCGCGCACGCAAGACTACCGCTCAGGCGTTCGGATGGCCCCACATTCAGCAACTGACCAACCATTGATTTTCGTGACATCCCAACCAGCAGCGGCAGATTAAAATGATGAAACTCAGCCAGGCGCGCCAGTAATGTGTAGTTGTGGGTGAGATTTTTACCGAATCCGAATCCCGGGTCGAGCAACAATTTATCTTTTGTGATGCCAGCTCGTTCACAACGTGCTATTTGCTCAACAAAGTAACGATTTACCTCAGCGAACACATCCTCGTACTTTGGCGCTTCCTGCATGGTTTTCGGCTGCCCCTGCATATGCATCAGACAAACCGGCAGTCCGGTTTCTGCGGCGGCTTCCAGCGCCCCGGGTTCCGAGAGTGAACGAATGTCATTAATGATATGTGCGCCGACCCGTGCGCATTCGCGAATCACTTCGGGTTTTGAAGTATCGACGGAAATCCATACTTCAAAACGTTGAGCAATTGCCTCTACCACGGGGATCACCCGCTGCAGTTCTTCTTCCACGCTCACATCAGCCGCGCCCGGACGCGTGGATTCCCCCCCCACATCAATGATAGTCGCCCCGGCGTTAATCATCAGATTTGCGTGTTTTACCGCCTCAACCAGAGAGTTGTGCGCCCCGCCATCGGAAAAAGAATCTGGCGTAACGTTTAAAATCCCCATGACATGAGGATGGCTGAGATCCAGTGAAGAACCCTGAGCAAAGAGTTTCATAGTTTTATCCCTGGTAAAAATCTTGAGTATGCAGATAAGAAAAACCCCGGAGCAAGCCCCAGGGTTTTCAATTAAAACACGGTCATCATCAACGATAACTTATTTGTCGCCCAGTTGCTCTGACATGGTGCCAGAGTCCGGCGCACGCGGTTCATCAACCGGACGCGGTGCGCTCGGCTTGCCGGCGCTGCCAGAGTTGTTATTAGAAGAACCCGGTTCTTCCCAACCTGCAGGCGGACGCACGTCGCGGCGAGCCATCAGATCATCAATCTGCGGCGCATCGATGGTCTCATATTTCATGAGCGCATCTTTCATCGAGTGCAGAATGTCCATGTTTTCGTTCAGCAGACGACGAGCACGGTCATAGTTACGCTCAATCAGCAGCTTAACTTCCTGATCGATGATGCGAGCCGTTTCATCGGACATATGTTTAGCTTTCGCCACAGAACGTCCCAGGAACACTTCGCCTTCTTCTTCAGCGTACAGCAGCGGACCGAGTTTATCGGAGAAGCCCCACTGAGTAACCATGTTACGCGCCAGGTTAGTCGCGACTTTAATGTCGTTCGACGCACCGGTAGAAACATGTTCAGCACCGTAGATGATCTCTTCTGCCAGACGACCGCCGTACAGCGTGGAGATCTGGCTTTCCAGCTTCTGACGGCTGGCGCTGATTGCGTCGCCTTCAGGCAGGAAGAAGGTCACACCCAGCGCACGACCGCGCGGGATAATCGTTACTTTGTGTACCGGATCGTGTTCCGGTACCAGGCGACCGATAATCGCGTGGCCTGCTTCGTGATACGCGGTAGATTCTTTCTGCGCTTCCGTCATCACCATGGAGCGACGTTCCGCACCCATCATGATTTTGTCTTTCGCTTTCTCGAACTCAACCATCGACACCACGCGCTTGTTGCCGCGAGCAGCAAACAGCGCCGCTTCGTTCACCAGGTTCGCGAGGTCCGCACCGGAGAAGCCAGGGGTACCACGGGCAATGATTGCCGCATCGATATCCGGAGACAGCGGTACGCGACGCATATGCACTTTCAGGATCTGTTCACGACCGCGAACGTCCGGCAGACCAACCACAACCTGACGGTCGAAACGGCCTGGACGCAGCAGCGCAGGGTCAAGAACGTCCGGACGGTTAGTTGCCGCGATAACGATAATACCTTCGTTACCTTCGAAGCCGTCCATCTCAACCAGCATCTGGTTCAGCGTCTGCTCACGTTCATCGTGACCACCGCCCAGACCAGCGCCACGCTGGCGGCCTACGGCGTCGATTTCATCGATGAAGATGATGCACGGTGCCGCTTTCTTGGCCTGTTCGAACATGTCACGCACACGAGATGCACCAACACCCACGAACATTTCCACGAAATCAGAACCGGAAATTGTAAAGAATGGAACCTTCGCTTCACCGGCAATCGCTTTCGCCAGCAAGGTTTTACCGGTACCCGGAGGACCGACCATCAGGACGCCTTTCGGGATTTTACCGCCCAGCTTCTGGAAGCGGCTCGGTTCGCGCAGGTATTCAACCAGCTCAGCAACCTCTTCCTTCGCTTCGTCACAACCTGCAACGTCAGCAAACGTGGTTTTGATCTGATCTTCCGTCAGCATGCGCGCTTTGCTCTTACCGAACGACATGGCGCCTTTGCCACCACCGCCCTGCATTTGACGCATGAAGAAGATCCAGACACCAATCAGCAGCAGCATTGGGAACCAGGAAATGAAGATAGAAGCCAGCAGGCTCGGCTCTTCAGGCGGCTCACCGACAACCTTGACGTTTTTGGTCAGCAGGTTATCAAGCAGCTTCGGATCGTTAACCGGAATGTAGGTCGTGTAACGGTTACTATCTTTCTTGGTAACGTTAATCTCACGTCCGTTGATCTTCGCTTCACGAACCTGGTCCTGATTGACCTCTTGCAGGAAGGTAGAGTAATCAACCTTACGGCCATTAGACTCGCTGGGCCCAAAGCTCTGGAATACTGACATCAGCACAACGGCAATGACCAGCCAGAGAATTAGGTTTTTCGCCATGTCACTCAAGGGATTAACCTCATATTACAACTGTGTTAAAAACAGCGTCAGGATACTCTATATCCAGTTTCTTTCAAACTTTCGTTTGAAATCTACCGGTTATGGTTTACGCCCGGTCGCTACAATATACACTTCACGCGAACGGGCGCGAGAAGAGTCCGGCTTACGAACTTTGACCTTCGTAAACAGGGAGCGAATCTCTCTTAGATACTCATCGAAGCCTTCGCCCTGGAACACCTTCACTACAAAACTACCACCTGGCGCTAAAACATCTCGAGCCATTCCAAGCGCCAGCTCTACCAGATACATGGCCCGGGGAATATCCACCGCCGGTGTTCCACACATATTTGGCGCCATATCAGACATGACAACTTGTACTTTACTGTCACCTACGCGTTCAAGTAACGCTTGCAGGACTAATTCATCACGAAAGTCGCCCTGAAGGAAGTCCACACCAACGATTGGATCCATAGGTAAAAGATCGCAAGCGATAATGCGGCCGCTGTTGCCGATCTGCGTAACCGCATATTGCGACCAGCCACCGGGTGCAGCGCCGAGATCAACAATCGTCATCCCCGGTTTAAAAATTTTGTCACTTTGCTGTATTTCATCAAGTTTAAACCAGGCACGGGAACGTAACCCCTTTTTCTGCGCCTGTTGAACATATTTATCGCTAAAGTGTTCCTGAAGCCAGCGACTCGAGCTGGCAGAACGCTTTTTACCTGTCATTTCACATTCCCAAAGGGCAGTTCATCGTAACCAATGGTGTAAATTTCTACACAGCTATTTGGTGATATATGGGAGATGGCGGTAGAATGACCCGTTTTCAATCCCAACGTAAGCAAAAATATACGATGAATCTGAGTACTAAACAAAAACAGCACCTGAAAGGTCTGGCACATCCGCTCAAGCCGGTAGTTATGCTTGGCAATAATGGTTTGACCGAAGGGGTACTGGCCGAGATTGAACAAGCGTTAGAGCACCATGAACTTATCAAGGTGAAAATCGCCTCGGAAGATCGCGATACCAAAACCTTGATCGTGGAAGCTATCGTACGCGAAACCGGCGCCTGCAATGTACAGGTCATCGGCAAAACGCTGGTACTGTATCGCCCGACTAAAGAACGTAAAATCTCGCTGCCACGCTAAGAATATCCCAAAGTCGCACACGAAGTTTGTGTAAAACGCGGGGTTTTCCGCTAGCAGGAGAGCAAAATGCCACGCTCTCTTCGTTGATAAAAGGCCGCTATGCGGCCTTTTTCCTTTCTTTACAATGTATCAACATCTTAACCAAGATGCGAATTACAGGTATTCGACCTTCGTTACTTCATATTCAACTTCACCGCCCGGCGTTTTGATAACGACGACATCATCCTGCTCTTTGCCAATCAGGCCACGAGCAATAGGCGAGTTCACTGAAATCAGGTTCTGTTTAAAATCAGCTTCATCATCGCCGACAATACGCCAGGTCTGCTCTTCGTCATTATCGAGATTCAGAACGGTAACCGTCGCGCCGAAAACAACACGGCCATTGTTCGGCATTTTAGTGACGTCAATCACCTGCGCATTGGACAGTTTAGCTTCGATATCTTTAATGCGTCCTTCGCAGAATCCCTGCTGTTCGCGAGCCGCGTGATACTCCGCGTTCTCTTTCAGGTCACCATGCTCACGCGCTTCCGCGATAGCGGCGATAATTTCAGGACGGCGCACAGATTTCAGAAAATCCAGCTCTTCGCGCAGTTTTTCAGCACCACGTAAGGTCATCGGGATAGCTTGCATTTGTTATACCTCTTGAACATTCCTGTAGGGGGCGATGGTTCTCACCCCGGCTGCTAAGCCCACTCTGACATACGCCATGCCAGAGTCAGAAGCAAAAAAATACCGACCCGGGGCTCAAGGTCCCAGGTCAGCTACAATTCTCTATTTGATGATCATTTTACCCTGGAGTTCCCTATGGGTCATCGTTTACTTTTTGGGGCGTTGCGCCGTAGTATGACGGCCTGTTTCCAGGTTGTTAGCGCGAGATTATGCGATTTCCCAGATTTACCATTGGATTGACTGCCAGTATAGCGTTCAGCGTTCAGGCTGCGAATGTCGACGAATACATCAACCAGCTTCCTGCCGGGGCCAACCTCGCCCTTATGGTACAGAAGGTTGGCGCACCTGCACCCGCTATTGATTTTCATAGCCAGCAGATGGCGCTCCCTGCCAGTACCCAGAAGGTGATCACCGCGCTGGCGGCGTTGATTCAGCTCGGACCTGACTTCCGTTTTACCACCACGCTTGAGACGAAAGGCAACGTGGAAGGCGGCGTGTTGAAAGGTGACTTAGTGGCGCGATTTGGCGGCGATCCGACGCTAAAACGCCAGGATATTCGCAATATGGTGACGACCCTGAAAAAATCGGGCGTGACGCAAATTGCCGGAAATGTTCTGATCGACACCTCTATTTTCGCCAGTCATGATAAAGCCCCCGGTTGGCCCTGGAACGACATGACGCAATGTTTTAGCGCACCGCCAGCCGCAGCCATTGTCGATCGCAACTGTTTCTCGATTTCGCTCTACAGCGCGCAAAAACCGAACGATCTGGCATTTATTCGCGTGGCATCCTACTACCCCGTCACCATGTTCAGCCAGGTGCGAACCCTCGCGCGTGGCTCTGCCGAAGCGCAATATTGTGAACTGGACGTGGTTCCAGGCGATCTCAACCGCTTCACGCTGACCGGATGTCTGCCCCAACGCGCCGACCCGCTGCCGCTGGCATTCGCCATTCAGGACGGCGCCAGCTATGCCGGAGCGATTATCAAAGATGAGCTAAAACAAGCAGGTATCACTTACAGCGGTACGCTGCTGCGCCAAACGCAGGTCAACGAGCCGGGAACCGTGGTTGCCAGCAAGCAGTCAGCGCCGCTGCATGATCTGCTTAAGATTATGCTGAAAAAATCGGACAACATGATTGCCGATACCGTTTTCCGCATGATTGGCCATGCACGATTTAACGTACCGGGTACCTGGCGGGCAGGTTCCGATGCCGTACGCCAAATTTTGCGTCAGCAAGCGGGTGTGGATATCGGCAACACCATTATTGCCGACGGTTCTGGTCTCTCCCGCCATAACCTGATTGCCCCGGCGACCATGATGCAGGTACTGCAATACATCGCACAGCACGATAACGAGCTGAACTTTATTACTATGCTGCCGCTGGCGGGCCATGACGGCTCCCTGCAATACCGTGCGGGCCTGCATCAGGCTGGCGTAGATGGCAAAGTATCAGCGAAGACAGGCTCACTACAGGGCGTCTACAACCTCGCAGGCTTCATCACCACGGCAAGCGGTCAGCGCATGGCATTTGTGCAGTATCTGTCAGGTTATGCGGTTGAGCCGGCAGACCAGCGTAATCGTCGTATTCCACTGGTACGCTTCGAGAGTCGGTTGTACAAAGATATTTATCAGAACAACTGATAGAAAACGGGCCGCAAATGCGGCCCGTTGGCTTTTGTAGGCCGGATAAGCGTAAGCGCCATCCGGCTACGAGATTAACGTTTGTAGATGAACTCGACGCCTTCTTCGTCGTCTTCGTCCCAATCGTCATCCCAGTCATCTTCCGCTTCGTCTTCGACTTCAGCGAGCTGCTGGCGGTGATAATCATCCCACATGAACTCAACTTTCTCTGGCTGTTTCGCTTCTTCAGCCTGAACGATCGGGTTCTCGATGATAAAGGTCATCACATCCCAGCACAGATCCTTCACGCCCAGTTGGCTGGCGGCTGAGATCAGGTAATATTTATCTTCCCAGCCCAGCGCTTCAGCAATCGCTTTCGCTTTCTCTTCCGCTTCGGCCTTGTCCAGCAAATCAATTTTGTTGAACACTAACCAGCGCGGTTTAGACGCCAGATCCTGACTGTATTTTTCCAGTTCGCCAATAATGATACGGGCGTTTTCTACCGGATCGGAACCATCAATCGGATCGATATCGATGAGGTGCAGCAGTACGCGGCAACGTTCCAGGTGTTTCAGGAAGCGGATACCGAGGCCCGCGCCTTCAGCCGCGCCTTCAATCAACCCCGGAATGTCGGCCACAACGAAGCTCTTTTCGTTGTCCATACGCACCACGCCCAGGCTTGGTACCAGGGTGGTGAACGGATAATCAGCAACTTTCGGCTTCGCTGCGGATACCGCACGGATAAACGTCGATTTACCGGCGTTTGGCATACCCAGCATACCCACGTCCGCCAGCAGCATCAGCTCCAGCATCAGATCGCGCTTATCGCCCGGTGTACCCATCGTTTTCTGACGCGGAGTACGGTTGACCGAGGATTTGAAACGGGTGTTACCCAGGCCGTGCCAGCCGCCTTTAGCGACCATCAGACGCTGACCATGCTTGGTCATGTCGCCCATGGTTTCGCCTGTGCCCTGATCGATAACGCGCGTACCGACAGGCACTTTAATCGTGACGTCTTTACCGCGCTTACCGGTGCAATCGCGGCTCGCGCCATTCTGACCACGTTCCGCACGGAAAGATTTTTCAAAACGGTAATCGATCAGCGTGTTCAGGTTCTCGTCGGCTTCCATCCATACGTCGCCGCCATCACCGCCATCACCGCCGTCCGGGCCGCCTTTTGGAATATATTTTTCACGGCGGAAGCTCACGCAACCATTACCGCCATCGCCTGCAACGACCAGAATCGATGCTTCATCAACAAACTTCATTTTACTCTCCGTAAATCATTCGCCTGAGCGGGGTTGCGAAACCACCGTTTCATGCTTACGTAAACCGCCCCAAATTCGATGACCAATGGCGGAATACATCGCGCCCGCAACCACGATAAACGCACCGAGATAACCTAATAGGTTTAGCATCGGTCTGGCGAAGAAATCGGGCCAGGCCAGTGATAATAAATCTGAAAATAACAACGTAAACAGCGGGGTAAGCGTAATAATGGCGCTTACCTGCGCCGCCTGCCAACGCGCCATCGCTTCCGCGAGAGCGCCGTATCCTACCAGCGTATTCAGGCCGCAGAATACCAGGCAGGCCAGCTGCCAGTCGCTGAGCTGCGTGATGACACCGGGTTTAGCCAGCGGCAACAACGCAATCGTACATAAAGTGTACAGCAAAAACAGGATCTGCGGTGACGCCAGACGGCGCAATAACACCTTTTGCGCGACCCCATAGCTCACCCAGACCATCGCCGCACCGACACCAAAGATAACGCCCCAGGTGTAATCGGTGAGTCGGGTAAAAATTTCGATCAGACTGGTATTAAAAAACAGAACCAGGCCGCTCAGAAGCATAATGGCGCCAATCACCTGCGTGCCGCGCATCTTTTCTTTCAGGATAAAGACGCTGGCGATCATCATGCCAACCGGTGACAGTTGGCCGATAACCTGCGAAGCCGTTGGGCTCAAGTATTGCAAAGATGAACTAAACAGAATGAAGTTACCGAACAGCCCACCGGTGGCTATTGCCAACAGCACCAACCAACGCGCTTTGCGAAAAATGCGCAATGGAGGGAGCTTTTTTTTAACCGCAAGAATAGCGCCAAGGCCAACGCTTGCCATTAAAAAACGGTAGAACACCACGGTAGGAGGCTCCATCACCTCCAGCACTTGCTTCATTGCGATTGGCAAAGCGCCCCAACATATTGCAGTCGTGAGTGCTAACAGAATACCAATGCCTGCCTGCTGCTTCATGCCGTATTCCCTGCAAGGGCTCGTTTCCGGTTTATCACGGCGCGACGAGCATATTTACCGGCCGTCGAATGTAAAAAGCCCCGCAACGTGTTGCGGGGCTTTTATCCGTTACCGGGACGCGAAAAACTTATTCAGCAACGATGCTGATGAATTTACGGTTTTTCGGGCCTTTCACTTCAAATTTCACTTTACCGTCTGCTTTAGCAAACAAAGTGTGGTCTTTGCCGCAACCAACGTTGGAGCCAGCGTGGAATTTAGTACCACGTTGACGAACGATGATGCTACCAGCCAGAACTGTTTCACCGCCGAAGCGTTTTACGCCCAGACGTTTAGCTTCTGAATCGCGACCGTTACGAGTCGAGCCGCCAGCCTTTTTATGTGCCATTTAATCTGCTCCCCTTAACTTAAGCGCTGATGCCAGTGATTTTCACATCAGTGAACCACTGACGATGGCCCTGCTGCTTACGGTAGTGTTTACGACGACGAAACTTAACGATTTTAACTTTCTCGCCACGACCGTGAGCAACAACTTCAGCTTTGATAACGCCGCCATCAACGAAAGGAACGCCGATTTTGACTTCTTCACCGTTTGCGATCATCAGAACTTCAGCGAATTCAACAGATTCGCCAGTTGCGATGTCCAGCTTTTCCAGGCGAACGGTCTGACCTTCGCTTACTCGGTGTTGTTTACCACCACTTTGGAAAACCGCGTACATAAAAAACTCCGCTTCCGCGCACACCTTTTTGATGATTCAGAGTGCGCTATAAATATTCACAATAGGGCGCGAATATTACGCAAAACGCGAGCCTTTGACAAGTGCTACCGTCAATACATGAAGAAAAAAAACACAACACGTACGGTAACGTTTATCTACGGCGTTTTTTCAGTACAATCAGCATATATTTATAACCCTGAACCCGACGTTACCTTGCCATACAGTGAGGTAATCGGGGCGAGAAGCCCGGCTTTTGCGATGAATTTAGAAAAAATCAATGAGTTAACCGCGCAAGATATGGCGGGGGTCAATGCGACAATCCTTGAACAGCTTAATTCCGATGTCCAGTTGATCAATCAGTTAGGGTACTACATCGTGAGCGGCGGCGGAAAACGCATTCGCCCAATGATCGCAGTACTTGCAGCACGTGCCGTTGGTTACCAGGAAAATGCGCACGTTACGATCGCGGCCCTCATCGAGTTTATCCACACTGCGACCCTTCTGCATGACGATGTTGTGGATGAGTCCGACATGCGCCGCGGGAAAGCCACAGCGAATGCGGCGTTTGGTAATGCGGCCAGCGTGCTGGTCGGCGATTTTATCTATACCCGCGCATTTCAGATGATGACCAGCCTCGGCTCGCTGAAAGTACTGGAAGTCATGTCGAAAGCGGTAAACGTCATCGCAGAAGGTGAAGTTCTGCAGTTGATGAACGTCAACGACCCGGACATCACCGAAGAAAACTATATGCGCGTCATCTATAGCAAGACGGCGCGTTTGTTTGAAGCCGCAGCCCAATGCTCAGGTATTCTGGCTGGCTGCAGCGAAGAGCAAGAAAAAGGGTTGCAGGATTATGGCCGCTATCTTGGGACTGCGTTCCAGTTAATTGACGATTTACTGGATTACAGCGCAGATGGCGAGCAGTTGGGTAAAAACGTCGGCGATGACCTTAACGAAGGTAAACCGACGTTACCACTGCTGCATGCCATGCGCCACGGCACCCCGGAGCAAGCGCAGATGATCCGTCAGGCCATTGAACAAGGTAACGGTCGTCACCTTCTGGAGCCGGTTCTGGAAGCGATGAACGCCTGTGGCTCTCTGGAGTGGACCCGACAGCGGGCAGAAGAAGAGGCCGATAAAGCCATCGCCGCGTTGCAGGTGCTGCCTGATACGCCATGGAAAGAAGCGCTGATTGGTCTGGCGCATATCGCCGTACAGCGCGACCGCTAATTCCCCTCCCCTCAATCACCCATCATCCCGTGCCCCGCACGGGATGTTCTTATAAAGTCCAATAAAACTTTTCCACTTCCCAGCCTGTTGCGCACGATCTTGGCATATTCCGAATATACATACACTTTACATGAACATTTTAGAACATTCGTTCCCGGAGCGTTATAGTGTCGCCATAACCGATCGTGAAACCGTAAGTCATTAACTAAAGGAGAGATGAATTTATGGAAAGCAAGCTGATTGACTGGCATCCGGCCGACATCATCGCCGGACTGCGCAAGAAAGGGACCTCAATGGCCGCTGAGTCACGTAAAAATGGCTTGAGTTCATCAACGCTGGCGAACGCGTTAACACGGCCATGGCCGAAAGGAGAGTTGATTATTGCCCGGGCGCTGGGAACCGACCCTTGGGTGATTTGGCCGTCGCGCTACCACGATGCAAAAACGCATGAATTCATCGACAGAACACGGATGATGAGGGGACCGAGAGGGACAAAGAATCCTGAATGAACATTAAGCAGTAACCCCCGGCCCAAAGACCTGGGGGTTACCAGAGGCGTTGACGATTACTCGCCTTTCACGCGCTCAATGTTTGCGCCCAGCGCGCGCAGTTTATCTTCGATACGCTCGTAGCCGCGATCGATGTGATAAATACGGTCGACCACCGTCGTACCTTCTGCAATACACCCTGCCAGCACCAGGCTTGCGGATGCGCGCAGATCGGTCGCCATCACCTGCGCGCCGGAGAGCGTTTCCACGCCGTGGCAAATCACGGTGTTGCTTTCGATTTCCGCGTGAGCACCCATACGGCTCAGCTCAGGCACGTGCATGAAGCGGTTCTCAAACACGGTTTCCGTGATGAAGCCCGTCCCTTCCGCCACCAGGTTGAGCAGCGTGAACTGAGCCTGCATATCGGTCGGGAACGCCGGATGCGGCGCAGTGCGCACATTGACCGCCTTCGGACGTTTGCCGTGCATGTCGAGGCTAATCCAGTCGTCGCCGACTTCAATATCCGCACCCGCATCACGCAGCTTCGCCAGGACGGCATCCAGCGTGTCCGGTTGCGCATTGCGGCAGATAATTTTGCCGCGAGAAATCGCCGCTGCGACCAGGAAAGTACCGGTTTCAATACGGTCAGGCAGAACGCGATAAACACCACCGCCGAGACGTTCAACACCTTCGATGGTAATGCGATCGGTACCCTGGCCGCTGATCTTCGCACCCAGCGCAATCAGGAAGTTTGCGGTATCAACGATCTCCGGCTCGCGCGCGGCGTTTTCGATGATGGTGGTGCCTTCAGCAAGTGTTGCCGCACACATAATAGTGACCGTCGCGCCGACGCTCACCTTATCCATGACGATATGCGCGCCTTTCAGACGGCCATCAACGGACGCCTTCACATAGCCTTCTTCCAGCTTGATCGTCGCGCCTAACTGCTCCAGGCCGGTAATGTGCAGGTCAACCGGACGTGCGCCGATGGTGCAACCGCCCGGCAGTGAAACCTGCCCCTGGCCAAAACGAGCAACCAACGGTCCGAGCGCCCAGATAGACGCACGCATGGTTTTCACCAGATCATACGGTGCACAGAAGACGTTAACGTCACGCGCATCAATGTGCACGGAACCATTACGCTCAACTTTCGCACCCAGCTGGCTCAGTAGCTTCATGGAGGTGTCAACGTCCTTCAGTTTCGGGACGTTTTGGATCTCTACAGGTTCTTCAGCCAGCAGCGCCGCGAAAAGGATCGGCAGTGCAGCGTTTTTAGCGCCTGAAATTGTGACTTCGCCCTGGAGCTTCGTTGGCCCCTGAACACGAAATTTATCCATTATTCTGTTCTCTGTTAAGAATTTATCTTCGCTACCGGCACATCACCCGTAGCTCAAAAACCGTTAAGTTTGCGATCGCGCGCCCATTCCGCTGGGGTAAACGCTTTAATCGACACGGCATGAATGCGGTTGTCCGCAATGTACTCCATCAACGGGCCATAGACCGACTGCTGCTTCTTGACCCGGCTCATGCCTTCAAACATCTCACCCACGGCAATAACCTGAAAGTGACTGCCGTCGCCAGAAACGTGGACTTCCTGGAGGGAGAGTGCATTCATCAGCACGCTCTGAATTTCATTATTTTCCATGGGCTCTTCATTCGTCAGATAGTGAAAACAGCCCAACATCTTAGAGCAAAGTGGCGCTGTCATAAATAAGCAAAAAGCCTCGCTGATAAATCAGACAAGGCTTTGGTGGCAGATCCCCTGTGATGGGGGTGCTGAATGAAGGCACAAGGCCTTATCCAGCCTGGAAAAATTAACGCGGAAGGACGTCGTCAGGCAGATTGTAAAGCTGCGCCAGCGTGTAAACTTTATCGTTAACGCCGGCGAGCGAAACGCTGTTCCCCTGCTGCTTGCCCTGATCGATCAAGTGCAGCAGTAACGCCAGACCACCGGTATCCACCCGGGAAACCTGGTTCAGGTCGATGCAGGTTACCCCTTGCATCGCCTGAACTCGGGCATCCCATAATGGATTCAACACGTCCTGATCCAGCTCTCCCACCAGCACCAGCTTGTCACCTTCACGCATCCAGGTGAGTGACTGCGTCATTATTTTTTCTCTTCCAGGGTAATTTTCTGCTGAGAAATAGATTTCAGCTGAGCCGTCAGGCCATCGATACCTTTGGTACGCAGCAGGTCGCTCCACTCATTCTGTTTGGTGGTGATCATACTTACGCCTTCGGCGATCATGTCATACGCCTGCCAGTTACCGGTTTGCGAGTTTTTACGCCACTGGAAATCCAGACGAACCGGAGGACGGCCATTCGGATCGATAATGGTCACGCGGATAGGCACGATGGTCGCATCACCCAGCGGCTGCTCAGGGGCAATCTGGTAGGTCTGACCGTGGTACATTGCCAGCGCCTGACCGTAAGCCTGCTTCAGGTATTCACGAAAGGCGGCGAAATAGGCGTCACGCTGTGCCGGGGTCGCTTCTTTGTAGTAGCGGCCCAGAACCAGCGCGCCAGCGTATTTAACCTGTACGTATGGCAGCAATTCCTGATCGACAACATCGCGCAGGTAATCCGGATTTGCGCGGATTTTAGGTTGCTCGTTCTTCAGGCGGTCAAAGGTCTTCTGCGCCGCCTCATTCATCAATTTGTACGGATTAGTCTGATCCGCTGCGGTTGCCGCGCTAAGTGGGGCAATGATCAGCATTGCCACCATCATCAATCGTTTAAACATACGTCGATTCTCCTGAGATTATTTCGTTGCGCCCGCAGGCGTAGTGGCTTCATTATTGCCTTCAGTTGCGGCTGGCGCATCGCCAGAATTCTTATTGTCATCACCTTTACTGTTGCTGTTGTAAAGGAACTGACCAATCATGTCTTCCAGCACCATCGCGGATTTCGTGTCCTGAATCGTACCGCCATCTTTGAGGATAGACGTTCCCAGCTCAGGATCTTCAAAACCGACGTTCAATGCGAGGTACTGCTCGCCCAGCAGGCCGGAAGTACGGATGCTCAGGGAGCTGGTGTCAGGAATATGGTTAAAACGCGATTCGATTTCCAGCGTCACACGCGGCAGGTACGTTTTCGGATCTAACGAGATGTCCGATACGCGTCCAACCACCACCCCGCCAATCCGTACCGGAGAGCGTTCTTTCAGGCCGCCGATATTATCAAAGGTCGCATAAATCGTGTAAGTCGGCTCAGTACGCATTGAGGTAACATTCGCTGCTTTCAGGCAGACAAACAGCGCAGCCAGCAGCGCAACCAGCAAGAATAACCCGACCCAAATTTCATTTTTTTTCGTTTGCATGAACTCAATTCCCAAACATCAGTGCGGTGAGCACAAAATCCAGCCCCAGAACGGCGAGAGAGGCGTGCACAACGGTGCGTGTCGTTGCCCGGCTAATGCCGGCAGAGGTCGGGATCGCATCATAACCATTGAACAATGCAATCCAGGTGACCGTAATGGCGAACACCACGCTCTTAATCAGACAGTTGACCAGGTCCAGACGCCAGTCGACGGCATTTTGCATCGCCGACCAGAAAAAGCCTGCATCAATACCTTTCCAGCTAACGCCAACCAGCGAACCACCCCAGATCCCCACCGCGACAAAAATAATCGTCAACAGCGGCAATGAAATGACACCGGCCCAAAAGCGCGGAGAGATCACCCGACGCAGCGGATCGACTGCCATCATTTCCAGACTGGAGAGCTGCTCGGTCGCCCGCATCAGGCCAATCTCTGCGGTTAAGGCCGACCCGGCGCGCCCGGCAAACAGTAACGCCGCAACAACCGGGCCCAGTTCACGTAATAATGACAGCGCCACCAGCATGCCAAGGCTGGTTTCCGCGCTGTAGGTCGTCAGAACCAGGTATCCCTGCAACCCCAGCACCATACCGATGAACACACCAGAAACAATAATGATCAGCATCGATAAGACACCGACATTATAGAGCTGGCGTATCAGCAGCGGCGCATGTTTGCGAAACTCCGGCTTGCCAATAACCGCATTGAACAACATTAATCCGGCTCGCCCGAACGTCCTGAGGGTTTTTATTCCCCGATGTCCGAGTGATGCCAGCGCATTTAACAACATGGGTGGCTTAACTCCCTGTTTTGAGTAAATCGATGTGGTAATCGCCCGCCGGGTAACGGAACGGAACCGGCCCATCAGCAATACCGTCAAGGAACTGACGTACGCGCGGGTCGGCATTTTCTTGCAGAGCCTGAGCACTACCGTAGGCCACTATTTTTTTGTCCGCCATAATATAAGCGTAATCTGCAATACTCAGCACCTCAGGCACGTCATGGGATACCACCACGCAGGTGACGCCCAGCGCACTGTTCAGTTCCGAAATCAGTTTCACCAGCACGCCCATGGTAATGGGGTCCTGGCCGACGAACGGTTCGTCAAACATAATCAGGTCAGGCTCCAGCGCGATGGCGCGTGCTAACGCGGCACGCCGTGCCATCCCACCGGATAATTCAGAAGGCATTAACTTTGCCGCGCCCCGCAGACCAACGGCTTCAAGCTTCATCATCACCGTGCTCTTCAGCAACGGCGCTGGCAACGTCGTATGCTCGCGTAGCGGATACGCGACGTTGTCAAACACGTTCATGTCGGTAAACAGCGCACCAGACTGAAACAACATACTCATGCGTTTACGCACGGTAAATAAACGCGAACGGGACATGGCCGGAACGTTCTCGCCGTCGAACAGGATCTCGCCCTTATCCGGGGGGATCTGTCCGCCAATCAGACGTAATAGCGTCGTTTTGCCGATGCCTGATGGCCCCATGATTGCCGTCACCTTACCGCGCGGCACCGTCAGGGAAATATTATCAAAGATGCAGCGGTCGCCTCGGGAAAAGCTGACATCGCGCATATCGACTAGATTCGCCACAGACTGACCCATTGATTCATCCTTTACTATTGCCTCGTTGATCGAAGAGTTTGGCGCTCAATTTAGCCCTGAACCCAACATATTTACAGATTATTGCCTGTCCTGGTTAGCGAAAGCTGGCATTTGTTTTACTTTTTAGCCGCATAAAGTCAAAATTAAGACTTCGTTACGGCTTCCAGAAGATCCTTCAAGTGGACCGGCGAGTATACCTGAAGAAAGGACTTTAGATGCTTTTAGCGACGGCGCTGTTAATAATTGGTTTACTTCTGGTGGTCTACGGTGCCGACCGTCTGGTATTTGCCGCATCGATTTTATGTCGAAATTTCGGTATCCCCCCCATTATTATTGGGATGACCGTTGTCAGCGTGGGGACGTCGTTACCCGAGATCATTGTCTCTGTGGCTGCATCAATAAATGGGCAACTCGATCTGGCCGTCGGTACCGCTATCGGCTCTAACATTACCAACATTCTGCTTATTTTAGGTCTGTCGGCGCTGATTCATCCTTTTACCGTGCATTCTGATGTTCTGCGTCGTGAATTACCGCTAATGTTGCTGGTAAGTATTTTAGCCGCATCCGTCCTGTATGACGGTCAGTTGAGTCGTAGTGACGGTTTCTTTCTATTGCTTCTGGCCGTGCTATGGCTGCTATTCATTGTTAAAATCGCCCGTCTGGCCGAGCGACAAGGCAATGACACTCTGACCCGCGAGCAGATAGCGGAACTTCCGCGTGAAGGCGGATTACCGGTCGCATTTTTGTGGTTGGGCATTGCGCTGATTATTATGCCAATGGCAACACGGATGGTGGTGGATAACGCTACCGTACTGGCGAACTATTTCGCCATGAGCGAACTCACCATCGGGCTGACGGTAGTCGCTATTGGTACCAGTTTACCAGAGCTGGCAACGGCCATTGCGGGTCTGCGTAAAGGCGAAAACGATATCGCCGTGGGCAACATCATCGGCGCGAACATTTTTAATATTGTTATCGTCCTCGGGCTGCCGGCGCTGATTACGCCGGGTGAAGTCAATCCGATGGCCTTCATCCGTGACTATAGCGTCATGCTGCTGGTGAGCGTAATTTTTGCACTACTCTGCTGGCGACGTCCGCGCCAGATTGGTCGCGGCGCGGGTGCGCTGCTGACCGGCGGTTTTATCATATGGCTGGCGATGCTGTATTGGTTATCGCCACTTCTCGTTGGATAACTGGAAACGCATTATGTCGCACTTAGAGTTGCAACCGGGTTTTGACTTTCAGCAAGCAGGCAAGGAAGTCCTGGCAATTGAACGTGAAGGCCTGGCGGAGCTTGATCAGTACATTAATCAAAACTTTACCCTCGCTTGTGAAAAAATATTCAGCTGCCTGGGAAAAGTGGTGGTAATGGGGATGGGGAAATCCGGACATATCGGACGGAAGATGGCGGCCACATTTGCCAGCACCGGCACCCCTTCATTTTTCGTACACCCGGGCGAAGCCGCGCATGGCGATCTGGGTATGGTCTCGCCGCAGGATGTGGTTATCGCCATCTCTAACTCCGGCGAATCCAATGAGATAGCGGCGTTAATCCCGGTATTAAAACGTCTTCATGTCCCGCTTATCTGCATGACCGGTCGTCCGGAGAGCAGCATGGCGCGTGCGGCAGATGTGCATCTGTGTGTTAAAGTGCCCAAGGAAGCTTGCCCGTTAGGCCTGGCGCCGACCAGCAGCACCACCGCAACGCTGGTGATGGGTGATGCGCTTGCCGTGGCGTTATTAAAAGCGCGCGGCTTTACAGCGGAAGATTTTGCGTTATCGCATCCGGGTGGCGCACTGGGTCGTAAGCTTTTGCTGCGGGTTAACGATATTATGCATACGGGTGATGAGATCCCGCATGTGAATAAAAGCGCCAGCCTGCGTGACGCCTTACTTGAGATCACACGTAAAAATCTCGGCATGACCGTCATTTGCGATGATGCTATGAAGATTGACGGTATTTTCACGGATGGCGATTTGCGTCGCGTCTTTGATATGGGCGTAGATGTACGCCAGTTAGGCATTGCCGATGTGATGACCCCTGGAGGCATTCGCGTGCGTCCGGGCATTCTTGCCGTTGATGCCCTGAACTTAATGCAGTCCCGCCATATCACTTCGGTAATGGTTGCTGATGGCGACCAGTTACTCGGTGTGTTACATATGCATGATCTGCTGCGTGCAGGTGTAGTGTAAGAAACTCAAGGATAAAGAAAATGAGTAAAGCAGGTGCGTCGCTTGCGACCTGTTATGGACCCGTCAGCGCTGACGTTATCACCCGGGCAGAGAACATCCGTTTGCTGATCCTGGATGTAGATGGCGTACTGTCTGATGGTCTGATTTATATGGGCAACAACGGTGAAGAGCTGAAGGCTTTTAACGTCCGCGATGGCTACGGAATTCGCTGTGCGCTCACTTCCGGTATTGAGGTTGCTATTATTACCGGACGAAAGGCTAAACTTGTAGAAGATCGCTGTGCCACATTGGGGATCACGCATCTGTATCAGGGGCAGTCAGACAAACTGGTCGCCTTTGCCGATCTGCTTGGAAAACTGGCGATCGCGCCGGAAAATGTGGCCTATGTTGGCGATGACCTGATCGACTGGCCAGTGATGGCAAAAGTAGGATTAAGCGTAGCGGTGGCAGATGCCCATCCATTGCTGATTCCACGCGCCGACTACGTCACCCGTATCGACGGGGGACGCGGCGCTGTACGTGAAGTCTGCGATTTATTACTCCTGGCGCAGGGCAAACTGGACGAGGCCAAAGGGCAATCGATATGAGCAAAACCAGACGTTGGGTTATCATTCTACTGTCGCTGGCTGTCCTTGTGATGATTGGTATTAACCTGGCAGACAAAGACGAGGCCACTCAGGTCGCCGTCAATAACAACGAGCCAACCTATAAAAGCGAACATACCGATACCGTCGTGTATAGTCCGGAAGGCGCGCTGAGCTATCACTTGATCGCCCAACACGTTGAATATTATTCAGATCAAGCGGTTTCGTGGTTTACTCAACCGGTATTAACCACGTTTGATAAGGATAAAGTGCCGACCTGGTCAATCAAGGCCGATAAAGCCAAATTGACCAACGATCGGATGCTGTATCTGTACGGCCATGTTGAAGTTAACGCCCTGGTGCCTGACTCTCAACTACGCAGAATTACGACCGATAACGCACAGATTAACCTGGTGACTCAAGACGTCACCTCTGATGATCTTGTCACGTTATATGGCACAACATTTAACTCCAGCGGACTGAAGATGCGCGGCAACTTACGCAACAAGAACGCCGAGCTGATTGAAAAGGTTAGAACCTCATATGAAATCCAAAACAAACAAACTCAGCCTTAATCTTGTGCTTGCCAGCTCACTTCTGGCCGCCAGCATTCCGGCATTTGCCGTCACCGGCGATACCGAGCAGCCGATTCACATTGAGTCGGACCAGCAGTCCCTGGATATGCAGGGCAACGTGGTGACGTTTACTGGTAACGTGATTGTGACCCAGGGCACCATCAAAATTAACGCCGATAAAGTCGTTGTGACCCGCCCAGGCGGTGAAGACGGTAAAGAAGTGATTGACGGTTACGGTGATCCCGCCACCTTTTACCAGATGCAGGACAACGGTAAGCCAGTGAAAGGCCGCGCCTCACACATGCACTATGAACTGGCGAAAGACTTCGTCGTTCTTACCGGTAAGGCTTACCTGGAACAGCTTGATAGCAACATCACAGGCGATAAGATCACCTATCTGGTAAAAGAGCAGAAAATGCAGGCCTTCAGCGATAAAGGCAAACGCGTCACCACCGTTCTGGTTCCGTCGCAGTTGCAGGACAAAAACAAGGCTCCGGCAGAGAAAAAAGGTAACTGATTCGTTATGGCAACATTAACTGCAAAGAACCTTGCAAAGGCCTATAAGGGCCGCCGTGTGGTGGAAGATGTCAGTCTGACCGTCAACTCCGGGGAGATCGTCGGTCTGCTCGGTCCTAACGGTGCGGGCAAGACAACGACCTTTTACATGGTGGTCGGCATTGTCCCGCGCGATGCGGGCAACATTATCATTGATGACGAAGATATCAGTCTGCTGCCACTGCATGCGCGCGCCCGTCGCGGCATCGGCTACCTGCCGCAGGAAGCGTCTATTTTCCGTCGCCTGAGCGTGTTTGATAACCTGATGGCGGTACTGCAAATTCGTGACGATCTCACCAGCGAGCAGCGGGAAGATCGCGCCAATGAGCTGATGGAAGAATTCCATATCGAACATCTGCGTGACAGCATGGGCCAATCGCTCTCCGGTGGTGAACGACGCCGTGTGGAAATCGCCCGCGCGCTGGCCGCCAATCCAAAATTTATCCTGCTTGATGAACCGTTTGCCGGTGTTGACCCGATTTCCGTTATCGATATTAAACGGATCATTGAACACCTGCGCGACAGCGGGCTTGGGGTGCTGATTACCGACCATAACGTCCGCGAAACGCTGGCAGTGTGTGAGCGCGCCTATATCGTGAGCCAGGGACACCTGATCGCCCACGGCACGCCGACAGAAATACTGCAGGATGAGCACGTTAAGCGCGTATACCTTGGGGAAGACTTCAGACTCTGATAGGGTAGAAGACTTCACGTCACCGCAGGAGAAAACAACTCTGAACATGAAGCAAGGTTTGCAACTCAGGCTTAGCCAACAACTGGCGATGACGCCTCAGCTACAACAGGCGATCCGTCTGTTGCAGTTGTCCACGCTGGAACTTCAGCAAGAACTTCAGCAAGCGCTGGAAAGTAACCCACTGCTCGAGCAAACCGATCTTCACGACGAAATTGATACCCAGGAAAAACAGGACAGCGAATCCCTCGATACCGCAGATGCACTCGAACAAAAAGAGATGCCAGAGGAATTGCCGCTTGACGCCAGTTGGGATGAAATCTACACCGCCGGTACGCCTTCAGGCACCAGCGGAGATTACATCGACGACGAACTGCCTGTTTATCAGGGTGAGACCACGCAATCGCTGCAGGATTACCTGATGTGGCAAGTGGAGCTGACCCCGTTCTCGGATACCGATCGCGCCATTGCGACATCGATTGTTGATGCGGTAGACGAAACCGGTTATCTCACCGTGACCCTGGACGATATTCTCGAAAGCATGGGCGATGACGACATCGGTATGGATGAAATCGAAGCCGTGCTTAAACGCGTTCAGCGCTTCGATCCCGTTGGCGTGGCGGCCAAAGATCTGCGTGACTGCTTACTGATCCAACTTTCACAATTTGATAAGTCCACACCATGGCTGGAAGAAGCGCGCCTGATCATCAGCGATCACCTCGATCTGTTAGCCAACCATGACTTTCGCTCGCTGATGCGCGTGACCCGACTGAAAGAAGACGTGCTGAAAGAAGCCGTCAACCTCATCCAGTCGCTCGATCCCCGCCCAGGACAGTCGATCCAAACCGGCGAGCCGGAATACGTCATCCCGGATGTGCTGGTGCGTAAGCATAACGATCGCTGGGTAGTCGAACTCAACGGCGACAGCATTCCACGCTTGCAGATTAACCAGCACTACGCCGGGATGTGCAATAGCGCGCGCAACGATGCTGACAGCCAGTTTATTCGTAGCAATTTGCAGGATGCGAAGTGGCTGATTAAAAGCCTGGAAAGCCGCAATGATACGCTGCTGCGCGTCAGCCGCTGTATCGTGGAACAGCAGCAGGCCTTCTTTGAGCAAGGCGAAGAATTTATGAAACCGATGGTGCTGGCGGATATCGCCCAGGCTGTCGAGATGCACGAATCGACCATTTCCCGAGTGACCACGCAAAAGTATCTGCACAGTCCGCGCGGCATATTTGAACTGAAGTATTTCTTTTCCAGTCACGTGAACACTGAAGGCGGGGGCGAAGCCTCATCCACAGCGATCCGCGCACTGGTGAAGAAATTAATTGCTGCGGAGAACCCCGCGAAACCGCTGAGCGACAGCAAGTTAACCTCTATGCTGTCGGATCAGGGTATCATGGTGGCGCGCCGCACCGTTGCGAAGTACCGAGAGTCTTTATCCATTCCGCCGTCTAACCAGCGCAAACAGCTGGTCTGACCCAACCGATAAGGAAGACACTATGCAGCTCAACATCACTGGAAACAACGTCGAAATCACGGAAGCTCTGCGCGAGTTTGTTAATACCAAGTTCGCCAAGCTTGAACAATATTTCGACCGGATTAATCAAGTCTATATTGTGTTGAAAGTGGAGAAGGTTACACATATCTCGGATGCAACACTGCATGTAAACGGTGGCGAAATTCATGCCAGCGCGGAAGGTCAGGATATGTACGCCGCCATTGACGGTTTAATTGATAAACTGGCTCGGCAGTTAACAAAACATAAAGATAAACTGAAACAGCACTAACTTGTCCGGGCAGTTAGCGGGTGCAGGACGGCCTGTTGTGCAGCACAACGGGCCATTTGTACGGTTAGCGCTTAGGTGAAATTATGACAAATAACGATACGACTCTACAACTGAGCAATGTTCTTAACCAGGAATGTACGCGCGCGGCCGTTCACTGCCAAAGCAAGAAACGCGCACTGGAAATCATCAGTGAACTGGCGGCAAAACAGCTCAGCTTACCCTCTCAGGTGGTATTTGAAGCCATTCTGACGCGTGAAAAAATGGGCAGTACTGGCATCGGTAATGGTATTGCCATCCCGCACGGCAAGCTGGAAGAAGACACGATGCGCGCGGTTGGCGTGTTTGTGCAACTCGAAACACCCATCGCCTTCGACGCCATTGACAATCAACCCGTCGATCTGCTTTTCGCCCTGCTGGTCCCGGCAGACCAAACCAAGACGCATTTGCATACATTGTCGTTGGTCGCCAAACGTCTGGCAGATAAAACCATCTGCCGTCGCCTGCGCGCCGCACAGAGTGACCAGGAGTTGTATCAAATCATCACGGACACCGAAGGTGGACAGGATGAAGCATAACAACCCAATGGCATCCTTTTTTGTCGTTGTGAGGAGAAACAGTACATGGTACTGATGATCGTCAGCGGTCGTTCAGGGTCTGGCAAATCCGTCGCCCTGCGTGCGCTGGAAGATATGGGTTTTTACTGCGTGGATAACCTTCCCGTAGTGCTGTTGCCCGATCTGGCTCGTACACTGGCCGATCGCCAGATTTCTGCGGCGGTCAGCATTGATGTGCGTAACATGCCGGAGTCCCCAGAGATTTTCGAGCAGGCAATGAACAATCTGCCTGAAGGCTTCTCACCGCAGCTGCTGTTCCTTGATGCTGACCGTAACACGCTGATTCGCCGCTACAGCGACACGCGTCGTTTACACCCCCTCTCCAGCAAAAACTTGTCGCTGGAAAGCGCGATCGATAAAGAAAGCGATTTGCTGGAGCCGCTGCGTTCCCGCGCAGACCTGATTGTTGATACCTCCGAAATGTCCGTGCATGAACTGGCGGAGATGTTGCGTACCCGACTGCTGGGCAAACGCGAACGCGAATTGACGATGGTATTCGAATCCTTTGGTTTCAAACACGGTATCCCGATTGACGCGGACTACGTCTTTGACGTGCGCTTCCTGCCCAACCCACACTGGGATCCGAAGCTGCGCCCGATGACCGGTCTTGACCGCCCCGTCGCCGCCTTCCTCGACAGGCACACAGAAGTACACAATTTTATCTACCAGACCCGCAGCTATCTTGAGCTATGGTTACCCATGCTGGAGACCAACAACCGCAGCTACCTCACCGTAGCCATCGGCTGTACCGGCGGGAAACACCGTTCGGTGTATATTGCAGAGCAGCTGGCAGACTACTTCCGCTCACGCGGTAAAAACGTGCAGTCACGCCATCGTACGCTGGAAAAACGTAAATCATGACCGTGAAGCAAACCGTTGAAATCACCAATAAGCTGGGCATGCATGCCCGGCCAGCAATGAAACTTTTTGAATTGATGCAGGGTTTCGAAGCAGAAGTTTTGCTGCGTAATGATGAAGGAACGGAAGCTGAGGCAAACAGCGTTATTGCGCTGCTGATGCTGGATTCTGCGAAGGGGCGTCAGATAGAAGTTGAAGCCACAGGCCCGCAGGAAGTTGAAGCTCTGGCCGCGGTGATTGCCCTGTTTAATTCAGGGTTTGACGAAGATTGATCGAGAGCACAGAACGTAGCCAGTAGGCCGGATAAGGCGTTTACGCCGCATCCGGCAATAACTCCGCTAATACAGCTTGTTTTCCCGCATAAACGACTCACCACCCAACTGGCGCATTTGGCGCATAATCCAGGCCTGACGACTACGCACATAACCCGAAGGCGCATTCGCTTTAAAACGTAAAGGATTAGGTAGTACCGCCGCCAGCAAGGCCGCCTCAGACAGACTCAGGCGACTGGCAGGTTTATGAAAATACCGTTGCGCCGCCGCCTCCACGCCGAAGACGCCATCGCCAAACTCCGCAACGTTCAGATAGACGGTCAGAATACGTTTCTTACTCCAGACCGTTTCTATCCCCAGCGTTAGCCCGGCTTCCAGGCCCTTACGCACCCAGCTACGCCCATCCCACAGAAAGAGGTTTTTTGCCGTCTGTTGCGATAACGTTGACGCCCCGCGAATACGGTTTTCATTACGTTCATTATGCGCCAGCGCTTTCTCGATGGCAGAGACATCGAAACCCCAATGGTCAGGGAACTTCTGGTCCTCGGCGGCAATCACCGCCAGTCCCATCCACGGTGAGATCTCATCCATACTCACCCAATCCGAGTGCGCCACATACCCGAAATCACCAGACAACCATGCGCCCAGTTGCCGTTCGACCATCACCGCCGAGAACGGTACCGGCATCACGCTGAAAAGGGCGATGCCCCCGCCCCAGAATACGGCGAGGACGATCACCGCCCGTAGAAAGATACGCCGCAGAAAAGCGATAACGCCTTTGCTCATTCAGTCAGCACCAGCACACGCGAGACCAATTTATCGATGCCACTCGCAGCCTGAGCGATATCCTGCGCCAGCATATAGGCGGGGGTGGTGACGATTTTGTTGTCTTCATCAACGACAATGTCGTCAACCGGACAAGGCACATGTTCTGCGCCCATCTCTTCCAGTACCTCTGCCGTATCGATATCAGTGCCAATGGTCAGACGCAGCGGAAAATCAAAAATTTTGGGTAACATGGCGGGCGCAATGCACATAAATCCCAGCGGCTTACCCATCTGATGCATGGCAACTGCCAGCGCGGCTAAATCGCTGTCAACCCGGCATTCGCTGCCCTGGCTGGCAAAATTACTCAGGTTTTTGGCGGCGCCAAACCCACCCGGTACGATCAACGCATCCAGTTCCGTTGAAACCGCCTGAGCAAGCGGGCGAATCTCGCCGCGTGTGATACGAGCGGCTTCAATCAGGACATTGCGTGTTTCCGGCATCGGTTCGCCGGTCAGATGATTAATCACATCAGCTTGTTGTTTATCCGGTGCGAAGCAGACGGCCTGCGCGCCGTTGCGGGCAATGGCCAGCAGCGTGAGTACGGTTTCATGGATCTCTGCACCGTCATACACACCGCATCCGCTGAGCACGACTCCCACTTTTTTCATCGTGATACTCCTTTCTCAACTGGCTGAAACATATTAGTTATTATGATTTAAATGCTACGCTTCACACATTTAACTGATTCATGTAACAAATTATTTAAGATTTGCTATCTTAACTGCGTGCGGCCTGAAAAATAGGGCTGCGCCTTTGTACACAATGACAATAATTTACGGCGCAGCCACGATTTCCCTGGTGTTGGCGCAGTATTCGCGCACCCCGGTCAAGCCGGGGTCATTTTTTTTCCACGCTCGCCACCCAGGCTTTTAGTACCGCCACGTCGTGCTGCCACTCCTGCTTCATCTCTTCAATCCATTCAGCAACGTTATCTTCCCAGGCTGGAAGATCCGGCGACTGGATTTGCTGACCTAACTGTTGCAGATGACGCAGCCCCACCGAACCTGCCGCACCTTTAATTTTATGACCTTCCTCAACCACGCCTTTTTTATCACGTGCTGTCAGATTAGACTCCAGCACGCTCAAATATCCTGGCATCATCTTCTCAAACACCGCCAGCCCGTCGGTAATTAACTTCGGTCCCACCAGCTCGAGGTATTGTTCCAACATAGGAATATCTAACAGCGCTTGCGATTTACTGCTCTCTTCAGATGTCACAGTGCTCTCCTCTTTGTTTCGGGTATCCCAGTATTTTTTGATCATGGCGGTTAAAGCCGGGACTGACAGCGGCTTACTCAGCACGTCGTCCATTCCCGCTTCCAGATACTCTTTTTTATCTTTCAGTACGTTGGCGGTAAGGGCCACCAGCGGCGGCAGGTCTTCACGCGCGTATTTTTGCGTCAGCTCGCGAGAGATATCCAGCCCGGTCATATCCGGTAGCTGAATATCCAGCAATACCAGGTCATATTCACCCGGCGTGAACATCTCCAGCGCGGCTTTCCCGGTCATGGCGACATCCACGCTATTACCCAGTTTTTCCAGTACCGAGCGCGCGACAATGACGTTCAGTTCAATGTCTTCCACCAGCAGTACATTCAGGGCAGGCAGCGGCATGTCATCGTCTTCAAAAGCGTCTTCAATCTCTTCCGCTACCGCAGGCGCATGCACGGTCAGCGTAAAGATGGAGCCTTTACCAGCCTGGCTGGAGACCGTAATATCGCCGCCCATATTTTTCGCCAGACGCTTTGATACGGCCAGGCCAATCCCGGTTCCCGTTGCCGGTTTGCCGCCGTTACTGTCCTTCACCTGATAATACATGGCGAAGATTTTATCCTGCTCATCCTGCGGAATGCCGATCCCGGAATCTTCTACCTCGAAATGCAGCATATTCCCCTGGTCATAGCGCGCCCGCACGGTCACCTGCCCCTGCTGGGTAAACTTCACGGCGTTGCTGATCAGATTCCACAGGATCTGGCGCAGACGCGTGCCGTCGGTAATCACTTTATGCGGCAACGGTAGCGTTGGCTCAAGCACAAAACGCAGCCCTTTTTGCTGCGCCTGCAGACCAGAGAGGTTTTCCAGATCCGCCATAAAGCTGGTGAAATCGATCGGCTGGTTATCGAGCTGCACTTTACGCCGCTCCATCTTATCCATATCGATAATATCGTTGAAAATATTGCC
Organism: Citrobacter freundii complex sp. 2025EL-00176; assembly: GCF_053309355.1. Lineage (NCBI taxonomy): Bacteria > Pseudomonadati > Pseudomonadota > Gammaproteobacteria > Enterobacterales > Enterobacteriaceae > Citrobacter > Citrobacter freundii complex sp. 2025EL-00176. The sequence goes on along the minus strand of NZ_JBRYHT010000003.1, from coordinate 69,432 downwards.
CAACGTCACGGCAGAGACGTGGATAGTTTTCAGGTATTTTTCCTGCTCGGCGGTCAGATCCGTGTCCAGCAGGATCCGGCTTAAGCCAACAATGCCGTTCAGCGGGGTACGCAGCTCGTGACTGATGGTGGAAATAAACGTGGTCTTATCGCGGCTGGCGCGTTCAAGCGCGTCCTGATAACGCTTACGTTCGGTAATATCGCGACCAAAGCCCATCAGACCATGTCGTTTACCGACGCGGTCGTAGTAAGGCACTTTACGAATTTCAAAGCAGGCTTTGCGTCCGTCCGGGTAGTCCAGCCACTGTTCATAGGTGAGCGAAACGTTATGACGAAACACCTTCTCATCGGTCTCAATAACTTTTTCCGCCGCCTCAGGGGAGTAAACGTCAGCCGGTTTCAAATTCACCAACTGCTTTTCGCTCTTGCCGGTCAGCAGCTCCATAGCGCGGTTACAGCCGGAAAACTCTTTATCTTCATTACGATAAAAAACCAGGTCCGGCGAGGCATCAAGGAAAGAGCGTAAAAATGAAGACTGTTGCTCAAGCTGAATCTGCGTTTCTTCGCGCTCTTTGATTTCGACCTTCAGTTGTTCAAACGTTTCCTGGCGCTCCGCTTCGGCTTTTTCGCGCTCGACAATTTCCTGATTGAGCTGGGCAATATTATCTTTCAACTGCACGTTGAGTTTGAGATCGCGCTCGCGCATCTCTTCCAGCTTCTGCACCAGGCGTGACAGGCGCTGTCGGGACTCCTCCAGTTGCTCCACCACCACTGACAAAAAATAGACGGCCCAGGGGGTAATTAACAGACCAAAAAAGATAGAGCGGATGACATCAATGCTTTCTACCTGGCCATGCAGCACCATGGTGACAGCCATTTGCACCACAATTGCCAACACGACCAAAGCCAGCGCTAATAGCAGCGAAAAGCGCACCAGACCTAACTTCATCATCAGGTCGACATAATATTGCGCCAGCATACGAATTTGCTTCATAGAGGGTTCCTTCACGACAACTTGGCACAATAATACTCAATTCTCAGCGTGACGTTGAAGATTGTGCAAGAAATGCGGAGGTTATCGGTGAAATGACCGAGGAGTGGTTCATCGTAGGCCTGATAAGCGAAGCGCCATCAGGCAAGCAGGCGCAGATTGCCGGATGTTGGCTTTGCCTTATCCGGCCTACGACCTGCAGATGGTTAGCTCTCCGGCTGAATCCACGGCGTACCTAGCGCCGAGCCTTGCACGCCGTGCTCGTTAAGGTATTTATCCAGTTCGACCATCCCCGTCCAGCGATTTTCACACCATAGCGGCGCCAACAGCGTCGGGCGACGCGCGCTGGCGGAAATACGATGATAAATCACCTCCGGCGGCGTATGGCGGATCATCTCACCTGCGGTAATCGTGTAGTCGTCCAGTTCGATCCCGTTCAGCCGCCCGGCTTCCCAGGCTTTCGCCATCGTACTGCCTTTCACAATATGCAGCGGATGCAGCTTAATACCGTCAACGCCCGTCTCCACCACACGTTCCATGGTTTGCAGACATTCTGTCTGCCCTTCCCCCGGCAGACCGACGATCAGATGTGAGCACACTTTCAGCCCGCGCTCGCGCGCCAGCCGCGTGGTGTGTTGATAGCAGGCGAAATCATGGCCGCGGTTAATTCGGTGCAAGGTTTTGTCATGCGCGGTTTGCAGACCGAGCTCCAGCCACACTTCATAGCCCAGGTCTTTATACTCACAAAGCAGATCCAGCACCGCATCCGGCACGCAGTCCGGGCGCGTCCCAACGCATAACCCGACGATACTGGCCTGGCTGACCGCCTGTTGATACATCGAGCGCAGCACCTGCACTTCGGCAAAGGTGCTGGTGTAGGCCTGGAAATAGGCCAGATAGCGTTTCGCGCGATTGACCAGGTGCGCCTGATGCTCAAGCTGCTCGGCAATGGAATGGTGCTGCTGCGCTTCATCGGCAAACGAGGCGACATTACAGAAAGTACATCCGCCGCGCCCGATGGTGCCATCGCGATTTGGACAGCTAAAGCCGCCGTGCAGCGTGAGTTTATGAACCTTTTGCCCATAACGGCGAGAAAGATCCCCACCAAACATATTGACTAATTTCTGTAACTGCATAATCTGGTAGACCGCGCCTTGAAAAGAGGCCAAAGCCTGCCATTTTTTGCCCCAGTCGGCGATGACCTGGATCAATCGCCCTGGCGAGCCTTTATTTATTGCATAACAAATCAAAATAATCGAAATTTCATTCACTAAAAATGTAATTACTTTTCCTTATATTCGACTGTTTTTTTTATCTTCTTATACTCTTTGCGTAAAAACAGTATCTTTAAGACGCCAAAACTTTAAAAACCAGCATAAAATGCCAAGCATCTCGATAAACAAAGGCAGGACGAGGGATATACAGCCTTTCTGACAGTGAGACAGATCACACTTCCCTGACCGCTCCCCCTACGTTAAACCAATGTAAAAAAGCCTTTTATTTCAGTATTTTCATAAATTTAATTACCCCATAGCACATTTTTTCATAAATAAGATTGCCATTTGACCTGTGTGTGGATTCCCGATAACGTGGAAATCCGCTGGAAGCTTTCTGGATGAGCAGCCTGCTCATCATATTTATGCAGTAATTGAGATTCCCTCTGAAGCAAGTCCTCAAACTTGTTTGACCTGTGCGAAAAGGATAAAGAGGGCGAATGCGAGGTAAGCGTATGACACGCAAACCCCGTCGCCATGCTCTTGGTGTGCCCGTGCGCAACGGTTCAGATGGGAATCCCGCAGAGCCTGGGGAGGTTCACTCATATGTTGTACGATAAATCCCTTGAGAGGGATAACTGTGGTTTCGGCCTGATCGCCCACATAGAAGGCGAACCTAGCCACAAGGTAGTGCGTACCGCCATACACGCACTGGCCCGCATGCAGCACCGTGGCGCAATTCTTGCCGATGGAAAAACCGGCGATGGTTGCGGCCTGCTGTTACAAAAACCGGATCGCTTTTTCCGCATCGTGGCGCAAGAGCGCGGCTGGCGTTTAGCCAAAAACTACGCCGTCGGCATGATCTTTTTAAATAAAGACGCTGAACTGGCAGCAGCCTCTCGTCGCATAGTTGAAGAAGAATTACAGCAGGAGACCCTGTCGATTGTCGGCTGGCGCGACGTGCCGACCAACGAAGGTGTTCTCGGTGAAATCGCTCTATCCTCCCTGCCTCGTATTGAGCAAATCTTCGTTAACGCCCCTGCGGGTTGGCGTCCGCGTGATATGGAACGCCGCTTGTTCATCGCGCGCCGTCGTATTGAAAAACGCCTCTTGCAAGATAAAGACTTCTACGTCTGTAGCCTGTCTAATCTGGTGAACATTTATAAAGGTCTGTGTATGCCGGCGGATCTGCCGCGTTTTTACCTGGACCTCGCGGACCTGCGTCTGGAATCGGCCATCTGCCTTTTCCACCAGCGCTTCTCCACCAACACCGTGCCGCGCTGGCCGCTGGCGCAGCCGTTCCGCTATCTGGCGCACAACGGCGAAATCAACACCATCACCGGTAACCGTCAGTGGGCGCGCGCACGTACTTACAAATTCCAGACGCCGCTGATCCCCGACCTGCACGACGCCGCGCCGTTCGTCAACGAAACCGGCTCCGACTCCAGCTCCATGGATAACATGCTGGAGCTGCTGCTGGCGGGCGGGATGGACATCATCCGCGCCATGCGTTTACTGGTACCGCCGGCCTGGCAGAACAACCCGGATATGGACCCGGAGCTGCGCGCGTTCTTTGACTTTAACTCTATGCACATGGAGCCGTGGGACGGTCCGGCGGGCATCGTTATGTCTGATGGTCGCTTTGCCGCCTGTAACCTCGATCGCAACGGCCTGCGTCCAGCGCGCTACGTCATCACCAAAGACAAGCTGATTACCTGCGCCTCTGAGGTCGGGATCTGGGATTACCAGCCGGATGAAGTGATGGAAAAAGGCCGCGTTGGTCCGGGTGAGCTGATGGTTATCGACACCCGTAGCGGCCGCATTCTGCACTCAGCGGAAACCGACAATGACCTGAAAAGCCGCCACCCGTACAAAGAGTGGATGGAGAAAAACGTTCGTCGTTTGGTGCCGTTCGAAGAGCTGGCTGACGATCAGGTCGGCAGCCGCGAGCTGGACGATGATACTCTCGCCAGCTACCAGAAACAGTTTAATTACAGCGCCGAAGAGCTGGATTCCGTCATTCGCGTACTCGGTGAAAACGGCCAGGAAGCGGTCGGCTCAATGGGTGACGATACCCCGTTTGCCGTGCTGTCCAGCCAGCCGCGCATCATCTATGACTACTTCCGTCAGCAGTTCGCGCAGGTAACTAACCCGCCGATTGACCCGCTGCGTGAAGCGCACGTTATGTCGCTGGCCACCAGCATCGGTCGCGAGATGAATGTCTTCTGCGAAGCGGAAGGTCAGGCACACCGTCTGAGCTTTAAATCGCCGATCCTGCTGTACTCCGATTTCACCCAGCTCACCACCATGAAAGAGGAGCATTATCGCGCTGATCGGCTGGATATCACCTTCGACGTGACCGAAACCACGCTCGAAGAGACCGTCAAAGCCTTGTGTGATAAGGCGGAACAGATGGTGCGTAACGGCACGGTGCTGCTGGTGCTCTCTGACCGTAATATCGCGAAAAACCGCTTGCCTGTTCCGGCACCGATGGCCGTGGGCGCAGTGCAAACGCGTCTGGTAGAACAAAGCCTGCGTTGCGACGCCAACATCATCGTTGAAACGGCGAGCGCCCGTGACCCGCACCACTTCGCGGTGCTGCTCGGCTTTGGCGCGACGGCCATTTATCCGTATCTGGCGTATGAAACGCTGGGACGTCTGATCGACACTCAGGCGATTGCCAAAGATTACCGGACCGTGATGCTGAACTATCGTAATGGCATCAACAAAGGTCTGTACAAAATCATGTCCAAAATGGGCATCTCAACCATCGCCTCTTACCGCTGCTCGAAGCTATTTGAAGCCGTTGGTCTGCACGATGATGTCGTGGCGTTGTGCTTCCAGGGCGTAGTCAGCCGCATCAGCGGCGCAGGTTTTACCGACTTCCAACAGGATCTGCTAAACCTCTCGAAACATGCCTGGCTGGCGCGGAAACCAATTAGTCAGGGCGGTTTGCTGAAGTACGTCCACGGCGGCGAATACCACGCTTACAACCCGGACGTAGTGCGCACGCTGCAACAGGCAGTACAAAGCGGCGAATACAGCGACTATCAGGAATATGCCAAGCTGGTCAATGAGCGTCCGGCGGCCACGCTGCGCGACCTGCTGGCGATTACGCCCGGCGATGAAGCCGTGAGCATTGACGAGGTAGAACCCGCGAGCGAATTATTTAAACGCTTTGATACCGCAGCCATGTCTATCGGCGCATTAAGCCCGGAAGCACACGAGGCGCTGGCGGAAGCGATGAACAGCATCGGTGGTAATTCTAACTCCGGCGAAGGCGGCGAAGATCCGGCGCGCTACGGCACCAACAAGGTATCGCGTATTAAGCAGGTAGCTTCCGGTCGCTTTGGCGTAACCCCGGCGTACCTGGTCAACGCCGACGTCATTCAGATTAAAGTCGCTCAGGGCGCGAAGCCGGGCGAAGGCGGTCAGTTGCCGGGTGATAAAGTGACCCCGTACATCGCCAAACTGCGCTATTCAGTGCCGGGCGTGACGCTGATCTCCCCGCCGCCGCACCACGATATCTACTCTATCGAGGACTTGGCGCAGCTGATTTTCGACCTCAAACAGGTCAACCCGAAAGCGATGATCTCGGTGAAGCTGGTTTCCGAACCGGGCGTTGGTACCATCGCCACCGGCGTGGCGAAAGCCTATGCGGATCTGATCACCATCGCCGGCTACGACGGCGGCACCGGCGCAAGCCCGCTCTCCTCGGTGAAATATGCGGGCTGCCCATGGGAGCTGGGTCTGGTGGAAACCCAGCAGGCGCTGGTCGCCAACGGTCTGCGTCACAAGATTCGTCTGCAGGTCGATGGCGGTCTGAAAACCGGCGTCGATATCATTAAAGCGGCGATTCTCGGCGCGGAAAGCTTCGGTTTCGGTACCGGTCCAATGGTCGCGCTGGGCTGTAAATACCTGCGTATTTGCCATCTGAACAACTGTGCAACCGGCGTAGCAACTCAGGACGACAAACTGCGTAAGAACCACTATCACGGTCTGCCGTTCAAAGTGACCAACTACTTTGAATTTATTGCACGTGAAGTGCGCGAGCTGATGGCCGAGCTGGGCGTGAAACGTCTGGTGGATCTGATTGGTCGTACCGACCTGCTCAAAGAGCTGGAAGGGTTTACCGCCAAACAGCAGAAGCTGGAGCTGTCTCGTCTGCTGGAAACCGCCGAGCCGCATCCTGGTAAGGCGTTGTTCTGCACCGAGAACAACCCGCCGTTTGATAACGGCGTACTGAACGCACAGCTCCTGCAACAGGCAAAACCGTATGTCGACGAGCGCCAGAGCAAAACCTTCTGGTTCGATATCCGCAACACCGACCGTTCCGTAGGCGCGTCTCTGTCTGGCTATATTGCCCAGACACACGGCGACCAGGGACTGGCGGCGGATCCCATCAAAGCGCACTTCAACGGTACTGCGGGCCAGAGCTTTGGCGTGTGGAACGCGGGCGGCGTGGAGCTGTATCTGACCGGCGATGCCAACGACTATGTCGGTAAAGGTATGGCGGGCGGCCTGCTGGCAGTGCGTCCTCCGGTTGGCTCGGCTTTCCGTAGCCATGAGGCGAGCATCATCGGTAACACCTGCCTGTACGGTGCCACCGGAGGTCGTCTGTTTGCCGCGGGCCGTGCGGGCGAGCGTTTTGCGGTGCGTAACTCCGGCGCTATCACCGTGGTGGAAGGTATCGGCGACAACGGCTGCGAATATATGACCGGCGGCATCGTCTGTATTCTCGGCAAAACGGGCGTTAACTTCGGGGCGGGTATGACGGGCGGATTCGCCTACGTACTGGATGAAGACGGCGATTTCCGCAAGCGCGTGAACCCGGAACTGGTGGAAGTGCTGGACGTTGATTCTCTGGCCATTCATGAGGAACACCTGCGCGGTCTGATTACCGAGCACGTACAGCATACCGGCTCTTCACACGGCGAAGAGATCCTGGCTAACTGGCCAGCATTCTCAGCGAAATTCGCGCTGGTAAAACCAAAATCCAGTGATGTGAAAGCACTGTTGGGTCACCGTAGTCGTAGCGCAGCAGAGCTGCGTGTGCAGGCGCAGTAAGGGGTAGCAGCAATGAGTCAGAACGTATACCAATTTATCGACCTGCAGCGCGTTGATCCGCCGAAGAAGCCGCTGAAGATCCGTAAGATCGAGTTTATCGAGATCTACGAGCCGTTTTCCGAAGGCCAGGCTAAAGCGCAGGCAGATCGCTGCCTGTCCTGCGGCAACCCGTACTGCGAGTGGAAGTGCCCGGTGCATAACTACATCCCGAACTGGCTGAAGCTGGCCAACGAGGGGCGTATTTTTGAAGCGGCCGAGCTGTCACACCAGACTAACACCCTGCCGGAAGTTTGCGGCCGCGTCTGCCCGCAGGATCGTCTGTGTGAAGGATCCTGTACCCTGAACGACGAGTTCGGCGCGGTGACCATCGGTAACATCGAGCGCTATATCAACGATAAAGCGTTCGAAATGGGCTGGCGTCCGGATATGACCGGTGTGCGCCAGACGGACAAACGCGTGGCGATTATCGGTGCGGGTCCAGCGGGCCTGGCCTGCGCTGATGTGCTAACTCGCAACGGCGTGAAGGCAGTAGTGTTTGATCGTCATCCGGAGATCGGCGGTCTGCTGACCTTCGGCATCCCGGCTTTCAAGCTGGAGAAAGAGGTCATGACCCGCCGCCGTGAAATCTTCACCGCTATGGGAATTGAGTTCAAACTCAACGTCGAAGTGGGCCGTGACGTACAGCTCGACGACCTGCTGAAGGATTACGACGCGGTATTCCTTGGCGTAGGTACCTATCAGTCGATGCGCGGCGGGCTGGAGAACGAAGACGCTTCCGGCGTATTCGACGCCCTGCCGTTCCTGATCGCCAATACCAAACAGTTAATGGGCTTCGGCGAAAGCAGCGACGAGCCGTACATCAGCATGGAAGGCAAACGCGTCGTCGTTCTCGGCGGGGGCGATACCGCGATGGACTGTGTGCGCACCTCGGTTCGCCAGAACGCAGCGCACGTAATCTGCGCCTATCGCCGCGACGAAGAGAACATGCCGGGTTCTAAACGCGAAGTGAAAAACGCGCGTGAAGAAGGCGTGGAATTCCAGTTCAACGTCCAGCCGTTAGGTGTGGAAGTGAATGCCAACGGTAAAGTATGCGGCGTGAAAATGGCGCGTACCGAAATGGGCGAACCGGATGCGAAGGGCCGTCGTCGCGCGGAGATCGTCGCCGGTTCCGAGCACGTTGTACCGGCGGATGCGGTGGTACTGGCGTTTGGTTTCCGTCCGCACAGTATGGAATGGCTGGCGAAACACAGCGTCGAACTGGATTCTCAGGGCCGGATTATCGCTCCGGAACGCAGCGACATCGCCTTCCAGACCAGCAACCCAAAAATCTTCGCCGGTGGCGACATCGTGCGCGGTTCGGATCTGGTGGTCACCGCGATTGCCGAAGGTCGTAAAGCCGCTGACGGCATCCTGAATTATCTGGAAGTGTAATACTTCTGGCTCCCCTGCCACAGCCTGACGCTGATGGATGGGGAGCCAATATTTCTCCGTTAAATACATGCGGAATCATTCTTTGAAAGCTGCTCGCAAATACAGCTGTAACTCCATGTAATACAGCTTTCCTGTATTGACCGGGCTATGCCTGAAGCGTATTGGTAGCGATATATTTTCATTTCGCAACTATCGCGCCAGGGATGACATGACTGTACCTACACCACCACAACACGCTGACGATTATCAGCAAATCCATGACGGTATTATTCGCTTAGTAGATACTGCCCAAACTGAGACTGTCCGCAGCATTAACGCGTTGATGACGGCAACCTACTGGGAAATCGGCAGGAGAATTGTCGAGTTTGAACAAGGCGGTGAAACACGAGCGGCTTATGGTATTCAGCTCATTGAGCGGTTATCCGCAGATTTAAGTCTGCGCTATAAGCGTGGATTTTCTACCAGAAACCTGTGGCAAATGAGAACATTTTATCTATGTTTTCAGTGCATTGAAATTCCGCAGACAGTGTCTGCAGAATCTTCACGTCTGGCGCAACTGGCTAAATCTTTCCCACTCCCCTGGTCGGCGTATGTCCGCCTCTTGTCGGTTAAAAATCCCGATGCCCGCAATTTTTATGAAAAAGAGACGCTACGTAACGGCTGGTCAGTGCGACAACTTGATCGACAAATTGCCACTCTATTTTACGAACGAACGCTACTGTCTCACGACAAACCCGCCATGTTGCAGCAGCCAGCACCCGCCGAGCCAAACGTCTTGCCGGAGCAAGCCATACGCGACCCGTTCATTCTGGAATTTCTGAATCTGAAAGACGAGTATTCCGAGTCGGATCTCGAAGACGCGCTGCTCAGCCACCTGATGGACTTTATGCTGGAGCTCGGTGACGATTTTGCTTTTGTCGGTCGCCAGCGACGATTACGCATAGACGATAGTTGGTTCCGCGTCGATCTGCTGTTCTTCCACCGCCGTTTGCGCTGCCTGTTGCTCGTTGACCTGAAGGTAGGCAAATTCAGTTATGCCGACGCCGGACAAATGAACATGTACCTGAACTATGCCAAAGAGCACTGGACAATGCCCGGAGAAAACCCGCCAGTCGGCTTGGTTTTGTGCGCAGGAAAAGGCGCGGGGGAAGCGTATTACGCGCTGAATGGCCTACCAAATACCATCATGGCGAGCGAGTACAAAATACAGTTGCCCGACGAGAAATTACTCACAGACGAACTCATTCGTTCGCAAACCATGCTCGAAACTCAACTCGCACGCGGTGGTTCACTGACGACGGAGAAAAACTAGCAAACCATTAACCCCATGAATAATTTTCAAGAAAATATCACACGGAAACGTTTGCTTTATTCTGAGAACTGTATATTATGCGCCGGATTTTTTGGGCAAAATTCATGGAGGCGTTGTGTCGCAAGATAACAATTATAGCCAGGGCCCCGTCCCTCTGGCGGCGCGGAAAGGCGTGATACCACTAACGTTTGTTATGTTGGGACTCACCTTCTTTTCCGCCAGTATGTGGACCGGCGGCACGCTCGGTACCGGTCTTTCTTATAATGATTTCTTCCTGGCAGTTCTCTTCGGTAATCTTCTCCTCGGTATTTACACTGCATTTCTCGGTTTCATCGGCGCAAAAACCGGACTCTCCACCCACCTTCTTGCTCGTTACTCATTTGGCGTTAAAGGCTCCTGGCTTCCTTCACTGCTATTAGGCGGTACCCAGGTAGGCTGGTTTGGCGTAGGTGTGGCCATGTTTGCTATTCCGGTTGGCAAAGCGACGGGAATTGACGTCAATATCCTGATTGCAGTTTCCGGTCTGCTGATGACGATGACCATCTTTTTTGGCATCTCGGCACTGACTATTTTATCTATCATCGCCGTGCCCGCCATCGTCATTCTTGGCAGCTACTCCGTCTGGCTGGCGGTGAGCGATGTCGGCGGTTTAGACCATTTAAAAGCGATTGTGCCGCAAACGCCGCTTGATTTCTCCACCGCCCTGGCGCTGGTGGTAGGCTCGTTTGTCAGCGCTGGGACGTTAACCGCCGACTTCGTTCGCTTTGGCCGCAATGCCAAAGGCGCGGTACTGATTGCCATGATCGCTTTTTTCCTTGGCAACTCGTTGATGTTTATCTTTGGCGCGGCGGGTGCCGCTGCAGTCGGACAAGCAGATATTTCTGACGTGATGATAGCCCAGGGCCTGCTGCTGCCTGCAATTGTGGTACTCGGCCTGAATATCTGGACCACTAACGACAATGCGCTGTACGCATCGGGTCTGGGATTTGCCAATATTACCGGTCTTTCCAGCCGTACGCTGTCGGTGGCTAACGGCATTATCGGCACACTGTGCGCACTGTGGCTTTACAATAACTTTGTTGGCTGGCTAACATTTCTGTCGGCAGCGATTCCGCCGATTGGCGGGGTGATTATCGCCGACTATCTGCTGAACCATCGCCGATACGCCGATTTCAGCAAAGCACGATTTATGACCGTCAACTGGATAGCTATTTTGTCCGTTGCACTGGGCATTGCCGCCGGTCACTATATTCCCGGTATTGTGCCAGTCAACGCCGTACTCGGCGGCGTATTCAGCTATATCCTGCTGAATCCACTTTTCAATCGCAGCCTTGCTAAATCACCAGAGGTCAGCCATGCAGAACAATAACATCACCATTCGTCAGGCGCGTTTACAGGGACGCGAAGGATTGTGGCAGCTCACGATTGAAAACGGGCGCTTCAGCCGAATTGAGCCTCAGGACGCAGCTGCGTTGCCGCAGGGCGAAGTGCTTGATGCCGAGGGCGGTCTGGCAATTCCACCGTTTGTTGAGCCACATATTCATCTGGATACCACGCAAACCGCGGGTGAGCCGAGCTGGAACCAGTCTGGTACGTTGTTTGAGGGTATTGAACGCTGGGCAGAGCGTAAGGCAATGCTGACTCACGAAGACGTCAAAGCGCGCGCGATGCAAACCCTGAAATGGCAGATGGCGAACGGCATCCAGTATGTCCGTACTCACGTTGACGTTTCCGATCCTACGCTAACGGCTTTGAAAGCCATGCTGGAAGTGAAGCAGGAGGTTGCGCCGTGGGTAGAGCTGCAAATTGTCGCGTTCCCACAGGAAGGTATTCTGTCTTATCCCAACGGTGAAGCGCTGTTAGAGGAAGCCGTGCGTTTGGGGGCCGACGTCATCGGCGCGATTCCCCACTTTGAATTTACGCGTGAATATGGCGTGGAGTCGCTGCACAAAATCTTCGCCCTGGCGCAAAAATACGACCGACTTATCGATGTGCACTGCGACGAAATTGACGATGAGCAATCACGCTTTGTTGAAACCGTCGCGGCACTGGCGCATCGCTACAATATGGGCGAGCGCGTGACCGCCAGTCATACCACGGCAATGCACTCCTATAACGGCGCATATGCTTCCCGTCTTTTCCGCCTGTTGAAAATGTCCGGTATTAACTTCGTGGCGAACCCGCTGGTCAATATTCACCTGCAAGGACGATTTGACACTTATCCTAAACGCCGCGGCGTCACGCGCGTCAAAGAGATGCTGGAAGCGGAGATCAACGTCTGCTTTGGTCATGATGACGTCTTCGATCCGTGGTATCCATTAGGCACCGCAAATATGTTACAGGTGCTGCATATGGGTTTACACGTGTGCCAGTTGATGGGATACGGACAGATAAATGATGGACTGAATCTGATCACTACCCACAGCGCGAAAACGCTGCACCTGCAGGACTATGGCCTGAGCGTGGGAAACTCGGCGAATCTGGTGATCTTACCGGCTGAAAATGGATTTGACGCGGTTCGTCGCCAGACGCCTGCACGATATTCTATTCGTCACGGGCGAGTCATTGCCGAGACAGTCCCCAGCCAGACCACGCTGCATTTGACGCAGCCGGAAGCGGTGACGTTTAAGCGCTAAATTTATATCCCGTGTCGGATGGCGCAACCTTGTCATCCGACACCGTCTCTCTCATCATCAGGCGTGTAATAAGCTGGCGCGCACCTTAATCACGACTTTTTTGATTTCCCCTGACTCCCCCACCGCACAACCCGGTTTATGCGGCTCACCCGGCATAAAAATTGCGAATCTTCCCGGCTTTAAGGTGAGCGCCTGCTCATCGGCAATGTGATTGCACAGCTGATAATCGTCCTCAGCATGCATCTCTTCGCACTGGCGAGCAGAATCGGTCAACCCGAACAGAATGCGTTCTTCACCGGACAACAGCACCTGAATATCAATGTACTGCTGATGCAGTTCCGCTTTCTTTTGCTCTGGGCTCTGCGTGGCGAACTGCATGACGTTCATAAAAATATTATCGCCCTGCAGCTCATAGCGTCCAGGTGCTTTCTCCTGCGGTCTTGCCGCAACGGCCAGCGTGAGTGCTTCCTGTAATACCGGATGTAATCCGGCAGAAGGCAGTGAACGCAATTCATCTGTCATCATTATTATTCTCCCCGGGCCAACAGCGCGGCCCCCAATAATCCAGCGTCATGACGGTAATGCGCCGCCAGTAATTCCACGTGATAGGCTGCAGGCTCTTGTGCCAGATAATGTTCCACCAGGGCCAGATATCCTTCAGCCAGCCCAACGCTGCCGCCAATGACCACGCACTGGCAATCGGTCATGGCCTTCACATCGGCGACAAGCCTTGCCAATGTTCGCGCTGAGCGATGGATCAACCGGCTTGCCTGCTCATCCCCCTGCCCGGCACGGCTAAAAATAGTTTTGGCGTCGCATCCGGCAAGCGCGCCTTCGGCAGCCGCCGCGATCCCACGACCGGATGCGATCGCCTCAACGCAGCCCACACGCCCGCAGCCACACACGGGTCCATGCGGATCGGCCAGGATATGTCCCAGATGCCCAGCCAGACCGCCGACTCCGGTGAGTAGTTTCCCAGCACTCACTACCCCGCCACCCACGCCGGTGGAAACGGTAATAAACACCATATCGCGATACTCGCCGCCAAGCGCATGATACTCAGCCCACGCCGCGGCCTGCGCGTCATTGACCGCCAGCGTCGGCAAACCAGTGAGATCTTCTAGCGTTTGCCGCAACGGAAAATGCAGCAACCCGCCGAGGTTATACGGATTCAGCGCCAGTAGAGAACCCTCACGGATAATCCCCGTCGAGGCGATAGCCACCCGTTTTGCCTGCTCCTGTAGCGGCGCAATCAGTGCCTGTAACGCGGCGCGCAGCGCATCCGGCGTTTTGCTGGCAGGCGTTGGCAATTCTCGCCGTTCGCGGATTTGCAGGCTGCTGTCCACCAGCGCGGCGGCCAGTTTGGTGCCGCCGATATCAATCGCCAGCGTAGTCATGACGTAGCCTTCTGCTTCGCGGTGATCATCTTTTTATCCCGTTGCTCAAATAACAACATCGTTCTTCCCTTACGCTAATTGCCCGGTTTAGCGCCGGGCAACCCGATTAACTTTTGGATTTCACCATGGTGCTTTTGTCACCGCCGAACGGCACGGCCCCGCTAAACGGTCGACCATCGATGGCATCATGCGTACGTAACGCTTCAGGACGCAGCCAGCGCTGTACGCGGGACGGCATATCAAGACCAATCAGCAGGATCACCACAAATGTCAGGCCAAAAGAGAGCGATCCCAGCGCGGTGCCCAGATCCAGACGTTGTGCAATCAGCGCGCCGATGATCGGAGCCAGTGCCCCGCCCAGCGCCCCAACGTTGTAGGTGAAGCCCAGACCCGCCGCACGCTGGTCGGTATCGAAATAGCCGCCAATTAATTTCGGTAAGATCCCGGAGATCCCCTGACCGAGCATTTGCTGGAAAAACAGCAGCAAACCCAGGACCCAGACGTTTGAACCACCGATCGCAAACACCGGAATAATCAGTAACTGCGAGGCCAGGAGACTGCAGACATAGGCTTTACGGGTGCCCAGCCAGTCGCCAAGAAATCCTCCGACACAACAACCGACCGCCGCGCCAAAGCCGCTAAAGAAGAGCACTCTGGCAACCGTTGAGGGGTCATACATGAGTTCGGTTTTCAGATACGTGGGCAGCAGTGCCTGAATCGGCCACGAGTACAGGAAGGCGAACAGCACGACGACCATCAACATGACGCCCGTGGGCCAACGCTTACCGCTGCTTTGCACCATAAAGCTAATGAAGATAAATGCGCATATCAGCCCCAGGACCGCCACGATAGCCGCATTTTGCAGGTCGCCAGCAAAGCAGAACCACAGCGCGGTTGCGGCGGCGAGCGTCATCAGAATATTGATAACCCGATGTTCGCCCCGATAGAGAATGTCCACCATCGTACGCACCGGCGCTTTGCCTTCGTGTTTCTCTTTCCAGTCTTCCGCTTCCGGAATATTTTTACGCAGCCAGAGGGCGAAGATAATCGGCAGAATGCCGATGAAGAACAGCGCGCGCCATCCCCAGACCGGGACCACCAGGCTGTAAACCTGGGCGGCGATCACCGCGCCAACAGAGAAGCCGGAGATCAGGAAACCACTGGCTTTGTTACGCAGGTGTTTAGGCCAGCTTTCAATGACATAAGTCGCGCTGGAGCCGTACTCGCCAGCCATCCCCATCCCGATAACCAGGCGGGCGATAAACATGGTGGTGTAGCCCGGCGCGAAGCCGCAAGCCAGCGTCCCGACAGAGAACAGAATGATGCTGGTGACCATCGCCAGACGGCGTCCGTAACGGTCGCCCATGGCCCCCAACATTAACCCGCCAAACCAGCGTGAGATAAAGGCGGCTGAGATCAAACTGGCAGCCTGCACCGTCGTCAGACCGAATTCGCCTTGTACTTCCGTCAACACAAGGGCGATTAACACAAAATCAAAACCATCAAGTAAATATCCCAGCCAGGCGGCGGAAAATGCCCGCCATTGTGCCCGATTGAGATGGCGATACCACGGGATGCTCTGGGTAGAAGTACTCATTTTACTCTCCCGACGATTTTTGTTGTTGTGCCGGATAGCAGCCTTGCCTTATCCGGCCTACGGTCGAAAATCCAGGCCGGGCGAGCGAAGCGCCCCCCGGCGACCCGCGATTACGCCTTTTCCGCCAGCAGTTGGTTAGCCAGCGCTTTCAGTTCTGGCAGATAGCGTTCATCTACCGGGGCAAACGGCTTACGACACAGCGGAACAGAAACCACATCCATATAGTGCAGTACCGTTTTCAGGCCGCGGAACACGCCAACCTTAATGAGCAGATCGATAACCTTATTGCACTCAGTTTGCAGCTTCTGTGCCGTCCGGATGTCGCCTTCTTTGAGCGCTTTCACAATTCCCTGATAACGCCACCCCATGATGTTGTAAGTGCTACCGATACCGCCATCGGCACCCGCCAGCAAACCAGAAGCAAAGATCTCGTCATAACCGTTATAAAGCACCAGATCGGGATGAGCGCGGCGGATCTGTTCCATCTGATAGAGATCGCCGGAAGTTTGCTTCAGCGCGCCAACGCCAGGTAGCGTCACCAGCGTGTTGATCTGATCCAGCGTCAGTTTTACGCCGCTCAGCGCCGGGATGTTATAGACCACCATCGGCAACCCATTCGCCGAATCAATGATTGCGCGGTAGTGATCGCAATGCTCTTCAAAGCTGAACGGATAATAAAACGGCGTGACGGCCGAAACTGCATCAAAGCCGTAGCGATGCGCGGCGCTCGCCAGCTGCTGGCTCTCTTCGGTGCTCACTGTGCCAACGTGGGCAATAAGCGTCACCTTGCCTTTCGCTTCTTCGGCAACAATTTTCAGCACCTGCTCTCTTTCAACGCGGTTTTGGACAAAGGCCTCACCCGTAGAGCCACCGACATAGAGCCCATCGATACCCTGAGCAATGTTGAAACGCACCAGCCGACGCAGGCTCTCAACGTCCAGCCGCTGTTGGCTATCGAATGGGGTTAACAACGCTGGCATTACGCCTTTTAGATCTCTTGCCATAACTACCTCTGTCGATGATTAGTGTTATCTAACTGCATACCTTTATACCTGTTATACCAGATTAAATAAGCAGCAATACAATACAGAACGCTTATAGTGCGATCTGCTTCACTAAACTCTTCATCCTTCGAGCCGCCTCTGCGTTGGCTGCGTTCGCTCCCCCCGGTCACATAGTTATCTATGCTCCAGGGGACTCGCTCTCTTGCCGCCTTGATGCAACTTGAATGATTTTGGGTTTAAACGATCGTCAGGATCGCGATCACTTACGCAATTTTTTACTTTTGCTGAAGGCGTGCCAGGTCGCGGAAACGCTGTTGAGGTGTTCTTGAAGAGCACGGTCAGCTTCCTCAGGATCGCGCTGGCGAATTGCCTCGACAATCGCGATATGCTGCTGATAACTCACGTTGTTGTGCTCATACAACTCTTGATCGGCAACGGTCGGGCGGGCAGCAATCAACCAGTCTAACAGCGCAACATGGATCGCCATAAAGATGGGATTGCCCGGGATCTCCGCCAGCACGCGATGAAAATCAACGTCCGAGCGAATGAACAGCGTGTTGTCATCCAGCGACTGGCTATTGATCTCCAGTGCTTTCGCCAGTCTGGCGATTTGCTCGTCAGTGGCGTGTTCTGCGGCGTATCGTACCAGGCTGGATTCAAAGAACAGTCGCAGCTGCTCGAAGTGGGCAATGCCGCCGGGATGCGCGAGGAAATCTTTGGCCATACCGGACAGCTCGCTGATAATGGTATCAGCCGAAGGACGCGAAACGCGGGCGCGCTCGCCGTTGTTGATTTGTACCAGGCCTTTGCGTTTTAACGCTGCCAGCGCTTCTCGTACAGAAGGACGGCCCACATTAAAGAAGGCCATCAGCTCCCGCTCAGACGGCAGTTGTTCCCCCTCGCCAAATTCCCGACGACGGATCATCTGCTCCAGTTCTTCTTCAACCATCTCAGACAGTTTTTTACGCGCCAGCGGGCGATTGCGTAAGCTACGGCCAATGGTGGATGGAGAGTCTTCAGCTTGCGAATCAAATGCGTTCATAGGGCCTATTCAGCTAAGTCGTGGTGACAAACAACAGCGGGTTTATCCTAACACAGGATCGAAAGCAGGGTGAAATGATGGTCATCCAGACCGGCTGACTTATGAATAATATATTTATTATTCATATTATATTTAGCTTAAACATGCCGATTACCTTTAATTAAACAAGGCTATATCGGCTTCGTGAAATTTCCGAATATGAATGTGAGAATTTATCATAACTCACTATTTTATAACATAAAATAAATTAAGCATTGCGTTAAAAATAAGATATCCACTCCATAAAAAGTGCCCAGAAAAATATAACATCCGTTTTGACAACAGCATTATTACCGGATTTATCATCTTCCCTGGCATGGAGTGAAACAATGTTCGGCATCATTATCTCTGTCATCGTTTTATTAACGATGGGTTACTTGATCCTCAAAAACTACAAACCCCAGGTCGTGCTGGCGGCCGCTGGGATCTTCCTGATGATCTGCGGCGTCTGGCTGGGTTACGGCGCACTGGTCGCTGACGATAAAAGTAGCGGCTATCTACTGGTCGATATTTACAACGAAATTCTGCGTATGCTCTCAAATCGGGCGGCAGGGCTGGGTTTATCCATCATGGCGGTGGGCGGTTATGCCCGTTATATGGACAGGATGGGGGCCAGCAGAGCGATGGTTAGCCTGTTAAGCCGACCGCTTAAGCTGATCCGTTCCCCCTATGTCGTGCTGGCCGCCACCTATGTGATTGGTCAGATCATGGCGCAGTTCATTACCAGCGCTTCCGGATTAGGCATGCTACTGATGGTGACGCTTTTCCCAACGCTGGTCAGTCTTGGCGTGAGTCGATTATCCGCGGTTGCGGTCATTGCCACCTCGATGTCGATTGAATGGGGAATTCTGGAAACCAACTCTATTTTTGCCGCACAGGTCGCGGGCATGAAAATCGCCACCTACTTCTTCCATTACCAGCTTCCCATCGCTTCATGCGTCATTATCGCTGTCGCCATTGCGCATTTTTTCGTGCAGCGTCGATTTGATAAAAAAGCGTTACCGGAAAATAACGGTTTCGCTGAGCAAAAGACGCTGGAAGATGTGCCCCCGCTGTATTACGCCATTTTACCGGTGATGCCGCTGATCCTGATGCTGGGTTCGCTGTTGCTGGCACATATGGGATTAATGCAGGCAGAGCTGAATCTGGTGGTGGTGATGCTCATGAGCATGACGCTGACCATGTTTGTCGAATTCCTGCATAAACATAATTTGCGCGAAACAATGGATGATGTGCAGGCCTTTTTTGACGGCATGGGGACGCAGTTTGCCAACGTTGTCACGCTGGTGGTCGCCGGTGAGATCTTTGCCAAAGGGTTGACGACTATCGGGACAGTGGACGCCGTAATAAAAGGCGCGGAACACTCCGGCCTTGGCGGCATCGGCGTGATGATCATCATGGCCGTGGTCATCGCCGCCTGTGCGATCGTCATGGGCTCAGGTAACGCACCGTTTATGTCTTTTGCCAGCCTGATCCCGGATATTGCCGCCGGGCTGCATATTCCGGCAGTAGTGATGATTATGCCGATGCATTTTGCCACTACGCTGGCCCGCGCGGTATCACCCATTACCGCGGTGATTGTCGTGACTTCTGGGATTGCCGGCGTGTCGCCCTTTGAGGTGGTAAAGCGCACCGCTATTCCGATGGCAGTAGGATTTGTGGTGAATATGATAGTCACCATCGCGCTGTTTTATTGATTGCGGAGCCAGAAAACAGAACAGGCCCGAAAGGGCCTGTTTTTCATTTTACTATCTATTTCACTACGCGCAGCGCTGGACGCCCGCCGCGAGGCGGTGGCGGAGTGTCATCCGGATCGTTGTCGTCGCTGTTGTCAGGCTTATCGCCATCAATGACCGACATGACCGTTTCACTCTCAAAACCAGACGCTTCGTTGTCGTCATCATTTAAGCTGGCGACATCTTCGTCGTAGGCGGCTTCCGGTTCAAACATCGTACCGGCGCCGTTTTCACGAGCATAAATAGCCAGAACTGCAGCCAGCGGGACGGAAACCTGACGCGGCACACCACCGAAGCGCGCGTTAAAGCGTACTTCATCGTTTGCCAGTTCCAGGTTCCCCACCGCGCGCGGTGCAATATTCAGAACTATTTGCCCGTCACGTGCGTATTCCATCGGAACCTGCACGTCCTGGAGCGTCACATCCACCACCAGATGCGGCGTGAGCTGGTTGTCTAACAACCACTCATAGAATGCACGCAGCAGATACGGACGGCGTGGTGTTAGCTGTGGCAAATCCATACAGGTTAACCCCGGCCCAGACGCATTTCACGTTCAGGCTCAGTCAGAGAAGCCAGGAAAGAATCACGTTCAAAGACGCGAGTCATATAACCTTTCAGTTCTTTCGAACCGGCACCGTTGAATTCAATACCCAGCTGCGGTAAACGCCACAGCAGCGGCGCCAGGTAGCAGTCTACCAGGCTGAACTCATCGCTCAGGAAGTAAGGTTTCTGACCGAATACTGGCGCGATTGCCAGCAGCTCTTCGCGCAGACGCTTACGCGCGACCTCGGCTTCAGAAGCGGAACCGTTCACGATGACGTTCATCAGCGTGTACCAGTCTTTTTCGATACGCTGCATGTACAGGCGGCTTTCACCACGCGCAACCGGGTAAACCGGCATCAGCGGCGGATGCGGGAAGCGCTCATCCAGGTATTCCATAATGATGCGAGATTCCCACAGGGTCAGCTCACGATCCACCAGTGTCGGTACGCTCTGATTCGGGTTGAGGTCGATCAGATCCTGAGGTGGATTGTCCTTCTCCACATGCTCAATCTCGAAACTAACACCTTTTTCAGCCAGCACGATGCGGACCTGATGGCTATAGATGTCAGTAGGACCAGAAAACAGCGTCATTACCGAACGTTTGTTGGCAGCGACAGCCATGAAAACCTCCAGGTATATTCAGAATTTTTACTGCTACCAGCCACTCAGTGGCCAGCCAGAAGTGATGTCACCCAGACTCAGGAAAGCCATTACTGTTCAAAATACAAACAAAAAATGAGCGATACCTGACATTTGGGCAGAAAATTGGATGATAGTTTACCAGATTTTGTGACCTTTGTGGTGAGTCGATTCTTGAAATGGGGAAAAAGAGGTGGCAATCAGCAGATTACCGTGATTCCTCGGGGGAGAAATAGTGATAAAAAAACCCGCCGAAGCGGGTTTTTTCGCAAATTGTTGTCTGCCGAAGCAGAAAGCAATTAACGTTTGGAGAACTGCGGACGACGACGTGCTTTACGCAGACCGACTTTCTTACGTTCAACCTGACGAGCATCACGAGTAACGAAGCCAGCTTTACGCAGTTCGCCACGCAGGGATTCGTCGTACTCCATCAGAGCGCGGGTGATACCGTGACGGATCGCACCAGCCTGACCAGAGATACCACCACCTTTAACAGTGATGTACAGATCCAGTTTCTCAACCATGTCGACCAGTTCCAGCGGCTGACGAACTACCATGCGGGCAGTTTCACGACCGAAGTACTGTTCCAGAGAACGTTGGTTGATTACGATTTTACCACTACCCGGTTTGATGAAAACGCGAGCTGCGGAACTTTTGCGGCGACCAGTGCCGTAGTATTGATTTTCAGCCATTGCCTATAATCCCGATTAGATGTCAAGAACTTGCGGTTGCTGTGCCGCGTGGTTGTGCTCGTTGCCAGCGTAAACTTTCAGTTTACGGAACATAGCACGACCCAGCGGGCCTTTTGGCAGCATGCCTTTAACCGCGATTTCAAGCACACGCTCAGGACGGCGAGCAATCATCTCTTCAAAGGTCGCTTGTTTGATACCACCGATGTGACCGGTGTGGTGATAGTACACTTTGTCAGTACGCTTGTTGCCGGTTACAGCAACTTTGTCAGCGTTCAGAACGATGATGTAATCACCAGTATCTACGTGCGGAGTATATTCCGCTTTGTGCTTACCGCGCAGGCGCAGAGCCAGTTCGGAAGCCAGACGGCCCAGAGTTTTACCGGTCGCGTCAACAACATACCAGTCGCGTTTTACGGTTTCTGGTTTAGCTGTAAAAGTTTTCATTAAAAGCTTACCCAAATAAATAAGTTACACGTTGGTGAACACCCAAACGTTTTGTCAGTTGAGGTTCACACGACATTGTCCAGCAAACCTACCCCTTCGAATAGCCTATGCCGGCGCATAGAAAGTTTTGGGAAAAAAACTCTCTCGTAACGTGGGGTCGCAAGATTATAGAGAAGTCAGGGTCAAAGATCGACCCCTTTATGTGATTTGCGGCAGGTTTAACCGGCTAAATGTTCCCGCTTCAAATACTCCTCGCTTTGCATCTCCTGCAAACGCGACAAACAACGCTGGAATTCAAACTTCAGACGCTCGCCCTGGTAGATCTCATATAAGGGAGATGCCGCACTCACCACCAGCTTGACGTGGCGTTCGTAGAACTCATCCACCAGCGCGATAAAGCGTCGCGCTTCGCTTTCCATCAGCGGGGTCATGACCGGCACATCAAACAACAGCACCGTGTGGAACAGACGCGACAGCGCAATATAGTCATGCTGACTACGGGCATCGACGCACAGCGTAGTGAATGACACCGCCAGTGTTTGGTTTTCGACGGCCAGCGTCTGCATTGGACGATGGTTGATCTCCAGCGTCGGCGCATGCTCACTTTTGGTTCCCGCTAGCGCCAGCCACAGCTTATCCATCTGCTGGCGGGTTTCCTCATTCAGAGGCGACAACCACAAATGCGCCTGCGTTAAGGTGCGCAGACGATAATCGACGCCGGCATCAACATTCATGATGTCGCAATGCTGCTTGATGGCATCAATGGCAGGAAGAAAACGCGTGCGTTGCAAACCGTTGCGATACAGGTCGTCCGGCGGAATATTGGAGGTCGCCACCAGCGTGATGCCCCGGGCAAATAGCGCCTTCATTAAGCCGCCAAGCAGCATGGCGTCAGTGATATCAGAAACAAAAAATTCGTCAAAGCACAGCACGTCCGTTTCAGCCTTAAAGCGGTCGGCAATGATTTCCAGCGGATCGCTCTGCCCCTGCAGGGCGGTAAGCTCTTCATGGACGCGCAGCATAAAGCGGTGAAAGTGCAAACGCTGTTTACGCCCGCCCGGCAGACTATGGTAGAAAAGATCCATCAGCCAGGTCTTCCCACGTCCGACGCCGCCCCACATATACAAACCACGCACCGGCGGGTTGGTCGGCGACTCACGCTTGCCCAGCAATTTGCCAAAACGCGCCATCAGACCACTTTCCTGCGGCGCAGGGCGAGTTGGCGTCGTTAGCGCCTGGAAAATGGTTTCCAGTCGATTCACGGCTTCTTGTTGTACGCTGTCGGGCTGATGAGTGCCGTCTGTAAGGGCTTGCTGGTAACGCGATGTCGGGGAAAGGCTTTGCATGATGTTATTGTTATTCCTTGAGAATCGATGTGCCGTCGCTCACGGTTGACGAAAAAAAGGCCGTTCTACATTACGTGATATAAACACGGGATTCCACTTCTACGGGATTAGCGGTTATAGTGGCATAATCAGGCGCAGGCATGGAGCCTAAAGCCAACACCCTACGGAAACACAAGACAACGGGAGATGTTCATGACCTGGGAATATGCGCTAATTGGGTTAGTCGTCGGTATCATTATTGGTGCTGTAGCCATGCGTTTTGGTAATCGTAAATTACGCCAACAGCAGGCATTGCAGTACGAACTGGAAAAAAATAAAGCTGAGCTGGAAGAGTACCGCGAAGAGCTGGTGAGCCACTTTGCCCGCAGCGCTGAATTGCTGGATAACATGGCGGACGATTATCGTCAGATCTACCAGCATATGGCGAAAAGCTCGAGCAACCTGCTGCCGGGTATGTCGCCGGAAAACAACCCGTTCCGTAATCGTCTGGCAGAGTCCGAAGCTGGCAACGATCAGGCGCCGGTTCAGATGCCGCGTGACTATTCTGAAGGGGCCTCCGGCCTGCTGCGTAGTGGCGCAAAGCGCGACTAAACGCACATCGTTAAGAAATTTATTGGGCGCAGTAATTGCGCCCTCCGCTTCTCTTCCCGTCCCAGCTATTATTTAGTCGTTAGCCTCATTGTGACCAAACCGAAAATTCAATAACATCAAACTGTTTTGAATCATCTTCCGTTTACTCAAGGTACGAGAGCAGGATCCATGAAAAAACAAACCCAGCTGTTGAGTGCATTAGCGTTAAGTGTCGGGTTAACTCTCTCGGCGCCATTCCCGGCCGTTGCGTCGATTCCCGGCCAGGTTCCCGGTCAGGCTGCGCTTCCCAGCCTCGCCCCGATGCTGGAGAAAGTGTTACCTGCCGTGGTGAGCGTTAGGGTCGAAGGCACCGCTGTTCAAGGTCAAAAAGTCCCGGAAGAGTTTAAAAAGTTTTTTGGTGATGAGCTTCCCGACCAACCTTCACAGCCTTTTGAAGGGCTGGGCTCAGGGGTCATTATTGATGCCGCAAAAGGCTACGTCCTGACCAATAACCACGTCATTAATCAGGCGCAAAAAATCAGCGTGCAGCTTAACGATGGTCGAGAGTTCGACGCGAAGCTGATCGGCAGTGACGATCAGAGCGATATCGCCCTGCTGCAAATTCAACACCCCAGCAACCTGACGCAAATCGCCATTGCCGACTCCGATAAACTCCGTGTGGGTGATTTCGCAGTGGCCGTGGGTAACCCGTTCGGTCTCGGGCAAACCGCCACTTCCGGTATTGTATCGGCATTGGGTCGCAGTGGGCTGAACCTGGAGGGTCTGGAAAACTTTATTCAGACCGATGCTTCCATCAACCGGGGTAACTCCGGCGGCGCGCTGCTTAACCTCAACGGTGAGTTGATTGGCATTAACACCGCGATTCTGGCCCCCGGCGGCGGCAGTATCGGCATTGGCTTTGCGATCCCAAGCAACATGGCGCGCACGCTGGCGCAACAGTTGATGCAGTTTGGCGAAATCAAACGCGGTCTGTTAGGCATAAAAGGTACCGAAATGACCGCCGACATCGCCAAGGCGTTCAATCTGAATGTGCAGCGCGGGGCGTTTGTCAGCGAGGTTCTGCCTAACTCAGGCTCTGCCAAGGCGGGGGTGAAATCCGGTGACGTCATTACCAGTCTCAACGGTAAACCACTCAGCAGCTTTGCCGAACTGCGTTCACGCATTGCGACAACTGAACCAGGAACCAAGGTCAAACTGGGGCTGCTGCGTAACGGTAAACCGCTGGAGGTTGAAGTCACCCTGGATACCAGCACATCATCGTCCGCCAGTGCGGAAATGATCGCCCCTGCGTTGCAAGGCGCTACGCTCAGCGATGGTCAGTTAAAAGATGGCACCAAAGGCATCAAAATAGATAACGTTGAAAAAAGTAGTCCAGCCGCGCAGGCCGGTCTGCATAAAGATGACGTTATCATTGGCGTTAACCGCGATCGCGTAAACTCGATTGCCGAAATGCGTAAGGTGCTGGAAGCGAAACCGGCGATTATCGCTCTGCAGGTGGTTCGCGGTAACGACAGTATTTACCTGCTCCTGCGGTAATGCATTAAACCGGACATCAGCCCCCGTGTGATGTCCGGTTAACTCGTGATATGCTGCTGCCGTTCCCTTTTTTAATGACGCCGCCATCATGTTTGTAAAGCTTTTACGTTCGGTCGCGATTGGTTTAATCGTCGGTGCCATTCTGCTGGCGGCGATGCCCTCTCTGCGCAAAATTAATACCCTTACCACACCGCAGTTCGACAGTGCAGATGAAACGCCCGCCAGCTATAACCCGGCGGTTCGCCGTGCCGCTCCTGCCGTCGTTAACGTTTATAACCGCAGTATGAACAGTACCGCGCATAACCAGCTTGAGATCCGTACGCTCGGCTCAGGCGTTATCATGGATCAGCGCGGCTACATCATTACCAATAAGCACGTCATTAATGATGCCGACCAAATCATCGTCGCACTGCAGGATGGACGTGTATTTGAAGCGCTGCTCGTAGGCTCTGATACGTTAACCGACCTTGCGGTGCTGAAAATCAACGCGACTGGCGGCCTGCCGACCATCCCTATTAATAACAAGCGTGTGCCCCACATCGGCGATGTGGTTCTCGCCATTGGTAACCCGTACAACCTTGGGCAAACCATTACTCAAGGCATCATTAGCGCCACCGGCCGTATTGGGCTGAACCCGACAGGACGCCAAAACTTCCTGCAAACGGATGCTTCCATCAACCACGGTAACTCCGGCGGTGCGCTGGTTAACTCGCTGGGTGAGCTGATGGGCATTAATACGCTGTCATTTGATAAGAGCAACGACGGCGAAACCCCGGAAGGTATTGGCTTCGCCATTCCGTTTCAGTTGGCAACCAAAATTATGGATAAGCTGATTCGTGACGGGCGCGTGATTCGCGGCTACATCGGCATCAGCGGTCGTGAAATTGCGCCGCTGCACGCGCAGGGCGGCGGAATGGATCAAATTCAGGGGATCGTGGTTAACGAAGTGGCTCCGGACGGTCCGGCCGCACAGGCAGGCATTCAGGTCAACGACTTGATCATTTCAGTCAATAATAAACCGGCGGTATCCGCGCTTGAGACCATGGACCAAGTGGCCGAAATTCGCCCAGGTTCGGTCATCTCCGTCGTCGTGATGCGCGATGACAAACAGCTGACGCTGCAGGTGACGATTCAGGAATACCCT
Organism: Citrobacter freundii complex sp. 2025EL-00176; assembly: GCF_053309355.1. NCBI lineage: Bacteria > Pseudomonadati > Pseudomonadota > Gammaproteobacteria > Enterobacterales > Enterobacteriaceae > Citrobacter > Citrobacter freundii complex sp. 2025EL-00176. The sequence goes on along the minus strand of NZ_JBRYHT010000003.1, from coordinate 43,032 downwards.
GCGACAAACTGACGTTAGCACCGGATAACGTACTTTATCCGGCTATAAAAGTGTGGTACATAAAAAAACCGGAGCCAGGCTCCGGTTTTTTATTTTCTGGCCGTTCGTTACTTAACGAACTCTTCGCCCAGAGTGATATCTTTCTTCAACGTGTCCAGCATGCCTTCCAGCGCACTTTGCTCAAACGCACTCAGCTTACCGATAGACTGACGTTCTTCTACGCCGTTTTTGCCCAGCAGCAGCGGCTGAGAGAAGAAACGCGCATACTGGCCGTCGCCTTCAACGTAAGCACATTCAACCACGCCTTTTTCGCCGCTCAGTGCGCGAACCAGTGACAGGCCGAAACGTGCTGCGGCCTGACCCATGGACAGGGTAGCAGATCCGCCACCGGCTTTAGCTTCCACAACTTCAGTACCCGCGTTCTGGATACGTTTAGTCAGGTCAGCCGCTTCTTGCTCGGTGAAGCTTACGCCAGGAATTTGTGACAGCAATGGCAGAATGGTCACGCCAGAGTGGCCGCCAATAACCGGGACTTCAACGTCGCCAGGCTGTTTGCCTTTCAGTTCCGCAACAAAGGTATTGGAGCGAATAATGTCCAGCGTGGTCACGCCAAACAGTTTGTTCTTATCGTATACGCCTGCTTTTTTCAGCACTTCTGCAGCGATAGCAACGGTCGTGTTCACCGGGTTGGTGATGATACCGATACATGCTTTCGGACAGGTTTTAGCAACCTGCTGCACCAGGTTCTTCACGATGCCGGCGTTGACGTTGAACAGGTCGGAACGATCCATACCCGGTTTACGCGCGACGCCCGCAGAGATCAGTACCACATCAGCACCTTCCAGTGCAGGGGTAGCGTCTTCGCCGCTGAAGCCTTTGATTTTCACAGCAGTAGGGATGTGGCTCAAATCAACGGCCACACCAGGCGTTACTGGAGCGATGTCGTACAGGGAGAGTTCTGAACCTGAAGGCAGTTGGGTTTTTAACAGTAATGCTAGCGCCTGACCGATACCACCAGCAGCGCCGAGGACTGCAACTTTCATCCTAAACTCCTTATTATATTGATAAGCAAAGTGTCTATTGCTCCGCGGCGGCGACCTTAATCCACAAATCCAACGAATACAACAACCACGCGTCAAGAATGCGTAGTCACGCAAATTTGGCTTTTATGCATTTAACTTACGTAAAATAAAACCTAAGTTACGTAATTCAAAAGCACCCGCACAGTAGAGCAACTTTCCAACAGGTGCTGACAATATACCCTACCCGCCTCTCAAAACAACATCAATTTGATAACAATTAATTTACTTTTAACCTTATTTGCGCGCCGTGACACAGGCATGTTTCTTGATAACGAAATTTGATAAAATTCCGCTCTTTCATAACATTATTTCAGCCTTTACCAGGGCAGACCGTTTGCATAAAAATTCATCTGTATGCACAATAATGTTGTTTCTACCGCCATATTACGGGTGACTTATGCGAAGCTCGGCAAAACAAGAAGAATTAGTGAAGGCGTTTAAAGCGCTACTTAAAGAAGAAAAGTTCAGCTCTCAGGGCGAAATCGTCCTCGCATTGCAGGATCAGGGCTTTGATAATATCAATCAGTCCAAGGTTTCACGCATGCTGACCAAGTTTGGTGCGGTGCGTACCCGCAATGCGAAAATGGAAATGGTGTACTGCCTGCCGGCAGAGTTGGGGGTACCTACAACCTCCAGTCCGCTGAAGAATTTGGTACTGGATATCGACTATAACGATGCGGTCGTGGTTATTCACACCAGCCCCGGCGCTGCTCAGTTGATTGCCCGTCTGCTGGATTCGTTGGGTAAAGCGGAAGGTATTTTGGGAACGATTGCCGGTGACGATACCATCTTCACCACGCCAGCTAAGGGTTTTACGGTAAAAGATCTGTACGAAGCCATTCTGGAGCTGTTCGAACAAGAACTGTAATGCCTCCTCCCCGTCGTCTCCCGGCGGGGAAAAACCTCTACTTTCCCCTCTTCGTTCTATTTTCCACTGCCATTCATTTAACAAATGGTGCGTTTAACCGCTAAAACCCATTCACACAGTGAATACGAAGGCTGAAAAACGCACATTTTGCAAAATTCAATATCACATTGATTTTACTTAATTTATTTCTATATGGTAGTTAAAAAGGCTGATTTTAATTCCTTTAAGTTATAAAAAATAATCTTTTTAAAACTTAATAACTACAGAAACAATTAGCGTGGTATTAATTTATCGCGTTATTAGTGTATACTTGATTTTGTGATGAGGGTCACGAAACAAGACCCACAATAAAAGAATTCGACGAGGTAAATATCATGAAAATCAAAACTACTGTTGCAGCTTTAAGCCTTCTTTCTGTTCTCTCTTTCGGTGCCAGCGCCGCGGTTACTCAGGTGAACTCACAAGAAGCACAGAACCTGCAATCCATGGGTAGCATCTCCGTATCTCAGATCGGTAGCTCACCAATGGATATGCGTCAGGCTATCGCCGCGAAAGCTGAAAAAGCGGGCGCCAGCAGCTATCGCGTCACTGAACTCCGTGAAGGTGCTCACTGGCACGCGACTGCAGAACTGTACAAATAAACCCTCGTCGTCTAAACCGACGACTTGCCCCCGCCTGCCGGGGGCTTTTTTATGCCTTACATTGAGTGACGAACATTAAAACGTAACTGCCCTTCCAGCTCTTCTTCCGCTTCATCGAACAGTAATATTAGTGCGCCGTATCGCCTGCGTAGTTTGTCCGGCAAATGGATAAATTCAATCTCCACCGGCAGCGGCAAGGCTTCTCCGGTAACGACCTCCCACAGAGAATCTAAATCGACCACTTTTTCTCGGGCCAGACCAAATGCGCGCGTGAACTCGCGGTAGAAATCACCCTGATCTTCAATCTCGTCAAAATCAAACGTATAGATGTTCATCTATAGCCACCATCCCGACGCCAGTCACTCTATGGACCACCAATATGCAGGGCCTCCCGCATTTCAGGTAAGTATAGCCATAAAAAAACCGACGCTTCTGGCATCGGTTTCTTGTACTTAATTGCTGGTCAGCGCGTGCTGGTATTTGTGTAGCATCCCGCTGAGTCGTTTTACCGGCTCGGTCACCTGTGGAGGGGCTTGCCAGATGATTAACTTCTCCTGATAGATCTCAAGCTCTTCCAGCAGTTGGCTAAAGTAGCGTCGGCGCTTGTCGTCATTTCCTGCTGAAATAACATGATCGGCGGTGCGGCGCAGCTGGCGATGGAACGCAGATAAATCCTCATTCACCGGTACCGGCGCATCGCGCAGACGCTGATGCGCGATAATCATTGTCAGCGCCAGGCGAAACTTCGCCAGGTCGCCGGGGAATTTGTTCATCAGTAAAAACAACTGCTGATAAAGCGCCGGAAGGTGGTTTTCTTTACGACGAACCACGTTGGTGGTCATTGCCGAAACCGCTGCGGAGACAAACTGGTTGAGCAACACGCGACCGGTTCTGTCACGCGAGTTATCACGCACCAGCAGAATGACGAGAAACGCCAGCACACAACCAACAATCTGCCCCAACGCACTGTCAAGAAACTGGCTAAAGTGGAAGGTCATTGGGTTATCCAGCACGATAATATTAATAGTACTGGCCAGCGCCCCCATCGATCCCAGTCGCCGTTTCTGCACCTCAATTCCCAGAAAGAATCCCAGCACTGCCAGGCTCAGACACAACAGCAGCATACTTTGCTGCGTATTGGGGATTATCACCAGAAAATAGAGCGCGCCGAGCGGTAATGCCGCCAACGTACCGTAGATAAAATCTATCGCCACCATCCGAGGGTTCGGCAAGCGCATTGCCAGCGAGGTGACGACCGCAATCATCACCATCGCGCCGCTGCCGGATGTCCAGCCGGTCCACAGCCAGAACAAAGTTCCCAGCACACAGGAAAGGGTGGTGCGCCAGAAGTTGACCATCGCATGGTGACGTTCGGCTGATTCAACTTTCACCAACGGCTCGCCTTGTAGGATCTCTTCTTCCGTCGCGCTAATTTTTGTATTACTCACCACACCGCGTTTCAGCAGCAGGTAGCGCGTCGCCGCACCTGCCCAGCTATAAATCGTAACCGGTGTTTCACGCTCGCCGGTCCAGACAATCACCCGACGCATCCGCTTCAACTGTTTATGGACATCCTGCACCGTTTCAACCGGCGTATCGAACAACTCGCGGAAGGTGTCGGTGATCAGTTCCGGGCGGGTATTTTGAATAAGGTAGGTTTCACAGGATTGAGTAATAAGCGTGAGCGACAGCGTGTTCAATGCTTTGAGCCTGCGATTAGCACGCACCCAACGTGAAGACTCCATATTAAGGTTGCTGCGCATCCCCTCCAGCGCCGCCGTGCGACGGACTAAATCGCCCCAGGCTTTGTCCACTTCTTCACTGTCGCCATGCTTTATACACAACTGCATTAGCTGATACTGCGCCACCAGCAGGCTGTCCAGTTCGACATCAATTTCCTGTTTCACCGAGCGGGGCGAAAAGAGCAGATCGGCAACAATGGCGCAGACAATCCCCATCACAATCTCGCTGCAACGTTCGAGCGCAAATTGCGGCGTCAACAGCGGTTCTGCCTGGATAGTAATGACGATGATCAGCGCCGTATAGCCCGAAAGCCCCCAGGCATAGGAATTCTCGATCTTCACTAGCGACGAGATCCAGGTACAAAAACCGGCCCAGATACAGCACACCAGAATCATCAATAACGGGGCGCGGATCATGCTGATAATAATGATCAGTGCGGCAATACAGCCAATAAATGTCCCGACGATACGCAGCATCCCGCGATAGCGGATGGCGCCTGAATAGGGTTCCCCACCGGCGGCAAAAGCCGGGCCAGCTGCCACAATTGCCGCGGTCAACACCGCCCAGCGCGGGGTCTCAAGCTGAAAGTGAAAACCAACGAACAGCGCCAGGACAATCGCGCACGCCAGTTTTACCGCGAAGCGGATGTGCTGGTTGGCAATGGAAAAAATACCCATCGCAATTAACCAAACTCGCGCAGGCGGTGCGCCATTTTACGGAAGAAGGATTCCTGACTGGCATCGCGATCCTGTTTACCGGTGATAACAACAGTAGCCGTCGTCCCGGCTGGCCACAGGGTTCCTTGCTGTTCATCAAGACGAATGCGCACCGGCACACGCTGTGCCAGACGGACCCATTCAAGATTGGAATCAATGGTCGCCATACCTTTTGCGTCCCGCGTGCTGCTGGCATTCGTTACGCCAGCCGCCACGCTATCAACGGTACCCTTCAACACATTATTGCTTCCAAGCGGGGTAATTTCAGCGCGATATCCAGGGCGTACGCCTTCCAGCTTGGTTTCTTCCATATATGCCAGGACATAGAACGAGTGCTGCTTTACCAGCGCTACCGCCGTGGAGCCGCGGGTAATAAATTCGCCGCTGTAGACATTCAGGTTAGTCACCCAGCCATCCGCAGGCGCACGAATAACGGTACGTTCAAGATCCAATTTTGCCAGATCGCGGGTCGCTTGCGCCTTCGCCAACTGGTGTAATACGGTTTGCAGTACGTTGTTAGACTGATCAATCTCTTCACGAGACATGGCCTGCACGCCCAGACGGTTACGACGACCGGCTTCCTGACGTTTTTCCTGCGCCAGAACCTGGTAATACGAGACGTCGGCTTCGGCCTGTTCGAGGGCTTTTTTATAGCGCGGCTGGTCGATGGTAAACAGGACCTGATCCTTTTTCACCAGTTGGTTATCATGGACGTTAACGTTGGAAATAAGACCCGCAACGTCCGGCGCAATGGCGACGACATCTGCGCTGAAACGCGCATCACGCGTCCACGGCGACTCGGTGTAGAACACCCATGCGCGAAAAATAGCGATGAATGCAAGAACGACCAGGATGACGGTAATGGCCGTGCGGGAGATTTTTCTTGTTAGTGTTTTCACTTCAACCTCAAACGAACAGGCGCGTTATTAAATAGAACAGGCAGCAATACAGCGCGGTGTTAAACAGAGCCGGATGCCAGACAAAATCATAGATGCCAGTGGGAACCAGCACCCGGCGCACCAGCCAGAAAATCGCCAGTGACAAAAGCAATTCGAAAAAAATCGGTGGGAAGGACAGACCAAACACCACGATAACGGGAAACAGACTCATGTTGACCTTGGTAACTTAAGAGAGTGCAGGTGATAGATTTTCTAGCGTATGTCACCGCAGAGAAGGGCAAGGATGAGCCAGGCGAGAGCGACATAGCCGTTATTTGAATAATAATATATTAACGTAACTGTTATGCTGTTATCTATATTATGTGATCTAAATCACTTTTAAGCCAGAGTGAATAATGGAACGATTAAAACGTATGTCGGTGTTCGCCAAAGTTGTCGAACTGGGCTCCTTCACCGCCGCCGCAAGACAGCTACAAATGAGCGTTTCATCGATAAGCCAGACGGTCTCTAAACTGGAAGATGAACTACAGGTAAAGCTGCTAAACCGCAGTACGCGCAGCATTGGGCTAACCGAAGCCGGTAAAATTTATTATCAGGGCTGCCGTCGCATGCTGCACGAAGCGCAGGATGTTCATGAGCAGCTGTATGCCTTTAATAACACCCCCATCGGCACGTTGCGTATTGGCTGTTCTTCAACCATGGCACAAAATGTCCTCGCCGGGCTGACGGCGAAAATGCTGAAAGAGTACCCCGGTCTGACGGTAAATCTGGTCACCGGCATCCCGGCACCGGATTTAATTGCCGATGGCCTGGATGTGGTTATCCGCGTCGGCGCGTTACAAGACTCTAGCCTGTTTTCACGTCGTCTGGGGGCCATGCCGATGGTGGTCTGCGCCGCTAAAAGCTATCTCGCCCAGTTTGGCGCTCCGGAAAAACCAGCCGATCTTAGCAACCACTCATGGCTGGAATACAGCGTTCGCCCGGATAATGAATTCGAGCTTATCGCCCCGGAGGGGATCTCTACCCGCCTGATTCCAGAGGGACGCTTCGTCACCAACGATCCGATGACGCTGGTGCGTTGGCTGGCCGCAGGTGCCGGCATTGCTTATGTGCCGCTGATGTGGGTGATCAATGAGATCAATCATGGTGATGTGGAGATCCTGCTCCCCCGCTACCAGTCAGATCCGCGTCCGGTCTACGCCCTGTATACCGAGAAAGATAAGTTACCGCTCAAAGTGCAGGTGGTGATTAATTATCTGACCGACTATTTTGTCGATGTGGCGCACCTGTTCCAGGGAATGTATGGCCGGGGAAAAGAAAAATAAAAAGAGTGCAGGCCGGATAAGACGTTGACGCCGCATCCGGCAAGATGCCCGATGGCGTTGACGCTTATCGGGCCTGGATCATGATGTTATGCGGTGCCGCCGACCGTCAAATTATCGACCTTCAGCGTCGGCTGACCCACGCCAACCGGCAGGCTCTGGCCTTCTTTCCCACAAACGCCTACGCCGTTATCCAGTTTCAAGTCGTTACCCACCATCGAAATTTGCTGCATCGCTTCGATACCGGAGCCAATCAGCGTCGCGCCTTTTACCGGTTTGGTCACTTTACCGTTTTCAATCAGATACGCTTCGGACGTTGAGAACACAAATTTCCCGGAGGTGATATCCACCTGGCCGCCGCCAAAGTTAGGCGCATAAATACCGTATTCAACAGATTCGATAATTTCCTGCGGCGTGGACTTCCCTGGCAGCATATAGGTGTTGGTCATACGCGGCATCGGCAGATGAGCGTAAGATTCACGGCGTCCGTTACCCGTGGGTGCCACACCCATCAGGCGCGCATTCAGTTTGTCCTGCATGTAGCCTTTGAGAATACCGTTTTCGATCAGCACGTTATACTGGCCCGGCGTACCTTCATCATCAATAGCCACGGAACCACGACGGTCCGCCATGGTGCCATCATCCACAACGGTACACAGTTCTGACGCGACCAGTTCACCCATATGGCCGCTAAATACCGAGGTGCCACGGCGGTTAAAGTCGCCTTCCAGACCATGACCGACCGCTTCGTGCAGCAGAACGCCAGGCCAGCCAGCGCCGAGTACCACCGGTAACGTACCTGCCGGCGCAGCTACCGCCGAGAGATTGACCAGCGCCATGCGTACGGCCTCTTTCGCCCACGCGTCGGCACGAACGTCACCATCGAGATCGCCAAGGAAATAGTCATAGCCAAAGCGACCACCGCCACCGCTCGCGCCGCGCTCACGTTTACCGTCTTCTTCGACCTGTACGCTGACGGACAAACGCACCAGTGGACGGACATCCGCGGCCAACGTACCGTCGGTCGCCGCCACCAGAATCAGCTCATAAACTCCGGTCAGGCTGGCGGTTACTTCCTGAACGCGCTTGTCGGCAGCCCGTGCAACGCTGTCAACGCGACGCAGAATATCCAGCTTCTCTTCGCGGCTCATGCTCTGTAACGGATCGACCGAAGTGTAAAGCGCCTGATGCTCTACCGCCCCCAGCGTTTTTACTTTGCCATCACCGCTGTCGCGCACAATAGTCCGGGCAGCATGCGCACTTTGCTCCAGCGCCAGCAGGCTAATCTGGTCTGCATAGGCAAACCCCGTTTTTTCGCCGCTGATGGCGCGCACGCCAACACCCTGATCGATATTGTAAGAACCATCTTTAATGATGCGGTCTTCTAAAACCCAGGATTCGTGATAGCTCGACTGAAAATAGAGATCGCCGTAATCGAGACGGCGTTCGGCCAGTTGGCCCAGGATGGCAAACAGATCCTGATGTTTCAGGCCATTCGCCGCTAGCAATTGTTCACTTACCAGGTTCAGACTCATCGTTTTGGTTACTCATTTAATTCTGCCGGATGGCGGCAAAAACGCCTTATCCGGCCTACGTTGTTAGGCTACTGTAGGCCGGATAAGCGCTGCTCCATCCGGCAATACTATGTACTGAGATTGGGGCAATTAGTTGCCCCCGTCAAATCATTGCTGGCTTTCTTTGCGCGGCTGACGCAGAACTTCGTTAATCTGCGGCTTATCAACCGGACCGGTGATACGGTAACGCAGAATCGAAACTTTACTCCACAGCGGTCCCAGAACCTTACTGGCGGCAAACACCGCCGCGCCGACAATCGGGTTAACGGCGAACGCGGCGGCAACCCCAACGGTGGCAGAAATTTCAGGTGCGACAACCGCTTCCATATCCAGTTCACGGCGTACCAGATTCACCGAGCCTTTCATCGCGATGTCAGCTTCCAGGCCGTCCACCAACGTGTCGTCGGTATGCATCACGCCATCTTTAATCCACGCCGTGCTGCGAATGGAGTCGAAATAGAAGCCTTCACTGAAGGTATCGCTAAAATCAAAGCGCAGTTTACGTAGCAACGCGTCAAAGCTTAACAGGCGTAACAGTTGCCCCGCATGGCCGGTACTGAGTTCGGTAAGCTCACCTTTGCCCAATCGGGTACGCAAAATCCCATTCAGCGACGCTTCGTCCGGATCCCACGGTGGATTACGCCAGTGCAGGTCGTACTCCACATTGAACGAAGAGTTACGAATCGGCGTCGATACGCCAAAGAAACTGGCGGCAGAGTCAATTTTGTTGCCGTTCAGTTTTCCCTTCAGTGACGTACGCTCTTTACCCGGCACATTCACCCATTCGCCATCGGCAGTCAGTCTGGCAAAGCCGGTATCCAACAGACCGTTGCTCAACGACAGCGTATCGCCTTTGATCGCCACATCGGCATCAATACGCCCATATTTCTGTCCCCACAGCCAACACTCTGCACAGCGGAGCTGAACATCCGGCCAGCCACGGAAGCTGACGTTATTGATGGTAGAGAAAGGCGACGCTGGCGCTGTGCCGGGAGACGGCTTTGCGGCGCTCGGGTTGTAATAGAGGTATTTAATGTTCGCCAGCCACGGGGCGTTATTGCGCATAGCCAGCGTGGCGTTAATCTCGCGCCCCTGCGCCTGCACGCTGGAACCGTTGCCCGAAGGCTCAGACACGATACTCAAATTATTCCACTGCTGCCCCCCCAGGGATAACGATGGCGTACGCACCGTGATGCGCTGTGGGAAGTTGGCGTTCGAGCCAACGTTATCCGCAGCACCTTTCTGGAACAATGCCAGCCATTGCGCACCGTCCATAGGGGGAAGATTAAGCTCAATGCCTTGCTGATCGGGTAACGCGGGCACAGTGCGGCTTTCAGACGTCCAGATAGCGCGGTCAAGGGTCAGCTTCTGATTCAGCAGCCAGTGGCTGTTGAAGTGATTCATACTCCCTGCATTACCGGTAAGATCAAAGCTGCGCAGATTGCCGTTCGCCTTAATATTTACCGGCAGCGCCTCACCGGCCGCCTTATTCAGTGGAGCGGGTAAGTGACTACTTACATTCTTCAGGTCACTCTTTAACGCAATGTCGTAGGTCGCCCCGGCATGGTACGGAAGATTGATGCCTACCTTGCCATTCCACGCCATACTGCCGCTTAACGCATCGTTCACCTGCTTCGGCAAAATCCCCATACGGTTAGGCTGCCAGTCGCCTTGCAGATTCACCGCCACCTGATAGGCTTTGGCCCCTTCGGTCGTGGAAAAGTCGACGTTCAGCGGCTGATTAAACCAGTTGGCCGTCATCGGCTCGCTCTGCAGATCGCCGTTCACAAAGCTGAATTTACCGGTCAAATTCTTCAACGTACTGTCGAGCGGTTTAATAAACAGACTGTTATTACGCAGGTTGACGTCGCCTTTGGCTGTAACCAGCGAGCCATCCAATGGGATATCGAGATGTAAGCGAGCATTCACATCGCCATCAATCTGCAACTGCTCAAGCGTGGCGCCCAGAGAATCTTTTAGCGGCGTATCATCAAAATAAGGTCCAACCGCCTTACCCGGCCCGTTGATGTCGGCATCAATCAGCAGCTTTTCTTTTGCATAGTCGGGAATATTGGCCGTCAGGTTGCTGGCTTTTACGCCACCTAAATTAACGCCATCCGTTTTCATCCACAGGCCGTCGTTAATGAAGTTCAGTTCAATATTGAGGTCGGTCAACGCAGGCCAGTCGGGCTGGAAGGCGAATTTAGCATTGCGTAGCGGCACCAGGACCTGAAACTGCCCTTCATTGTGCAGATACGGGAACAAATGCGGGTTGCCGCCATATACCAGCGTGGCGTTATCCGCTTCGCCGCCCTGAATCGCGCCGCTGAGGTAGTCAACCAGCTCTTTGCCCATCAGATTTTCCGGGAAGTAGCGCCAGGCCTGAGAACCGTCATCAGTACTGATCCCCGCCAGAATGCCCAACCATGGCTCGTCACCGGTCGGTTGCAGATAGCGAAAACCGCCGCGCGCATGTACCGCTTTCGCTTTAACATCAATGTTGCGCCCATCTAACTGAAAACCTTTATCATTCTTCAGCCAGCTTAGCGTCGCCACGCCGTTTTCTATTTCCAATGGCGCGCGGAATACGGTCTCATACGGCATGTTGGCTTGCTTCATGGAAGCGGTAAGCGCGCCATTTTCCACGCTGCCCGCCAGCGTACCGGAGAAATGCTCAGCCCCCGGTAACAACTTCCACTGTTTCCAGGCCAAGTTGGTCCATGCGGACTGGAAGCGGGTTTTTTCTGTCGCCTGTAACGGGATATCCAGCGCCAGCACATCTATTTTGCCGCTCGGCTGCGTGGCGCGCCAAATATCACCCAGCGCAGGCGATAACCGGGACGCCATCGGGCGCAGCCCTTCTAATCCGGCCAGATCCAGATTGCTGGCACGAATGCGAAGCTCGTCGCTACGCTTGTTATTCTCACCACCGACTTCCTGCTCAGGGATCCAGGCCAGCGTTAACGCTCCGCTCGGCCAGGGTTTATCATCCATGGTGATACGGGTATCGGGAATAGAGAATTGCCAGCCCGGCTGTTCCCGGCTGATGTGCGCCGTCAGGTTATCGACAGAGAGCGTATGCGTACGGTTGTCACCCAGCCAGCTGGCACCGCCTTTCTTCAGCCAGACATCCCCCCCGGAGACGACGCCTTTATTGATCGTCATCCATGCTTCCAGGCTAAAACGCGCGGTTTGCAGCGCGACATTATCCTGCATCCATTTGCCCAGCCACGGTTTGACGTCAATGTCGTCTGCCTGCAACCAGACCCGACCATTATTCAATAGCCCATTATCGTCTCGCAGATCCATGCGCACCTGCATAACGCCATGCTGTCCGGTCAGGCTGGAAAGACTGACCTGACCCTCAGCACGATGCCGGTTTTTACCGTTCAGCCAGGTAAGCTGTGGGATCGCCAGTTCAGCGCGCTGACCTGAGAGGGTTAAAAAGCTAATTTGACTGTCGCGGAGATCGAAATGATCAAACTGACGCAGGAAGAGATCGCTGAGGTGACCCGCTTCAATTCCATCACCACTTTCACTACTCTGGATGGGGGTATTGGTGCGCAACTGCAATTGCCAGAAGGTGAGATCGCGAAACTGCCAGCGCATGTGCAGTAAGCTTTGCCAGACATCCAGCGCTAACGTGACGCGTTTTACCGAAAACTCACCGCCGTCTTTAAGCTGCGCATGAATATCACGCGCTTCAAGCGTAGGGCCGAAATTTTGCCAGTTGGCGGAAAGCTGGCTGGCGGAAACGGGCAAACCGGTCGCGGATTCAATCTTACTGAGAATGGCCGGACGCCAGCTATTAAGATGAGGTAGCGCAAGGCGCAGCCCACTGACCAGCAGCGCTGCAATGACAACGAATGCGGCTCCAGTGAGCAGTAATATCCCCGGCAATCGCCTCACGCGCCTCTCCTTGTCTGCAAAAAAATGTGACTCACACCCCTTGAGTGTATATTGCCGGATGGCGGCGCTTGCGCCTTATCCGGCCTACATGCGCTGGTGCTACTACTCAATTACATCATTACGACGTCGAACTGCTCCTGGTTATAGAGCGGTTCAACCTGGACTTTGACCTGTTTACCCACAAAGATTTCGACTTCCGCCAGCGCATGCGACTCTTCGCCTTTCAGGGTTTCCGCCACTGCCGGAGAAGCATAAACCAGGAAGCGATCGGAGTCGTATGCATGGTGTACGCGGACAATTTCTCGCATGATTTCATAGCATACGGTTTCCACCGTTTTCACGGTACCGCGTCCATGGCAGGTTGGGCACTCATTGCACAGCACATGCTCCACGCTTTCACGCGTGCGCTTGCGCGTCATCTCCACCAGGCCCAACTGTGAAAAACCGTTGATGCTGGTTTTTACGCGGTCCTTGCTCAGAGCCTGCTCCAGAGAGTGCAACACCCGGCGCCGATGGTCTTCATTATTCATGTCGATAAAATCGATAATGATAATGCCGCCCAGGTTACGCAGACGCAGCTGACGCGCAATGGCCTGCGTTGCTTCAATATTAGTATTAAAAATAGTGTCGTCGAGATTACGATGGCCAACAAACGCGCCGGTATTGATATCCACGGTAGTCATCGCTTCGGTTTGATCAATGATCAAATAGCCGCCGGATTTGAGCTCAACCTTGCGTTCCAGCGCGCGCTGGATTTCATTCTCAACGTCAAAGAGATCGAAAATGGGCTGACGTCCGCTGTAATGCTCCAGCTTGCTGGTCATCTCGGGAATGTACTCCGCCGTAAATTCCAGCAGCGCCTCATAGGTCAGGCGAGAGTCGACGCGGATCCGGTCAAGCTGGGCATCGGCAAAATCACGCAAAACGCGCTGCGCCAGCGCCAGTTCGCCATACATCTGGTAGCGCGTTTGCGGGCGTTTTTTGCGCTCCATAACTTTCGTCCAGACGCGCTTCAGGTAGGCAGCATCCGAGGCGAGATCCTCTTCACATACGCCTTCCGCCGCCGTACGAATGATAAATCCGCCCTGCTCATCACAGTAATCAGCTACCACTTTTTTCAGGCGTTCGCGTTCGGTTTCGCTTTCGATACGTTGGGAAACGCCAACGTGCGATGCACCCGGCATAAAAACAAGATAACGGGAAGGCAGCGTAATGTCCGTCGTCAGGCGAGCGCCCTTAGTTCCCAACGGATCTTTTACCACCTGCACCATCAAATCCTGGCCCTGGCGAACCAGTTCAGAAATGTCGCGCACGGTGAACTGTTTTTGCTCTTCACCGGCCACGCATTCGGTGTGCGGCATGATGTCTGAAGCGTGAAGAAATGCGGCTTTATCCAGTCCAATATCTACAAAAGCCGCCTGCATACCCGGAAGTACACGACTTACACGACCTTTGTAGATATTGCCTACGATTCCACGTCGCGCCTCACGTTCAATATGAATTTCCTGAAGAATACCGCCATCAATGTAAGCCACCCGTGTTTCCGATGGCGTTACGTTTACCAACAATTCAGCCGTCATGTTTATCCCTTTGCTCACGCAGTGCGTTAAAATTGGTCAGCAACTCATACGTTTCTACCAGCGGTAAGCCGACTACGGCGTGATAGCTGCCATTTATCTTCCTGACAAAACAGCCACCCAACCCTTGAATACCGTATGCACCTGCTTTATCCATTGGTTCACCGCTGGCAACATAACCCGCGATGTCCTCATCGGTGAGTGCTCTGAACGTCACTTCCGTCACCACCAGACAGTCCAGACTGTGCTGGCGATCGGCCAATGCCACGGCGGTCATGACCTGATGTGTGTTGCCCGACAGTTTACGCAGCATTGCGGCGGCATGGAGGGCGTCGTGTGGTTTTTCCAGCACTTCGCCGTTAAGAATAACAATGGTATCCGCACCCAATACCGGCAAATCGCGCTGCGCCAGCGCGACGCCAGCCTGCGCTTTTTCGCGCGCCAGACGAGAAACGTACTGCTGCGCGCTTTCCTGCGGGTGCCGCTGTTCTTCAATCCCAGGAACCAGCCGTTCAAACGTAACACCAAGTTGAACGAGCAGCTCCTGACGACGTGGAGAACCGGAAGCAAGATACAGAGTATTCATATCAACCTTATTGCACCGCAAACTGCTGACGGATTTTACGCATCAGTAAGAATAGCCATGGCCAGAGCACACCATTCACTACACTACTCCAGAACACTTCAGGTCTGAAAGAGACATTGATCACTAAAAACTCGGCCCAGAAAACAATAATATCCACGACCAGTGATAACAACACGACCACCAGCGCCTGTTGCCAGAGCGCGAGGTTGCGGAATAGCTGGAATTTCAGTGCGACCAGATAGGCAATGATACTCATCGACAAGGCCCGCACGCCAAGCGTGGAACCGCTAATGAGATCCAGTATGGCACCCACCACGAACCCTGTGCCCACATTTACGCGATGCGGCAGCGCCAGAATCCAATACAACAAGATGAGCAGCACCCAGTTTGGCCGGAAAACAAGAATGTTATCCGGCCAGGGCATAACTTGCAGCAACAATGCAATAAGGAACGAAAGCCAAATAACCCAACGCCCCTGGTGACGTATGCTTGCCACTTACTGTCCTCCCGGCTTTCGCGGAGCAGGTTGTGGCGGCGTGGTGTCCGTAGGCGCTGTAGTGACGCCTGTAGCAGGTGCCGGTACTGGCGCAGGCGGCCCCATGGCATCTGGCGCAGGCAGAACTTGCGGCATCATTTGCATCAAACGTTCATTAGCAACACGGTGTACTTCTTCCGGCGTCATCGGATTGGCGCCGTTACGATCGGCTCCCCACAACAGCAGCAGATAGCGCAAACGCTGCAAACCCGCGGTCGGACGTGCCTGAATGACGGTATAGGCACGCTGCGTGTCCAGCTTAACGGAAGAAACAACAGCAACCGGATAACCTTCAGGGAAGCGCCCACCCAAACCGGACGTCACCAGCACATCGCCAACGCGTATGTCGGTGTTCGCCGGCAGATGTTCGAGCTGAAGATCGTCCGTACAACCGTTGCCCGCAGCAATGACGCGAATATCGTTACGCAGCACCTGAATTGGCAGCGCATGCGTCGCATCGCAAATGAGCAGCACGCGGCTGGTCAGTTTTGCTACCGCAACGACCTGACCCACGACACCTTTGTCGCTAATAACTGGCTGACCTTCGTAGACGCCGTTAACGCTCCCTTTGTCGATCACGACCTGATCGCTGTAAGGATCGTTAACCGTTGAGATGACCTGCGTCACCATCTTTTGTTCGTCCTGACGCAATGGCGATCCCAGCAGCTCGCGCAAACGCGCGTTCTCCTGTTTATATTGCCCCAGCATCAGCAGCTCGCTGTTTTTCAGCAGCAGTTCCTGACGCAGCGCCCGGTTTTCAAGTTCGAGTTGGTCACGCGAAGCCAGCGTTTGCGACACGCCGTCGAGTAATTCACGAGGACCATTAGAGATAAAGTAGAAAGGACTGACGGCGGTATCCATGTACGTTCGGATTTGACTAAACGTACCCAGGCGGCTGTCGGCAATAATAACGCCGAGCGCCACCAGCACCGCCAGAATAAGGCGAATCTGTAGCGACGGGCCACGGCTAAAAATTGGCTTCATAGTCTATGCGTATTCTCGTATCAGAGCGGAAGGGCAACCCGCGGGCTACCCTACCTGCGTCCGATTACTCTTCGCTGAACAGGTCGCCGCCGTGCATATCGATCATCTCCAGTGCTTTGCCGCCACCGCGCGCCACGCAGGTCAGCGGATCTTCAGCAACAACAACTGGAATACCGGTTTCTTCCATTAACAGACGGTCAAGGTTGCGCAGCAGCGCACCGCCACCGGTCAGCACCATACCGCGCTCGGAGATATCTGACGCCAGCTCTGGCGGGCACTGTTCCAGGGCAACCATTACCGCACTCACGATACCGGTCAGCGGTTCCTGCAGCGCTTCCAGAATCTCGTTGGAGTTCAGGGTAAAGCCGCGTGGAACACCTTCTGCCAGGTTACGACCGCGTACTTCGATCTCACGGACTTCATCGCCCGGATAAGCGGAACCGATTTCGTGTTTAATACGTTCTGCGGTGGCTTCACCGATCAGAGAACCGTAGTTACGACGAACGTAATTAATGATGGCTTCGTCGAAGCGGTCACCACCAATACGGACAGAAGAAGAGTAAACCACGCCGTTCAGGGAGATAACGGCAACTTCAGTGGTACCACCACCGATATCCACCACCATTGAACCGGTTGCTTCAGAAACTGGCAGGCCCGCACCAATCGCGGCCGCCATCGGCTCTTCGATCAAAAAGACTTCACGGGCGCCTGCGCCCTGAGCGGATTCACGAATCGCACGGCGTTCAACCTGAGTTGCTCCAACCGGTACACACACCAGTACGCGCGGACTTGGGCGCATGAAGCTATTGCTGTGCACTTGTTTGATAAAGTGCTGGAGCATTTTTTCAGTCACGAAGAAGTCAGCGATAACGCCGTCTTTCATTGGGCGAATTGCAGCGATATTGCCCGGCGTACGACCCAGCATCTGCTTCGCATCATGACCTACTGCAGCTACGCTTTTCGGCGAACCGGCACGATCCTGACGAATGGCCACAACAGAAGGCTCATTCAATACGATGCCTTGTCCTTTTACATAAATAAGGGTATTCGCGGTACCCAGGTCAATGGACAGGTCATTGGAAAACATGCCACGAAATTTTTTCAACATACTAAGGGATAATCCTGAAAGCTGGGGCGGAAAACAAAATCCGCTTACTTTACCAACCACACGCAGCAGCGACAAGGCGCAAAAATCATCTGCTACGGTGAAAATTAGTGCAGTTCGTTTCCTTTGTTACAAAACCGGCCTGAGTCCATCAGGGCTGAAAAAATCAGCAGCATTCCTCGCTTTTGTTTGCAACCTGTCAAAGGTCATTCACCTGCATGTTTGCTGTTACAACCTGGCGAGCAGACAAGCACACCCCCAGAAGGCACAGCGCGCGTTATTCTACGTGAAAACGAATTAAACGGCAGGTTAAACCGAATATCTTTGCGAATATTTTTTCACGTTGGTGTCAAGTGGCTGTGATGCGGCAAAAAAATCCCCTTGCCCACCAGCAACTCCGCGTTCCGTCAGCGTATGCCACTCGCTACGCGAACGAACGCCCGTGGCGTAAACCTGCGTTGGCGTGCCTGAGCAGGCCTCCGCCAGGCTTTGAACCAGCAGTTGGTTTTCGGTTCGCTTATCAATATTCCTCACCAGGCTTGGATGCAGCTTCAATAACTCAACGTTAAGCTCTTTAATCCAACTGGTGCTCACCAGCGTTAAACCGGCCTGCGTAACGGCGATTCGTACCCCTAGCGCGTCCATCAATCGGATGACGGGCTGTAATCGGCTGATATGTTGACAGACATCTGCCTCAGCAAGTTCAATAATTATGCGTTTGCGTAGTGATTTTTCGCACTGCATTAACGTATCACGCAGCCAGCGCTGAAAACGTGGGCGAATTAGCGATTCAACCGTTATCTGCATCGCCAGGCTTTCCTGCGGCCAGTAGCCCAAAAGCAGGATCAGACGGCTTAACTGCAAACGGTCATACTCTTCAGCCAGGCCAAATTGCAGCACCATCGGCATATATTCCGCCGAGATAACCTCTTCGCTGCCATCAAAAATACGGCACATCAGTTCCCGGTGGTGCACCCGTCCTTCACGCGTTACCGCAGGTTTTTGATATATTCTCGGCCCGCCCCGGCTGAGCATCTGTTCAATCAGTGTTCGCCAGCGCACATTGCCCCGGCCTTTTTCCGGCAGTGAGTCATCATAGACCGACCAGCTGTTCCCGCCCTGCAGGACCGAATTCCGGGTGGCGGCCTCAGCATGATCCATCACCTGTTCCGTCGACTGGCCACTGCGGCAAACGCAAATGCCAATATGAACCATATCGGCACGATCGATCATTTTATTAGTCGGAAGCGCATCGACCGCTTTTAATAATTGCCCGGCGATGCTTTCGGCTTCTTTCAGCGTGCGATGTGGCAGCAGGATGGCAAAATCGCTACGGTGGTAGCGCGCCAGCAATGCCCCCGGATAACGCGTCATAAACGTCGACAACAAATTGATTAGCGTTGAAATTTGCTCTTCCGCCTGGGTGATTCCCCAGCTATCTCGCAGCAGAGTAAAGTCCGGCAGGCGCACCATCATCACGACGCCATGCGATCCCACCTTTTCCTGATCTTCCAGCAGCGTGGCCAATTGGTTATCAAAAAACAGACGGTTACTCAGCCCGGTTTTTGTATCCTGCGCAACATAGGAACGAATCAGGGTATCCAGTCGGCTGCGTTGCTCGCGGGCATTTTGAATTTCAGTCAGCAACATATCGAGCGCACTGCTGGTGCGCGCTGGCCATTCATAGACCGTTCCTCGTACATTCGGCCCGCGCTCACCGTTCAGAATACGCGTGGAACGAATCTCCAGTAACTCCTGGCCTGAAAGCTGACGCTGAAGCCAGCGTACCGACAAAAAGAGCATCAGAATAATAAATGCAATGGCCAGCGTGAGCGGAGCGGTAGTCAGTAGCGAATGGAAATAATTGCCCATCGGATCCTGATAAACCAGTCGCACTGACATGCCCGGATGCTTGACCAACGGTACGGTGATGTCGCGGTAGAGGTTGTTTGTTCCTGCCGGGCGATAGCTGCTGGTTCGGGAGTGGTCATACACGATATGCTCCCCTTGCAGCAATTCGATACGCACGATATCAACAGAAACCATCAGGTCATCGATTTGCGGTGTCAGCGAAACGAAATCGCGGGAGACAAGATGTGTATCAATCGCCGTCGCCACCGCCTGCACTCGCGTAGTGAACTTATATTGAATAGCGTTGTAGAAACTCAGCGAGCAGCCAATCAGAGTCACAAAGATCGTTAACCCGGTAAGCAGCGTGACAAAAGCTGAGAATTTCGTCGTTAATCGCATCCTTGTGTTAACTCCGACAGTTATGAAACAGGTATGAAAGAGATAAAGCGACTCGAAAAGGCAAAACTGAACGCAAAATCCGCCAATTTATGCAAACTGTGTGGGCATACTACCAAATCAGGTATATCTGGCAATTTATTGCGCAGAATCGGCATCATGTTTTGATTAGCGAGTATAGTCTTCATTAACAATTTTCCAATCCACTATACGAATTGAGGACAGGTTATGCAGGCTTTGATCTTAGAACAGCAGGACGGAAAAACCCTCGCATCCGTTCAACCCCTCGACGAAAACCAGCTCCCGGAAGGCGATGTAACGGTGGATGTCCACTGGTCGAGCCTGAACTATAAAGACGCCCTGGCTATCACCGGCAAGGGTAAAATCATTCGCAACTTTCCGATGATTCCAGGCATTGATTTCGCCGGAACCGTTCGCGCCAGCGAAGATCCCCGTTTTCATGTGGGTCAGGAAGTTCTACTGACCGGCTGGGGTGTGGGTGAAAACCATTGGGGCGGGCTGGCTGAACGTGCGCGCGTCAAAGGCGACTGGCTGGTAGCGCTGCCGCAAGGGCTGGACGGGCGTAAAGCGATGGTCATCGGTACCGCCGGTTTTACCGCCATGCTGTGCGTCATGGCGCTTGAGGATGCAGGTATTCGCCCGCAAGACGGTGAAATTGTCGTCACCGGCGCCAGCGGCGGCGTGGGCAGCACTGCCGTTGCATTACTGCATAAGCTGGGCTATCAGGTTGCAGCCGTATCAGGACGTGAAAGCACCCACGACTACCTGAAGAGCCTGGGCGCTAACCGTATTCTTGGCCGCGATGAGTTTGCTGAATCTCGCCCGTTGGAAAAACAGCTGTGGGCCGGCGCAATTGATACCGTTGGCGATAAAGTGCTGGCGAAAGTCCTGGCACAGATGAACTACGGGGGCTGCGTGGCCGCCTGCGGCCTGGCGGGCGGTTTCGCGCTGCCGACCACCGTTATGCCATTCATTCTGCGTAATGTACGTTTGCAAGGGGTGGACTCGGTGATGACCCCGCCGGCACGTCGCGCAGAAGCCTGGGCGCGTTTGGTTAAGGATCTGCCGGAATCATTCTATACTCAGGCCGCCACGGAGATTGCGCTGACGGATGCGCCGAAGTTCGCCGATGCCATCATCAATAACCAGGTGCAAGGTCGTACCCTGGTGAAGGTGAAATAACCGGCATCGGCGCAGAAATTTACACTTAACTCACGAAATTTCGCGGCATATATCGAGACTCCCTGCCATAGTAACTACGCATCCCCTGTCTGTCATGACGCGTAAGCCGGGAGTCTGTTATGAAGAAATTACGTCCATTTACAGAAGCCGACGTCACCGCCGAGTCGGCTTTTTTTATGCAGCGCCGTCAGGTACTGCAAGCATTAGGCATCAGCGCAGCCGCGTTGTCTTTGCCCCTCTCTGCGCAGGCCGACCTTCTTAGCTGGTTTAAGGGGAATGACCGCCCTCCGGCGCCTGCGGGTAAGCCGCTTAATTTCAGCAAGCCCACCGCCTGGCAAAATTCGCTTCCTTTAACGCCAGCGGATAAGGTTTCTGGCTACAACAACTTCTATGAGTTTGGTCTCGACAAAGCGGATCCAGCGGCCAACGCTGGCAGCCTGAAAACCGATCCGTGGACCTTGACAATCAGCGGTGAAGTCGCAAAACCACTCACTCTCGATCATGATGCGCTGACCACCCGTTTCCCATTGGAAGAGCGGATTTATCGGATGCGCTGCGTGGAAGCCTGGTCAATGGTGGTGCCGTGGATTGGCTTTCCATTACATAAACTGCTGGCGCAGGTTGAGCCCACCAGCAACGCAAAATATGTCGCTTTCGAAACGCGCTACGCGCCGGATGAAATGCCAGGACAGAAAGATCGCTTTATTGGCGGCGGGCTGAAGTATCCCTATGTTGAAGGGTTACGCCTGGATGAAGCAATGCATCCACTCACGCTGCTTACCGTAGGAGTTTATGGAAAGGCTCTTCCACCACAAAATGGCGCCCCCATCCGCTTAATTGTGCCGTGGAAATACGGATTTAAGGGCATAAAGTCGATCGTGAGTATCAAACTTATGCGCGAACGCCCGCCGACCACCTGGAACCTGGCCGCACCCAATGAATATGGGTTTTATGCCAACGTGAATCCGCATGTCGATCACCCCCGCTGGTCCCAGGCCACCGAACGCTTAATTGGCGCTGGCGGTATTTTGGACGTACAGCGTCAACCCACGCTGCTGTTTAACGGTTACGGCGACGAGGTTGCTTCTTTGTACCGTGGTCTTAATCTGCAGGAGAATTTTTAAGTGCGTCTGACTGCAAAGCACATTACCGGCCTGAAAGTTTGTCTGCATCTTGCCGGCTTTTTGCCGTTCATCTGGCTCTTTTGGGCGGTAAATTATGGCGGTTTGAGCGCCGATCCGGTCAAAGACATCCAGCACTTTACCGGTAGGACAGCTCTGAAATTCTTACTGGCGACCTTGCTGGTCTCTCCACTGGCGCGCTACGCTAAACAGCCATTATTGATACGCACGCGTCGCCTGTTAGGGCTATGGTGTTTCGCCTGGGCGACGCTGCATTTAACCAGCTACGCGTTACTGGAACTGGGTATTCATAATCTGGCGCTGTTGGGGCGGGAATTCATCTCGCGACCGTATTTGATGTTGGGCATTGTCAGTTGGGTCATATTATTTGCCCTCACCTTAACGTCCACGCAAGCTGCACAGCGAAAGCTGGGTAAGAATTGGCAATTTCTGCACAACTTCGTCTATCTTGTGGCGATCCTGGCACCCATACATTATCTGTGGTCGGTTAAAATTATCTCCCCTCAACCGATTATTTATGCCGCACTTGCTGCGGTGCTGTTAGCCTGCCGCTACAAGAAGTTTCGCCAGTGGTGGCGGTAGTTTCACGATATGTGCAGTGCGTTGCAAAACACGGACGATCCGATTTTCTTTACATGTTAACGGTTGATTATCTTCCCTGATAAGACCAGTATTTAGCTGCCAATTGCTACGAAATAGTTATAATGTGCGCCTTTGCTATCCCCGGTAGCGTTTTTACAGCGCGGAAAGGGTGACAATCGCATATTGAAGGTATATTTTGTCTTTTACCCGAAAATGGCAGAAGATAGCCGCACAATGACGAACAAGTCTGGCAATCTCATATAATGGCATTAGCACCCAGTGCAACGCCTGAGATGCGTGGCATCTTGTCACTCACTGTTATAAAAATGCTATACAGACGGCGGTAAAACGCCTGTCACAATCTCACTAAACAAAGAGTACGGAACCCACTCATGGATATTCGTAAGATTAAAAAACTGATCGAGCTGGTTGAAGAATCAGGCATCTCCGAACTGGAAATTTCTGAAGGCGAAGAGTCTGTACGCATCAGCCGTGCGGCGCCAGCTGCAAGTTTTCCAATGATGCAACAGGCTTATGCTGCACCAGTGATGCAGCAGCCAGCTCTGTCTAACGCTGTCGCACAAACTGCCTCTCCAAGTATGGAAGCTCCGGCAGCAGCGGAAATCAGTGGTCACATCGTACGCTCCCCAATGGTTGGTACGTTCTACCGCACCCCGAGCCCGGATGCGAAAGCGTTCATCGAAATCGGCCAGAAAGTGAATGCGGGCGATACCCTGTGCATCGTTGAAGCCATGAAAATGATGAACCAGATCGAAGCCGACAAATCCGGCGTCGTTAAAGCGATTCTGGTAGAAAGTGGTCAACCGGTAGAATTTGACGAGCCGCTGGTCGTCATCGAATAACGAGGCGAACATGTTGGATAAAATTGTCATCGCTAACCGCGGCGAGATTGCCTTGCGTATTCTTCGTGCCTGTAAAGAACTGGGCATCAAGACTGTCGCTGTGCACTCAAGCGCGGATCGCGATTTAAAACACGTATTGCTGGCGGATGAGACGGTCTGTATTGGCCCGGCTCCGTCCGTAAAAAGCTATCTGAACATCCCGGCTATCATTAGCGCCGCTGAAATCACTGGCGCAGTGGCAATCCACCCGGGTTATGGCTTCCTCTCTGAGAACGCCAACTTTGCTGAGCAGGTAGAACGTTCTGGCTTTATCTTCATCGGCCCGAAAGCCGACACCATCCGTCTGATGGGCGACAAAGTGTCCGCGATTACCGCGATGAAGAAAGCCGGCGTACCGACTGTTCCAGGCTCTGACGGCCCGTTGGGCGATGATATGGACGCTAACCGCGCTCATGCTAAACGCATCGGCTACCCGGTAATCATCAAAGCCTCCGGCGGCGGCGGCGGTCGCGGTATGCGCGTCGTGCGCAGCGATGCCGAACTGGCGCAATCCATCTCCATGACCAAAGCGGAAGCGAAAGCGGCTTTCAATAACGACATGGTCTACATGGAGAAATACCTGGAAAACCCACGCCACATCGAAATTCAGGTGCTGGCAGACGGTCAGGGTAACGCGATTTATCTGGCAGAGCGTGACTGCTCCATGCAGCGTCGTCACCAGAAAGTGGTCGAAGAAGCACCAGCGCCGGGCATTACCCCGGAACTGCGTCGCTACATCGGCGAGCGTTGCGCCAAAGCGTGCGTTGATATCGGCTATCGTGGAGCGGGTACTTTCGAGTTCCTGTTCGAAAACGGCGAGTTCTACTTCATTGAAATGAACACCCGTATTCAGGTTGAACACCCGGTAACCGAAATGATCACCGGCGTTGACCTGATCAAAGAACAGCTGCGCATCGCAGCGGGACAACCGCTGTCCATCAAGCAGGACGAAGTTGTGGTTAAAGGCCATGCGGTAGAGTGCCGTATCAACGCCGAAGACCCGAACACCTTCCTGCCGAGCCCGGGTAAAATCACGCGTTTCCACGCGCCGGGTGGCTTTGGTGTGCGCTGGGAGTCTCATATTTACGCAGGTTACACAGTACCTCCGTACTATGACTCAATGATCGGTAAGCTGATTTGCTATGGCGAAAACCGCGACGTCGCTATCGCCCGCATGAAAAACGCCTTGCAGGAACTGATCATCGACGGCATCAAAACCAACGTTGATCTGCAGATCCGCATCATGAATGACGAGCACTTCCAGCATGGTGGAACCAATATCCACTACCTGGAGAAAAAACTCGGACTTCAGGAAAAGTAAGCAAGCGTTAACCGAAAAGGCCGGAAATTCCGGCCTTTTGTTTTTCTCCCCTCCCATACGTGCCATAAGGTACAATCCCCGCTTTCTTTATCCACAAGGGACAAAAAATGGACGCTCGTTTTGTTCAGGCCCATAAAGAGGCGCGCTGGGCGCTGTGGCTGACCCTTTTATATCTTGCCGCATGGTTAGTGGCTGCTTACTTACCAGACTCCACTCTGGGTTTTACTGGCCTTCCGCACTGGTTTGAAATGGCCTGTCTGCTGACGCCATTGGTTTTCATCGTACTGTGTTGGGCGATGGTGAAGTTTATCTATCGCGACATTCCGCTGGAGGATGATGATGCAGCTTGAAGTTATTTTGCCGCTGGTCGCCTATCTTCTGGTGGTTTTCGGCCTCTCTGTTTACGCCATGCGCAAAAGGTCGACCGGCACCTTCCTGAATGAATATTTCCTCGGCAGCCGCTCTATGGGCGGGGTCGTGTTAGCGATGACGCTAACGGCAACCTATATTAGCGCCAGCTCGTTTATCGGCGGCCCAGGTGCTGCTTATAAATACGGGTTGGGATGGGTGTTATTGGCGATGATCCAGTTGCCTGCCGTCTGGCTGTCGTTAGGTATTCTCGGCAAAAAATTCGCCATTCTGGCACGCCGTTATAATGCGGTGACCCTCAACGATATGCTGTTTGCCCGCTACCAAAGCCGCCTGCTGGTGTGGCTGGCGAGCCTCAGCCTGCTGGTCGCGTTTGTCGGTGCAATGACCGTACAGTTTATTGGCGGCGCGCGTTTGCTGGAAACGGCAGCGGGTATCCCTTACGAAACCGGTCTGCTGATTTTTGGCGTCAGTATCGCGTTATACACGGCGTTTGGCGGATTTCGCGCCAGCGTGTTGAACGACACGATGCAGGGCATGGTGATGCTGATTGGGACTATCGTACTGCTGGTCGGTGTCGTCCATGCCGCCGGCGGTCTCAGCAATGCGGTGGTCACCCTGCAAACCATCGATCCTAAACTGGTCTCGCCGCAGGGCGCTGATGACATTCTGTCCCCCACGTTTATGACCTCGTTCTGGGTACTGGTATGCTTTGGCGTGATTGGCCTGCCGCATACGGCGGTGCGTTGCATCTCCTATAAGGACAGCAAAGCGGTACACCGTGGAATTATCATTGGCACCATCGTGGTGGCGATCCTGATGTTTGGTATGCATCTCGCCGGCGCGTTGGGCCGGGCGGTGATCCCAGACCTGACGGTACCGGATCTGGTTATTCCCACGCTGATGGTAAAAGTCTTACCGCCGGTGGCAGCCGGGATCTTCCTCGCCGCGCCCATGGCCGCGATCATGTCGACGATCAATGCCCAATTGCTGCAAAGTTCCGCTACGATCATTAAAGATCTCTATCTGAACCTTCGCCCGGAACAACTGCAAAATGAAACACGGCTGAAACGCATGTCGGCAGTGATCACTCTGCTGCTGGGCGCGTTACTATTGCTGGCCGCGTGGAAGCCGCCAGAGATGATTATCTGGCTTAACCTGCTGGCGTTTGGCGGGTTGGAAGCCGTCTTCCTGTGGCCGCTGGTGCTGGGCCTTTACTGGGAGCGGGCAAACGCGGCAGGCGCACTGAGCGCAATGATTGTCGGCGGCGTACTTTATGCCGTACTCGCGACCTTTAACATTCAGTACCTGGGCTTCCATCCAATTGTGCCCTCGTTACTGATAAGTTTGCTGGCTTTCCTGATCGGCAACCGTTTCGGT
Organism: Citrobacter freundii complex sp. 2025EL-00176; assembly: GCF_053309355.1. NCBI lineage: Bacteria > Pseudomonadati > Pseudomonadota > Gammaproteobacteria > Enterobacterales > Enterobacteriaceae > Citrobacter > Citrobacter freundii complex sp. 2025EL-00176. Next base: position 16,345 of record NZ_JBRYHT010000003.1, on the reverse strand, counting down.
TCCGCCATTCCGCAAGCCGCCATATTGACTACTGATAAATAAAGAGTTTTGCCATGCCATGGATTCAACTGAAACTGAACACGACCGGTGCCAACGCTGAAGAGTTGAGCGACGCACTGATGGAAGCGGGCTCCGTTTCCATCACTTTCCAGGATACGCATGATACGCCGGTATTTGAACCACTGCCGGGCGAGACTCGCCTGTGGGGCGATACCGACGTTATCGGCTTGTTCGATGCAGAAACCGACATGAAAGAGGTCGTTGCTATTCTGGAACAGCACCCGCTGCTGGGTGCAGACTTCGTGCATAAAATCGAACAGCTTGAAGACAAAGACTGGGAACGCGAATGGATGGATAACTTCCACCCAATGCGCTTTGGTGAACGTCTGTGGATTTGCCCAAGCTGGCGCGATGTCCCGGATGAGAACGCCGTCAACGTGATGCTCGACCCGGGCCTGGCGTTTGGTACCGGTACGCACCCGACCACCTCTCTGTGCCTGCAATGGCTGGATGGTCTTGACCTTAACGGTAAAACGGTTATCGACTTTGGCTGCGGCTCCGGCATCCTTGCCATTGCGGCCCTGAAGCTGGGTGCGGCGAAAGCGATTGGTATAGATATCGATCCGCAAGCGATTCAGGCCAGCCGTGATAACGCCCAGCGTAATGGCGTTTCTGAGCGCCTGGAACTTTATCTGCCTAAAGACCAGCCAGAGGCGATGAAAGCCGATGTGGTGGTCGCCAACATCCTAGCTGGCCCATTACGTGAACTGGCGCCGTTAATCAGCGTGCTGCCCGTTGAGGGCGGTTTGCTGGGGCTTTCTGGCATTCTTGCCAGCCAGGCGGAAAGCGTCTGTGAAGCCTATGCCGATCTCTTTACGCTCGATCCGGTTATCGAGAAAGAAGAGTGGTGTCGCATTACCGGGCAGAAAAAATAATCCCTTCCAGTGGCCTCTCTGTAGGCCACATTTTCCCCTTTTTTGTATCCTCCCGCCAACGTCCCAATGCTAAAATAAATACTTAACTCATTGAAGTTAATATATAAAAAAACATTTATCATTCATTGGACGAATTATATGAAATCAACTTTTGGTAAGGCGGGGCTACTGGCCCTAAGCATCATGCCCGTAACGGTATTTGCCTCTCACTGGGGCTATGAGGGAGAAGGTTCTCCTGAACACTGGGGCGCACTCAGCGAGGAGTATAAAACTTGCCAGACCGGGATGAATCAATCCCCCATTAACATCGACACTACGCTTAAAGCGCATCTCCCACCGCTGAACGTTCACTACATTGATGGACCAACTACGTTCATCAACAATGGCCATACCCTCCAGGCGGGTCTGATGACCTCGACCAAAAACACCGTTACCATTGATGGAACACCATTCACCCTGCAGCAGTTTCATTTTCACGCACCAAGTGAAAATACCGTTCATGGCAAACATCATGCTATGGAAGCACATCTGGTACACAAAGATGCGAAAGGGGATATAGCCGTCGTCGCGGTCATGTTTGATGTCGGAGGGGAAAATGCAGAACTGAATAAGCTATGGGCAACAATGCCTGAAAAAGCGGATCAGGATGTCAAAATAACCCCCCATATGGATCTTAATGCGCTGCTGCCGACCAACAAGACTTACTGGCGCTTCAGCGGCTCTCTGACGACACCGCCCTGTACCGAGGGCGTTACCTGGATTGTCCTGAAGCATCCAATGACGCTTTCCGAAGCGCAGCTTAAAAAATTCACTCAGACAATGCATCACGACAACAACCGACCAGCACAACCGCTCAATGGTCGAGTGATCGTGGAGTAACCCTTCCGGCGTGGTTATCTGACCACGCCATTTTCAGACAACAGACCAGCATACTGATACTTTACCCAGCGATAAAATAAGCAATTGATTTTTATATTTTTGTTGAGTAAACGTATGCGCTTCAACCGCTTTGTAACCACTTTACTGGCAGCATGCTTAATGCCCCTGATGACCCAGGCCGCGCCATGGGGATATACCGGAGAAACCGGCCCTGCGCAGTGGGGAAAAATTAGCAAAGAGTATGCAACGTGCCAGACTGGCATCAACCAATCACCTGTTGATATCCAGACCGCAACAACCAGCAAACTCGGCCTGCCCGCGCTCAACACACAGTACATCGATAACCCGACAAGATTTCGCAGCATTAACTATACGCTGCGGGCAACAATGAGTTCCTACTCCTCTAATTTCATTGAAATTGAAGGAAGGCTCTATTATTTAAAACATTTTGATTTTCATGCCCCAAGTGAACATACGCTCAATGGTAAAACCTATCCGCTGGAGCTGCAGCTAGTCCACAAAAACCAACATGGTGACATCGCCATTGTCGCGGTCATGTTTGACGTTGGTGAGCCTAACCAGGCGATTCAAAACCTGTGGGAGTCCTTTCCAACCATGGTGGACAACAGCATGCCCATTTTTTCGGACGTCGATATCAATCAGCTTCTGCCCGACAATAAGGCCTACTGGCTTTACAGTGGCTCGTTAACAACGCCGCCCTGTACTGAAGGCGTCACCTGGGTTGTCTTGAAAAAGCCTGTCGCCCTTTCCGCCGAACAGTTGGATAACTTTCACTACATTGTTGGGCCTGCGAACAATCGCCCACCGCAGCCGCTGAACGCCCGCACGATCACGGACAGCCATTCAGGGAATACCGAGATCCTGTACTAAAATGAGGTAATGATCACACAATAGCGAGGTAATTTGCTGATTAATTCAGCAGAATATCTTGTCAGTACCTTCTGCAACTGAAGAAAAAATGAGAAGTTACGCAAAATTATATGCGTATATAAAATCGACATATTTTTTTAACGCGATGATTTATATGATTAAAAAATTTCATGAGTTCATATTTACGGCAATTCATTGATCCACCTCAGTGGATTGGTCAAAGTTTGGCCTTTCATCTCGTGCGAAAAATGCGTAATATACGCCGCCTTGCAGTCACAGTATGGTCATTTCTTAACTCATGCGCATCGGACAACACCAGCTCAGAAATCGCCTGATCGCAGCACCTATGGCTGGCATTACTGACAGACCATTCAGGACGCTGTGCTATGAGATGGGAGCAGGATTGACGGTATCCGAGATGATGTCTTCTAACCCGCAGGTTTGGGAAAGCGACAAGTCTCGTTTACGGATGGTGCACGTTGATGAGCCAGGAATTCGCACGGTGCAAATTGCCGGTAGCGACCCTGTTGAGATGGCCGATGCCGCACGTATTAACGTGGAAAGCGGCGCCCAGATTATTGATATCAATATGGGGTGTCCGGCTAAAAAAGTGAATCGCAAGCTAGCAGGTTCAGCCCTCTTGCAGTACCCGGATTTAGTGAAATCAATACTAACCGAGGTCGTCAATGCAGTGGACGTTCCTGTCACACTCAAGATTCGCACCGGCTGGGCTCCGGAACACCGTAACTGCGTAGAGATTGCCCAACTGGCTGAAGACTGTGGCATTCAGGCTCTGACCATTCATGGACGCACCCGCGCCTGTTTGTTCAATGGAGATGCTGAGTACGACAGTATTCGGGCAGTTAAGCAGAAAGTTTCCATTCCGATTATCGCGAATGGCGACATTACTGACCCGCTTAAAGCCAGAGCTGTACTCGACTATACGGGGGCGGATGCCCTGATGATAGGACGTGCAGCTCAGGGAAGACCCTGGATCTTTCGGGAAATCCAGCATTATCTGGACACTGGGGAGCTGCTGCCCCCGCTGCCACTGGCAGAGGTGAAGCGCTTGCTTTGTGCGCATGTTCGGGAACTGCACGACTTTTATGGTCAGGCAAAAGGGTACCGAATTGCGCGTAAACACGTATCCTGGTATCTCCAGGAACACGCTCCAGATGACCAGTTTCGGCGCACATTCAACGCCATTGAAGATTCCAGCGAACAGCTGGCGGCGTTGGAGGCATACTTCGAAAATTTTGCGTAAACAGAAATAAAGAGCTGACAGAACTATGTTCGAACAACGCGTAAATTCTGACGTACTGACCGTTTCTACCGTTAACTCCCAGGACCAGGTGACTCAAAAGCCCCTGCGTGACTCGGTTAAACAGGCACTGAAGAACTATTTTGCTCAATTGAATGGTCAAGACGTTAATGATCTCTATGAGCTGGTACTGGCTGAAGTAGAACAGCCCCTGTTGGACATGGTGATGCAATACACCCGCGGTAACCAGACCCGTGCTGCCCTGATGATGGGCATCAACCGTGGTACGCTGCGTAAAAAACTGAAAAAATACGGCATGAACTGATACTAATCAGTTAAATGTTTGTTTTAAAAGGCGCTACTCGGCATGGGGAAGCGCCTTTTTTATTAACGTCACACGGGAGGCTTTGGCGATGAACGCAAGATGTGAACCTGTCTATTTTGGCGATGAATCTAAAAAGATAATCCTGGGTGATGCGCTGACCGAGCTAAAAAAGCTCCCCGCTGAAAGCGTCGATCTCATTTTTGCCGACCCACCTTATAACATCGGCAAAGACTTTGACGGGATGGTCGAATCCTGGGACGAAGAGACCTTTCTGGCATGGCTGTTTGAATGCATTGACGAGTGCCATCGCATTCTCAAACCCCACGGTAGCATGTACATCATGAACAGTACGGAGAACATGCCGTACATCGACCTCAAATGCCGCCAGCTTTTTACCATCAAGAGCCGTATCGTGTGGTCATATGATAGCTCAGGAGTACAGGCTAAAAACTACTTTGGTTCGATGTATGAGCCGATCCTGATGATGGTAAAAGATCAGAAAAACTACACGTTTAATCGTGATGATGTTCTGGTTGAAGCCAAAACGGGCGCGAAACGGGCGCTAATAGACTACAGAAAGAATCCGCCCCAGCCTTACAATCAGAAAAAAGTACCGGGCAATGTCTGGGATTTTCCGCGCGTTCGCTATCTGATGGACGAATACGAAAATCACCCAACTCAAAAACCCAAAGCCCTCCTGGAACGCATCATTCTGGCTTCCTCCAACCCAGATGACAAAGTGCTGGATCCGTTTGCCGGCAGTTTTACAACCGGTGCCACCGCGGTGGAATTAGGTCGCAAATTTGTCGGTATTGAAATCAATGCTGAATACGTAAAAATGGGGCTCAGAAGACTGAGTATCGGTTCTCATTTTTCAGAGATTGAACTTGCAAAAGTGAAAAAACGTAAGACAAAAAACCTGTCTAAAAAGAGCCGATTAACGGCAAATAGTGGCGATCTTTCGGCAAAGTAAAAGCATTGTAAGTCTGCTTTTCAGCTTACTGATTTCGTGTATATTCCCTGCACGCTTGGGCATGAATACACAGGATTTAGCAATGATTCGCAAGTATTGGTGGCTGGTTGTTTTTGCGGTCTTCATTTTTCTTTTTGATGCGCTGCTCATCCAGTGGATAGAACTGATGACAACAGAGCACGACAAGTGCCGGAATATGAACTCAGTGAATCCCCTAAAGCTGGTCAACTGCGCCGATCTGGACTAGCAACGTCGACAGCCGTCAGGCCCTGGCGGCTAGACTACCCAACCTGGTTTTCACTCTGCATTAATTGCATTACGCAGCCGTCCGGGCTTAACATTTTTAATACATTATCAACTAATGCTGGCGCTTGCCCATACAGATCATAACTCTCTGGATTCATTAACCAGTTTTTTATTATTCCGCTAAAGCTACCATGCAAAATAATGATGATGACGTCTAAATCCAGACTGGTGGCAATCAAATTTTCATCTATGCACCGTTGGAGAGAATCGCGAATACTTTGGTGGCTGAGACCTATTTTATCGCGAATGGCCTGCTCTGATATCATATCGTTATGGAATTCGCATTTATGATATAAAATCTGCATTAATGCCTGCTGACGAGGGTTCTCCGCAATATATTGTAATCCTACCACAAATTTTTCACGCAGTCGCTGTAAAGGGTTATCACCCCAACGACCAATAAGCTTGTCCTGAATAAGATCGCGTAAGGGAGGTTGTTGTAACCATAACTCATTAAACAATTGGGTTTTATTTTCGAAATGCCAATAAAGTGCCCCCCGTGTCACATTGGCGGCATCCGCTATGTCGTTTAGCGTCGTATTACCTACGCCACGTGCGGCAAACTGTACAATCGCCGTTTCCATCAGGTGCTGTCGCGTTTTGAGGGCATCCGCTTTCGTTTTTCTGGCCATGATTCCGACTATCTGGATTGGAGTAGAGAATGATTAACTTTCTTATGTAATATTTTCGATCTGGAACAAATGTATCACTTAGCGTTTATTTAGACGAGGTCTAAAGTATTTAATTACGGACATTACACACAAATAGATAAAACAAATAACAGAAACAAATATATTCACCATTCAGATGATCATTTCAAAATGTATTTATCAGCATCATGGTGTTGCTATAAATATCACAATGAAACGGTAGCTGATTAATCTTTTTTTGCTTTTATGTGCCGTGAACCCCGCCCATAAATAAGTATTGCTTACATCGCAAGCTAATAATTTGTAGGATAGCCAACTATTATTTTTTCTTGTGCGCGTTATCACCTCTGCTGTTACTCGGTTAATAACGAGCGTTCGGTTTTTTAAGGAATAGAAATGACGAAAAATGCCAGGTTTTCACTCCTGCCCTCATTCATCATCATCTCCGCTGCATTACTCGCCGGTTGTAACGATCAGGGAGAAACACAAGCACATCCCGCAGAGCCGCAGGTGACTGTCCATGTCGTCGAAAAGGCCCCTTTAGCCGTGACGACCGAATTACCCGGACGCACCACAGCATTTCGTATTGCAGAAGTCCGTCCTCAGGTTAGTGGAATTGTACTTAAACGGAATTTCACCGAGGGGAGCGATGTTGAAGCCGGTCAGTCGCTTTATCAGATCGATCCCGCGACTTACCAGGCTGACTATGACAGTGCCAAAGGCGAACTGGCAAAGAGTGAAGCGGCGGCCGCTATCGCGCATTTAACGGTAAAACGTTATGTGCCGCTGGTTGGCACCAAGTACATCAGCCAGCAAGAGTACGATCAGGCAATTGCTGATGCCCGCCAGGCCGATGCCTCCGTAATCGCGGCAAAAGCGGCAGTCGAAAGCGCACGTATCAACCTGGCCTACACCAAAGTGACATCGCCCATTAGCGGACGTATCGGTAAATCTAACGTCACCGAAGGCGCATTGGTCACGAATGGTCAGGCAACTGAGCTTGCTACCGTGCAACAGCTGGATCCTATCTATGTTGACGTGACGCAGTCCAGTAACGACTTTATGCGCCTCAAGCAGTCAATTGAACAAGGTAGTCTGCATAAAGACAGCGCCAGCAGTGCGGTCGAACTGGTGATGGAAAATGGTCAGGCATATCCGCTCAAGGGTTCTTTGCAATTTTCTGATGTGACGGTTGATGAGAGCACTGGTTCAATCACCCTCAGAGCCGTATTCCCTAACCCGCAGCACACGCTGCTGCCTGGTATGTTTGTGCGTGCTCGCATTGATGAAGGCGTCCAGCCGAATGCCATTCTTGTCCCGCAGCAGGGTGTGACGCGCACGCCTCGCGGCGATGCCACCGTGATGGTCGTTAACGACAAGAGCCAGGTTGAAGCGCGGGCAGTTGTCGCCGCTCAAGCTATTGGCGACAAATGGCTCATCAGTGAAGGTCTGCAACCCGGTGACAAAGTTATCGTGAGCGGCTTACAAAAAGCACGCCCTGGCGTTCAGGTTAAAGCAACCGCCGATACCGAAACCCCTGCGACGAAAGCCCAATAAGGTAACCGGACATGGCTAACTTTTTTATCAGGCGTCCTATCTTTGCCTGGGTACTGGCCATCATTCTGATGATGGCGGGCGCTCTGGCAATCATGCAACTGCCCGTGGCTCAGTACCCGACCATCGCGCCTCCTGCCGTATCGGTTTCCGCCACCTACCCAGGTGCGGATGCGCAAACGGTGCAGGATACCGTCACGCAGGTTATCGAACAGAATATGAACGGTATCGATAACCTGATGTATATGTCCTCCACCAGCGATTCTGCCGGGAGTGTGACCATCACGCTGACCTTCCAGTCCGGTACCGACCCCGATATCGCGCAGGTTCAGGTGCAAAACAAACTGCAGCTCGCCACTCCACTACTGCCGCAAGAAGTTCAGCAGCAGGGGATCAGCGTCGAGAAATCCAGTAGCAGCTTTTTGATGGTCGCGGGTTTTGTTTCTGACAACCCACAAACCACGCAGGATGACATTTCCGACTACGTCGCTTCGAACGTTAAAGACTCGATCAGCCGTCTGAATGGCGTAGGTGACGTGCAGCTGTTTGGTGCGCAGTACGCTATGCGCATCTGGCTGGATGCAAACTTGTTGAATAAGTACCAGCTCACGCCGGTTGATGTGATCAACCAGTTGAAGGTGCAGAACGATCAGATTGCCGCCGGTCAGTTGGGCGGTACGCCTGCGTTGCCTAATCAGCAGCTTAATGCCTCTATCATTGCGCAAACGCGACTGAAAGACCCTGAAGAGTTCGGCAAAGTCACTTTACGCGTGAATAGCGATGGTTCGGTCGTTCACCTGAAAGACGTTGCACGCATCGAGTTGGGAGGTGAGAACTACAATGTGGTCGCGCGTATTAACGGCAAACCAGCATCCGGTCTCGGGATCAAACTGGCAACCGGGGCAAACGCGCTGGATACCGCAAACGCTATCAAAGCCAAGCTGGTTGAACTGCAACCGTTCTTCCCGCAGGGAATGAAGGTGGTCTATCCGTACGACACCACCCCGTTTGTGACCATCTCCATTCATGAAGTGGTAAAAACGCTGTTTGAAGCGATCGTGCTGGTGTTCCTGGTCATGTATTTGTTCCTGCAAAACATCCGGGCGACGCTCATTCCAACCATTGCCGTGCCTGTTGTATTGTTGGGCACATTTGCCGTGCTTGCCGCGTTTGGCTACTCAATAAACACCCTGACGATGTTCGGCATGGTACTCGCCATCGGTCTATTGGTTGATGATGCGATAGTGGTGGTGGAAAACGTGGAACGTGTGATGATGGAAGATAATCTGCCGCCCAAAGAGGCGACAGAAAAATCCATGTCACAAATTCAGGGCGCGCTGGTCGGTATCGCCATGGTGCTGTCAGCGGTATTTATCCCGATGGCCTTCTTTGGCGGCTCAACCGGGGCTATCTATCGGCAGTTCTCTATCACTATCGTTTCTGCAATGGCGCTTTCAGTGCTGGTAGCGCTGATCCTGACTCCCGCGCTTTGTGCAACGCTGTTGAAGCCGGTATCGGCTGAACATCACGAGAATAAAAGCGGTTTCTTTGGCTGGTTTAATGCCAAATTCGATCACAGCGTCAACCATTACACCAATAGCGTCAGCGGTATTGTGCGTAAAACCGGGCGTTACCTGGTCGTCTACCTGATTATCGTGATTGGGATGGCGGTGCTGTTTATGCGCCTTCCAACCTCCTTCTTGCCAGAAGAAGATCAGGGCGTATTCCTGACGATGATTCAGCTTCCGGCCGGCGCAACGCAAGAACGAACCCAGAAAGTGCTGGATCAGGTTACCCATTACTACCTGAACAACGAGAAAGCCAACGTCGAAAGCGTCTTTACGGTTAACGGCTTTAGCTTCAGCGGACAGGGGCAAAACTCAGGGATGGCGTTTGTCAGTCTCAAGCCCTGGGAAGAACGTAGTGGCGACGAGAATAACGTTGAATCGATTATCGCCAGAGCAACCCGCGCTTTTAGCCAGATTCGTGATGGTTTAGTGTTCCCTTTTAACATGCCAGCCATTGTTGAACTGGGTACCGCAACCGGCTTCGACTTCGAGCTGATTGACCAGGGCGGACTGGGACATAACGCGTTAACGCAAGCGCGTAACCAACTGCTGGGTATGGTTGCTAAACACCCTGACCTGTTGGTTCGCGTGCGTCCAAACGGTCTCGAGGATACCGCACAGTTCAAGCTGGATGTCGATCAGGAAAAAGCTCAGGCCCTTGGTGTCTCGCTGTCCGATATTAATGAAACCATCTCCGCTGCGCTGGGTGGTTATTACGTCAATGACTTCATTGACCGTGGCCGCGTGAAAAAAGTGTACGTACAGGCCGATGCAAAATTCCGTATGTTGCCGGAAGACATCAATAATCTGTATGTTCGTAGCGCCAATGGCGAAATGGTACCGTTCTCCACGTTCAGTTCCGCACATTGGATCTACGGGTCACCACGTCTGGAACGTTACAACGGTATGCCTTCTATGGAACTGTTAGGGGAAGCGGCGCCAGGCCGAAGCACCGGTGAAGCGATGGAGCTGATGGAAAGCCTGGCGGAGAAACTGCCTAACGGTATCGGCCATGACTGGACGGGTATGTCCTATCAGGAACGACTCTCAGGGAACCAGGCGCCTGCGCTGTATGCTATCTCGCTCATCGTTGTCTTCCTTTGCCTTGCCGCATTGTATGAGAGCTGGTCAATTCCATTCTCGGTGATGTTGGTTGTACCGCTTGGCGTGGTTGGCGCACTGTTAGCAGCATCGCTACGTGGGATGAATAACGACGTGTATTTCCAGGTTGGATTGCTAACCACTATCGGCCTCTCGGCTAAAAACGCCATCCTGATCGTCGAGTTTGCCAAAGACCTGATGGATAAAGAGGGCAAAGGACTGATCGAAGCAACGTTGGAGGCATCCCGCATGCGTCTTCGCCCTATCCTGATGACATCCCTGGCATTTATCCTGGGGGTTATGCCTCTGGTTATCAGCCACGGCGCAGGTAGCGGTGCGCAGAATGCGGTCGGTACAGGCGTAATGGGGGGAATGCTAACCGCAACATTGTTAGCGATCTTCTTCGTTCCCGTCTTCTTCGTTGTCGTCAGACGGCGTTTTAGTCGGCACACTGATTAATTTGTAAAATAAAGGCGTCTGCGGACGCCTTTTTCATCGCTACACTCTCTCTTTGTTTATTAATAAGATAGCCCTTTATTTCATTTAAGTCGTTCCTTAAAACCTGCCCGCAACCTTTATTTTTATCCATTATTTTTACAATCCACATGAATTGAGATTATTCCTCCTGTCAGTCTTTTTTTAAGAAGTGGTAAAATAATGACCGAGTTCGCAGATGGCTTAGCGTTTGTCTTTGCTCAATTAGCGAAACGCTTATTTTTGAGGTAACACCATGAAAAGATTAATATCCGTTGCATTGCTTACCGCGTTTCTTGCCGGTTGTGCACACGATTCTCCTTGCGTACCTGTATACGACGATCAGGGACGCCTGGTTCATACCAATACCTGTATGAAAGGTACCACGCAGGATAACTGGGAAACAGCCGGTGCCATCGCCGGTGGCGCAGCCGCCGTTGCCGGATTGACGCTTGGGATAGTTGCCCTGACCAAATAACGGTTCTTAAAAGCGCGGTTGTTACCGCGCTTTTAGCAATAAAAATAAAATTCACATATAAGACAAAACGTTGGTTTATCGCCCTTTCTAAATAATAAAATTGTTATAGATATCCCTCACATATCCACAATTTGAAATTAGCATTTTTCCTGTTCTTCGTTACTCCGCGTTTTCTTTTCATTATTCTCACGCGATCAATATTAACGTCCGAAATCGTTACCACGCGTCCTGTCTGATTTTAAAATTTTTGCGCTGAAATGTGGCTTACGTTTCAATTTTGCACCACTTCAGGGCGCTGCATTTATTTTTTCCTGTCTACACTCTGCATATTGCGTCGAATAATCGTGCGCAAAAACCTGGCACTACCTTTGCTTAAAAGAGTATGGCCAAAGCCACAGACCGGTAAAAGACGTTTTCAGAACGTTTTCATAACAATAATTCCTCCACACAGGATGCTCTATGAAAAAGATGATAATAGCCAGCCTGGCTGCGGCCGGCGTGCTCCTTGCGATTGCAAATCAGGCGCATGCCGGCGCAACACTTGATGCCGTAAAGAAAAAAGGGTTTGTGCAATGCGGGATCAGTGACGGGTTGCCTGGCTTCTCTTACGCCGATGCGAGCGGTAAGTTTTCAGGTATTGATGTCGACGTATGCCGAGGCGTTGCCTCCGCCGTATTTGGCGATGATACCAAAGTAAAATATACCCCGCTCACCGCCAAGGAACGTTTTACCGCGTTACAGTCTGGCGAAGTCGACATGCTCTCGCGTAATACCACATGGACCTCCTCTCGTGATGCAGGTATGGGCATGTCTTTCACTGGCGTAACCTATTACGACGGCATTGGTTTTCTTACCCACAATAAAGCTGGCCTGAAGAGCGCGAAAGAACTGGATGGCGCAACGGTGTGTATTCAGGCAGGAACCGATACCGAACTAAACGTGGCTGACTACTTTAAAGCCAACAATATGAAGTACACCCCTGTCACTTTTGACCGCTCGGATGAATCAGCCAAGGCTCTGGAATCAGGACGTTGCGATACGCTGGCCTCTGACCAGTCTCAGCTGTATGCCCTGCGAATCAAGCTGAGCAATCCTGCAGAGTGGATTGTCCTGCCAGAAGTTATTTCTAAAGAACCGCTAGGTCCGGTTGTACGTCGTGGCGATGATGAATGGTTCTCCATTGTTCGCTGGACGCTGTTCGCGATGCTGAATGCGGAAGAGATGGGGGTTAACTCGAAAAACGTTGATGAAAAAGCGGCTAATCCTGCAACGCCGGATATGGCGCATCTGTTAGGTAAAGAAGGGGATTATGGCAAGGATCTGAAGCTTGATAACAAATGGGCTTATAACATTATTAAGCAGGTAGGTAACTACTCTGAGATCTTTGAACGTAACGTTGGATCGGAAAGTCCATTGAAGATCAAACGTGGACAGAACAACCTCTGGAACAACGGTGGCATTCAATATGCGCCGCCGGTTCGCTAATGCAAAGTGATGTAACGGGCGCCGCAGCTGCGGCGCTCAGCCCAGAGCCATTGTTACCGAGGTTTTCTTATGCTTCATCGCCGCTCAACCGTAAAAGGATCGCTATCCTTTTCTAACCCTGCGGTCCGCGCCTGGTTATTTCAAATACTCGCCGTCATTGCAGTCATTAGCATTGCGGTCTATCTCATTCATAACACGATTAATAACCTGAGCAGTCGCGGTATTACCTCGGGATTTTCTTTTCTCGATCGCAGCGCCGGATTTGGTATTGTCCAGCATCTGATTGATTACGAGCAAGGCGATACCTATGGCCGCGTCTTCCTGGTCGGTCTGCTTAATACGCTGCTGGTTTCCGCACTATGTATCGTCTTCGCTTCATTCCTCGGTTTCTTTCTCGGGCTGGCACGCCTGTCAGATAACTGGTTATTGCGAAAGCTCTCCACGGTCTATATTGAAACGTTCCGTAATATCCCGCCGCTATTGCAGATCTTCTTTTGGTATTTTGCCGTATTACGTAACCTGCCCGGCCCACGTCAGGCCGTGAACGCGCTGGATTTAATATTTCTGAGCAACCGGGGGCTGTATATTCCGGCGCCGCAAATGGGAGAAGGTCTTTTTGCCTTTTGTACTGCTGTCCTTATTGCCGTCGTTATCACCTTCGGGCTATTCCGTTTCAACAAAATGCACCAGACCAAAACCGGTCAGTTACGCCGTACCTGGCCCACAGCTCTGGCATTGATCGTGTTTTTACCGATGATTTCACAATGGTTTTTTGGCGCGGCGCTTCACTGGGATATCCCCGAATTACGCGGTTTTAATTTCCGTGGCGGTATGGTGCTTATACCTGAACTGGCGGCTCTGACGCTGGCGCTTTCAGTGTATACCTCAGCGTTTATTGCAGAAATTATTCGGGCAGGAATTCAGGCCGTTCCTTATGGCCAACATGAGGCAGCACGTTCTCTGGGTTTGCCAAATCCGGTGACGCTCCGCCAGGTCATCATCCCGCAGGCGCTGCGCGTCATCATTCCTCCACTAACCAGTCAGTATCTGAATATCGTTAAAAATTCATCGCTCGCTGCAGCCATTGGTTACCCGGATATGGTTTCCCTGTTTGCCGGCACGGTACTCAATCAAACGGGACAAGCCATTGAAACTATTGCCATCACTATGTCGGTGTACCTGATCATCAGCCTGAGCATTTCTCTACTGATGAATATTTACAACCGTCGTATCGCACTGATCGAGCGCTAAGGAGCCATGATGACAAAAGCACTGCTGTCTCGCCCTGCGCGCCAGAGCAGTAACCCGGCAAGCCGCTGTCTGTTCTGGGTTCGCAAAAACCTGTTCTCCAGTTGGTCAAATAGCCTGCTCACGCTGCTATGCGTGTGGCTAATTTGGTCCTTCCTTCCACCGCTGTCGAACTGGGTATTTTTTCAGGCCAACTGGATAGGCTCTACCCGAGCTGACTGTACTAAAGCGGGGGCCTGCTGGGTGTTCATTCATGAACGCTTCGGACAATTCATGTATGGACTTTACCCACACGATCAGCGCTGGCGCATAAATCTGGCCCTGCTGATTGGCCTGGTCTCAATCGTTCCCATGTTCTGGAAAACCCTTCCCCACCGTGGTCGTTATATCGCCGTTTGGGCAGTCGTTTATCCTTTGCTGGTCTGGTGGTTGATGTACGGTGGGTTTTTCGGGCTTGAGCGAGTAGAAACCCGGCAGTGGGGCGGGTTAACGCTGACGCTTATCATCGCATCCGTCGGTATTGCGGGCGCACTTCCGTGGGGGATTCTACTGGCATTGGGACGTCGTTCTCATATGCCAATCGTGCGGATTTTATCCGTCATTTTTATTGAGTTCTGGCGCGGCGTACCGTTGATCACCGTCCTGTTTATGTCCTCTGTCATGCTCCCTCTGTTTATGTCGGAGGGGACCAGCATCGACAAGCTTATCCGGGCACTGGTCGGCGTCATTCTTTTCCAGTCAGCCTATGTCGCGGAGGTGGTTCGTGGGGGGTTACAGGCCTTGCCAAAAGGTCAGTATGAAGCGGCTGAATCACTGGCGCTAGGGTACTGGAAAACCCAGGGTCTGGTTATTCTTCCCCAAGCCCTCAAGCTGGTTATTCCTGGTTTGGTTAATACGATTATTGCCCTGTTCAAGGATACCAGTCTGGTCATCATCATCGGCCTGTTTGATCTCTTCAGCAGCGTGCAGCAAGCAACCGTGGATCCTGCATGGCTGGGTATGTCGACGGAAGGATATGTTTTCGCCGCACTGATTTACTGGATCTTTTGTTTCAGTATGTCGCGTTACAGCCAACATCTGGAAAAACGTTTTAATACCGGGCGTACACCGCACTGAGGAATTTATGAACCAATTATTAATGCAGTCTACTGACGCGATGATTACGCTGGAAAACGTCAACAAATGGTACGGACAGTTCCACGTTTTGAAAAACATCAATCTGCAGGTAAAACAAGGAGAGCGTATCGTCTTATGCGGTCCTTCTGGCTCGGGTAAATCGACGACTATCCGTTGTATTAACCATCTGGAAGAGCATCAGCAAGGACGTATTGTGGTGGATGGGATTGAACTCAATGAAGACATTCGCAATATTGAGCGCGTCAGGCAAGAAGTTGGCATGGTCTTTCAACACTTCAATCTCTTTCCTCATTTGACGGTCCTGCAAAACTGTACGCTAGCACCAGTCTGGGTGCAAAAGATGCCGAAAAAAGAGGCTGAAGTGTTGGCAATGCACTACCTTGAGCGAGTTCGCATTGCTGAACATGCGCATAAATATCCTGGGCAAATCTCTGGCGGACAACAACAGCGCGTGGCCATTGCACGCTCGCTGTGTATGAAACCCAAAATAATGTTGTTTGATGAACCCACATCAGCGCTGGATCCGGAAATGGTGAAAGAGGTGCTTGATACCATGATCGGTCTGGCGCAATCGGGTATGACTATGCTGTGCGTTACCCATGAAATGGGATTTGCCCGCACAGTGGCTGACCGGGTGATCTTTATGGATCTTGGCGAGATTGTGGAGCAGGCACCGCCGGATGAATTTTTTGCGAATCCCAGATCAGAACGTACGCGGGCATTCTTGTCGCAGGTGATTCATTAATCTTCTGTTTTGCCCGGTGGTGCTGCGCTTACCGGGCCTACGGGTTAGCAAGAAGCATAACGCAAAAAGGCCATCCTTTCGGATGGCCTTTTCACTTATTTGATGCCTGGCAGTTCCCTACTCTCGCATGGGGAGACCCCACACTACCATCGGCGCTACGGCGTTTCACTTCTGAGTTCGGCATGGGGTCAGGTGGGACCACCGCGCTACAGCCGCCAGGCAAATTCTTTTCTAAATGCCGAACTTTAACCGAAAAACTGGTGCTGATACCCAGAGTCGAACTGGGGACCTCACCCTTACCAAGGGTGCGCTCTACCAACTGAGCCATATCAGCA